>DACE01000041.1:69284-128634 GCA_002494645.1 Euryarchaeota archaeon UBA256 | reverse complement strand
TACCCATTGCTCAGGCGTTGGCAAATCAAAGGTCTCGCAGTAGGTCTTGTCAGACGCTACTCCTAGCACCGGCCCACTGAAAGCCAATTGGGCGAAAATTCGACACCTCGGGCAGTATGCTCTTCGAGGCAGGCCTTGAGGTAGGAAGAATTGAGGCAGCAGATTGAATCTTGTTCAACCGAGTCATTGATGTCTTGGCACATGAAGGCCGTTTTATGCGGGGCTCCATCGCAATGTTGACCCTCATCGTCCTGTTGATACTGCCAGGATGTGTAACTCAAACGGTACCTGTTGGCACTCAAGGCGGCGAGGAAACAGTTCAGGATGGAGAGGTGTGCAATGGTTTGGCGGTCTTGTGTTCGAGACCGTATTCAGACGTGACCTTCCCTGAAACACACAACGCATTCTCAACACACGAAGATGGAATCTATTATCCAGCAGCGAATCACCAAACCGGTCTTTCTGCGCAATGGGGCGCCGGTATGCGGGCCTTCATGATCGATACCCACTACGAAACACGTGGCGATGAGCGAAGAGAGACCGTACGCTTGTGCCATGGAGATGATGACCGTGGTTTCAGCCCTTGTACCTACGGAAATGTGGACGCAGAAACATGGTTGAGTGAGTTGAACAACCTCATGGAAGATTCACCTCGAGATGTAGTGACGCTGCTGGTTGAAAATTATGTTCAAGCAGACCATTTGAAAGCCGTGTTTGAGGCTTCTGGATTGTATGAGAAGCTTCTCTTTCATCCAATGAATTCACCCTGGCCTACCTTGGGTGAGATGATTGATGATGGAACCCCATTGGTTGTCTTTTGGGAGCAATCTGAGGACATCAATCATCCATGGATTCATGATTTTCTAACGCACAGTTGGACAACAAATTTTGCTGAAGATGACACAGAGGACATGAATTGTGATCCGCTTCGAGGCGACCCAGTGCAAGCAGTCTATCACATGAACAACTGGCTTAGTGGGCCACTTGGGCTTTCCGACCCGTCAAGAGGGGAAGAAGCAAATAATGTCGATTTTTTGGTAGAACGGGCCACTGAGTGCTGGAACCAGCATGGAAAGCGTCCCACGTTCATCGCAGTGGATTGGTGGGAAGACGGCGATGTTGTTGCCGCAGCCCTTGCTATCAATCAGATGAACCTTGAGAACTCAATCTTAACTTAGGCTCTCATAGCATCTAAAATCAAGCCTGTCTAATTTATGCAGGGTGAATCGTTTCACATTCATGGCGCATATTGCACACTAAGGTAGGTTTTCAATCAATGCTGGCAAGATTTCACCGGCTTTACCCAAGTGAACTTCAGCAAAGGCGTCCGCATTGACGGGTGGCTCGAGGTTCACCAGGATGGTTTTCGCGCCCGCTGCATTAGCAATGTTGACCAAACCAGAAGCAGGATAGACATGACCTGAACTGCCGACAACGAGGAAGATATCGCACTGTTCCACGGCTGCATAGATCTCTTCCATGTGCATAGGCATCTCTCCGAACCAGACGATGTCAGGGCGAAGGCGTTGGGCCTCCACGCAACACTGGCATGTCAAGAATTCATCCTGGAGGTCGCCCTCCCCCATCTTTACTGCATGTTGCCCGCTTGCTTCGCATCGAAGCGTTTTCAATCGTCCATGCATGTGGATGGTTGATTGATTGCCCGCTCGCTCGTGCAAATCATCAACATTCTGAGTGATAAGAATGAATTCCTCGTGACGGGCCGCCAAATCAGCCAGTGCGACGTGAGCAGGATTCGGTTCCACCTCCAGCATTTGTCGGCGACGCGCTTGGTAAAATCGCCAAACGAACATCGGGTCGGCCTGCCATGCCTGTGGAGTAGCGACATCTTCGATGCGATGCTCTTCCCATAATCCGTCTCCGTCTCGGAAGGTTCGAATCCCCGATTCTGCTGAGATTCCTGCTCCTGTTAACACTACAATTCGTTGTTCGCTCATGACCAGCACCTCGGTTTGAACCTATTTGAACATACAGCATGGTTCAGTTGGCTGATTCACGATGTGAAAATGGCGAATCAAACTTCTGCCACCCGAATCAAACGAGTTGTTCGAAAACCTTGCAATATTTTTATGAAACGTTTGGCTTGAAATTCCTCATCAAGAGATTCATCACCCGTGTCGATACGAACCGCTTCAAGTCCGATGAGTTTCGACGGCGTGGCTACACCCAATATGTTGGTGTGACCCACGAGGCGTAGCACATCAGGAGAGAGTTGAAGATTACCGCGACCGATGAGAAAACCTTGACCCCCCATTGGGGAAAGGAGAAGGAGAAGAGGGCGCTGTTGTCCGCTTTCATCAACGTGTTCGCTGATGATGGTGAGTAAATCAGCCTCGTTGAGGTCGTTGTGGAGCAAATCACCGTGTTGTATGTCAATTCCCAATAAGGTGAGAGATGAGTCAAGGTGCTCACCCATCCGCTTCAACGTACCTCCACTGCCCCAAACCACCATCAGGTCGGCATCGTCGTCAAGTAAAGAGGCGATGTGGTTGGCGAGACCCTCGATGCTGTCGTCTTCACTGACCCGTTCGACCTGTTCTTTGGCCCCTTGCATGAAACGAGGTGATGAAGGCGTCCATGCCTCACCGTACATTCGGACTTTCCATATTCCCTCCTGGTAGATGACTTCGTCCAAATCCATCACTTCTGTAATCGCCGTCCGTAAATCCCCTAAAGCAAAGGAGAGCACGACTTCTGCCGCTGCTTTGGGAGTTGTTGCAAAACAACCTGAATGCATCTTTACGCCACCAGGCACGCCAATGAGGGCAATTTTTGCCGCCTCTTCACCACACGTAGCCAGTGCATTGACGATGTCACGAGTTGTGCCATCGCCGCCTGCATAGACAATGGCTTCAACCTCGGCTTCAACGAGTTGGGCGACGAGATCTGCCGTATCAGAAGGTTTGGTTTGCTCAGGAGTTCTTCCGTGCCATCCACCAACGAGGTGGGAACCGTCAACCATCGTTGCCCAACTTGACCCCATTCGGCCCTCCCAACCAATCAACGTCAAGGAAGTGTTTGTCCGGTTGAGAGATGAGCTTAGAAGCGACGAGAGATGTTGCAGGCATTGCTCCATCCGAGGGCCTGCACGGTCTTTTGCGCCAGCAGCCCGCGCTTCTGCGGCACGGCCGTCGCTTCCTTTGAAGCCCAATTTACCGCCCAATCCGGCGTCGGGGTTAACCACGATGCCAATGCGCATGAAGACCGCTCGTAGGCCTCCCTCAAATAACTCATGCATCTACGCGCTGCAGTGATGCTCGCTCATATCTCACGACTTCCCTTCATCCACAGTAGAATGCTCTGTTCAAAATGAGCACCTTCACCCTCATGGGTTCATTCCTACCCGATACCCTATGCAAGGCACGAACCCCTTCTCAGTGCCCCTGTCAAATTGCATCGAACCTCCCAAAATCCCAAAAAAGACCAACAATCACCACAGGATTGATGAGGAGGAGGGGCGAACTCGTATCATGAAACGGGCACCAACCGACGAGCCAAACCTTGATGATATCCTCGCTCGGGATTTTGCTGAATTGAACGTTGGAGAAGAAAAAATCACGACCGAGGCTGCACCAGACGCCGTTCAAGAGGAGCAGCAAGTTGCGAACGAGCCCGTGAACAAGCCCATCATTTACAATCAAAAAATCAACGCACTGGAAGACCGGGATTCCTTTACGGTCCCGCCACCTACCCGCGCATCTTCTGCAACAAATGAGAGCGATGAGCCAAAGCCTGCCGAGGCTGCACCCGTTCTCAAAGCACCAACTTCACAATTGGGCGACGATTTTGACGTGGAATGGTGAGAAGGAGTGAGAAGCCTCGCCACAAGGCGCGGGATTCATAGCAAGGAGGCAACCCCGTAGGGGTTGTCGGAGGCACGAAGCACATGACCATGATTCACGTTACATTGCCAGACGGTACGGTCAACGAATACGCTGCGGGAATAACCTGTGCGGAAGTCATCACCGATGCCTTGGGAAAGAAGCACGGATGTCTTGCTGCAAAGGTGGACGGAGCGGAATTCGATATGTCGCATGTATTGGATATGAATTGCTCAGTTGAGGGCATTAAATCTGATTCTGAAGATGGAATACACATTCTGCGCCATTCCGCTGCTCACCTTCTGGCTCAGGCGGTCATGGAATTGTATCCCGGTGCACTGCCCACCATTGGACCGGCCATTGACCGTGGATTCTACTACGATTTTGCGATGGAGCCCATCGCTGAGGGAGACCTTAAGAAAATCGAAAAGAAAATGCAGGAATTAGCCCGCAGAAACTTCACGGTCGAACGTGTTGAACTTGACCAAGACTCGCTTCGAGAACACTTTCAGCACAACCCCTACAAGCTTGAAATCATCGACGATAAATTGGAAGCGGGTGACGGTTCAACCATCTACAAGCAAGGTGAATGGTACGACCTTTGCCTCGGACCACACGTCCCCAACACCTCCCGCTTAATGTTTGTCAAACTTACCTCCGTCTCGTCTGCTTACTGGAGAGGCGATCAAGACCGAGAACAACTCGTTCGCATTTACGGATTGGTGGAACCCAGCAAGGATGCACTCAAGCAAACACTGCACCGAATGGAAGAAGCAAAGAAACGCGACCACCGTAAATTGGGCAAAGACCTGCAACTCTTCCACATCGATGAAGACGTAGGCCAGGGCCTCATCTTGTGGACGCCACGAGGTGCAATCATCCGTCAAGAATTACAAGATTTCATCTCGCATCACCTCCGTCGCCAAGGCTATCAGCAAGTGTTTACACCCCATATCGGCAAGTTAGACTTGTACCGCACCTCAGGCCATTTCCCCTATTACCAAGACTCGCAATATCCTCCTCTTGTTGAACGAGACCTCATGAAGAAACTCGCTGATGAAGGTTGCACCTGCGGTGAACTGTCGAATTTGATGAAAACCGGTGACATTGACGGCTACATGCTCAAGCCGATGAACTGCCCTCACCACGTGAAAATCTACGCCAGTCAAGCCCGTTCCTACCGTAATTTGCCGCTTCGGTTGGCCGAATTCGGCACTGTATACCGTTGGGAGCAATCCGGAGAAATCTCCGGCATGACACGAGTTCGAGGTTTCACTCAAGACGATGCACATCTCTTTGTGACCGAAGACCAAATCGCACAGGAAGTCCTCGGGTGCATCGAATTGGTTCAAATTATCTTCGACAAACTCGGAATGACGGATTACCGCGTTCGTGTGGGTCTGCGTGACCCTGATTCTACGAAGTATGTGGGTGAGCCTGCCGCTTGGGACAAAGCCGAAGATGCCTGCAGAAATGCTGCCGCTTCCCTGGGTGTTGACTGGTCCGAAGAAGAAGGGGAAGCTGCTTTTTACGGCCCAAAAATTGACTTTGTCGTCAAAGATGTCATCGGCCGTGAATGGCAACTCGGTACGGTTCAGGTCGACTATAACCTGCCCGAACGTTTTGATCTCACCTACAAGGGAAGCGACGGTGAACTTCACCGTCCGGTCATGATTCACCGTGCACCCTTCGGCTCCATGGAGCGCTTCTGTGGTGTGTTGATTGAGCACTTTGGTGGTCGTTTCCCGACTTGGCTCACACCAACCCAGTGTCATATCATCACGATTTCTGAAAAGCACAAGGCTTACGCTGCAGAAGTCGCTGAGGCCCTCAAGGAACGTGGTATCCGCGTTGAGATGGATGACGGAGATGATACGGTTGGGAAGAAAATACGCACCCACCGTAAACTTCAACCAGCCTACATGGTCATTCTTGGCGATGGAGAGATGGAAGGTCGAACCGTGAGTTTGCGAGCCCGCAACGGCGACCAAGTAGCGGGTCTCGGTCTTGAACAATTCATCGATGATCTCCAATCTGAAATCAATGCAAAGGTGAGCCAACCGTCGCTTGTCCCACCTTCTTCGTGAGTGAGTTAACATGGCACCGGGAATCATTCAAGGCTTTTCTTTTGCCATGATTGCTCCGCTGTTCTTTGCCATTCTGACGGCTTGGTTTTTCTGGGACAAAGTTGTTCCTCGCCAACTGAAGGGGCTACAAGTTGCCTTCCAAACTGGAAAACGTACCTACGAAGTTCACCAAGTGACTTCCTCAGTTGAGGACGTCAAAGACCTGTTAGCGCGTCGGGGAACTCGCTTTGGCGTGGTCTCATACCTCATGGCATTGACTGGAAGTCTCATCTTATTGTTTGAGTTTATCAATTTTAGAGGAGATTTCTCTGAGGGCTACCATGCACCATCGGTCGCCCTCGCTCTTATTCTCATCATGCTTCCAGCCGTAGTATCGAGTGGTACATCCTTGGGTGCTCAGGTGATTCGCCCTTTGGGAACCAGTCGAGCCACTCTTCAGAACAACACGCGTACACGTAATATCGCCTATGTTGCCTTGACCGTGTCATGGCTTGTCCTTGCTGGCATGGTCGGGCTGGTCTTGGATGCACAGGGCACCTCAAAAACGCAAAGTATCAGTATCGCTGCCTTCATTGCCTTCAGTCCTGCTGTTCTCGCTTACGGCCGAATCCTTGGCTCCTCATGGAATGCACTCAAGCAGTCTTCGCAACAAATTGCAAAGGGAAAGGCTTCACCTTTTCACAACCACATACCAAATGCGCGTCAACAATTCATCGCTCAAGTGGTTCACCTCAACTTGGTAGCCATGCCCTTTGTCGCCCTCAATACCCTCATTTCGCTGCTCTTATTGATGTATAATCCGGAGATGTTCTCACATTCCGACCGCGTCATCAACCTGCCCGAATACCGCCTTCAAAGTACCTACATGGAAGAAGGAGGGTTGCTCGGTTTCTGGCTTATTGAACTCTTTTCCAACATACCACAGGCTGGTATTCGCGTACCCATTGTCACCTCACTGCTCTTGTTTTTGTTACTGAACGTTGCCGCCATCGGGTTCCTTTTTGTCTATGAAGTCGCTCGGATTCTCTTCCTCGACATCCAAGATGTTTCTGGAAAAGGTGGAATTCGTCTCGCTGATAGCCGCCTTTTGCGTGCAGAGCCAGTGCAACAAGCGAACGTATTGAATTTCTGTTTCACCGGATTTGCAGGTCAATCCATGCTTCTGCTCGCGTTAGCGATGATCACCTTCTGGGATTCCAGTTTCCTGCCCCAAGGCAGTGCATGTGGTTCTTGGGAAGACAGTGTATGTTCGGTTATGGAAAAGGATACGCTCGAACAGTTGACCTGGATGCTCGCCTCGGGTGGCCAAATTGCGTTCATTGCAGTATGGGCACTGTCATGGAAGCGTTCAAACAGACTTGACGATTTCACCTTTGATTCCAACATAGACGAGGACAGGACCCGCCTTCGTGGCATCAGCGATATGATCTATCTCAAGCAGCGTCCCGTCAACGAACTCATCGCAGGCGATGACTGGCAAACAGCACTGAGCCGCTTTGAATCACACTCAATACGCAATGAGGAAAGGTTGGTTGGCTTGGACATGATTCGTCAAACCCAAGCGACCATGCTTCTCAAAGTTGCTATCAACCGTTGGGACGATGCTGAAGAGGTGGCCATCGACCTTCTGGCACTTCAAGGTGGACGCGACGCCCACCTTTCGCGACTCACACTCTGTGCAGCCAGTTTGGCTCAGCGCGACCACAAAGAGGCACGACCTCGCCTCGCCCTCCTCGATGATGATGACATTGAAGCCGTGCGCCTAAAGTGGGTGGCAGCGGTGTTAAATCCATCGAAAAAACTCAGCTCTGCAATTCGCTCAATGTTGAGTATTGACCCGATTACAAAGAAAAATATCGCCATGCTCCGCCAACTCAATGAGGCTCAAGTCATCGCCGACCGTCAGCGATTAAAACAACCTGCCGACCGCAGAATTTTCCTCAGTCAGCTGGCACGTCTACGCCTCAATGGAGAAAGTGAACGTGCGCTCACGCTGCTTGAGTTAGCCATGAGGGACATGGAGGATGAAGAATGGGTACACGGTACCATCGTTCAGAGTTTGCTGAATTACGATGCGGGTCGAATCATGACCGCAGTTGATCTTGCTGAGAAATTGAGCAAGCGCCATTCACGTAACCCTCATCTACGAAGCGTGATGCATCATTATGCGAGTTTAGGCCACACCAGCATGCCGACCTCTGAACAATCAAAAATCGAATGGGCCTTTGAACAGGATATGGATTGGCGAGCAAAATGGTTTGGCCACAATGTGAGCGTGCCGCCTGTTATGGAGAATGTAGCCCTGAAGAAGCATGCATGGCAGGCCAATGCTTGGGTCGGCTTGGCCAGTGAGAAAGGTTTAGCCAGTCTGATGAAGAGCAAACGAAATCAACATCAGAACCTCCCTGAGCAACTTCCATTGTGCATCTACACGCACCTTGCTGGCCTCATGGTCACCATTGGCGGCATGCCGGTGGATTTGGGTGTCCCCGGAACGATTCAATACGACGCCATCGAAGCGGCGAACCTGCTTGATTTGTGATTAAATTCGCCGTCGGAGACGCTCCATTGCAGCATCTGCCTGAGAGAGGTGCTGGAGGCATTCTTCAATTCTGCTGACACCTAACATTTCTTCAGACAGGGCAATCGCTTGCTCACACGCACGGCGGTCTTCATCGGTGAGGGTGATTCCAGCGGCTTCACATTGATTCCTGAGTATTTTCCACTCGTCCATCACGTAATCATAGAGTTCGAGCGCTTCCCCACTGGCTCGTCCCTCGTTGTCGAGGTCCGTAGTCATGCGTTCCAAGAGCATCCCAGCATGGGACCATGAGCGGTCGTCAGCGGCCCGTTCTATTTCGGCAAGAGCCTGAGTCCAAGTATCCTCGTCATCGCGGCCTTCAAATCGCTTGACGAGTTGTTTTCGCTGCTTGAGTGCGCGAAGGACGTCATCCATCGCTGCACGTTCACGCTGCAAGGTTCGTACGACACCGTCAGCAAGGCCGATGGCCTGGCTGGCATTGCCTTCTTCGAGAGCCTTTTCAGCCTGCTTGATTCGTTGCTTTCCTTCCTCTAAGTCCATGCCATCGGCTTGCCCGATTTGGCGTTGCGCTTCCTTGATGGAATCAATTGCACGGTCATGGGCTTCGCCTTCTGCTTCGAGTTGTTCGGGAATAACGACGGCGAATTCAAAAGCCTCCCGAGGTTGTTCCCTAGCCAATTTCTCCTTTGCATCACTGAGGAGGTCTCGCAAGGTTGCGACGCCGTCCCCTTTCTTTCCATCAAGGGCTCGAACCGCTTCAGTAATTGCATCCTCGGCTTGTTTCCACCATTCGATGACTTCACCAGCACGTTTCTTGGCCTGGCGGAACAATTGTTCGCCTTCTCGTAGCGAACCCAGCCCGACTTCTCGAAGCCCCATGTCGTAAGCCTTCCTCGGGCGTTTAACGACTGGAGCAATGGATTCAGCCGTCTCGATGGCATCAAGTGCATCATGACGAATAATTTCAACATCGTCTGCAAACGAGAGCGACCGTTCCATGTTTTCTTCACTTTCATCGAGAAGGCGCATGCCATATGTTGGGTCAAGATGACCTTCTTCCTTGGCGGTGGTCAACAAACTCGCTGCTTGAGCAACCGCAGCCCCTTGTGCTTTCAATTCAAGAAGCCGGCCTTCTAAACTGTCTAAACGTCGCTGGAAGGCCTTCCGCTCGACTTTTTGGTCGTCACCAACCGACCAGGTGTACAGCGTTTCGCCAAATGAAAATACGGTGAGACCTGCGGCCAAGCCACCTGCGAGTGTGGTGAACGAATCGACTTGTGTTAGGACCAGAGCTGCAGCAGAAGCGCTACCAATACCGGTGAGGATTGAGCGGAACCGCAGGACGCCGAAGTTCCCACGAAGCGTCCTTGAAGCCATCCTTCGCGCCATGAAAGCGGTGAGAAGAACCATGGCACTACCCAGCGAAGCCTGAGTTGAGTTAGGATCGATGCCCAACGCTCCAATCACAAGAAGAACGGGCCACGCTAGAGCTGTGGACGACCCCAAACGTGTACGGGCAGAAGGGTCATCCAACACCAAATCTTGGAGGAATATACCCCATAAAATCAGAGCGAAGGGGGGACCAAAATGTGCCAGTTCAACACCGTCACCTTGCACCATCCCTTTGAGGGTCGGCCATGCCAACCAAAGAGCGCAGCCAAGAATGACGAAAGCCGTGTACATCGCCATTGATTCAACGCGCTTGACCCTCTGCAAACGCTCGGCTTGAATCGCCGAATCAGTATCTGCCCAAGTGACCATGCCCCCACCACATCTTCACTCCCCCATAATCACTCCGCCGGGCATCCCATTGCGCCAAGGCTCACATGAAATTCAGCGGCAATGTTCAAGGGTGTCTTTGGGCTGTGGCAGAAAAGAGAGGGAAGAGTATGTCGGGTCTCATCACAATGGACGATTTATCCAATGAGGAAATTATGAGCATCCTTGATGATGCTGAGCGCCTGCTGCCCGTCGCAGAAGGCCGAACGTACCTTCCACTCTTACAGGGTAAAATATTGGGGAATCTCTTCTTTGAGCCCAGTACGAGAACACGTATGTCTTTTGAAACGGCCATGAAACGCCTGGGTGGAGATGTAGTGAACCTCGGTGACGTGAAAACCTCTTCAGTTGTCAAAGGCGAAACCCTCTACGACACCATCCAGATGGTTGACGGATATACCGACATTATCGCAATGCGCCATCCGAGGCAAGGTGCTGCCCAATATGCACAAGATGCTGCACGAGTACCCATTTTGAACGGTGGAGACGGGGCTGGCCATCATCCTACCCAAACCATGCTCGACCTCTTCACCATTCGCCAAGCACATGGGACTCTTGAGGGATTGAAGGTCATTTTAGCCGGAGATTTACGCTACGGTCGAACCGTTCATTCCCTCAGTCACGCCCTTACCCGATTTGGCTGTGAGTTGATTTTTGCGAGCCCTGAACTTCTCAAGATGCCGGCTGAAATCGTCAATGACCTCACGGCCCACGGAGCCAATGTGACCGAAACCGAAGAATTACTGGGATCCATTGCTGACGCTGACGTGGTTTACATGACGCGTATTCAGAAAGAGCGCTTTGCTGATGAAGACGAATATACCAAAGTCGCAGGAGCCTACAAACTCCATGCATCCAATCTTGAAGGGGCGAAGGAGAACATGATCATCATGCACCCTCTGCCCCGAGTTGATGAAATTCATCCATCCGTTGATAGTACTCGCCACGCCCGATATTTCCAACAGGCCTTCAACGGAGTCGTTGCACGCATGGCACTTCTGTGCCGCCTTTTAGGCATCAATGTCCCACAAAAAATTGCAGACGGAGGTGAGGCTTGATGGCTCAAGAACACAACATGCGCCGTGTCACGGCAATTCGCAACGGGACGGTCATTGACCACATCCCGTCGGGACAAGCCATGCGAGTTCTCGAGATGTTGGCCGTCGACAAATCCACTTCAGTCCCAGTATCCATGGTCATGAATGTACCTTCTAAGAAGATGGGGACGAAGGACATCATCAAGGTAGAAGACCGAGAACTCAACCAAGATGAATTGAATCGTTTAGCTCTGGTTGCTCCTGACGCTCAGGTCGCCATTATCCGTGCCTACAGTGTTGCCGAAAAGATGACGATTGAGCTTGGAGATGAAGTGACCAACGTGGTCAGTTGCACCTTCTCAAATTGCATCACTACCAACCCTCGTGAACCCCTAGCACATCGTCTCAAGGTTATGGCACGCGAACCACTGGAATTGCGCTGCCACTATTGTGGAAGACCACAAGACCTTGAAGAATTGATTCACAACGTTCTGTGAACTCAATCGTCGATGTTCAAGAGATCGCGCATATCGCAAGCCTTGCATTGGTCTTGCGAGGTCATGCTACCACACCTCGGGCAGGCGGTAGGTGCAGATGGGCGGCTTTGTTGACCACCCAATTCAACGACCTGGTCACGTAGAAGTTTGACTTGATCAGCCATTTTAACCAAACCGTGACGGGTACCCGGTACGTCGGCTTCCATTTTTGCCACCATTTCGCGATGGCGCCACCGTAGTGCACCTCGTGCATTAGGACACTCCTCGTGATGAAGAGGAAGATCTCTATGAAGAGCATAAAGATGTATTTCTTGTTCTGGAACCCAGCGCAGTGGAACGATTCTGGGAGCAAGTCCGTCAACTGGAGTCGAGGTGTGTGGGGCAAGGCGAAGGGTCCGTTCGAGGTCACCGTTGGTCACGTTCATCAGGACGGTCTGAGCCATGTCGTCAAGATTGTGACCCAAAGCAATGACGTCAGCACCAACCCGCTGAGCGAGATGGTTGATACCTTGGCGACGAAAAACACCACAATAGGCACAAGCCATTCGTGGAGCATCGTTGTCCTTCTCGATGACCATGGGTAAGCGCTTGACCACCTCATCCATTTCGACAAAGGAAAGTTCGGGGTATGTGACCACTTCGTGGAGGATGCCGAGACGGTCGCAAAGTGCTTGAGCACAATCGATGGATGGAGGGCGGTACCCTTCAATCCCCTCATCAACCGTCCCTGCTACAATGGTCACGTCGCGACGTTGCCCAAGAAGGTCGACCAGACTATCGAGCAGAACCGCCGAATCTTTACCGCCTGAAACAGCGACTAAGATGGTGGTATGCTCGCCTTTTTTGAGATGGAGTTGTTGCCGCAATTCCTTGCTGATCTTCTTACGAACGGATTTGGCAAGGTGCTTGCCACACAAAATACGGCCGGAATAAGCCTGCTCAACAAGGGCTGGCTTGTCGCAAGAATCACATTGCGGAATCTGAAAGGCTGCACTCGTCCCACCGCCTTCCATGGCCAGTGGGCACGGCTACAGTGTTTCAATACAGCGGAAATCAGGGAGGTGTGAACTTGACAAGAGCGGGGAAATTATTTCAATTGGTAAATCAATTTTTCAATTAGAATCTTACATATCCTACCATGCCCTGCTTTGGGCTGTTTTTGACCTGCAATGGAAGGTAGATGTTCACCCAGCAGAGAAAAGACGGCCTGCAATCCAGTTTCTTCTCCAGCCAAAGCGTATTTTCAGTTGGAAAATCACAAAGGGTCTTCAAATCAACAATAATGGGCGTTGAAGCGCAAAACTTCTTGAAGGCTACAGCGCTGTCACGGGAATTGAGCGAGCATGTTGCAACGACTTCTCACCGGATTCCTCGAACAGGAAGGCGTGGAACAAGCCGTAATGTTTGACGACCGAGGGCGTCTGATGGCCAGCGTGGGTCAACAAGGCCAATTGCCTGCTCTTGAACACGCTATCGCCCTCACCTCAGCGGCCCTGAGTGCCTGTGTCGAACATGAGTCAGGCGACCTGTATGAAATATGGTCGGAAGGTGAACAGCGAACCATGATCGACGTCATTACACCCTATCGCATATTGATGCTCAAAGGCCAAGGAGGCCGTCTTGCACGATGGCGACACAGCGTTGACCATCGTCGCCGTCAACTGGCGACAACCCCCGAATTTTAGGTGAATAACATGTTTAAACTGCCCGAAGGAACGCCCGTCTCCGAAGAAATCTCGCTTGCAGAAGGGCATGTTCAGCCCTTTGCCCACGGCGCCATAACAAGCTACATCGGTCGTCGGAAAACACCGAGTGGCCATCGTTTGGTTCGAGGGGGACGCATCGTTGGATGGATTGCTGAGGATAAAGCGAAAGGCGTGATGCTTGGGGGAAGCGAGGCTCGCTCTCAACTCGAATCAACCGAAGCCGAAGGTAAACTTCGTCTGGTTGGAACCCAATACACGTTGAGCGGTTTGGGAGGAGTTGCCGAAATCATACCCGAGGCTTTTGAGCATCAAGCAGACCGACAAGGCTTACGAGCCAGTACAAATTATGTTGAGCGTTTATTTTCAAGAGACCTTTCAAAGGTTGTCAAAACTCTGATTCTTGACCCGACCGTTCGAGGTGCCATCGCTATCGACGGAGGTATGCTCATCGATTTTGCGGGCGACCTCCCCGGGCTCGGAAAGGAAGAGGCGCTTGCATCTCACGTCTATGACCTTCTGTCGAACATGCGGATGGAGGACCATCCACATCTCGCGGTCAATGGTCAAGGCCACTGGATCTTGCATGCCGAAGAAGGCTCCCTCTTGCTTGCTCAGAGTGGAGATATTGCACTCGCAGCATGGACTGAGCGTGATGCAAATCATGCCCGACTGCTCTCCGCCGCCTCAACCGCTCTTTCGGGTGATGTCGCATCTGCGGGAGCGGACGGAAGCAAACTTCCTGAAGGATTTACCCTGCGGGAAGGTCGTGGTGGACCGGACGCCATCGTTTCGATGCTTAAGGCTGGCCTGGATGAAGAGGTGACGGGGCACATTCAGTCCGGAGGTTCGAGTAAAGCCGTTTCACTGGTGCTTTCCCAAGGTGTCCCAATCGCTCTTTGGGCACCTTCTGTTGATGACGAGACAGAAGCCTTACGATTGTTAACAGAACCAAAGAGAAAGGTTCGTCTGGTCCGCTTACCTGCTGGCACCATTGTTACTGCGAATTCCGGAACGATTGAATCCTTTTCACTCACGACCTTCATCAATAGATTAGCCACCATACGAACACGTTCCGAAGCACGTCAGGAATCCTTGAAGGCCACCTTGAAGGATATGCTTGGCTTTGAAGCAGGTATCGAGCAGTTGCGAAACGAGCGTGCAAAGTTATCCTTCAAGACCGACGGCATGGAAACGGCAGTTCCCCTTCAAGTCATGCAGGAACAAGCCGTATCTGCCGTGGATGAAGGACTGCGACGACGTCTTGAAAAATCCGAACAGACCGTCTCTGAATTGAACGCCTCTATTGCGGTTCTTGAAGGTAAAATCAAAGAAATAGAGACAAAGAAGGATGCCGCGCAAATTGTAGCAAGAGAAGCCAGCGAAACACGCCAAGAACACACTGTTGCTATGGAAAACGCTCATGCTCAACTCAACACCATGCAAGTGGACTTGGCTCAGTCTAGGTCTTCAGCAGAAGAAGCGGAATCAAGAGCTGAACGCTTGGTTCGACGGGTCAATGAACTTGAACACCAAGTCAGTGAGCGAGCAGCCGAATTAGCCAAGGCCATTGGAGATGCGAGTTCAAGTGCAGAATTACAAGGCATGATCGAGGAACTCTCTCTGAAAGAGGCCGAACTCCAATCCAACTTGGGTGAAGGAAGTCAACGCTTGACGACCATACGGCAGCAAAGCGACGACGAAGAGCGACGTCTTCGTGTATTGACCGAACAAGTGAGCATAACCCGGGAGCGTCATGCACGAGCTCAATCCGACCTTCTCAGCCTGCAAGAGCAAGTTCATGTCCAACAACTCGAACTTGAAGCAGCACGGCTGGAGGAAAAGAAATCTCGAACCCACGTTGACGAAGACCGTACACGCCGTGCTGAAGAAGAGGCTCGCCGCTCCAATACCGAGGCGGAATTACGTGAATTGATGAATGAACGACGTCAAGTCTTGCGAGAATTAGGCGATTTAGGAGCCCGTCGAGGCCATGCTGAGGCTGAATTGGCTTCACTTGTAGAAAAGGCGACGGACTTAGCGACCGCTCATGAAGAAGCCCTTGCTGATATTCAGGAAGCAGAACGCTTGCGTGCTCGACTCGCTGAAGAACCGCTGGCACAAGCTCTGCTTGACGACAACAACACCTTCCAGGGCCTCGGACCCGTTTTGGAGCGCCTTGAGCATGCACGAGAACTTGGCTATTCGGTCACAATGCTGGACCGAGCCGTTGAACGAGCCCTGCAGGTGATTCAGTCAACCGTTGACCATGTTGCCGCAACACCTCGCCACTTGTTATCCTCAGAAGTGATGACGCTCTTAGAGCGACAAGTCCCTCAAACCGCAGGAGCCGTGCGGGGACTTGCTCGTTGGTCAGTACAGCAACGACTCGAACTCCAACTTGGAGAGACCGTGAATCATCTTGTACTTGACCTCGAGCATCTACTGGAGGATTACGATCGTTCCATCACGATGCTGCGTAGGATTCGAAATGTACTCGAACAAATTGAACGATTGGGAGCACCCGAGCATGAAGTTCACGCTCTGATGGCTAATTGTCAACGCCCAGAAGCCCTTCCAAGTCTTGCTTTAGGCACTCGGAAGTTGATCCAAGTCGCTCTCGATGACATCTATCTTGAAGCCGACCAGCGCGATGCAGGAGAAGCCATCGGACTGGAAGAAACCGCTCGGGTTCTTGAAGAATTGATTACACAACTTGATGCTTCGGGACTGACAGACGGTCGCCCTCGTGGCATGCTGTGGGAATTCCAACGAGATGGTTTGCTTCCCTTTGAGAGAGAAGCCATTCCGGCCGAACAACGCCTCCCCGTTGACGAAGGGATGTTGCACGACCTCGAACCTCACCTCCTCGCCTCAGAGACCTTGGAATCGGTCGAGGCTCCAGCACCTGAAGCCGTTGACAATGCTGGCTGGTCTGAACTCCCAGCCCCAAGCGACGACAAGGAGCAAGAGATGGTTGCCTCCACGAGTGCCGTGACAAGCCCCCCTCTTGATTTGGACGATGAACGAGCACACCTTGAAGCCGAGTTGGCACGCATTGACGCTAACTGGAGCCACCGCGACGCTCCTACAACCAATGCGCCTGTTCCTGCCGATGCTGCGCTGACAGACCTCGAAGCACGTCTTTCAAACATTGACTTTTGAGGTGGCCAATCATGACCGAAGCGATGACGCTCATGGGACGAACCGAAGAGCGTGAAAAGGCATATCCTCTATGGATTGAGCGTATATTGCTGCTTGTTGCAATCGTATTGTTCGCTCTGTATTCGTCCGACCTCAACAGGGCGGTTGACCATGCGTTGATGGGCCCAGCGGTAGCCTACATCCTCTTTCCTTTGGCCTTGCTCGCTACTGTTGAATCGATGGGGCGCTTTGTTCAAGCACGACTACGCTCATAATTGACTGAAGTCTTTTGAGGCAGGCTCAGGTTCAACAGGATTGCTTCGCGATTGAATCAATCCAATCACGCGCTGCCATGGAATAAAGAAACGTAGTACGGCCATGAGGCTCAAGAAAAGCAATGCAGAGATGACCAAACCATACGTGAGCGTGAGTTCAATCGACTCCGAGACTTGGCCTGCCCATTGACTGCCTGTCGTGTCCGATACGATGGTCAGCAGGACCTTGTGGAAGCCAAGAGCAACCATGGTAGCGACTCCAGTTAATCCGAGGAAGAGGAATGTGTGCCTCAGGTGTGTGTTGAGAACGTTGTCCATTTGGCGAACGTATTCTGGGTCTCGCTTGCAGGATTCAGGAAGACGAAAGGCGTATTCTAAATTGCGGATGACGCCGTAACTTGCTTCTTGAAAGACCATGATCAAAACGGCAATGAGGATGAGATTGAATTGTTCTTTCGTCACCAATTTAAGCCCGAACAAACCGATGGTGGGGTCTGATGTTTGACTTTCGAGGACGGCGAGAGTACCCCCGTAGGAACCCAATTGTGATTTGATGAGAGGGAAGGTCAAAATGGCGTGGATGCCCAGGAATAGAAGCGTGAAACCGATAGCCCATGCAATGGAACGGCGGGACAGACCCCAAATTCCACGAGTACCCATAATAACGGGTAGGAGATAAATGAACATGATCAACAACGACATGATCATCAATAACGGCCACTGCAGCGTTTGCAATTCTGAATCCGTAGGCAGCCGTAAGTCAAAGGAAAACAGCATGCCAGCAAACCATGAGAGCGTGAGTCGGCCGATGAGCAAGACAATCAAACCAACAATAAAGCCCAATTTGATGCGCTGTTGAACTTTTGGCGTTTGGAACGCGAGGAAAGCCATCGCACCACCGAGACTCAAACCGAGGACCATAGGAACGAAGAAGCGAGCCAGGCCAGAACGCCCCTCACCGGTGAGCCAATCGCCTAGGGGGAGTTGGTCAGAAATGAGCAATTCGATGGTGTCGAAAAGAATCGTATGGTCGATAGAGCCCACGACATAAGTCGAGACTACCTCGAGATACATTCCAATCAGTGCAACCGTTGCAACCACTTGGAGCGTGATGATTTGCCATTGACGACGCAGGTTCTTGAGATGCAGCGTACGTGGACGAGCCGTTCCCTCAAAGAGGACATCTGACTGAAGACCGACTTCGCCTGCCATCTCAATACCCCCTTACCTGCATCAGTGCCTGTGACAAATCCATGTCTGGCATCCAATCGATGACTTGTGCGCCTGACCCTGCCAAGGTTGTCAAACGGTTTTGCCGTTCAAGTTTCAAGACTTCATAGGACATACGAGGAATACGGCTTACCAAGCGTTCGAAGTCAACGCTGGAAGGAGAAAGGACCGTCACTTCGTGACCGCGTCCTACCAAGTCACGTACGGCAGCAGGAACGGTTCCGTCTCCTTCACATGAGGAGATGATGAAGACTGGGCTTCCCCTGCTAAAGCGACCGCTCAACGAATTGGTAACAGCTTGGAGGGGCATTTCTCCCTTGGGCGTCACTCCCGCCAAGGCACTGAGGATTTTGAAATACTGCTTATCGCCAGTATCGGGTGGGAGATAGGAGAGTTTCTCGTCATAAATCGCCAGAGCAACCGAGTCGCGGCGTTGTAAAAAGAAGGCTGCTAGACTTGCTGCTGAAACCGTCCCCATCTCGAGAGGATTCTTGAGAACCGTTCCTATGCGTGCCAAGTCACGACTGTCCAAAATCAAGAACAGGTCGGTGACTGCATCTCGGCATTTTTCGTTGACCATCAACTCACCTGTGCGAGCGTAGGCTTTCCAATTGATGTTCTTGAACGGGTCACCAGGTACATATTCTCGCAGAGAATAAAATTCTGAGCCTTGCCCCGGAGTTCTCAAGGTGGTAGCGCCCGTGTACATTTTCGGGGTTCGACTGCGCAAAAATGCCTCTTCAATGTCTTTGATTTGTGGGAAGATCACGATATCGCTGTGATGGTCGACGTACATCTCTTCAACGCCTAAGTTGAAGGTGTTACGAGCACGTAGCGATACAGGACCGATGGAATAGTGACCGCGCAGGGGGCAACGTAAAACATAGCGAATTCGGGCACTTTCTCCTGGTTTGAGGTTCAATTGCATTTGATTGAGCCCGCTTCGCAACTTCATTTCATGAGGAATATTATCGTAAATGTCGAGCATCTGTGTTTTCCGATTGCTACGGTTTGTCACCAGCAATTCAACATAGAGGTCATCGCCCTTGTACAGGTTGTCAGCGGAAAGTGTCCGCTGGACTTCAACGTCGCCGTGGCCTGAAATCCATGAATTCACCACGATAAAGGCGACAAGACTCAGCCCGAGAATCATCATTTGTTGATTGGAAATCATCATTCCAATCAGAACCAGCGCAATTCCTCCAGTGAAGGTGAATGCTGCCTTACGAGTCCACATGATACCACCTCACTGACGTCCCCACGCCTTGATTCGTTTGACCAGAGCAACCGTTTGTTCAAGCGTGTATCGGTTGCTTGCCTCAACGGCGAATTTAGCCAAAACCGGGTCATTGATCATGGAAACGAGTTCGTTGGCCTTCATCGCTTGGAATTCTTCACGGTTCAAACCGTTCTGATTGCGAACCTTTGAGAGGAAGACCTGACGGATTTTTTCGACCTTGGAATAATATGCATAGCGATTCGCATCACCAAATCCATAGTAGATGATGCTGAAGACGTGGCGCCATGGCTCTGGGTCTCGCTTCTTAATGAGCACCGCTTCAAAGGTAATGAACAGAATCAGGAAGAGGAGAAGCATGGCAAGACCTTCTCCGGTGAAGTATACCAGAAGGAAGTACACGGTATTGTAAGAATCAGCAGCCAATGCGCTTTGGGGGTGGCGTGATTCATCAAAGATGACCATGGCGTTTTCCGCAGGCTGTCCTTCCTCACCGACAAGGTCGCTCATTAGGGCTTCTGCGATGAAATCAAGCGCCCATTTCCGATTATCGTTCTCGGGCATCAAGGTCGCAGTTTCCCCGTACTCACCATCGTTGAATCCTTCATAATCATACATGGCATTGATGAGTGCTGACCCGTCTGAGATGAACAATACACGTCCCCCGTCACCGGGCGTGCAACTTGCCCTGGCACAGGCTTCGATGCTGAGATTGAATTGCCCCCAGCGGTCAGGAGTTTCAGGAGTGATTTCGTTTCCGACCCAAATTTCTCCATCACCGTTGACGTCAACAGTTGCTTCATTGCTGGTCATTGCGCGAACAGCAACCTCCGTCAACGGACCACGAACTCCCGGAATCACCTCGAGTCCTGTGATGTTATTGAGCAACATTTGGTAGGTTGCATTGTATTCAAGAATACCGCCCACGAGATGGTGAGCGCATAAGCCGGCTTGGGATTCGCTCAGACTTTGGCCGTCGAGTTTGGCGCAGGGATGTTCTCCTATTCCATCGGGAACACCCCAACGACTGTGCGTGGAGAGGGTTGTTGGGTCCACTTCAGTACCGTTCATGCCACAAGGATTGGATTGGACACACATCCAGATGTAATTGTAATCCAGTTCTGCGACATAGGTTGTGTCGAAGACTTGTTCGCCGGTGTAGCGAATTCCAAATGCTTCTGCGATGGTATTTGCGTATCCGTAATCTTCGAGGACCAAAGCGGTACCGCCTGCTTCAACAAATTCGACGATAGCATTGATTTCTGAAGGGGAAAATCCGTTTCCTGAAGCGATGGTGATGAAGCCATCTTCGTCAAATTGGGGCAGAGTAAGCGTATCTCGTTCTACCCCCGCCAAGACATAGGTCGTGTTTCGTGGATCCTCGATATCGGCAAGCAAAAGCGGACTGCTCACCAGCGAGCGAGTCTCGATGTCCATGGTGCGGATATCTTCTCGGAAAGCCGACATGTCGTTCCAATCATCGTCATAGGCCGAAAGTTGGTTGGTGGCGCTGATGTTAATGAAATTGGACATAATCGTGAGAAGCAGAATCAGCATAACTGCCCAAAACGAAGCTTGCAGGGCGAGCCTACGAGCATTGAAGTTGGTGGGGAGTCCAAGCATGTACATCACGAGGGAGACTGTTCCCAAATCAACACGGGCTCCTATGACTTTAGAAGGTTGTCCACCTTCGTGGATAAAATGCTCATCCACATTCAAGCGCAATTCATTGATTGAGGTGTATTTTTGCAGCGATTCTCGAAATCGATGAGGAAGGGATTTTCACCGTGCTTTCATCATGCTCAAATGGAAGCGCTGATGGGTCAACCGTGGCTTCAACACTCACGACCAAGTCGCTGAGCATGCCTGTATTGAGATCGAAATGAATGTCCGTGAGGCGGCCGAGAAGAGCCCCTGTCCGGTCAACCACTTCTCTTCCAATCACTTCCCGTCCGAAGATTGCCATGGATATCACCCCGTTGTTGAACATCGGGTGAAGGAATCCCTTGAATGCGTCGGTTGGTTGACGAACATCACATCGTTTCCATACCGCGACTGAAGTCTCGGTTGCGCTTGATGTTGGTCAAGCCCGATGTCAGCCGAGTTTCCATCTTTTGATAGTATTCCAGCATGTCGGGCGTGACGGTGGGTCGGACTCGAGAAATGGCTTCTTCAAAGTGTGCCTTTGTGACCTTCTTTTTGTTGGCACGCATACAGATGAGCGCTGCTTCACGACAAACTGCTTCAATGTCTGCTCCAGTGAACCCATCCATCCCAGTCAAGATGTCCTTGAAAGAGAATTTACTCAGCGGCATGCCTTCGGAATGAATGGCAAAGATGGCTTCTCGGGCGCCTGCATCGGGTGGTGGTACGTGCAAGACCCGCTCGAAACGGCCACTGCGCAAGAGTGCGGGGTCAATCATTTCGGGACGGTTGGTGGCTGCCACGATGATCACGCCATCAAGCGATTCAACACCATCCATACTCGCCAACAACTGATTCACGACGCGGTTCCCTACATCGCTTCCCTCAGAGGCTGTCCCGCCGCTGCGCATGCTCGCGATGGATTCAAATTCATCCAAGAAAATGATGGACGGGGAGGATTGTTTGGCTTTCTTGAAAATTTCACGAATTGCACGTTCAGATTCTCCGACCCACTTCGAAATCAATTCCGGACCCTTGATGCTGATGAAGTTGGCCTGTGCTTCATTGGCAATGGCCTTGGCGAGCAGGGTTTTGCCTGTACCTGGTGCTCCGAAGAGAACAATACCTCGAGGTGGCTTAATGCCGAAATGGTCGAAGAGTTCTGGCTTTGTGAGCGGCCATTCAACCGATTCTTTGAGACGGTCTTTGACCTCGAGAAGGCCACCGACTTCTTCCCAAGATACTTCAGGAACTTCAACATAAATTTCACGGAGAGCTGAAGGTTCAACATCACGGATGGCCTCTTTGAAGTCATCCATGCAAACTTCCATCTTCTCAAGTACCTCTGGAGGTAGAGTTTCTTCTTCAAGGTCGATTTCAGGCAGGTATCGGCGAAGAGCACGCATGGCGGCTTCACGAACCAGTGCGGCAAGGTCTGCGCCGACGAAGCCGTAGGTATTGTCGAGCACCCATGAAATGTCAAAGTCGTCCGAAATTGGCATTTGCCGGGTGTGAACGTCCATGATTTCACTTCGTCCATCTCGGTCAGGGACGCCAATCTCAATTTCACGGTCAAAACGACCAGGGCGACGAAGCGCAGGGTCGAGGGCATCCCTTCGATTGGTCGCTCCGATGACCACGACGTTGTCTCGGCCTTGCATGCCGTCCATGAGCGTCAGCATCTGGGCAACAACACGGCGTTCGACTTCTCCAGAAACGTCTTCTCGCTTGGGACAGATGGAGTCGATTTCATCGATGAAGATGATGGCGGGTGAATTGGCAGACGCCTCATCAAAGATTTCCCTGAGTTGTTTCTCCGACTCACCGTAATACTTCGAGATGATTTCGGGACCATTGATGCTCTTGAAATGCGCATTGACTTCAGTTGCAACTGCCTTTGCAATCATGGTTTTCCCAGTACCAGGAGGGCCGTGAAGGAGGACGCCTTTTGGCGGGTCTATGCCTAATCGGCGGAACAATTCGGGATGCTTCAAAGGCAATTCAATCATTTCACGGACTTTGAGAAGTTGTTGTCCGATTCCTCCGACGTCTTCGTAGGTGATGCCTTCGGATTGGCCGACGTCTTCCTCTGCAACGGCTTCGTCTTTGATGATGATTTCAGTATCGGTCGTGACTTTGACAATGCCTTTGGGAACGGTCTGGACAACAGCGAACGGAAGTGCTTCGGCGAAGAGGGTCATGCCGGGGATGAAAATGCGATCGCCCGCAACGACGGGGCGTTTGGCGAGACCGCGCTTAGCAAAGCCTTCAATCCCGGGCCCAAATTTGACCTTCTGCTTGTTCGCCATCACTGGAGATATGGTCAGCTTGGTGCATTCCTTCGCTTCGACTTTTCGAACCGTCACACGGTCGCCGAGACTGACCCCTGCATTCTTGCGAATAATACCATCGACTCGAATGATGTCCATTTTGGCATCTTCAGGTCGGCTACGCCAGTAAATGGCAGCCGTGGAGCGTTCATCACCGCTGATTTCAACGATATCACCTGGCTTCAGGTCAAGGCCCATCTCCGAGGAAATGCGAGCTCTACCGTGGCCCACATCGGATGGGATTGCTTTGGATACGCGCACTTCAATGGTTTCATCTTTGTCTGCCATAACATTCGCTCCTGTCTAATGATGTTGATACTTTGACGGTATATTAACGCACGCCACTCAGGGTTTCACTCCCCCTCGCAGGATGAAATCATTACAGGGGACTATAAACCCGAGGCCGTATTTTTCTGGAGTCTTCTCACACCCTCTTCATTCAAGCCAGCCATCACATTCAAGAGACGCATATGAGTCGCTTGCTTCATGGTTCATGTTCTTGAAACTGGTCTGGAATTCCTCCAAGCAAATAACCCCAACGGCAAACCCTCAGTTCGAGGCTTCAACATCATCAACGGTCAATTGGCAAGCGCCAGCGAAGGTCAAACCTTCCAGTCCACAAACCCTGCCCTCCTTGCAGATTGCTTGGGCGAGTTCCCCTTGTCAACTCGAGATGACATTCACGCTGCGCTTAATGCAGCCCACGATGCTTTTCCAGGATGGTCGTCCACGCCCGCGCCCACCCGCGGCCAAATCATCGGCAACATGGGCCGTTTGCTGATGGAGCACAAGGAAGACCTTGTCGCCCTTGAAACACGTGAAATCGGTAAAACTCTCAAAGAATCGGGGGGCGAAATCCAAGAAGCGATTGACACCTGCCTCTTCTTCCAGTCTGAAGGGCGACGGCTGTACGGACAAACGGTCAACTCAGAATTGCCTGACAAGGAATTGTTCACCTACCGCCGCCCGCTCGGTGTTTGCGGTATCATCAACGCCTGCAATTTCCCATCCGCGGTTCCCTTTTGGAAGATGATCCCCGCCATAATGTGCGGAAATACCTGCGTTTGGAAGAGCCCTCAAGATGCTCCGCTCCTCTCCTTTGCCCTCGCCCGCATCATGCATCAGGCTGGCCTTCCGGATGGTGTGATCAACCTCGTCCACGGCAAAGGTAGCGGTGCTGGCCAGTACCTCGTTGACGCCGTCGATGAAGGTCTGGTCAACAAAATCTCGTTCACGGGCTCCACTGAAGTAGGGAAAATGATCGGTGAAGTCTGCGGACGCAACCTCGTTTCATGCTCACTTGAACTCGGTGGAAAGAACCCCTTGGTCGTGATGCCCTCGGCCAACCTTGACAACGCCGTAGAAGGCGCATACTGGGGCGCCTTTGGAACTGCGGGACAACGCTGCACAAGTCTGGGCAATCTCATCGTCCACGAAGGAATCTACGACGCTTTCATGGAGAAGTTCATGGCCAAAGTCAAAACAACACGTATCGGTGACTCATCAGTTCACAAGGACGTCCTCTACGGCCCAATGCTGTCACCAAAGTATGCGAAGGATTTCCTCACTGGCCTCGAGATGGCAAAAGCCTCTGGAGCAACACAATTGTGGGGCGAAGGTGAAATTACAACCAGCAGTCAACCTGAGAATTTCATGGGCGATGCCACGGAGGGTGTCTTCATGTGGCCTCATGTCTTTGCAGATGTGACCGAAGATATGGATTGCTTCCAAGAGGAAATCTTTGGCCCCGTCGTCACCGTGGTGAAAGCCAAAGATTTCGACCACGCTCTTCACTTGGCGAATGCAAGCCCATACGGCCTCTCTTCCGCTATTTACACCAACGACCGACTCGAGGCCTACCGATACAAAACAGGTATCAAAGCAGGCATGACCGGAATCAACAATTCAACGACCGGTGCAGAGGCTCACCTGCCCTTTGGCGGTGTCAAGGGGTCAGGTAACGGCACACGAGAATCCGGCATTTGGGTGCTTGAAGCATATTCTTACTGGCACGCTGTCAACGACGAATTGTCAGGTAAATTGCAACTCGCCCAGATGGACGTTGACGAAATTGAAATGGTCGAAGCGGAAGTCAATTGGAGCGATTTAGCCTGATTTCCTAACATTTTCACCCTGCGGGTCAATGGTGAACCTCAAAGACCCTGCGCATGTCCCCTACACCATCCCCTTTGGGATATGAGGCGTATTAATGGGCGACGGCATCAAACTTCCAATGATCAATGGACTGGGTCGGACCAACCGGATCGACAACTGGTGGAGTCAGCCCTTGACCATGGGCATCGGCCTTACCGCTGCACTCATCTACACCTTTTGGCGCCTCTTCCTCAACGATGCAGACATCTCGTACGCGCTTGAGGGCAGCACGGTGATGTCGCCCATCTTTTCACCCAACGTGCTTGAATGGGACTTGTTCGGACTTTCTTCGTGGGACCACCCGGAATGGGTCAACGCCGCCATCCTCGTCCTATGGATTCCCTTTGGATTCCGTGGAACATGCTACTACATGCGCCGCGTGTACTACCGAACGTTCTTTGCCAGCCCAACAGCCTGCTGGGTTGACGAACCCGACATCAACAAGGCAATCGGCTACAAAGGCGAGAAGCGCCTGTTCATCTTCAACAACCTGCACCGTTACTTCCTCTACGCTGCCATGATCATTCTCGTCATCAAATGGTGGGACGTCACGCACACCATGCACTTCAAAGACACCCACGAATACGGTGTTTCTATCGGCACCTTCGTGATGGCCATTGAAGCCTTTTTGCTCACCATGTATGTCACGTCCTGCCACGCACTTCGCCATCTCGCAGGAGGAATGCTCGACCGCTGGACCACGGGCATCAGCCGAATTCGTGGCCGCCTCTTTGGGCGAATTAGCGTCCTCAACCGGTCTCACGGCTTTTGGTTCTGGACTTCGCTCGTATTCGTATTCTTGGGAGACCTTTGGGTCTTGGCTGTTGCCGATGGACGCTTCAGTGACGTCGTATTGTTCAGTTTTTGAGGTGAGATGATGAGCGAAGAAGTAAGCAATCACGAATACGATGTCATTGTCATTGGAGCAGGAGGCGCTGGCCTTCGAGCAGCCATTGAATCAGCCCGCGCTGGAGCAAAAACTGCCATCATCACCAAGTCGCTTCTCGGCAAAGCTCACACCGTTATGGCAGAGGGTGGCTGTGCTGCTGCACTGCAAAATGCCGACCCACGAGACGGTTGGAAAGTTCACTTCCACGATACCATGAAAGGAAGTAAATGGCTTGCTAACTGGCGCATGGCTGAGTTCCACGCCAAAGAAGCCCCCGACCGGGTCCGAGAACTCGAACAGTGGGGTGCTGTGTTTGACCGTACTCCAAAAAACCTCATCAATCAACGGAATTTCGGCGGCCACACCTTCCCTCGCTTGGCTCACGTTGGTGACGCCACAGGCCTCGAAATTATCCGAACACTTCAGGAACGTGGAATTCATGAAGGAATTGATATCTTTATGGAATATACCGTGAGAAGTCTTCTGAAAGAAGGAGACCGAGTCACGGGTTGCGTCGCTTACAACCGTGTTGACGGTGACATTCACGCCTTCTCTGCTAAATCGGTCGTCCTTGCAACAGGTGGTATCACACGCTGCTGGTCAGTTTGTTCTGGCTCGTGGGAATACACCGGTGATGGACATGCCCTTGCTCTGTGGGCCGGTGCTGAACTCCGAGATATGGAGTTCGTTCAATTCCACCCAACGGGAATGGTATGGCCGCCTTCCGTTCGTGGCATCCTCGTCACAGAAGGTGTGCGCGGAGAAGGTGGACGGCTCACCAATAGCAAAGGCGAGCGCTTCATGTTTGATTACGTCCCTGAAATGTTCGCTGGCGACCACGCCGATACCATCGAAGAGTCCGACCAGTGGGTTGAGGAAGTTGTGAGCGGTAAACTCGCTACTGTCCGACGGCCCCCTGAATTGCTGACCCGAGACGTCGTTGCCAAAGCGATCAACGAAGAGGTCAAAGCAGGCCGAGGCTCACCTCACGGTGGAGCCTTCTTGGACATCTCTC
Organism: Euryarchaeota archaeon UBA256; assembly: GCA_002494645.1. Classification (GTDB taxonomy): domain Archaea; phylum Thermoplasmatota; class Poseidoniia; order Poseidoniales; family Poseidoniaceae; genus Poseidonia. Next base: position 101,229 of record DACE01000041.1, on the reverse strand, counting down.
ATCGCGGAGAGGAAGCAATTTTGAAGAAATTGCCCTCCATGCACCACCAATTCAAGGAATTGGCTGGTGTTGATATCAGCAAGGAGGCCATGGAAGTTGGCCCAACCGCCCACTATGTGATGGGTGGTGTTTGCGTTGATGCCGAATCACAAGAAACGACGGTCCCCGGGCTCTTTGCCTGCGGTGAAGTCGCATCTGGACTTCACGGTGCGAACCGATTGGGTGGAAATTCACTTTCGGATCTCATCGTATTTGGAAAGCGTGCCGGAGAATTTGCTGCGAAGCGAGCCTCGGACCTTGCACAGCCTTCAATTGACAGCGCCCAAGTGAAGGCTGCCATCTCAGATATACTCGCACCCCTCAAACGCGAGGGTGGTGAAAATCCCGGACGAATCTACGACGAGATGCGTGACATGATGCAAGCAAAGGTTGGTATCATCCGCACCAAGTCAGAACTCGAAGAAGCACTTGGAGAAATTGTTGAATTCAAAGAGCGCGCCATGGCCTGTTCTTCGGGCACCTCGAGGAAGTACAACTCTGGATGGCACCAAGCCCTTGACCTCCTTAACATGGCTGATGTATCTCACGCCGCAACCCTGGCTGCCATCACCCGTGAAGAAAGCCGTGGCGGTCACACCCGTGACGATTACCCAACTCCGGAAGACGACTACTGGGGTCAAACCCTCAACATCATTTGGATGGAAGATGGAGAGATGAAAATTCGGCAAGAACCCGTTGAAGAGATGCGAGATGACCTGAAAGATGCCTTGAAGGAAGTCAAAGCCATGATCGCTGAACGTGCCGCCGATGCTGGAGGTGAAAACTGATGTCACTCAAAGGAACCAAACAATCGTTTAAAATTCTACGTGGAGAAGGCGATGAGGCCTCACTTGAAGGCTATGAAATTGAACTCGATGAGGGCATGGTCGTATTGGATTGCCTCCACCGCATCCAACACGAACAGGAGCCTGACATGGCCGTTCGTTGGAACTGTAAAGCAGGAAAGTGTGGCTCGTGCTCTGCTGAAATCAACGGTCGACCTCGTCTGATGTGCATGACACGAATGAGTGACGTGGTCGCTGAAACTCCAGCAGGACAACCCATTGAAATTCGCCCGATGAAAGCCTTCCCACACGTCAAAGACCTGGTCACGGACGTCAGTTGGAATTACGAAGTTGCTCAACGCATCAAACCCATCAACGGACCTAAAGAGATGAATTGGGAATTCAATCAGATGGAAGCAGACCGAGTTCAAGAATTCCGTGAATGTATCGAATGTTTCCTCTGCGTCAACACCTGCCACGTGCTTCGAGACCACGCGTTATTCGATGATTTCGCTGGACCTCGCAACCTCGTCCGCCTTGCTCAGTATGAGATGCACCCGTTGGACACCGAAGACCGAGTCCCCGAAATCAAGAAGGAATTCGGCGTAGAATACTGCAATATCACCCGATGCTGCACTGAAGTTTGCCCTGCTGGAATCCAAATCACCGATGATGCCATCATCCAACTCAAGGAACGTGTCGTTGACCGTTACTACGACCCGTTGCAACGTATTTGGCGAACTCTCACGCGCCAAAAAGTCCGCTATTGAGTCGAAACTTCTTGTTTCATGTGTTCACCATGAAACATGGATTGAACCAGCACCACGAAGATAAATACGAGGAGATACACCAGTCCTGACGTACTGAGGCTGATGAAATATTCAATCGAAACCAAGCTTGTCCAGAACATACTTGACATGCTGAAGATGATGATGGACAATAGCAAGAGAAGGTCATCGAGACGGATGTACGTCCGAATACGGTGAAGCACCAGCGTTACTGTATACATCAGGGGTCCAAAAATCATCATTGCTCGCTCTTTAGAAACTCAAGATTCAACATCGCCTCTTTGAGCGGTCAAGCCCGCGCACCAAGCCATTCACGCAGCAACGATTCTCCGAATGCATCGCTTTCTAGGTCAGGATGACCGACGGGGCGAACAAGAACCAGCATGTCCAATTGGCCGCCCCAAGAAGAAACTGCTGACAAGGCGACTTCGCCGACCTTTGTTCCACTTGAATCTAAACCAAAGGCGGTAGATTTGATGTCATAACGTCGGAATTCGACGGTCTCAATCGTCTCATCCGAGAGACGCACGTCCAATTCGCTCGGAGCGGGAACGGGTTCAAGCACAATGGTTTCGGGGTCAAGCCGGACGATGGTGACTTCTGCGTCCAACAAGGCAATTGCCTGATGCATGCGTCCTGTTTCCATATTCAGAAGAGAAGCGAGTGATAACGCCGTCCATTCTGACCCAAACACCCCAGTTTGGTGGGGCAATCTCATACTGACGGATTGAAGAATTTCGACATCGCTCGTAATCCACGTGTACTGTTCGCTCGCAGGATAGAGCGGAGCTTCAGGATTTTCTGTGAACAAGGGTTGACCCCATGAACTGGGTGCGACAGGTTCGTTCACTGGAAGAACACCAGTAGCCGTTAAACACAGCAAGGCGACACTCAACGCCAATAAGCGAGGCCTCCGATGCGTGCTCCATTCTTCTCTGGCTGCGGGACTGAGCAATGTAAGGATCAACAATAACGGTATGGAAAGAAGCGCGCCTGCTGGAAGAATCCAAAGAAAAACAGCAAAAGCAAGAGCGATTTTAACCCCTTCTGAACCAATTGGCGTCAACCATGTTTCATCTTCGGACGCCTCCTTACGGCGATGAAGAACCACCAAGGTCAACGCACCCCCCGCAAGGGGCAACAGCGATTGGAGGATGCCTTGCCATACCATGAACGACGATAACAACCCTGCATTCAGTTGCCATAGATGTTCGGGTTGTCCCAAGGTTGATGCAAGGGTTTCGTGTAAGATTGACCATGGCGGAAGCGGTTCTCTCCTTTCAGGGCGTCCAACACCGCCACAAGATTCCGGCTCCTCGATGGTCCAAACCTTGGGCTCACCGCTTAGGACCGGGAATTGTTGACCTCAACCTCAAGTTATATCCGGGCTCAATTCTGGGGCTTGTGGGGCCCAACGGAGCAGGAAAAACAACGCTGCTGCGCATGATGGCTGGCATTCTTCCGCTCCAAACTGGCACCGTGATGGAACGCATTGAGAGTGAACATTGGACCGAAGTTGAGGACTTGCGAACGTGGGTTGGCCACATGCCAGAACAGGTTCGATGGCAAGGCAGAACGACGGTCCGAAGCATTCTGCTTGAACTCGGAGAAATGAGGGGGGCCCCAGCACGGCGAATTGATAGCCTGCTCAGCCTCGTCGGCTTGCAACAACGTCAGGACGAGCAATTGGACAACCTCAGCCAAGGCATGCGCCAACGCCTTTCAATAGCGGCTGCATTGCTCGGTTCGCCCAAAGTATTGCTCCTTGATGAACCCTTTAACGGGCTTGACCCCGTCGCAGCACAAGCATTCACAGAACTGATTCAACGCCTCGCCAATAAGGGCGTGAGCATTGTCATCTCCTCCCACATGGTCGCACAATTGGGCGGATTGATTGACCGAATCGGCCTGATTCATCGAGGCCAACTACTCGATGAAGGTCCTCTTCAGGCAGTGGAAACGCGCCTGGCCCTCAGCGGGCGCTATACGGTTTCTGGGCCCGGCGAGGTGGACCTTGATGCGTGTCTGAAGGGAATTGACTATGAAAGAATTGAATTGATGACAAATGAAGAAGGATGGCATCTGACCTTTACGGGAGAATCAAAAGATGTCTTGCAGCGATTGCTGTCAAAGGACGTGGTGCTTTCTTCATGGTCACCTGTCGCTCCCAATTTAGTTGAGTGGTTGTGTGCGGCAACCGGAATGGATGTTCAAGATATATCATTGGAAGTTGCATCCTCCGCTCTGCTACCCATGCGTACCCTGGAGGTGGGGGAGGATGAGTGAGTTCAAACGGATTCGAAGGATGGCCGCCCGAATACGACGAGAGCGTCTCTTTGGTGTTCGTATGAACATCATGCTGCCGATTCTTCTCTTGTTTTTACCGGGAATGGCTTGGGGTTTTTCTGACCCCAACATCATCTTGCCTGGTGGCCATCAGCCATCTACGGCGATGGAAGTTCTGTTCTATGCATCACTTGGTGTTGTATTTGGGGCAACGATGTGTGCCGTTTTACTCTCCTTTGACGGAGTGAGTCGAGACCGAGCCAGTGGCATGCTGGAAGTTCGTCTCGCTCAACCGATGCCCCGTAATCATCAGGCCACTGCGTTGGTATTGGGTTATTTGCAAAGCATTTTGATTCCAGTCTACGGACTCATGGTGCTCTGCCTCGTGATCGTTCGCATCCGCATGGGCGAATGGACAAGTCTTGAGGAAACCTTGGTTTACTTTGTTTCAACAGGACTCATCCTCTTGTGGTATACCCTCTTTGCTCTTCTTGCCTCTACTACCGCCAAAGAGCAAGGGACTGCAGTTGCGTTCGGGGTTGGTGTTTGGTTCTTTTTCACCTTCCTCTGGGCTTTGGTAACCACCATGGTGGCCTATGCATCTGGAGTCGCTGTTGGTGAAGCAAACGATCCCACATGGGTGGCGTTGGAAGGGGCTCTTGATTTGCTGTCACCCAATGGCGTGTATCATCATCTCTTGGAAACTCAACTTCCAACCGTTGACCGTGGTGTTGCTGCATGGCAAACATGGGCTGCAGCAATCGCCTGGACCGTTTTGCCTTGGTGGGCACTTCAAAGGCGAATGGATGCCCTTGTTCCTTGAAGAAAAAGGCAATTCTTCATGAAGGCGAAAGTCCACGGATGCCTATGACACGCCGCTCGCTCTCCCTGCAACTCGCTTCGTTGACCTTGACGATGCTGATGGTTATCGTCACCTCATCACCCCTCATGACCAGTACACTCAATGAACAATCCCTCATTTTACCTACGGAGGGGCGCCAAGATACGCTTGACGTTGACTGCAGCGGATATTCATTTGAAGACCTCTTTGAATACGATTTTGCATTATTTGAACTCGAGATCCTTGACGATTGGGCGACGGGCGACATGTTCGCCAACGCATGGGTCAACGGCTCAAATTCGGCCATTGTCCGAGACAACCTAGACGGGTTGTTCGAAGGCTTGCCGGGTGGCGATAACGATTGGATCAGCACCGATGAGCGTGATGCAGTCCGCAGCATCGGTCCAAAATGCATCGCTGACATGGAAACACGACTGGGGATGCGTGAAGGTATCCCTCACTCGGGCGGTGTTGATTGGAATGATTTTGAATTCTTTGAAGACGGTATCGCTCTCGATGAAGTGAACCTCGTTCCTGACGGCCACCCAGATGCTCGGACCTGCACCAATTTTGGAGCAGAACAGAGTTGCAAAGAGGTCCCGACCTCAACGACGGATGATTTGGAAATCAGCCTCTTTGTAGGAGATGGAGAAAATAACAACGTTCGCTGGGACCAACTCCCCAACAGTGGCTCGTCAAACTTCACACTTGCCATGAACATCACCAACATGAGCGACGCTGCTCTTGTTGTCACCTTCCCAGTGCTTCAAGGTCTACGAATGTACGACTTCCGAGTCACAGATAACAGTCCTGAAAGCGGCTTGAACTGTGATTACATCAACGAACCGTCATTCATGTACCTCCCCGACGGAAGCCTACAAGTGAACCAACTGGTCAACTTCGATCGAACGCAATGGGACCTTGAATGCGCGATGTTCATGGATTTCACCACCCAAGTACCAGAAACAAATGACGTACCGGTTTGGTCCTCCACTGCGCCCGCAAACGGCACTCGAATTGCTACCAGCGGTACAGGAACAACGGTATTCACTGCAGCTGAAATCGGAAATGCTTGGGCGAGTGACGATGACGGTTGGTCGCTTGACTGCGTCTTTGACGAAGAGGGCTGGTCTGTTTCAACCAATGTCTTGGGTGACTTCCTCGTTGCTCAACCAGCAACCTCATCGGTATCTGTAGCAACCTGCACAATTGTTGACCCATTGGGCGCCACAGACGAAAATGATTCGCGCACGTGGACCTTTGGAACGCTCTTTACCGCCACCGGAACGGTTGATGATGACGGAGAAAATGCTCGCCTCACCATCACTTCCACCGGACTGGTGAGCGAGTTCATCATCGCTCCCCGTGCCCTTCAGGATGGACAATTAGGCGGTGTTGGCGACCCAGTCACGGTCAGTTCAAGTTCGCCTGCAGTCGTTGCGGTTAGCCTCACCACAATACGTCCAGGATCATTCACCATCACAGGTGTCGCCCAAGCAACCAATATGATCGACTTTACAGTTGATATGGATTTGAATCTCGCCAAACCAAACTCTCCACCCGTCATCTCCGTTGCCGTTAATTTTGACGGAGAGAACGCTACTTGGGATGATAACCAGCAGAAGTTCGAGATGTATGGCCTTGTCAATGACCCCGACCTTGAAGCAGTTAGTATGAGTTTAACCATTTGCGGCGCTGAATACCAGGGCTTCGTGATTAACGGCATCAATTGGAATGTTGAAGTTTCCACTGCTATTTGTATGGCCAACGGACTCACTGATTATGATGTGGTCATCACCGCTACCGACGATTCAGGAGCATCAGCACAAATCACCGTGGAAATTCAAGACCCGATGAGTAACGATGTACCTCTTCCTTCAAATCCAATCGACAGCGAAGATGATTCCTCCTTGCCATTCCCTTCCTTTTTGGCAACCTTAGCCATGCTCGGAGCCGCACTTGTGCTCCGCCGCAAGAGCGAAGAATAAACCGACACAACCAAAAGGCAGCGCTCGCGGGGCGAAATTAGGGATACGTATGTTTACGGGCACTGTAGAGGCACGAAGCCACGAAGGTGGCCTACTCGTTCATTTTGATGGCTCATCACCTGCCCTCAATGCAATTGTGATTTTAGCGGAGGATGGCACATACATCGGAAAGGTCGATGGCGTCATTGGAAATACGGCCCATCCACTCGCCCACATCGGCCATGTTGACCGTAAACTCGACCTTGATACTATCATGGGAGCACAAGTGGGTATCCGAGCCAAGAAGCCTCGTCCCGACCGAGAGCGGTCAAACGACCGAAGCGATTCACCACGCCGTGACGACCGAAGAGGCAACAATCGCGGCGATCGGAACGACTCAGGGCGCGATCGTGGTTCATTCTCCCGACAAGACAGAGGGGGACAACGACGTCAGTTTTCAGACAATCACGGTGATAACGACTGGGATTGCCCCAAGTGTAACAATTCAAATTTCGCCCGACGGCAGGTATGCAACCGTTGCGAAGAGCCTCGCCCAGGTGGCGGAGGCGGGCAACGTCAAGGTCGTCGAGACAATTTCCAACGCCGAGACCGTCAGCAGGGCGGTGGGCGTGAAACCTTCAACGATAACGATTGGACCTGCCCTGAATGCAAGAATTCTAATTTTTCATTCCGTCAGGAGTGCAACCGATGTGAAGCCCCACGCCCCGGAGGCGGTGGCGGCGGACGAGGTGGCGGCCGTGGCGGAGGCTACCGAGACCGTGGATCTTCGGACCGAGGTGGCGGAGGCCGTGGCGGTGGCGGAGGCTACCGTGACCGTGGATCTTCAGACCGAGGCGGCGGAGGCCGTGGCGGTGGCGGAGGCTACCGTGACCGGGGATCTTCAGACCGAGGCGGCAGTGGTCGTGGCGGTGGCGGAGGTTACCGAGACCGTGGCTCTTCGGACCGAGGTGGCGGAGGCCGTGACGGTGGCGGAGGCTACCGAGACCGTGGCTCTTCAGACCGAGGTGGTGGAGGCCGAGATAATGCTCGTAGCGGTGGAGACCGACGCAGTGGTCAACGCGGCGGAAGCGATTACCGTAAGGCCAAAGGAAAGCGGTCTGGTCATGCACATAACCGTCCACCACGTGACTTGTTCCCGCGTAAGTTTGAACGCCAAGACGAGGACTGAAGAGGCGATTTAGTTGAGTGCTGAAACGCATTATCTAAACGCCATCGAAGCTCTCGATGATGGACGGCGTGAAGATGCGAAGGTGGAAGCAAAAAAGGCAACTGACTCGGACCCAGAGCATCTTGAGGCATGGGGCGTTTATGTCGACGCTTGCATGCCTGCGATGGGCCAACCACCCTCAATGATCGAAGCGGCTCAAGCACTCGCTGGAATGAGGCGTATTCTCGCCCTTGAACCGACCCGAATGGACATGTGGGTCCGTGGTGGTCGAATTCTTGCTGATGAACTGGGCATGCTTCATGACGCCCTGCACTGGTGGCAGGATTGTCGAGCACATGCTCCAGATGAAGTCACTCCAATTGTTGAGATGGCTTCAATTCTCGCAGATATGGGTGAATACAGCAAGGCTCAGGAGCGACTGCAGTCGATTCTTGATGAAAACATGGATGTGGGCATGACACAATTTCGTAAGATCAATTCGCTGTTGCAACTTGTTCGGGCTGCTGCAACACAGCAAGAAAAAGACATCTTCAAACCCTATGAGAAGCACCACGACGGTTGGCATGCAATCGGACAGAAAATGGGCAAGCCACCGATGTCAGAGAATTTTATCTTCCTTATCACGACGGTTCCAGTCCTGCTTCTCGTGATTTACTTTTCATCCCAATTTGCATCAGGGGGTTGGGGTCCATTTTGTTTGAATACCGTAGCCATTATGTTCATCGTTCTTCTCGGTATTCGCAACGCAAAACGATGGTTTCAGATTATCAACCGACCGGCCTTTAATCTCCTTCGAGCCATGAATTTTGAAGCAGCAACTGGCTACACTGTAATTCCTGAAGACATGCGAACGTCTGTTCTCTATGTCTACATCATGCAACGTAAACCCCAGGCTTGGCAGGAGCGAACGCTGAAAGTCATCGAAAAGGGAACTGGACTTCCAAAGAATTGGAGATTGATCTTACCGGATTTCGAGGCTCACATCGATGAAGATGCGATAACAACCCCTTGGTCTGAAACGCTTGAGGCATACGAGGAAGAATGAACACGAGCCTCTGGTGCAATTCATGCTGGAAGCGATACATTCATCGCTAAGGTCCAGTGAACAACATGCCATCCAACTACTTTGAGCAGAGGTTTTCTTGACATCCATGCATGAAGCACTCGCAGGCGTGAGCCCTGACTCAATCAACATGTTGAGGACCTTATGCGGCGAGGCTTGACATCGACTCTCGAAAAGGGCACTTTGTCTCAACTCAGCGTATCGCGAAGAGGACGATGGAGAAGCGTATCGGCGCTTGCGCCACCGATACCTCGTCAATCAAGACCTACGAGGGCTACTGCTGGGATTGCGCATACTGTATTGCATACTGCTGCGCATACGCTGCGGCTGTAGCCGCATCGTAACCTTGCCCAACAAATTGCTGGTAGTATTGCTCGTAAATCGCCTGGTCGAATGCAGCGGCTGCCGGTTGAGCGGCCGCAACAGGCTCGGCAGCAGCGGCTGGTTGGGCTGCAGCAGGCTGAGCAGCAGCAGCACCAACGTATTGCTGGGCAAAGGCTCTCGCAGTTTCTTCAGGATAGCCTTGAGCGATCAATTGCTGGACATATTGTTCGGTAGGGTCCAAAGCGTCGGCACCAAAGGCATTGTCCATTCCGCTAAATTCGTCTTGGGTATTCGAGCCACCACGCATGAACATGAGGGTAGCACCTATGATGAGGGCGAGAATGACGATACCGATGATCAGCATTGTTGAGTCAATTCCATCTGAATCGCCTTGAGTGTCATCGGTTGGGTTGGTGTTATCAGTCCACTGACCGGTTGTTGGGTCGTAGGACCAAGCGCCACTCCACTGACAGTCACCGTTAGCGTCGAGGATGAACTCCCCGCCAGCTGCTTCCGCCTCTGGGTCTGCTTCAATACCTGGACAAGCTGGGAGGTTGATTTCAATCCACTTGATCGTTACCCAGCGTTCGTTAGGGTAATCACCTTCGTAATACTTGATGAACACGCGTTGTGATTGTGAGACGTTGCTGTAGAGACTGTCAACGTTGAGGGTAATCTCAAATCGGTCGTTGTCACCCATTGCGTCGCTCTTGCCCCAGAGGCCCAATTCGCTCATGTTGTACTTCATGATTGAAGAAGCACCGAAATCATCTTCAGAAAAGGCTGCTTCAACATAGACTTCGCTGGTTTCAGCGCCAGAGAGAACGGTTCCAGAGATGGTTAGTGTTTCAGCATCAAATTTGGAATTGTTCAACTGGACGTTATCCCATTGAATCGCTGGCTCTTCATCGCCGAAACCTTCCGGAACGATAACGAAGTACATTCGGTGCTTTTCTGAGAACTTACCTGCACTGTCGTAGACGACGAGTTCGATACGAATTTGATTCTCTGTTGTTCCTGTGGAATCCACTGTGACGTTTTTGAACTTGTACGACCATTGGCCGTTGCTCGCAGCAGTTTGGGTGAAGGTATGTCCATCAAGGTCGAAGGAATCATCACCGTACGGGGCATCGAAGAGGACCTTCCATTCGTAGGTCTCAATGCCATTGCCTTCCAACGAATCTGCGTCAGATGAATTGCTGGCGTCAAAGTGAATTACAAGTTCTGCGTCATCGCCTTCTCCTTCAAGGATGATGCGATGAATGTCCCATTCCGTATTGGATACGGTCTTGGTTCCAATGAACTCAACGTTGTCTTGGTAATCAGTTCGGATGTCAACCACAGCGTCAGCTTCAGGTCGGAATTCATCAGCGTAAACATCGTTTGTTTCAACGACGACATCGATGGTTCGAGCGTGGCCATGAGCGTCGTGAAGCATCAGAGTAATGTGCCACTGTTCGCCTTGTGCGCAACCTGTCTGAGAAGCGAGGTCAGCCTTACAGAAGGTCATGGACGGTGCAGTCTCGCTGCTTTCTCCAAGGACACCTGTAGCCAAGGTACTGCCGTCCCAGTTGGTGGGTCCGTCAATGACCCAATCGGTGATCATGGTCTCGGTGGTATCGGTGGTGAAGCCAAAGTTGAGCGTAGCATCGCTCTTCATGTAGCGCAGAGCGTATTTTCCTGTGCTCGGATCGATACCTGGAACATCTCCGTTGATGGTCAAATCGAGACCGTTACCAAGCGTGCCGAATCCGTTTGGATAGGGTGTAACTTGGTAGGACAGGAGGTTACCCAACATCGGGAAGGTGGAACTGTCTGCACGCTCGGAGTGGGTAGCGACGTCAATAGTAGACACGATGAGTCCACCAGAGTAGTAACTGCAAACGCCGAGTACGGTGTCTTGAATATCCTCGGTTGAACGAATCAATCGCTGGAAGTATCCGCCTTCTTCCATGTAACCATCGCAAGTACCCGGGACGTTGTTGGTGCTCACGGACTTCGTGTTGAGCACGGCTTGTGCTACGCCTGAGTTAGCGTCGAATCCTTGGAAGGCGTTCACGTCAATGTTGTCCATGACCGGATGGTAGGGGTCAGCGAGGTCCATGGTGGAGTAGGTGACCTGTGTTTCTGCAGTGTCACGGCTTTGAATGTCCAGACCGAATGGTAGACGACCTGCAAGACCTTGGTCAAGACCGTAAATCTGACTTCCTAGTGGACCCAAGTGGGCTTGGACGGTTCCACCGGCAGACATGAAGTTCTCAAGCACCGTACGACGTGCAGGCTCTCCGAGGTATTGGTAATAGCCATCGCCACCGAATTGGGTGTCTTTCGCAACCAAGACTTCTTGCCAAGGTAGAATGATCTTGTCGTAGTGAGTGAACCATCCTGCGTCAAAGTAGGTGCTCCAGTCATTGATCTCAAATTGGGTGTAGCTCATGTTGAGAATGGCCAAATCTTGCTTGATTGCCGTCGTTCGAGACGATGTGTCCGAAAGGATGGCGATGTCAACTTGGTTCGCAAATGTAGCGTGGAAGAACCGAACGTTACCGGTTTCGCTTCCGTCTGAAAGTTGGCCATAGAAACTGATGTTGTACGTATGGCCGTCTTGCCATCCATTCCAAGGTGTGAAGGAAACATCCGTCTTCTCTTGGTTCTCCAAAGTAACAGCAGGTCCTGAACTCACAATGTGAGCCTGGCTGCCGTCAGCCATGTCAGTGACTTCCATGTAGAACACATAGTCGCCTGCCAGAACACCATTGGTGGCCTGGAACTCCCATGAATGGGTCAAAGCGCCATCAATCGGAAGGACACAGGGTAATGTTTGGTCGCTGTGGCACGTCAATGTGTCAGGTTTACCAATGGAAATGTCAACGGATTCAACGTTGAAAATCACACGCTCGATGTTGTTGGCGGTTGAGATTTCATTGTCGTTGTACCAAGGCTTGCCCATGGTGGTGTTGTCAAAGACGGTCTTGATATCCAAACGATAAACTCCCGATTGGAATTCGTGGGCCGCAATGGTGCTGGTTGCAGCCTCCTCAGCATCCACATTGGTGCGTGAGTCGGAGTAAACAGCGTCTTGAACGAAGGTGTATTCCTGAAGGGAAATGTTGTTGATACCAACGCCCTTGAAACCGTCATTGATACCATTTCGTCCATCATCATCGGATTGGAATTCAAAGTTAACGTCCACTGTCGAGCCTTGAAGCGACATGCACTCCGTTCTCCACTGACTGCTATCGGATGAAGAACGGTTCTGGATGTACAAGTGAGTCAGGTCAAGGCTGGTCGTCTTAACAAGATCGTCACTGTTGAAGAAGACGTTGTAATTTGATGTTCCTTCTGAATTCGATGCGTCACCGATGAAATCCAATTCCGTTTGGTCAATGGACTCTGTTGCGTTGACGATGCCGTTGCCGTCATCGTCGTTTTGACAAGTCCCGTCTTCGTTGTAGTCGTTCCATTGAGCGTAGACCAGACCGGTGTAGTTCGCTCCGTCTTTGAGCCAGTCAAGGGTCATCACAGCGTAGTCACTGGGGTCGATATTCCCGTCTTGGTCGGTAGTGTAGAAGGTATCTGCGTAGTACTCGAAGTTCAGCGAAACGAAATCTCCTGCCATTGAGGTCAAGTCAATATCTGGGATGACCAACGTTTCATTGGCCCAAGCATCGTCGTAACCGTTGGTTGATGTGTCACATGGGTGGCCGAACCAGTAGGCGTTGTTATTGAAAATCTTCGTCGAACAACTGTTCTCGTTGTAGATCGCACCCTTGGGTTGCAATCCATCCGTCTTCTCTGAGTATCGGTAACCTTGGCTACCACCCTCAAAGGATTCAGCACAGACTGCGGATGGTGTTCCACAGTATACGTCAGACGGTGTTGCAGAATAGACCGTTGCTTCAATACCAAAGTCAACAGGAGTATTACCAAAGTTATTGGTGGTGACACCGATGTCAAAGATACCTTCTGCGTAAAGTCCACCTGGCTTGAAATATTCAATGGACTCAACAGTGGGGTCGTAAAGATTGAATGGTGTAACATAGCCAATCGCATCATCATTGATGGGTTGTTCGTCCCAAGTGTTGCTGGACAAGGTAGCAGAAATTCGATAGGTCGTGTCGTTGAGGACATCGGCTTGAATCGAAGTCGTGTATTCTTGTCCAGGTTGAAGGTTGGACAACGGGCCAATGGTGGTGGATTGAATTTGTGAGTTTGGCAGGAAAGCCGTGTTTTGCTTCCAGATGGAGAGATTGTCTACGGCGAAACCGTCGCGTCCACTCCATCGGCTTTCGTTATCGTCAGCGGTTGAACCTTGGAATCCAGTACGGAAACGGAAGCGGATGTCAACGGTTTCATCAGCCCAAGGGGAGAGGTCGAAGACACCAAGGTCTTCTTCGGTAAAGTTGTCCCATCCGTAATAGGTACCTGGACTGTAAAGCCCGTAATACACGATGTTTTCGGGCGCTGCACCCCAGGCGTTGATCTTGAACATTCGGTCGTTGTCAAAACCGCCCCAAATGGATGCTCCTGAAGCGCATGCGCCTTGGATGGCAGCGAGTTGTGGGCAACCGATGAGATTCCATCCGGACTCGTCGCTACCGACCTCGACAATGGCAAGGTCGTCCCAAACGTCACCGACAATGAAGCCTGTTCCATCAGAATTGCCAAGAGCCCCCAAGCCCAGGTGACGGAATAATTCGACGCTCATGAAGGCACGGTCAGCCCCAGTGAGGTCTACATCATTGAGGACCATTGCGTCGTCCCAGTTCTTACCGTAGCCACTCCATGTGTCACCTGAAGCGTTGGTCTTCATGTCTCCAGCCCACATAAAGTCGGTTGGGTTGAGGTAATTTGCAGAGACATTGTCGTCGTTATTGCCGCTGCCTGTTGCACCTGTGGAGTGATTGGTTTCAAGGTGCCAGTTGGTGGCGCCGTCAATGTATTCTTCATAGGTCCAGGAACACCCTGACCCACAGCCAGTCTTGACTTCAGGGCTGTCCCAATCGTTGGAGTAAACGGTGTTGTTGGTTGAGTTTGCCTCATCAACAATCTTGAGTTCAACATCCAAGTCTGCCGTTTGTCCGTTCAGGGTGTCCATACCCGTGTTGGTAACGGTGACGTTGATGGTACGAGTTCCTTCCCCTACAACGCCAAAGAAGCGGTCCGTCGGGGAGATATCAAGGTCGGTCACAGCCAAGTCGGTATTGTCCATTTCAACAATGGTCAACGTGTCGTATTGGCCTTGCCAACCGAAGTTGTCTCGCCAGCCACCGAAGGCGTAGTCGGTATGGCCAACAACGAGGTCGGGAGCGGAGGTCGAAGCACCTTGGAGTTGCCCAATGGCTACAGCCGATGGCCGACGACCGGCATCGTATGAGAGCGGGCTCACGTGGCCACCATTTCCATCCGAGAGCGTCACTTGTACAGTCGTTGGATAATTTAACCAGAAATTGGATGTGCTGCCACCCGCAGAGTCAGTTGTGTTTTGTTGGTAAGCGATGGTCGGGTTAACGAAGTCAGGTTCACCGTCTCCATTGAGGTCAGAAACGGCGATAGTCCACGAAATATAAGGCCCAAAGTATGCACTTTGGGAATTTCCGAAGGTTCCTTGAGCCGTGGCTTCCCTAAAGGTGACATTTTCAACGCCACCGTCCATGATCGCAATCGTGTCAATGTATCCGTTGCCGCCAATGTCAGCGATGGAGAAATCTTCAGTTGTAACAGCTGCCATGTTGATGATAGCTGTGTTTGCTTGGTTGGTTCCGTAAGAGTAGCTGGCTGGGTAATTTTGGCTAATACAGTCGTATTCAATGATGGAGATGTTGTCATCATTACCTGGGTTTGTAACTTGTCCAGTGGAGTAATCAAGGCCTTCACTGCGGAGTAGGAAAATGTCGTCGTCTGTGGTAGACGGGGCTGCTTGACACCCAAAGGACGGGTTCGTGTCACCCCAATCACCGACCTCAATACTGCGGTATGTGTTTTGTTGGGATGACCCTAAAGCGGTGACGAAACCATTGGTAGATGAGGTGATTGGGCTCCTGTAGGTGACAACACGCTGTGAGGTAATATCAGACAAGAGGTCAAGGACATAAATATCATCATTACCATCTTGGTCGGCGTCTCCTACGGCCAAGTCCCACACCCAAAAGTGGGTGAAACGCTCGCCGATTGAAAAGTCCTTGTTGTTACATCCACCGTTCTCGATGATGGTGACGTTACCAGGCTCACCAGCTGGAGCACCTGAATCGTCGGTCTTGAAGGGATTGTTCTTTTGATAAATTACGATATCTGGTGCGTTATCGCCAGTGAATTCGCCGACTTCAACGAATTCAACGTTAGCGAATTCATCCCAATCAGCGTTGCGGCTTTGGTTGCCAGCAACCCAAATGTCTTGGCGTTCGCTGAAATCTCCGTTCCCGTCGTTCCAGAGGATGGTCATGGAGTGGGTCCCGTCAGTAGCCACGGCCAAATCATTATGGCCGTCACAATTGAAGTCACCAATCGCAATGTCGGATGGATCACGGTTGGTAGTGTAAGTTCGTGCCACAGATGCGCTTGACGTAGCGGCGAGAGCAACCGTAGTGCTGAGCAACATTATCGTAGTGAGGAAAATACTGCGGATTCGGGCTTTAGAGAGGTCGGTTTGAGATTGCATTGACATCACTTGCTTCGTCCAAGTTCTGTTGGGATATAATGCCTTTGTAGTTAGGTTCGTGGACAGGTGGCTCGCTAACCGCCATTGATGGTCACTTTTAGAGGTGGAAGATTACACTGCTCGCTGGTTAAAATCGCCCTGAAAGCCATTTTGGAGATGGACCCCACCCGATTGCATCCCCACCATGGATTTTCACGAGTTTGCCTGCTGAGAAGAGGGATTCCAACCAAACTTCGAGCGTAGTGCCCTCACGGTTGCCAAGTTTTTTGCTGGCAATTTCTTCGATATCTTCAGTACGCAGTCCAGTGATGCCGTGGTCACGAACCACGAGTTGTAACAATTCCCTCAACCAAGCCTCAGCCATGGGGTCAACGCTGGTGGCACCTTGGACGGGCATGGGAGGGTCCATGTCATCGAGGATATCCATCAAATCGATCATATCGGGTTTCTCTGCGGCCTCAAGGCCCGCTGCGTTCAATCTTGCTTTCAAGTCCAGTTCTCCGATAGGACGACGCACGATCGGGATTCGGCTTGGGTCAGGTTCTGGACCCATGTCTGCTGGTTTTGTGCTTTCGGGAGCGTCTTCCATCTCAATATTGATGCCTGCCTTTTTCCGCTCAAGGCTCACTTTCGAAAGATTGGTTGCTTCGACCTGAGTACCCATTGGCATGGTCCATCCAACGCCTTGAAGACCGAGTTCTTCGACATACTTCTCTACCCACTCAACATCGCCTTCAATGGAGATGTTCACGTCGTGATCATCTGAGCGGAATCGGTATCGAACATTGCCACGGAGTCGATTCATTGATTTTCATCTCCCCTCTTCTTGGCTATCAACCTAATGGACTGTTCACTCTTCTTGAGCGAGTTGGCGAAGAACGGTGTGCAGAATGCCGCCATTACGATAGTACTCAACTTCCACAGGCGTGTCAAGGCGGACTTGCGCTTCAAAGGTTGAAACGGTCCCGTCTTGAGCCTTGGCTTCAACGGTGAGCCACTGCAGTGGCTTGACGTCGTTATCGACGGGTATGGAAAAGGCTTCATGGCCTGTCAAGCCGAGTAGTTCATGACTCTCGCCCTCTTTGAACGTCAAGGGCAAAACCCCCATTCCTACCAAGTTCGAACGATGTATTCGTTCAAAGGATGTGGCAAGAACGGCTTTGACGCCCAAGAGATACGTTCCCTTAGCGGCCCAGTCTCTGGACGAACCCGTACCGTATTGACTGCCTGCGAGAACAACTTTGGGCGCTTCGATTCGGGCAGCGTCAAAGACGGACATCACTTCGCCGCTTTCATGATTCAGGGCGTAGCCTCCCTCAGTGCCAGGTGCCATCTGGTTGCGGATGCGCACGTTGGCGAAGGTACCTCGCATCATGATTTCGTGGTTGCCCCGGCGGCTACCAAATGAGTTGAAATCACCGCGCTGAACACCGCGTTCGGTCAGCCAACGACCGGCAGGGCCGTCTGAAGGGAAGGAGCCCGCAGGAGAGATGTGGTCGGTCGTGATGGAATCACCCAACTTGAGCAGTACCTTTGCATCGTGAATGGGTTGAATGGGCTCTGCCGAAGCAGAAAGGCCGCTGAAAAAGGTTGGAAGACGGATGTAGGTTGAGTCATCAACCCACGGATAGAGCGGAGATGATTCCGCGGGAATGCTGTTCCAACGGGGTTCGTTCATGGCATCTGCGTAGCGCTGGCGGAACATCTCGGGCGTGATGACCTTCATCACTTCATCCAATTCTTCATCGCTGGGCCAGAGTTCAGACAGCATCACGGGGAGGCCTTCGGAGTCATACCCCATTGGCTCAGTGGCCAAATCGATTTCGAGACTGCCCGCAATTGCATACGCTACAACCAAGGGCGGACTCGCAAGATAGGAGGCTTTGACCTTCCCGTGAACTCGCCCCTCAAAATTACGATTACCTGAAATCACCGAGCCTACGATGAGGTTTGCCTCATCGATGGCCGCCTCAATAGGTTCTGCCAAGGGGCCGGAATTTCCGATGCAGGTTGTGCAACCGTAGCCAACGACATGGAAGCCCATAGCGTTGAGGTCTTCTTGAAGTCCAGTGGCTTCGTAATATTCCGTGACAACACGGCTACCGGGGGCGAGTGAAGTCTTCACCCATGGTTTGACGCTCAGGCCACGTTGTCGAGCCTTTCGAGCCAGCAAACCTGCAGCGAGCATCACACCAGGGTTTGAGGTATTCGTGCATGATGTAATCGCGGCGATGACGACATCACCGTGATTGAGGTCGAAGCGATCACCGTCCAAGTCAACAAGAGCGCCGTTGGAGAGGTCACTTTCAGCAAGGCCGTGTCCGTGATGTCCGATTTCGTGCGTGAGGCTTTCGACAAAGTGCTCTTTCATTTCGTGCAAATCAACCCGGTCTTGAGGTCGCTTGGGACCGGCAAGTGCGGGAAGGACATTGTCAAGGTTGAGTTCAAGAACAGCGGTGTAGGATTTCTCTTCTGCACCTTTCTCGTACCAGAGACCTTGAGCTTTGGCGTAGGTTTCAACCCCAGCGATAGCAGCATCCTCGCGCCCGGT
Source organism: Euryarchaeota archaeon UBA256 (assembly GCA_002494645.1). Taxonomy (GTDB): domain Archaea; phylum Thermoplasmatota; class Poseidoniia; order Poseidoniales; family Poseidoniaceae; genus Poseidonia. Next base: position 82,738 of record DACE01000041.1, on the reverse strand, counting down.
TAAACGAAGGTAGTCAAGGGTTCGTTCATCGACGGGGAAAAAGCCGCATGTAGCACCGTATTCAGGCGCCATGTTGGCGATGGTGGCACGGTCAGCGAGAGAAAGGGCTTTCATGCCGGAGCCAAAGAACTCAACGAATTTTCCAACGACGCCGTGCTCACGGAGCATTTCGACGATTCGCAGCGTCATATCGGTCGCTGTGACACCCGATTGAAGTTCGCCTGTCAAGCGGACACCGACGACATCGGGGGCGAGCATGTAGATGGGTTGACCCAGCATGACGGCTTCGGCCTCAATACCACCAACACCCCAACCAAGTACACCCAATCCATTGACCATGGTGGTGTGGGAATCCGTGCCCACAAGCGTGTCTGCCAGCCATACGCCATTTTCTTGACGGGCAACGCTGGCCAAGAATTCAAGGTTCACTTGGTGGACAATACCACGAGATGGGGGCACTGCTTGGAAGTTTGCCAGCGATTGCTGGCCCCATTTCAAGAAGGTGTATCGCTCCATATTACGATGGTATTCAATGTCGAGATTGAGGTCTAAAGCATTCGCGTGAGCGCCTGAAACGTCCACTTGAACTGAATGGTCGATCACCAAATCAACGGGTACTTGCGGATTGACCTTTTCAGGGTCACCTCCCATTTCGACCATGGCGTCACGCAGAGCAGCCAAATCAACCACTGCAGGAACGCCGGTAAAATCCTGAAGAATTACACGAGAAGGTCGGAAAGGAATCTCGCCTCGCTCACCCTGAGGTGCCCAAGCAGCGATGGAACGGATGTCATCTTCGGTGATGAGAAAGCCATCGTGGGCTCGCAAAGCGCCTTCGAGGAGGATACGGATGGAGTAGGGGAGGTGACCGGTTGAAAGTCCACTGCCATCCAAGGCGTCAAGGGCAAAATAATCGCCACCTACTTCAAGCGGACGTCGTGCGTTAAAGGGGTCCAAAGTCGCCATGATAACGGCCAAAACGCACCCGTCTATGAAGAAACCCCTCGTACCGTCTGCCGAGCAGACCTCGGGGTGAGCCTCACCAGAATTGGTACCAAGGTGTGACTTCAGAGCCAACGAAGGTAGCAGAGACCAGAGTGACTGCTTCTACAGGAACATCTCCTTCCCCAGTTGCTACCTCGGAAATTGCTGTCACGTGCTCGCAGCCGTCAGTGATGCTACCGAAGACGGTGTGAACACCATCAAGCCAGTCGGGTGCGCTGTCCTCGGGGATGAGGAAGAATTGACTTCCACCCGTGTGTGGTGCACTGGTCTTTGCCATTGAGATGGTGCAGGAGTTGTGAACGCGCCCGTTGTCAGCCTCGTCAGGAACGGTCCAAGCCGTTTCTCCTGCTCCGCTGCAGGAGGAATCGGTTGAAGGTTGTCCGTTGCAGTATTCGTAAAAGTTGCCCGCATGGCCTCCTGTCCCGTCTTGATTGGTGAAATCGCCACCTTGGATCATGAACCCGTCGATGATGCGATGGAAAATTGTGGCATCGTAATCACCGTCATTGACGAGGGTTTTGAAGTTGTCAACGTGGTTTGGAGCGTCCGATGGATAAAGTTCAATGGTGACCTTACCGGTGTCTGAACCGCCGTTCCAAGTCAGTTCAAGTTCAACGATATCGGTGGTGACATCGGTGCGATTGGCGAGGTTAACGGCGGCCAAGAGGAGGATTCCAGCCAACAAAATAGCCATGATGCCCGCAGGAGTTGGCGTTCCGTCGTTGAGCAGGCGGGGGAGGGTTGTCTCGCTGATGCCCTTGTTTTGCATCTCATTCAAGACATCATTATACAGATTCCCTGCTTTCTTGTCTCGCGGATTCTTTTTGGTGGCTTCACGAAGTAAACCTGCTGCCTTTCGATATTCGGCCCGATTCCCGTTTGATTTAGCGTTGAGCCAGGTTGCATGCCCTGCCAAGCGCAAGGTCGTGACTTCTTTTCCATTGGGGTCTGCTTCGCGAAGAATCTTGAGAGCAGATTCTCCTTTTCCTTTGGTGATTGCCTTCTCAGCTTTTTCCCAGGCAGGGCCCATTCCATCATCGGACATGAACACCCCGAGGCGCCAATTGGTTTTGAGTCTCGCGCCTTAAGGCTTGGTCCATTTGACGGCAAAAAGGGGGAATGTGCCGACAACATGTTCAAAGAGTGTATGCCAACCCAGTGCCCTAAGGACGAGTCACCGGACTCACCGCAACTGAGGAATGAGCACCCATGGAGCCTATCATCAACGATTTCACCATTAACATCGCCACCGCCAACGGAACTGGATCACAATCCGCCAATCTCATCCTGCTCCAATCCTTGTTCGAAATGGGCGTTCCAGTCAGCGGAAAGAACCTCTTCCCCTCCAACATCTCAGGACTGCCTACGTGGTACATCGTTCGGCTTTCCGACCAAGGATATCAGGCCCCTGGCGACCGCACGCACATCCAAATCTTAGTCAACCCAGCAACATGGGAGGAAGACTTGGCTGCGCTTGAACCCGGTAGCGTTGTCATTTGGAACAGCGACACGAAAAAGAAAACAGTCGAGCGCGAAGACATTATTTCATATCCAGTTCCCATGAGTTCCCTCGCTCGAAAAATCAATCCAAAAATAGCTAAATTAGTGACCAACATCATCTATGTGGGCGTACTTGCAGAATTACTCGATATTGACCAGACCTGCCTTGAAAGCGCCGTTGCTAAGCAATTCAAGGGCAAGGAGACCGCCATTGAATTGAACATCACCGCCCTCGGCCTCGGCCGGGACTACTGCAAGGAACACTTGACCAAAGAGGACCCCTATGGTGCAGAAATGCGCACCATTGAAAAGCCTCAATTCTTCATTGAAGGAAATGAGGCTGCTGCCCTTGGCGCCCACTACGGTGGCGCTCAACTTCTGGCATGGTACCCCATCACTCCATCCTCATCGCTTGCGGAGAACATCATCAATTACATCCCTCGTTTGCGTACCGATGAAGATGGAAACGCAACCTGCGCTGTGATTCAAGCCGAAGACGAACTCGCGGCTGCTGGCATGGTACTCGGTGCAGGATGGGCTGGAGGACGAGGCATGACCGCTACCTCCGGACCAGGCATTTCTTTGATGCAGGAATTCATTGGTTTGGCCTACTTTGCTGAGATTCCATCCGTGTTTTGGGATGTAACTCGTGTTGGCCCTTCAACCGGCCTACCCACGCGAACCCAACAATCGGACATTGCCATGCTCTATGAGGGCAGTCACGGAGATACACAACACATCGTGCTGATGCCTGGAACGGTTGAGGAATGCTTTGAATTCGGGTGGCGGGCCTTCGACTATACCGAGCGCTTCCAAACACCGGTCTTCGGCATGAGTGACTTGGACCTGGGCATGAACCGTTGGGCTTGTGAAGGATTCACCTATCCAGACATCCCGATGGACCGAGGAAAGGTCGTCCGTGAAAAAGATGTCTTCGAGGCTTTCGAGACCTTTGGACGCTACCTTGACATCGACGGTGATGGCATTCCCTACCGCACTCTGCCTGGCTCGGGCATGGCACCTATCCTCTATCGAGGAACAGGGCACAACCCCATGGGCGTCTACTCGGAAAAGCCGGAGGATTACTACAATCTCATGGCCCGATTAAAGATGAAAATCAACAATGCACGCGATGAATTGCCCGCACCAATCCTTCGAGAGGAAGAAGAGTGCGAAGTCGGTATTATCTTCTTGGGTAGCATGGAAAATTCGATTCAAGAAATTGATGATATTCTTGAAGCAACCGGCATGAAGGTGAGTCAGTGCCGTGTTCGTGCCCTTCCCTTCCATTCGGAAGTTGAGGAATTTATCCGTCGCCACGAAATTGTAATCGTTCTTGAGATCAACAGAGACGGACAACTCTACGGTATTCTTCGCCGAGAATTACCCAATGATGTGGTGACCAAAGTTCACTCTGTCGCCTACAGCGAGGGTATGCCACCACGAGCACGCATCTACGCTGAGCGAATCTTGGCAACACTTGAGGAGGTGAAGCAATGAGCGAAAAACCAGCACGAGCAATTAAGTTGAACGTTTTGAACGAACCTAAAGACAGCTACACTGGAGGCCCTTCCTCTCTGTGCCCCGGCTGCGGTCACGACCAAATCTCAAGCGTCATCATCAACGCTGCATGGGAAAACGGCATTGAACCCCACCGAATTGCTAAGATGTCGGGAATCGGATGCTCATCCAAAACACCCGCCTATTATCTCGGTCAATCCCACGGATTCAACACCGTACACGGCCGCATGCCCTCGGTGACAACAGGCGCTTACGCCATCAACAAGGACTTGCTCTACCTCGGTGTTTCAGGTGACGGTGATTCCGCCTCGATTGGAATCGGTCAGCTCATTCACGCCATTCGTCGCAACATGGACATGGTTTATGTTCTGGAAAACAACGGCGTATACGGCCTTACCAAAGGGCAATATTCCGCAACCGCAGACGTCGGTTCTAAGAAGAAGAAAGGGGCAGTCAATGAAACTCAACCCATTGACCTCTGTGCAATGGCCATCAACTTGGGATGCACCTTTGTCGCTCGTTCATTTTCGGGCTCTAAGAAACAATTGACCTCCCTCATCAAAGCCGCCATGTCCCACAAAGGCTTCGCTCTTATCGACGTCATTTCACCGTGTGTTACCTTCAACAATAACGACGAATCCATGCGCTCCTATGGTTACGTCAAAGAGAATGAGATTACTCTGCACATGGCTGATTACATCCCCCACTTCAACCCCATGGAAGAGATCGAAGTCCCTGAAGGTCATTTCCGAGATATCACCCTTCACGATGGTTCGACCATTCGCTTGGAGACCATCTCAGATGAGCATGACCCTGCCGACGCCATGGCTGCCTTGACCGCACTGCATGATGCTGAGACCACCAAGAAACACGTAACTGGCCTGCTGTACTTCGACCCAACAAAGCCCTCTCTGGCAGAAGACTTGGGTCTGGTCGACCAAGCCTTAATCGATGTCCCAGACGAGGAACTGCGACCCAGTAAGGCTTCTCTTGATGCACTTAACGCTGAGTTCCTCGCTTGAGACACTCCCATCGCGCCTCTCATAAAGGAGGAGGCGAAAAATAAGTATCATGGTTGAACCATTAACCGCCGCAACAAGTCTTGCGTTGGGTGGAGGAGGTCTCTATCTGCTTCTCAAGCAGTGGCGTCTTCGTAACCAGCGGCTGAGAGCCAAAGCCTTACTTGACAAATACGGCACACGAACGGAACTTCAACAACGTTCAGGACGAATGCGCCTCATTTTCAACAATCCACAGGTGGGAGACCTGCCTACCGATGAACAAGAAGCATGGCATGAACGAGACGAGCGCCGGGACCGAAATTATGTCGAGCTCGACCTGATTCAATCACCTCAAGAGAGCCCTGGTGAAAGTGAGGAGGAGCGAGCATCAGAACTTGAGCGACGCAGTGAATGGATTCAGTCCAATGAACCTCCGATGCAGGAGCACGCTACGTTGGTGGCTGAAGAAGAAATTGGAAGTGGAGTGACCGTCGCCGACCCCACCGAAGAACTGGAAACTGCAATTGATGAACGGCTTGAGAGAGAAGGTGGAGCATCAGGTGTTGTTCAAATTTCACTTGCATGGGACGATTATAACGACCTGGATTTGCATCTCTTTTGCCCGTCTGGTGAACGTATTTATTTCAATAATAAACGAAGTGATTGCGGTGGTCTTTTGGACGTTGACATGAACGTTCGACCGCTCTCAAACACTCCTGTTGAAAACGTCGTGTGGACCAATACTGCTCCTCTTGGGACCTACAAAGTCGGCGTTCACTTTTACAAACACCATCGCAAGCGAAAAACAAAGCGCACCTGTATCTTCCGTCTCCGTGTGATCACACACGGGCGTGCCAAAGAATACGTTGGCAAAATCAAGTACGGTCAAGCCATGCAAATGGTCACTTCATTCACCTTAGCCTCAACCAAGTGAACCTCTCACATCCTCAATGGCCATAAGCGCAGCACCCAAAGCGCCAGCAGTTTCACCAAAGCGTGCGGGTTTCAGTACAGCTGAAGTTGAAAGGAGGGTTGAAATCTCTCTCCAATGTTCCATGATACCGCCGTAAAGAACGATGCGGTCGGGACTCAAAAGGTCTTGAAAATGAACCAAGCCCTCTTGGAAGCGTTCTGCCCACTGCTCGATGGACCACTGATGCTTTGACCGAGCCGCTGCTGAAAGATGCTCTTCTAAACATCCTTCGAGTCTCGGATGTTGATGACGGCCGTATTCAAGATTCGGCGTCATGATGCCGTTGCGGTGAATCGTCGTGCCAATACCCGTACCGATGGTGAGCGTCAGAAGCGTTCCCGTCTCACCTCGCCCCGCGCCCAGACGATGCTCAGCAAGTGCCACCGCATCAGCATCGTTCATGAGAGCAAAGCACCCGTTATGATGGGCTTTCAGTTCTTCATGAAGCGCAATTCCAATCCAATCAGAACCAAGGTTGGGGGCGGTAAGTATCCGGCCTTGTTCGATCACTCCTGGAAATCCAATACCAAGAGGACCTTTCCATTCGGCCGTTTCAAGGTGATGATGGAGCTGTTGAACAAGTGTTTCGGGGCCGACCGGTGCTTGATGTTGATGTTGATAGAATTCTCCCTGCAAGGCGCCAGTCGTGGTGTCAAAAACACCCACACGAAAGCCACTTCCGCCGATGTCAATACCCATGCTCAGCATATTGTATTCTCACCTGTTTGATCTCGCTTGAATGATGGCCTCAACCAATGGTGGAAAGGTATCACCGTGCATGTGTGGAGAGATGACATCTGCCGCTGCTGTAACTTCATCAAATGCTCCGCCGACAGCGACGGCCCACCTTGCAAATTCAAACATCGACAGATCGTTGGGGGCGTCGCCAACACAGAGTGCTCCAGACGGTGACCAATTCATACGTTCAAATAATTCTGTAAGACCGTGGCCCTTGGAAAGATGTGGCTCCATGAGGTGGATTGCAAAGCCCGTGCGGACAACATCCAAATGCTTCCATTCGCTTCTGGCCATGGCCTCATTCACCGCATCGAGGTCTTCGTACGGGAAAAGACACCACTCACTTTCCCGCCATTGATTGGTTTCAATGCCTTGGCTGTCCAAGCCTTGGATTTCTCCTGCCAGCCACTCGGCAGCTTTTCGGGCTTCTTTCCCAGAAGCCCGCACGACAGGCCCTTTCCATTTTGGATGCCACAGTACGCCTCCATTTTCACAACATATGGGCCCTGTTAGGCCGAGGAATCGCCACAATCCGTAGGTGATGGCACGAACGTTTCCAGTGGCTAACACCACGGGTATACCGTGCGCTTCCAGTCGTTGTAGCGCGTGAACGGCGGCCATGGATAGGCGCTTCTTTCCATCCGTAAGGGTTCCATCGATGTCGACAACAACAACATCCGGTACCCATTCTACTGGAAGCCATTCCATGCTATGCGCACCGGGCTCTTGGGGAAGAAGATTCGCATGGGATGGCCATTCCAATTTGATTTGTAGGGGAGGGTTCATCAATACCTGACCCTTGCTAAATCTATGGGGGAAGACGAAAGCAACGAAGTCTTTCTCTCCCTTGAAGACGATGAGGTCGTGGTCGCCAAACCCAAGCGTCAACAAAAGGTCAAGCCTCAACCCGTTGAAGAAGACCTGTCCTATCTCGAAGCCGAAGTTGTGGATACTTCGGTAATCGAAGAAGTCAGTGGTAGTTTTAGCGTGACATGGCCGCTTCTCGGCATGGATTGCCCGGATTGTGCTGCAAAGGCAATGGGCGCATTAAATCACATGAAGCAGGTGGATAGCCCGCATGTTTCTGCCACCTCAGGAGAAGTGAAAGTCAACATTACGCTGGAACACGGCCCGATGTCTGAAGTGTCCTCAGTCCTGCGTTCACTGGGTCATGCTCCCGATGTAGAGCACCATGAATTGGTCGGTGTACGAGCCAAAGCAGTAGCGCACCGAAACAGTGTTCCTGTTCCCAAACTCGAGCGGGTCATCAAACGACAGCCTGGAATTCTCGATGCTGAAATTTCGGATGACGACCGTATCTTGGTTCAACTTGTATCCACTGCAAATCAGGAGCTCGTAGAAGCCCGTAGACGTGCGCTCGAACAGGTCATTGGAACTGAACCATCCTTCGCTGTGGCAAAATCAAACCGACTGCGTCCCGACCAATGGCGCCTGATTGGAGGAGGCATCGCTCTACCAGTTCTCGGCTTGGTCATCCTCGCAGAAATGCTTGGGTTCCACGGCCCTGTTATCGGTGCAATCGCTCTTCCTGGCGTGATTATTGGTGGCCTTCAAATGTTCAAGGAAGCCCTCGCTTCACTTCGCAACTGGCAGATGGGATTCCAAGTTCTTACCAGCCTCGCGGTCATTGGCGCCTGTGTTTTGGGAATGTGGGAAGAAGCCCTCATCGTTGCCATCCTCGTCGCCTTTACCGCTCACTTAGAAGGTGATGCACTCATCAAGGCTCGCGAAGCCATGCAGGGGGGCTTGGATCGCTTGCCTCGTACAGCACGAAAAATAACCGATGAAAGCGCCATTTGCCTTACACCAACTACGCCGATTACTGCAGCCGTAGGCTTCTCGCTTCCGATGGCAAGTGGCCCGACCTTGCCCGTGAATCAACCAGCGAAAGGCGGCAGCGAAATGGTGCCCATCGATTTAATTCGCATTGGAGATAAAATTGAGATTCGAAGTGGCGAATTGATTCCTGCTGATGGGCGCATTGTTGAAGGCAAAGGGGCACTTGACAAAGCACCACTCACCGGTGAATCTGTTCCAGTGGATGTTGGAGTTGATGACATTATTGAAGCCGGTTTGGTGCTCGCACGCGGCCCTGTCATTTGTGAGGTTGTAGCCGTGGGCGACAACACGCGCCTTTCAGGACTCATTGACGCTGTTCATTCCTTCCGCGAGGCACCGCCTCGCCTCCAGAGCGGAATTGAAAAATTCACGGCGATTTGGGTGCCCTTCGTCCTTCTCGGCGCTTTTGCAGTATGGTACTTCATGTTCCCCAATGACTGGAAAATCATCCTCCTTCTTTGGGTCGTATCATGCCCGTGTGCTCTGCTCTTAGCGACTCCAGTCCCACACGCCGCAGCCCTCTCCAATGCCGCTCACAGTGGCGTCATTGTTCGAGGTGGAGACGCCCTTGAACGAATGGCGAGGGTTAACCATGTTCTTTTGGATAAAACAGGGACACTCACTTCGGGGAAGCCAACCGTAGATGGAGTTGTCATGGGCAAGAAACGCCAAACAAAGGCTGCCCTTCAACTTATGATGGGCCTGGAAGCCCGATCCTCTCACCCCTATGCGCTCGCTGTCATCGATTACTGTTCAAGCGAAGGTATCCAACCTGCGACCATCGGTAAAATCAGCGACATTGATGCAGGCGTTGAAGGTGTTCACGGCACGACGAAGGTTTCCTTCATCCGACCCGATAAGGCCGAAGCACTCGGTGTATCGGTGGAAGAGACGCTCATGGAGGCATTTGAAGCCGCTGAACAACAAGGGCACGGAGCCAGCCTTTTGGTGAAAGATACGACGGCAATCGCCCTTGTCACCTTCAAGCACGATGATGTCCGTGACGGGTCAGATATTCTCATCCGAGAAATGGACAAGCGTAACATCAATGTTGAGATTCTATCGGGTGACCATCAGGAAGCAGTATCACAGTTTGCAAGGTCTGTGGGACTGCCAGAAAGTGCAGCCCATGGTGGTTTGAGCCCAGAAGAAAAGGTCAATTGGGTCAAAGCACGTTCAAGTTCACACGTGACGATGATGGTTGGAGATGGATTCAACGATGCTGCTGCTCTTGCTGTCGCAGATGTCGGAGTTGCCGTCGGCACGGGCGAATCGGTAAACCTCGAAGCCGCTGACATCCTCATTCCCGGGGAAGACCCGCGCGTCCTGATTGAAATGCTTGATTTAGCCCGAGTCGCTCAGCGAACATTGACGCAGAATCTCTTTTTCTCCGTCGCCATCACCATCACTCTCGTCTTCGCGGTGATTCAGCAGTGGTACGACCAGTTATGGGTTGGAGTGCTCATTCACGAAGCCTCGGTCATCCTCGTGATCCTCAACGGCGCCCGCTTGGCCCAAAACGGGCAAGCACTCCCCTTGCTTAAGGAAACACTACGAAGCATGGTCAATGATACAAAAGTGGCTTTCGCTTCCTTCCGAGAACGATATTTACCAACCAAGGCCTGAACCTTTGCGGTTGTTTTCACGCGACATCTTCAAACCCTAAGAGGTCATCTTCGCTTTAGGTGGGAGAATGGCACGAGTACGAGGAGACCCCATTACGACCGCTCTTGCCCACCCTACACGTCGTTCAGCCTACATCGCATTATTTGGTTCTGAAGAGATGAGTACCGTACAACTCCAGGAAGCCGTTGGCGTAGACCGCTACAACCTCTACCATCATCTCAAGAAGCTCGCATCTCTTGACCTCGTCGAAAATCATCGTGATGTTGGCCGTGCTCGATGGTGGAGAGTTCTGCAAAAGGTCAACCTCCCAGAACTTCTGAATGCAGAAGCCATTCCAGCATCGCAAGCCGCCTCCGCAGCACCATCCGCCACACCAGCACAAATCGCCACCACTGCCTCGATTGCCATCGATGAAGAAGGACGGGATTTAATCGTCCTTGACCTTGAGGGATCGCGTGACCAAGTCAGTGCCAAGCAACTCATCACCAGGCTATCGGAAGAATTTGGCCTGACCCTTGATGTGCCTTGGAACTTTATTCCCGAGCGATTGGTTCTTTATGCTAAGAAACGGTGATCTGCGATGAGCGAGGAATACACCGTCGAATCAAAGATTTCGCCACCTGCTCTCTCGTGCCCGAAATGCGAGGGCATGCTGCCCATGAAATTGGGAGACCTTACCTGTCAATTGTGTGATGCAAAGGTTCGTGTTGACCACCCGTTGACACGGCGCAAGTGGAACGAAGAAAAAGTGAGTTGCCCAGCGTGCTCAAAGGTATTGGTTGCAGGAGTTGACCACCGTCCAGCACACCTGAAGTGTGGTATGTGTGAGACGCATTTTACCCTCAATGAACAAACACCCCGCGTCGAAATCTCTTGCCCGGGCTGTGAGCGGAACCTCAGGATGAAGCGACGCCCTGGACGCAGAGAAATTGAATGTCCAGCCTGTGAAACTTCGTTTGCTGTCAAGTTCTAACTTGCATCTTGGCGATGGATGATTGGGTCTTCAAAGCGCATGAATGACCCATGTACGCGTCGCGCTCCTTATCTATGAAGAGAAGTCCATGAAAAAGTGGATGGGATTCCGATGGGGATGAGCGAAAGCCATAACGGAGAGGCAGCAAACACTGCGCTCAAAGAACACGAGAGTACCGATAAGGTGACTCTTGCTTCGCTCAGGTCTCAGTTTACATCTGCTGATTCAACGACCCTAGACGAGGTCATGGGGACCCAAGCACGGTTCCGCCAGGAAGAACGCTTGAGGGCTGACTTACGACGTGAACGCCGTTTGCGGCAACAAGCGATCACCGAGCGCGTCACCGCCATGAAGGCCAACATTGCCAAGGATTTGGCGACCCAACACGACTTGACGCTGGACGCACTTGAATCCGAACTGCGCAGCAACATGGAAGCAGAACTCGAAAGCCTCGAGCGGGAAGCACTCTCTCAAGAAGAATCACGGGTTCGTCAAGAATTGGACCTGCGTTTGCAGCGAGAAGTCGATGCGCTTCGAGACCAACATGATGTTGAGCAAAACCGGCAACTCGAAGATCGCAAAAGCGAGATGAAAGCGTCGATTGAAACACAACTGCATCAGGAATATGAACGTCGTTTGTCGATACAAAAGGAGCGGTTGCGCCTTGAATACAATCAAGCTCTTCAGCACAGACTTCGTGACATTGAAGCCAATCTCGAAGAAGAAATGGAACTGCGATTCGTTGACATGGAACAACGGGAAATTGCTCGCCTTGAAGACGGGCATGAAGCCCTACTTTCTGAGCGGGAAGAGCAATTGCGACGTGGCATCCGCACGAGGTTGGAGCAACAATTGCGACAGCGCCTCAAGCAACGCGAAGCCCGCTTGAAAGTTGAATTTGAACGCCGCAGTTTGCGCCTCGAAGAAGACATTGCTCAACAACTCCAAACGGACATTGAAGGGCAACTGCGCAAGGAAACCGATGAACTCGAAGAGCGCATGCGTGAAGATGTAGAATTGGCCATCGCCAAGCGACGCGACGACCTTCGTACCGAAATCGAATCCCAACTGTCTGAAGCACAATCCGAGAAGCTCGCTGAGCGAAAAGCACGGCTCAAGGCAAAATACGACCTCACATTCAGCAAAGCCGTCGATGATATCTCACGAAGTCTACATGCTGAAATCGAAGTTGAACTCGAACACCGAATGGAGCATGAATTCAGCACCTACCGTCACGCCCGTGAAGCAGAAATCCAGAACCGCCTCTCCCGTTACCGTTACGAACGTGAAGCAGAATTGCGCGAAGAACTTGAACTCCAATATGGCGTGAATAAGCAGGATTGGACGGAACGTCTCGACCTGGAATTCCAATCTCGTGAAGCAGCAGCCCGCAAGGCGATCATGTCCGAGGTCGATGCACAATTGCGCAACGAGCGCCTGACTCATGAGACCGACCTTGACCTGCTGAAGGAAGAAACCTCACTGGAATTGGAAGTGGAAATGGAAGAGCGACTCCGCGACTTCAAGACCCGCAAGGAAGACGAAGTTGCCACACAACTCGAACGCCAACTCGACAAGCGGGAAGAGATCATGCGCAACAAAGCACTCATCGATGTTCGCAAGCGTGAGGCGCAGATACGTGCTGAAATTGAGGCACAACTTGGCCTTAAGCGTGCGGAAATTCGTGACCGTCTTCAGGGACTTTCAGAGAAAATGGACTCCTTCAAAGAAATGGCTGAGGAGAAGATGCGAGAATCAGTTACTCAGCAAATCCAAGGTGAAATTGACATGGATGAAGAGGAATTACGAACTCGAGAGCGTGAGTTCAGTTCGCTTCAATCCACCGATACACGCGCTGAAAAGCGACAGAAGTGGATGCAATCAATCTCGGGACAAGCGCCTGCCGCCTACGGTACAGGGGCAATGGACCCGACCGCACTCGGTGCCCGGCCAGATGGATTGGGTGCCGCAGCAGGACGCCCGTTGCGCGGACTCATGGGTCAGCAAAACGAGCCTGAACCACGACTTGGTCTCGGTGCTATGCGCGCCCCAATGACGAGTGCGAAGCCACTCACTAGCCAACAACCTGCAGCCATTCAACCACGTGCAGTTCGTCAACCGATTGGTCAATCTGCCATGCCGCAACCCGTTCGTAACGTCCGACAACCCATTGTCGAGGAGCCTCAAATAGTTCCTCAAGAAGATGTGGTAGCAGAAGAAATACACGAACTTGAAGAAGGCGTGGTCGAGGAAGTTC
>DACE01000041.1:0-69193 GCA_002494645.1 Euryarchaeota archaeon UBA256 | reverse complement strand
AGAATTGATCGAGCAAGAAGGCGTTTCCCAGCCCGAAGTGACTGAAGAAGCGAGTGAAGTCGAAGAGGTCGTAGAAGCGGAATCGCAGACCATGTCCCTTCCTACCTCGATGCTGCGTCCGATCGGAGGCGTTCTTCGACCGCTTGATGATGAAGAGGAAGTGCGTACTGCAACCATTACTCCTGTCGGTCCGACCCTGGTTCCTGGCCCACCAATCAACAGTAGAGCGAAACCAGAAACCGCTACCTTGCGTCCTGTCCGAGGGACATTAAAGCCGGTTGAAAAGGCGCCTGTAAGAACCCTGCAACCTCAAGAAGAAGAGGAAGAAGGACAAGATTGAGGCAATAGTTGTCTTCACAACCGTACGCGTTGTTCATATCTTACGTGTCCGTCCGATTTCCTATGAAGCGTTCTCTGGCCTTCTTGCTGGTTTCCCTTCTTTGCCTCCAAGCCACCTCAATCGGTATGGTGCAAGGCTCACTTTCACTCCTCACCGACGGTGGACAAACCGATGAATTAGACCGCCCCTTGGTTCTGTGGAGCGTGCTGAATGACGGCAAAATCCTCACCGTTGACAACACAGGGAATGTCAGTGTCAACGCCCTCAATCAAGGCGTATTGTCTGCACAATCGACCGTATTCCTTGATGTGGATGTCAACAATGCTCGCATCGATGATGCACAAGAACTTGTCACCGTAGCTCATGACACGGGCGTCATGGTGGTACAAATGAGCACGCAGACCATCTTCAGAAACATCACGACACCCGACCCTGTTGACGATGCGGCATGGGACCCACAAGGCGACCTTTGGCTGGTATATTATGCAGGAAAACGCCGTGCTGATGAATACAACTCAGAAGGCCCTACCGGAGTTCAAACAGCGACCTTTGGGTCGGGTATCTCAGCCTTTGAAATTCTTGATGATGGCCGTCTTGCCATCGCTTCTTACGACACCAAAATTTACATCGAGGACAGTGGTGGAAATCCACTTACCACATTGACGGATTCAAGCAGCATTGTCTCGAAACTCAAAGCCACTTCAAGCGATACCTTGTTGGCAGGAACCAACGGTGGAACCGCCTACAAGTTCAACAGCGATACATGGGCCTCGCAATCGGTGAATCTCCCTCACACCAAGCAAACAACACATTTGCAATCCCATGGGAACGATATGTTCGTAATTGGAGCCAAACAAGGAAAAGTATCCTTCCTCAACGCCACTTCATTTTCTGAAGAACGCACCTTCTCCGCTGCTGGAGATATCATCGGAATACTGGCAGAGTTTACCGGCCAATTCTATGCAGTAGGCGTGACTCCGAGTGAAACCAAGTTGAGGTACTTTGATTTGGACAGCGATGGTGATGGCGTTAACGATCTCGCTGATGACTTTCCTCTTGATGCCTCTCAAAGCCTCGACAGCGACGGCGATGGATACGGCGACAACCAAGACGGAACGAACCCCGATGCCTTCCGATTTGACGAAACTCAGTGGTCCGACCAAGATGGCGACGGATACGGCGATAACCCAGTAGGCAATGACTCCGACCTCTTTCCCGACAACGAGGACCAGTGGCAAGACGCTGACGGAGACGGATACGGCGATAATATCAACGGGCAGGACGGAGATCAATTCCCCGACGAACCAACCCAATGGGCTGACCAAGACCAAGACGGGTACGGAGACAATCCAATCGGTTTCAAGCCGGACGGATGCCCAACCGTGAATGCGTTTTCCAATAACGACCGCTATGGTTGCCCAGATGCGGACCTCGACGGTTACTCCGACCCTGATGAAAACTGGACCATTGAAAACGGAGCCGACGCCCTCCCCAAGGTAGGAACGCAGTGGATTGATGGCGACGGAGATGGGTATGGGGACGCTGCTGATGGGGAACAACCCGATGCATGTCCTTGGGAATTTGGTCGCTCGATGAAAGCGGTTTCAATCAACGTCAACGCCCCGAAAGGGTATGACGAAATCGAATCCTTTGGCTGCCTGGATGAAGACGGAGACGGATGGGTCGACCGAACCGAATCACCACTGATGGATATTGACCCAACCGAACACTTTGACGGAGACGGAGATGGCGTTGGCTCAAACGCTGATTATGACGATACTCGAGGCTTTATCCAAACCGAACAAGACCACTGTCTCAACGATAAAAACGATACTTCGGATGCCTGCATGGGTTGGAACGACCCGGCATACCAAGCTTACTTGGCGACACTGGGCAACGAATCAGGACTCGGTTTCAACGCTTGGAATACAACGAAAGATGATGATGCTGGGAGTCAGACCGCTCTATCCGTAGATGAAGACACCTTGAATCAAGTCATCATGGTTGCCATCATCGCCTTCGTCGCCCTGACGGGCGCGATTCTTGGTGCAGCCTACATCATCAACAAGAGGAAGGTTTCCAAGGCTACCAAAGAGTACGGTGGTGTAGATCCTAACCTCTCTTCAAGTGCCTCTCAAGAAGCCTTGGAAGGTCGTGGTGGTCTTTCAGCAGGCGGCGGTATTGTCTCCGACGCATCCTGGGACGATGAAGTAGAACAACTGAATTTTGAGGTAGAGCCCGACGGTTTTGCAGATTTGGACATCAAGGACGACGGACCCGTGGGCGAGGCCGAGGCCATGACCTACGAGGAAGAAAGTATCGAAGCGATTGCAGGTATGCCCGCTCCTGAGCCAGCAGAAGAAGAAACTCAAAGCCCGCCTGATGAAGCACCTCCTCTCCCAGAAGGAGGCCTGCCTAACGGTTGGACCATGGACCAGTGGCGATGGTACGGTAAAGAGTGGTTGGCGAAGTACGGGAAGAATTAGAGCCAAACAATTGGAAGACTCTGTTTGAGTGCCCCCAATTCTGTTCCAGAATAAAGTGGCTTTCCTTCAACCTTGAAAGTGTTCATAACCAGCCAGAGAAAGCCGTTCCAAGCTGTTGAGTCTGCAAAGATCTCAACCTTACCGTAAACGGCTGCCATGATGAGTTTGGATTCATCTGAATCTTCTCCGCACAGGCCTTTGACCAAATCTTTCGCCGTGAAGCGATAGCCTGGTGGTCGCCATTCCATCATGACGTTCACACCTGGAAAGGAGCAAGGTTGAGGCGTTCAGCAAGATGCTCTACATCGACGTCTACAGCGATCTTCATTCGCTCTCGGAGCAAATCAATTTCACCTTTCATTTTGAGCATCTTATGGGTTCGAATCATTTCGGCAAGCATGTCATTCACACTTTTGTGATTCCCCGTAGTCCTCAACGTATTGAGTTGCCTACGAATCTCATAACTCACACTTACGGAGGTCATTCCTTCGCCGGTCATGCCATCTACCCGGTTTGCCCTCGGTTTGCTTGCCTACTTAATGGGTGCGAAGCCAAGATGGACGGAGACGGGCTTTTTACAGGCGATGGTCGGCCTTCGCAAGTCCTTAGCGGATGTTACGCTCAAGACGCAAACGTGACGCTTCAGTCACACCAAATTCTCGGCGCATCTCTTGAACGCGTTGATGAACTTCTTTTGAAAGCGTCCAATATTCTAAACTCCCTGCACCTGCACCTGAATTAGTAGGTTTGTTGAGAATGACGGTTGGCGCACCGCTCCACGGAGCTTCAGCGACCTTTGCCAATCGTCGAACGGTGGTATTGAACAATTTATTTGGCATCTTCTTATTGACTTGGTCACAAACATAGGTGCTCAATTTTGAGCGCCCGTCGACCATGGTCATGACAATGCCAAAAATCTTCAAATTTCGATTGATGCGACGCTGAATCATCTTGATGGAATTCATGAGCATGCTGAATCCCTCAAGAGCGTAGTATTCCGCTTGAACAGGCACCAATACCCAATTGGCAGCACACATGGCGTTGATGGACAGAAGGCCCAAGGAAGGAGGTGTATCGATGATGATGTAATCGAATTCATCCATGACTGGAAGAAGGGCTTCTTGGAGGCGTGTTTCACGACCGATTTTATGGCTCAGTTCGATCTCTGCGCCCGAGAGATGAATGTCGCTGGGAAGGAGCCAAAGATGCCCCGCATTGATGGATTCGGGTACTTTCTTTCCGCCGTTACGATTGCTCCATGCATCTCGCATGGCACGTGTGATGTCTTCGGGAGGAATGAGGTACTCCTCCATGAGTGGCAATTCTTCTCCCGAATCGTTGGTCAATAAGTCATAGACGGTCTTTTTGATCTTCTTTTTCTCTAAGCCAAAGGATGTGGCACAATTCCCTTGGGGGTCAAGGTCAACGAGGAGTACTTTGGCGGGAGGGAGCCCCTGGCGACGGGAACCTTTGGCGAGGGCAGCCGCTATGTTGACGGCGGTCGTTGTCTTTGCACATCCACCTTTCTGGTTGGCTACTGCCATGACCATCTTGTAGGGATTCATTGCAAGGACCTCCGGCAATTACTAGGAGGTGCGACCTCCTCTTTCAATGCAAGCCTTGAACGCTGAGATATCAGGCTGGTTGAATCACTGGAACTGGCACTTCGGACAAAATCTTCCGAACGATGTGCATTCCGGTAATTCCACGAATCTTGGCTTCGGGCTTCATGTTGATTCTGTGAGAGATGATTTGCAGAGCGATACCCTTGATGTCATCAGGGATGACGTAGTTGCGTCCTGCTACTGCAGCAGCAGCCCGACCGGTCTTGAAGAGAGCTTGACTAGCACGGGGCGATGCGCCGTTGATGACACGGTGGTCTTCACGGGTTCGTTGAACGATCTCAATGATGTAGGAAAGGATGGCAGGGTCGACGTGAACTGTTTCCAATGCTTTTTGCATGGCGACAACTTTCTTTGGCGATGTCACTTGTTCAACGATGTGTTCGTCTTGACCTCGCAGCTTTCGGCGGGCTAGAATGGCTTTTTCTTCAGCACGGTCAGGATAGCCCATGCTCATCTTCATCAAGAAACGGTCCATTTGTGCTTCAGGAAGCGGATAGGTCCCCTCTTGTTCAATGGGGTTTTGAGTTGCGAGGACAACGAAAGGAGCCGGTAATTTGTGAGTAATACCTTCGATGGTCACCTGCTTCTCTTCCATGGCTTCCAACAAGGCCGCTTGGGTCTTTGGTGGTGCACGGTTGATTTCGTCAGCAAGGAGAATATTAGCAAATAATGGTCCAGCACGAAGTTTGAATTCCCCGGACTTTTGGTCGTACATGTAAGTCCCCATGATATCTGAAGGCAGCAGGTCAGGAGTGAATTGAACACGCTTAAATTTACATCCAAGAGCGCGAGCAAAGGTGTTAGCGAGCAATGTTTTGGCCAATCCAGGGAAATCTTCCAACAGCATGTTGCCGTTGGAGAGGATACCTACGGTGACACGGCGTAAATTTTCGTTCTTTCCGATAATGACTTTACTGACTTCATTCATCAAACTGTTTGAAATCGCCGAGACGGTCGCCATTAGGTCTTGGGTCCGTGCTGCTCCGGCGCCTGCTTGTGCACTTGCTTCCATCTTCATCCCTCAGCAATGACCTATGACCTTTTCATTTCTTATATGAATGTGTGCGCTTGATTCTTCATTCATGCTCATCACATTGATATTCGTCAATGCTGTCTAACGGCCCCAAAAATGATTCTCTTTGCGGTGCAAAGCCACGATTTCTGCGAGAATTTCCTCTTCCAAGGGTGAAAGATCAATCTTCTTCAAGCGTTTTGCATGTCGTTCGGGAACATCTACATAAAATTCGTCCAGCTCCTCAATGTGCCGCCCTACCGTGGGCCCTTGGACTGCGACGGCTACCTCATCGCCCTGCATCGCTTCTTTGACGTCTTCGGAGTCCCTGGTTCGCAGACTCTTAATTTGACCAACAGATGAACCGTCCAACTTCATGAGACGCTGTCCCACATGAATGCGCCCCCCGAGGACACGCATTCCGACAATGGCAGGACCTTTTGCTCGGAAGGTGTGGTCTTTGAGGAAAAGCACTCGTCCAGGATAGACCAGCGTTTCCCTTTGTTCTTCCTCAATTGCCTGTTGTGTTGCTTCTTGCCACTCCTCAAAGGCATCCATGATATGATAGATAATCGGACCTGAAATGAATTTAATTTCAGCGTCATCGCCTTGGAGTTGCTGGGCAACGTCAGAGGTATTCGCCTTGGTCGAAAAACCAAGAATCACCTGTTGAAGAGGGTCAGCAGCCGATTTCGCCATCAAAATATCTTTTTTATTCACCGGGCCAACCGTCGCTTGGCGCACTGGGATGTTACGCTGATGTAATTCAAATGCTAGCGCTTCCAAACCTCCAACAGTATCGGCTTTGATGACCACGCCGGTTCGGTCTTCCTCGGCGCCTTGACAATCACCGGTCTGCGTATGTGTTTTGAAGGCGTGACGGGCAAAGATGTCCTTACACGAAGAACACATGATGGGCATGTTTTCAAAGATACTGCGCCATTCTTCGCGCAACGATTCTCTCGCCGTAGCCTCTTCCTCTGCGGTATTGGCGAGATGGAGGGTGGTTCCGGCGATGGTCGATTCAAGATTGGGGGCGACGATTTTTACGCCGCAGGCAGCCTCAATTTCGTCAAAATTCACCCAGCGTTTACCTGCATCTCGCATTTCTGCCATCCCTTGTGGGCGTTTCAAACCCTTGATGTGTGTGGTGAAAGGTCCGTCTTGACCTGCGAGTAGAATCGTATCGCCAATCTTCAAACTCCCTCGATAGAGAATGACATCAATGGTTTTGCCCATACCGACTTCATCTCGCATTTCGAGCACGGTGCCCTGAGCAGCTCCCAAGGTATCGGTGAGGCGGTCTTCAAGGAAGCGTTCAGCCAGACCAACGGTTACGGCGAGCAGGTCTTGCAGCCCCTCTCCATCCTTAGCAGACATGGGGACCAATGCGACATTTTGACGAAAATCTCTGATTTGGTCGTACCGTTCAAGGTTAAATCCATATTCTGAGAATTGGCCAACGAGTTTCCAGTATCGTTCTTGGAATAAAGCCTGAACGTCTTCCCGCTGCTCACCGAAGGATTCGATGAAAGACCTTCCTGCCTCACAGCGCCAGCCGTACAGTCGGTCCACTTTATTTCCAGCAATGACAAAGGGAGTTTTCGTTTCTTTCAGGATGTTGAGTGACTCAATGGTTTGGGGCTGAAGGCCTTCCATAATGTCGACGACGAGAACGGCGATGTCAGCGACAGAACCGCCTCGGTTACGAAGTGATGCAAAGGAATGGTGCCCCGGTGTGTCGATAAAGAGCAGCCCGGGAGATTTGAATTTCTTACCACCCATCATAGCGGCGCATGTTTCATTGAGAACGTCTGCGGGGACCTCCGTGGCGCCAATGTGCTGGGTAATCCCTCCGGCTTCTCGGTCCATCACGCTCGCTTGACGTTCGCTACCAACGGAACGAACCATGTCAAGAACGCTGGTTTTTCCATGATCGACGTGACCGAGCACGGAAACAATCGGTTGACGGTTGTGACCTTTGGGTTGGTCTGCCTCTCCGCCCTCAGATGCATTTGCATCATCAACGTCGGCCACACCATCACGCCCTGAGCCTTATGAGTTCACTCGTAAACCCAGGTGCCCATGGTATTGTCCCAATCCATGAGGCCCTCTGGGAACCAGAGGCCAAGTTCAAATTCTGCAGTTTCAGGTGCATCAGAGCCGTGAATCATATTGAAGCCCATGTCCATGCCATAGTCGCCTCGAATCGTTCCAGGTTCAGCATTTCGTCCATTGGTTGCACCGATGAGTTTGCGGGCAACGGCAATCGCTTCAGTGCCCTGCCATGCCATGCAGACAACTGGGCCGGAGGTTACAAATTTGATCAGACCGGGGAAGAAGGGGCGTTCCTTGTGAACGTCATAGTGCGCACGGGCAATTTCTTCACTCGGCACCATGGCCTTCATGCCAACCAATTTGAGGCCTTTTCGCTCAAATCGTCCAATAATTTCGCTGACAAGACCGCGTTGTACGCCGTCGGGTTTGATCATAACATAGGTCGTTTCCATGGTGTTCACCAATCCAATCCAAAAGTGACCCGTTTAAGGGCGTTGCGATTGACCCTTCCTCAGGTTCGACGCAATTTCACTGAATGCCGCCCTTGACATAGTGGCGAGTCCACTTGACACGGCGAGCATTGCGCTTGAGTTGGAGTTGGTTCTTGCGAGCCTTGCTGCTCTTGAACCAGAGGACACTGCCGTCTCGACGGACAAACATCATACCGGTACCGGGTTCGATTTCATCGCCGGTAAAACTGCAAATTCTTCGTTCTGGCATGTGATCACCGTGCGTTCAGCTTGCGGGCTTCTCGACCCGTGTCCTTGAGCATCAAGATATCGCCAACACGAATCGGTCCGACGACGTTGCGGCTAATGATACGGCCGACGTCACGGGGATTTGGGGCATCGTTGACACGAACCTTGACTTGAGTTGCTTCACCGGTCATTCCTGTACGACCGACGATTTCGACCACTTCTGCTGGCCATCCACCAAGTTCTTCACTCATCTTCCTCATCTCCTGATTTGGATTCAAGCCTTCTTGATGGCGTTGATTTCTTCAACGACTTCATGGAATTTTTCTTGGGCACCTTTGGTGACTTCCATGATAGCGACGGAAGCAGCATTTGCTCCCTTGGCCATACCGACGCCTTTGGCGAGGAATTCCTGACTGGGAACATAGCCGTATGGGATGTCTTTTTCTTCACAAATCAACGGAATGTGAGCCAAAAGTTCTGGAGGGTTCACGTCTTCTGCAAGAATGATAAACTGTGCAGTTCCGCGCTCTGCGGCTTTGGTCACTTCGTTGCTACCTTTCTTGACACGACCGTTTTTGTTCATGTCAATCATTTCGTAGATTTTGTTGGCTAGGTCTTCTGGGGTTTCAAAGGTCATATGTACACTCATTGGAATCTCTCCTTCCTCGTGATACGGGCGTTCCTCCGCACAACCACGCGGATATAAACGCAACGGAGGGGAATTTGTTCACGATTTGTTCCCGTGTTCTAAAAAATTAGGCGCAGTCTGCCATTTATTGAGCCGAAAGCCCAAGTTCATCCAGCAATTGATGAACGCCTCGTGCTAACGCCGGACCACCCGAAATGACATCTCTGGCATTCGCCAAGGAACCCGTAGCATGAACGCCGTCCACATAACGAAGAAGGCGTGCGATGGCGCCCCCAGTGAACAGACCGTGAGAACATGCTGCGTGAACCTGTACTGCTCCTTGATTTCGAAGTGCTTCAGCGGCACGGCAAATAGTACCGCCTGTAGCAATCATATCGTCGACAATAGCAACTCGTTTTCCAGCAACATCCAGGTTTTTAGCTTTATGAACAATCGTGTGTGCGTCTATCCTTGTTTTCTCAAGATAGGAAAATTCGCAATCGATTTGATTGGCAACCTGTGTAGCCCGAGAAATAGCACCTTTGTCCGGTGAAAGAATGAAATCCGGGTCGACGGTTACTTTGAGATGCTCTGCAAGTTCGGGCATGGCTGAAGTAAATGCAATAGGAACTTTCAGATCGCCGAGAACTTCAGGTGCATGAATGTCGAGTACGATGATGCCATCGCATTGACCAGCCATGAGGTTAGCAATCGACCGTGCAGAAATTGATTCGCCCGGTTTGAACCGTTTGTCCTGGCGGGAATAGCCGAAATAAGGAACTGCAAGAAATACACCTTTTCCCACGTCAGGTAGGGTTTGAGGGCCGATTTCTCGTAAATTCTGTAACTCCCCACGCCGTACATCGTTAATGGCCTCGAGCATCAAGAGCGTTTCAACGATTCCTGAATCCGGGAAGGTATTGGATACGAGCACCACGGGTTCATTACGAACCGCGTCAATAAGGGTGGAAGGTATGCGAACATAGCCTTCCGTATCTGGAAACCGGCGAGTTTCGAGCGCATGATGTGTCCAGCCCAGAGACTCTGCGAGTTGCTCAGCCATTGCTCCTGCGTTGCTGCCCGATACGACGACCATTGGCTCCCCTCATTCAACTGCAACGGTTGGACCTTCATGTTCTTTGCGAGGCCATTGAGTCAAGCAGGCTACGCTGATTAACACCAAATGGTGCGCGAGGCAGGACTTGAACCTGCGACCTCCCGGTTATCAGCCGGGTGCTCTAACCGACTAAGCCACCCGCGCAAGGGTAATCCGGCCCACCAAACCCCCCGTCATAAGCATGACGGCTTGGAATGCAACCGAGGAAGGCGGGGCCTTCACTCTTCTTCGAGGCTGTTGATCGTAACGTAAGAAGGCAGTTGCAAGACCTTGTCAAAGGTTCGAGAAAGTACCACTTCATCGAGGCGCTCACGAGTACGTGCCAGAGCAGTAATCGGGATGCGGATTTGTTCTTCGACACCGAATTGCGTTTGAATGCGCATTCGTGTAGATACGATAACGCCCTTGTAGGTTCGCTTGACACGGAAGAGGCCGGTAATCACGCCGATTTCTTCGCCTTGGTTGTCAAGAACAGCTCGGTCAAGCATTTCATCTGGTGCGTACAACTTTTCATCGATACGGACCGTGTTGCGCCATCGTCGTTGCAGTTCACGCATTGATTTCGACAATTTTACTGTCCCGTCACCACGAATACTGTGGACCAGTTCTTTTGGCAAAGGTGCTAGTTCAGCAGGCTTGCGCATGTATTCATCTGCGACATCAGGGATTACCTGAATTCGCATGGATTTCACACGTGCTTCATTTGGATGATGTCGTTCACCGACAATCGTACCCACCTTTACGTCGTTCACATAGACTTCCCGTTGGAGTAACTCCTGGATGTCATAATCTTCTTTCTTCATTTTCCCATCTCTCCTTGCCGATTTGTGTTCGGCTTATCATCTCCTCCGACTCGGCACCTAATATAATATTCGTACAATAAAATATCATTTCCAATTGCATTTGTCGCATAATTGATTACGCCAGCAATTGAAATATAGAAAAAAATTTAATTTTTGAATGTCGCATAACGCGTTGAAATCATATTGATTTCCACCATCATCCCATCTCTAATAATGTTCGTTTTTCAATTGGACTCATGGGGGCCTCGGGATCAGCCCGAAGAACATTCCCCGACTCGCTCAGGACGGCCTTATTTTGCACTTTTTCCTATTGAGAAGAGATTTTAGACATTTATATTTCTAATTGTTTTTCTAAAAAAGCAATTGATAATTTTCATACACAATCAATTCATCAAGGTCGCCCCTGTCCGTAGGATACATGGAAGTAGAGAATACTCGGTATCACCTCTCCAATCCCACACACCCGCTCTCTCACGCACTGCTTGAACGAGGTATACCGCTGGGCGTGCATTTCGCAGTTGACCACAAAGCGTACCTCGCTACAAAGGAGAGGTTGGCTACGCTTCTGGAACTTTTTCCCAAAGCACTGACCCACTCAATGATTGAACACGAATTTGACCGCCCCGTCATGATCCACATAGGAGGCTCGAGACAATCCAACGACGGTCGTCAAGCCATCGTCATTGAGTTTGACAAGAACGATGCTGCCTTTCATCCCGAAGACGTCAACATCAGCATCACCCATATGTTGTCGACGGGCAGCGCAGAGAATGAACGTGAATCCATTGAAGATTGGTTTGAACGTGCTACTTCGGGAGAAAACGAACCCCTTTCAGGGACTGGGCATTATTGGTGCAGTGCGCAGGATGTTGCAGAAGCACTCCTTCGTGCCTTCCCTTTCATGACCCCTGGCCTGCAACCCTACAGGATTGCAGGGCGCCGTTACTGGCCCCCGAAGGATACTTGGTCTGAGGTCAAACTCCTCACCGACCGAACCCTCGCAGGCCAATCCGGTCATTTCCAAATCAAACACCTCGTCGATGACGGTGGACCTTCGATTGAGGTTGAAGTCCTTGGTGGACACGATACTCGGCCACTACGGCCAGACATCACCCGCTTCCACGAACTCCTCGAGGCCAACACGGGTGAAGGATGGAATCCCCGCACACCTCTCAGGCAATCGTTGATGCTTCTCTTAGCCGAATGGACCAACCGATGAACGCTCAAACTTCAAAGGGTTCACTGAAAATGTCTGCGCCTAACAAAGGAAGAAGCAAACTCGCATCCCCTTCAACACATACATGGGGTGCTTCAGGTCGCATTTTACCCCATGAAATCGCTTCTCTCAGTCGGGCGCCTGAAAGACTTCCATCATGCTCAGGTGCGGTGGTGATGTATACCGCACTGTCTAAGCCACCGCGATATTGATTCCACCAAATCACGTGATGCTTGGAAATGCCCCCGCCCACCATGAGAGCGTTTGATGTTTCAACATCCCAGGTGAGGTCACTCATGATCTGCTCGTCGGCGAGTGTATCGATGTGGAAATCACGATGTTTTTGGCGGAACATGAACAATTGCGCGCCGATGGACCCATCGGTAATGCCCGGAATGCAAACAGGAATTCGGTGTTTAGCTGCCCAATAAATCAAGGTATCAGGCGTCCCAATCCGCTCTCCTAAAGCCCAGACGAGGTGAACAGACCCAAAGCCCAACCAAACATCAGCTCCCGTTTTATCACTCGCAGCCGTTCGTTCTTGGTAGATATCCTCAAGAGCGGGCATCACTATTGCTTCAATAATTTCCCCATAGGAGGCATTGGGGACGATAACGTTCCCTAAGCGCATCAAAGAATGTTCGCCTAATTCAATGTCATCAAGTTCAAATGAACCGTGATAGTAATGCTTGTACGCCCTTGCAATATCGTGGTCAAGCGTTCCACAGGTGGTAGAAACAACGTTGAACATCTTGCGTTTTAACGCTTCTACGAAAAAGCCGCGGGTTCCCGTAGCGCACAAACATGCGGGGAAAGAAAGCCAATTGGTCACCTTTGTAGCGTCTCCATCAACAGCCTTTATCGCGGCGTCCATGTCGTTGAGAATCGTGCGAGCCTCTGCAAATTTCGTGGCGGTAAAGCCGCCTGCTGAAGCCATTTGCTCAATGAGGCCCTTGGGCGTCGTGGCTTTAGAAAAATCATAATCAACGACGGGTTTGTCAAAGTCCTCAGGTGTCATCGCCATACCCACACCTCGCGCCTTTGCTTCATGAAGATGTTCACCATTGTAAATGGGTCAATCCTGCCATCGTTCCAATTCATGGATACGATCTCGCAATCGTGCTGCTTGTTCGAAATCAAGATTTTTTGCTGCCATTTCCATCTCATCGCGCAACTCGTTGACCAGGTCGGCACGCTCCTCGCTGCTGAGTGTTGCTGGAAGGTCGTGGGGCTCATCATATGTTAGTTGGTTATTTGAATTTCCAATTGGTTTTTCTTCATCATGAGCAGCGCTCCAAGACCCTGCTCCCAAGTTCAGGCGCTGGGCCCAATCACCATCTTTACGGCCGCCTTTCTTCGCAATCAATCGCTTTGATCCACCCGCTGAGGTGGTTGTTCCAGTGATGAGGTCGTCGACAGAATCGCCCATTACGGGGAGCGATTTGACAATGGTGCGCGGTGTAATTCCTAACGCATCGTTATTGGCTTGCTGCCGTTGACGCCGTTCAAGCGTTTGCTGAATGGCCGCCTCCATGGCAGGGGAAAATCCATCGGCATACAAGAGAACCTTGCCATGTTCGTTTCGTGCGGCTCGCCCGATCGTTTGAAGAAGGCTACGCTCATTTCTCAGAAACCCTTGGCGATCGGCGTCGAAAATCGCCACAAGGCTGACTTCGGGGATGTCAAGACCTTCACGAAGTAAATTGATTCCAACGATGACGTCGATGTGGCCCAAGCGAAGAGCGTTGATGATCTCTGTTCGCTCGATGGTATCAATTTCAGAGTGCAGGTGATGTGCTTTGACACCCATGCGATTGAGATAGGCCGCCACCTCTTCAGCGAATTTGATGGTCATCACCGTAACCAAACATCGTTCGGATGCCTCAATACGGGCGTTGATTTCAGTGAGGAGGTCGTTGATTTGTCCCGAAGTGGGGCGCACCTCAATTTCAGGGTCTAGCAGACCGGTTGGACGTAATTCCATCTTGGCGATGCCGTCAATCTTCTGCACCATCTCATACATCGATTCTGCATCAGGGTGCTTCTTTTTCAGGTCAGCTTCCCCTGAACCACCACCAGAAGATGCATGCAGGAGCCCCAAAGGCAATTCTTGGCCCGTGATTTCGCAGAGATGACGTAATTCGCGCTCACCAGGCGTTGCCGAAACGTAGACCATTTGTGGGACAAGTGATTGAAATTCTGGAATCTTGAGTGGCCGGTTATCGGCGGCAGTGGGGAGTCTGAAACCGTGTTCAATCAGGCTGTCTTTACGAGATTTGTCACCGAAATACATACCCCCAACCTGTGGTAAACTCACGTGAGATTCATCCATGATGACAAGGAATTTTTTCGGGTCGCCATGGAATTGTTTGGCGCATGCAGAAAAGAAGTCGAGCAAACAATAGGGGCGCTGGCCACGTTCCCTACCGTCAAAGTGCAGTGAGTAGTTTTCGATGGACTGGCAGTGTCCAATCTCTCTGAGCATCTCTAAGTCGTACTCGGTTTTTTGTTCGAGGCGGTAGCGTTCCAACTCCCTTCCTTGACGAGCAAACCACTTAGCACGCTCGTTCAATTCCTTCTCAATTGACGTTAATGCTGCCTCAAAGCGTTCGGGGCTGGTCATGAAAAATTCCTTCGGGTGAATCCAAGCCTCATCGAGCGTATCAAGAGCTTCCCACGTGACAGGGTCACAAATCTGTACGCTCTTAATGCCGTCAAAGTCAAACACGATACGGAGGGGGTCGTCTCTACTCGGCATCCAGACATCAACAACTTCTCCACGCACACGGCATTCCCCTCGCTTGAGGTCGGTGGTCGTTCTTCGGTATTGTAATTCGATGAGTTCCCGCAGAAGGTCGCTGGTTTCGATGGCTTGGCCCACATGAACGCGAAGATGGTATTCGAGGAAGGTTTCGGGAGGATTCAGACCGTAAATACACGAGACTGACGAGACGATAACGCAGTCGGGCCGACTCACCAATGAGGCGACCGCAGCAAAGCGTTCCTGTTCGATACGTTCGTTGATGCTCAATTCTTTGTCGATGTACAAGTCCCGTTTGGCAAGGTAAGCCTCCGGCTGATAATAATCATAATGTGATACGAAATATTCAACCGCATTATGGGGGAAATAGCCCACCATTTCTTGATGTAATTGTCTTGCAAGGGTCTTGTTATGGCTCATGATGAGTGTGGGAATGTTCAGATGTTCAATGATGTGTGCCATGGCGAAAGTTTTGCCGCTACCGGTGACGCCCAGCATCACGCAACGTTCTTGACCATTTTCCAATTGAGAAATCAATTTTTCAATTGCTTTTGGTTGGTCTCCTGCTGGATTAAACTCTGCGTGGAGGTGAAAGCGCTTGACCGAGGGATTCAATTCCTCCAGTACGGCGCCTTCCAGTGCTTTGGACAGATCAAAAGGATCTCGCTGATTCAAGTCTACCTCGGCGGGAATGGCGTTGGCCCGTTGCTCAAATGAACCTTCATCATCCCATTCTTCAACCATAGACTCACCGAAAATGTGGCCTTTAGGGGAGATAAAGTCCCCCGTTCACGTGGAGAATAGCACCCGTGATGTAAGATGAATCGGGACCAACAAGGAAGGAAACCGTTGAGGCCATGTCTTCGGGCGACCCGACGCGTTGGAGTGGAACCTCATGTTCCCGCTGAGCGCGTTTTTCTGCAGAATCACCCGATAGAAGGTCGGTGTCGACATAACCAGGAGCGAGGATGTTCACTCGCTTGCCTTCGGGGCCCAGCGATTGAGCGAGTGAACGAGCCCACGCCGAAAGAGCGGCTTTTGAGGCTGAATAATCAGCGCCATGGGGAGAGCCGCGAATACTCAACTGGGAGCCAACAACCACCATTCTGGCCTCTTGAGTCAGATAGGGTTGAACTGCACTCCATACAGAAACGGCACCCTCGAAATTTGTTTTCATGGTCGCCGTGAGGTCGTCCATCGTCATCTTGTGGCTTTGAACACGATTGTAGATCCCGTGGTTGAGAATCAATACGTCAATTCCCCTTGCCATCCAAGGATGACGAGCGAGGAGTCCAACTTCGCCTTCATCAGCACAGTCCACCTTGACCGCAAGAGCATCATCTCCACGTTCACGAATGGCGTCAACAATCATTTCAGCGGGCTTTGAAGAGAGATTGTAGGTCAAAAGGACATCGTACCCATCGGCGGCCAGACGGTCTGAAATCGCAGCACCAATACCGCGACCCCCACCAGT
Source organism: Euryarchaeota archaeon UBA256 (assembly GCA_002494645.1). Lineage (GTDB taxonomy): Archaea > Thermoplasmatota > Poseidoniia > Poseidoniales > Poseidoniaceae > Poseidonia. The sequence continues at coordinate 52,975 of DACE01000041.1, read as the reverse complement.
AACCAAGGCGACGGGACGGCTCATGGTGCAGGGAGTGGCTCATCGTTCATGAAACCATGTGAAGTGCCAAATCTCACTCTTCAAGAAATTGGGCGAGGTGCGGAGGCTGCCATCCTTCAGGCTTCATGACCTTACCGTCTTCTCTTCGCAGGACCTTACCGTCAACGAGTTTCGCCATGTTTGAGCGGTGAACTTCATTGAAGGCATCATCGTAAACGTGTTGCATACCGTGATTGATGATGGTTCCTGCGAGAATATAGCCAATATCGGCTAGGGCATCAAGGATTTCGACCATGTCGCCAGCCCGAGCTGCTTCTGCGTATTCTTCCACTTCTTCACGCAGGAGTTTGATTCGGAGTTCAATCATCTCGTCTGGACCAAGACCTGGAGCGTCGAGTTTCGGTATTTCAAAAGCCTGATTAAACTCAAGCAACGATGCAACAATGGGGTTCATACACCGGGTTGTTGCATTCGGCTCATGAATCTTCCATTCCACTTCCCTGTAGATGAATGGCTCGCCCCTCAAGCCGTCAGCGGGGGCTCGCTCGCAAAGCCCAAGAGAAGCGATGCCAACAGCACCCATCCGGTGAGCATTGACGCTCGAAAGAGGACCGTTTGGAAATCAGCAAATTGATTCATGCGCAAAACGACCCAGATGTTCACCAACGCCATCAGTCCCGCAGCAGCCAAGAACCATATTCCATCCATCGGGTCGGAAATCGCAAAGCAAGCAAACCAGAGCAAGGTCAGTTGAACGGTCGTACGAGTCGTTGTTGTATCACCAAAGGTTGAGGGGAAGGAATGAATGCCTTGTTCCCGATCGTGCTCAACATCCATTCGAGCATAATTGATGTCAAATGCAGCAATCCAAAATGCAACTCCAACGGATACGGGAAGAATCGTTTGAACCCACAACCAGTTCGCATCTACTCCATTGAGGCCTGTGATTGCTTCCCATCCGTGGACATCGGCTGCTATGGCGACCCATGCGCCTGCAGGGGCAAGTCCCAAACAGAGGCCGAGCCAAAAGTGACACAGCCATGTAAATCGCTTCATGTAAGGGTAGATGACGAAAGTAAGAACCGGAAGCCAAGCCATCATCAGCGCTACTCTGTTGAGCATGCCAGCGCTTACAAGCAGCATCACAAGGAAGACGGCAGCCAATCCCCAAGCTGTTTGGACGGACATGGAGCCAGAGGCGAGATGTCGCTGTTCGGTTCGGGGGTTTGCGGCATCAATATCACGGTCGATAATTCGGTTCAGTGCCATCGCCAAACCTCGCGCTCCAACCGCGGCAAGCAGAATCCAAATCAAATCAATCCCGATGTTAAGATTGAACTGATTGAGGGCGATGAAATATCCCACAAGTACGAAGGGGAGCGAAAATAGAGTGTGCTCCACTTTGATGAAGGAAAGTACCTGTTTGACATCCATCACTGAGGCCCCACAAACGAGAGATGGGGGGGCCATTTGTATTTAGTTAATTCAGGATGTTTGGCAACCTTGGCCAGTGTTTCTTCATTGTGAAGTGTAATGGCTGGCCAACGACGCACTCCGTGAGCCTTCGATGGGATGGGTGTGGTCGCATCCCAGCAGAGGCGCTGCTTTGTCTCGTCAAACGTGAGTCCCCTTCCGACATCAAAACGAGACGGTAGTTGCCAAAGGAGGCGACGACGGGCTTTCGGACCGTTCAAATCGAGGTCATCATTGGTGATGAATAACCAGCGAAGGTTCTCAGAACCTTCTAATTGCCAAATTGAATTCCTCAATTGAATTATTTGTTCTCTTCGTTGTTCTTCTGCCTGGTCGGCAGATTCCGACGAGCCATCAAGCGGTGTCGGCGTACCGCTGACATGGGTTGTGACAACGAGCATGCTGTTACGCAGCATGCGGGCTTGTACAACATCTTCCAAGGCCTCAACCCCAGCGAGGTTGCCAAATGCCGGAGGGTCCTCAAGTCCTTGCCGCCAAGCAGGGACGGGCATGCTGAAGGAACCCTCAAGTGGTTCATGTTGGCTTCTTGGATCAGCATTTGCTAGAGTCGTAGCGTCAATGAGCAACTTGGAATGTACGTTTTCGTAGGGGCTGGCAGCCTCAAGTGAGTCTGCCACCATTCCTTCGAGGACAATGATGTCCGTGGGAATGTGTACTTTGTCGTTGAGGGCGTCAAGGAATTGTTCCAAATCCTTCGTATTCGCATCTTCATCAACGACGGCCATGATTTTGAGAAACATCATTTGCCCTGCCCCGAGCAAGCCAATTCCTGTTTTTCTAGCCTGACGTGGATAACGCTGTTTTGAGGCGGCGATGGCGAGGTTGTGAAATCCAGTTTCAAGGGGGAGGTGGACGGAGCGCACGTCGCGGTGTTGGAACTGGAGAACGGGTGAAAATTGCCTACCAATCGCTTCGCCCAAGTAACCATCCTCCATTGGAGGCAAACCTACAATCGTGGCTGGTAGAACGGCGTCTTTCCTGCATGTGATGGCCGTGACATGAAGAACAGGGTACTGCCCGGTGAGCGAATAAAAACCAAAATGGTCACCAAATGGACCCTCGGTTCGGGTTTCTCCAGGAACACAATAACCTTCGATGATAATGTCGGCTTCAGCAGGTACCATCAGATCTTGTGTCAGCGCTTTGGTGATGCGTAGTGACGAGCGCCCGAGAATGCCCGCAAATTGGTATTCTGAGAGATTATCGGGCAGTGGAGAAATCGCTGAAAAGATGAGTTCTGGTGGCCCGCCAATGCAAACGGCCACCGGCATCTTGGCATCGGGGCCGAGTGCTGCTGCGTGGTCGGCGGCATGCTTGTGGATTTGCCAATGCAAGCCAAGTTCCTTGGGACCAAAGACCTGTGCCCGGTACATGCCAAGATTGTGCTCACCCGAAGCAGGGTCTTTCGTAACGACCAAGGGAAGTGTGACAAAATGTCCACCGTCCATCGGCCATGTTTTCGGAATGGGGAGTTTGGTGAGGTCGAGGGGCAAGCGAACACGCTGACTTCTTCCCTTTCGCTTTTTTCGGGGCGGCATCGCAAAAGCGTCCCGTGCCAGCGGAAGAGCGAGCCAGGGACGTTTCACCATGGCTCCAATATCTGGCTTCATCATAGCGACCATTCGGTCGCCTACTGAGGTTTCGTGCTCTGCACCCAGCGCCCGTAGGGTTCGGTCGTGAGAGCCAAAAAGGTTCATGGCCAGTGGTATGGATGAAATGGAGCCATCGGCCAAGCGGGGTTGCTCAAAAATGACTGCAGGCCCGTCGTTTTTGACCAGGAGGTCGGCAATGGCTCCCGCCTCGTAAACCACGTCAACTGGACGGGGGATACGAATGAGTTCACCTCGGTCCTCGAGATGACGCATCCAACGGCTCAACGTCTTCCATGCCACAGACTTCCGTAGGGCTTCTCGCCTTTGAACCTCCGTATGCACTCACTGAACCATCTGATTGAGCCTTCCGTTGGAGAGCACCGTTTTCTTCATGTGCCGCCCACCACCTCTTCGCATTGGAGGAGAAGCATGCGTACCTGCGATGTCGTCGTCATTGGAGCTGGCCCTGGTGGCGGTTCTGCTGCACTCCACAGCGCTCGCGCAGGTCTTTCGACGCTTATTTTAGAGGCAGACCCAGAGGTCGGAACTCCCGTTCATTGTGGAGAGTGCCTCTCTGAACTGGCCGTTCAAAATCTCGACTTAGAGATCCCCGACCACGTCAAAGCACTGGACGTCAAGGGCATCCGAGTTATCTTTCCTGATGGAACTGAAAAGTTGCTCACCGAAGAGGGATATGTGCTCGAGAAACATCTGTTTGAACGGTGGCTAACCGAGGAGGCCGTGAATAAAGGGGCTGAATTATTGCTCCACCATCGCGTGACTTCAATGGAACGAATCTACAATAGCGAAAATCAATTTACCAATTGGAAACTTGACGGAAGGGGAGATGAGTTCCCCGTGGAATGTCGCGCCGTCATTGACGCCTCGGGCGTTGCTGGAGCAGCAGCAAAACTCCTCGACATGGGCGGAGACGTCGAAGTCATTGCTGGATTCCAATATGAGATGCTGGACGTGCCCAATGACGGATATTTAGACTTCTATTTGTGGCCGAAATACTCGCCCCATGGCTATGTCTGGATGATACCCAAAGAGGGCGGGCGCGCCAATGTAGGATTGGTAACGACGGATAAAAAAGGCGCCATCAAGTACCTTGAATCCTTCATCCAAGACACCTACCTGGCCGACAAACCTACCACAAATCCGCCATGGCGGCCCGACGGTATCAAAATCCGACCTTTTGGTGGAACAATACCGATCTCCGGACCCAGAACGGCCACTGCCGATGAAGGAATTGTTCTGGTCGGAGATGCCGCTGGATTCACCTCGCCACTCTTCGAGGGCGGTACGCATCTTGCCCTATGGTCGGGGCGTGAAGCCGCAGAAACCGTGGCGAAAGCACTCGCAGAAAATGACCTCAGCAAAGCTCGCCTCATGGCCTATGAGCGGTCCTGGAAAAAACAATTCCCGCCCTACCATAAAATCCTCAAAGGCAAGACTGCCCTGTACAACCTCACGGATGATGAAATGTCAACGATGGCTCGCTGCCTGCCTGATGAATTAGGCAACATGAGCCCCTTGGACAAAGTATTCATCGGATTACGTATTTTGGTTCGTAAGCCGATATTATTCACCAAACGCGTGATTCCAGTGCTGCTTTCCTTCGGCTACTCTCGGGCGAAATTCTTTGGCTGGTAATGCCTTCTCGTCATGGCTGATTAAGCAAAGGCCATGAAGGACGCCACCCCCCCATAGGGTCATGTGGGGTCTTACGCTTTGGCTTGCGCTGGGCGCAATCATCGCATTGTTGGTTCGGCCGAGGCTGCACGAAACCTCTGCATTGGCTTCATTCCTGCTTCACTCTGCATTGGCACTGCCCTTCTTTTCGCTGGCCTACCTCTTTATGGCCAACGACACCTCAATCCTGCATGTCGAAGCTTTTGGCGGAGCAGATTTACCACTCAAGTACCGCTTTGCAGCCACTTGGGCTGCTCGTGAGGGCCCGCTGCTCATGTGGTTGGGATGGATGGCCTTACTTTCCTGGTGGTGGCGCAGGCCTTTTGCTGGCGAAGACCAGAGTGAGCGTGGCGTTCACGACCTTCGTTTGCGCCTCACCCACGGCATGAGCCTCGCATTGCTTCTGATTTCGTTTTCTTTAGACCCTTTCAAAGCGACACCCGCGTTTTTTACCGGAAATGGGCTGAACCCACTCCTTCAGACGGACCTCATGGTGATTCATCCACCGCTCATCTTCCTGACCTATTCGATGTGTCTGCACCTCAGCGCCGTTGGCCTCTCAGCAGCCTACACACAAGCCTCAACGAACTTGGGTGACCGAATGCTGACCATTGCTCGCCCAGCCCTGCTCACCGCCACCTTAGGCATTGGTTTAGGTGGCTTGTGGGCTTACCTCATTCTCGATTGGGGTGGCTATTGGGCTTGGGACCCAGTAGAGACGGGTTCTTTCCTGCCGTGGCTGGCACTGGTAGCCATGGTTCACCTGCGCACTCGGCCGGGCAAGGTCAGGGATGATGTTTGGATCGGCGCATCCCTGCTCACTGCCCTGCTCTCCATTTTTGCGACAACGGTTACGCGAGCAGGGGGCGTGTGGGCATCCTCCATCCACACCTTTGTGACCAACGACAGCGGTACGCCTCCAAACGATGTCTTCGGACGAATGATGCAATTGCAAGCAGACGGAGCTGCAACAGAAATCATGGTCTATGTCACATGGATGTTCACGTTGATAGGATGCTGGTTTGTTGTTCTTCGCAGCCAAGCAACCGCATCTCCACTGCAAAAGAAACATGCTTGGGGCACAGGACTTCCAGTTGCTACAGGACTCCTGGGCTGGTTACTACTCCACGGTGATGGTTGGTTGTCGTGGACCAGTATACCTCCTGTCGCCTTCCTTGGAATCCTCTTCATTCCGCTCGGCCTATCGTATTCTTCGAGCCCAAAAACCAGTTCAGTTCGAGAAGAAAACGCATGGTCTTATCACGGTTTTACCGCTGCACCGGTTCACATCTTAGCGTCTGTTGCAGTATTTATTCTGACCCAAGATGTGTTCATTACACTCGCTTTTATCTCGCTCTTCCTACCGCTCTATTACGCACCTTCAGCCCTTGAGGCTTGGCCTTGGGCTGCAGCTGGTGTCGTCCTGGGGCTGTCCTTGGCGTGGTCTGAATTACTCAATTTACCCGTAGCGGGTGTTGTCTTGCTACTCTACGTCCTTCCATGGTTGCTCGCACCTAATCAAGAGGAGGAGGAAGGTGTTTCTCTACTGGATGGACGAACGCAACGACGCATCGCTTTGTGGGGAAGTGTCATTTTGGTTAGCCTCTACTTGGTGTTGACTTGGGCTCTCCTTCTCGCAAGCATTGACGCTGTCAATTTTGAGGCGCACGAACTCTATGGCGCACCCTTCATGACCGGGATTGCATTGTGCTTCTTCCTTTACACTCGACGGAAGGACGACCCCAAGGACAACCTCATGCTCATTGGACTCACCCTTGGGATATCCACCATTGGCTTCGTGTTCTTCGCCGATAGTTTTGGCAGAGATGCTTCAACGCTCATCTCTGGAAGCCTGACTCGGGGCCACATCATTTGGGTTTCACTGCCCGCCCTCATCCTCGCGTTGGCTCCCATGGCGAGAGAGGTCAGCCGTTCCCTAACCAAAGCCCGCTCTAAAGGCACACTCAAGCACATTCCTTTCGGAGCGCACATCGTCCACTTTGGGTTGTTGCTCTTGCTGCTCGGCCACCTTTCAACTACGGTACTGGTCGACAGGGGTGATGCGAGTCACCGGCTTTCACTGGTCAAAGATGAGATCATCATTCACGACGGCATTGGCTACGAATTTACCGAACTCTCGCTCGAATCAGATGGCTTTGAGGTCGGTGATGGATTCGTCGGCGTCTACATCAACGTCTATGACATGAACGATGAAGCAGTAGGCGAAAAAATCGGAGAAGTACGCCCTGGCATGCTTCGCTTTGACGAGCAGGGCATTCCGCGCTCTGAGGTTGACACCCTCACGCGTTTGGCCGGTGATATCGTGTTTATTTTTGACGGAAGCCAATCAAATGCCCTGATGCAAACGGTTCAGGCTGAAGATACCGAAGCAGTAGATTTGGTTCGCGTCACCATCTATGTTTTACCGCATTCACATACCGTATGGCTGGGATGGGTGATGATGATGGGAGGCATGGCTTTGGTCACCATCACAGGCTCGAAAAAGGCAACACGGCGTGTCAACAACGGGGACGGAAAGCAAGCCGAGGAAGAATAATCCTATCCAATGCAATTATCAAGGGGGGGCTGGTCGCCGAATCATCCCCTTGGAGGTTAGAACATGGAAGAAGGAACAATTGTCCACGTTGATTATGAATTGTACAATGGCGAAAACGGTGACCTCATCGAAACAACCCGTGAAGAAGTCGCAAAGGAACATGAAATGCACCAAGAAGGGCGCAAGTACACGCCGATGGTGTGCGTTGTTGGCTCAGGAAACCTCATCCCAGGCTTTGAAGTCGCATTGGGCGAAGCAAAACCCAACAAGGAAATTGAAGTGACCATTGCCCCCGCTGACGCATACGGCGAAAAGAACCCAGAAGAGATTGAAACCATCAGTATTGACAAATTGATTCGTGCTGTTCAAGACCCCAATTCCCTGTACATTGGCGCACCAGTCACCATCAACAACCGTCAAGGTACGCTCTCCTACCTCGCAGCAGGCCGTGCCCGTATCGATTACAACCACCCGATGGCCGGTAAGAAACTCAAGTATTCATTCAAGGTCGTCAAGGTCGTTGAAGGCAAGGAAGAGCAAGTCATGGCACTTCTCGAATCCAACACTGGCCACAGTGACTTCGGCGTCTCCTTCGAGGGCGACGACCTTAGCATCGTGCTCCCCCAGACCATGTTGTTTGACACCAATGCTGCTATGCTCAAGTTCCGCTTGGTCACCACCATCCGTGACGCTGTTGAGTGCGGTAAAGTTTCATTCATTGAAGTCCACGAACCACGTGGTTTCGGAATCGAAGATGAAGACGATCATGATCACGACCACGATCACGACCATGGCGAAGACCTCTCCAAACTATCCGTTGCAGAGTTGAAAGAACGACTCAAGGCTGCTGGTATGCCCGTTGGCGGTAAGAAGGCTGACCTGATCGCTCGTCTTTCACAAGAAGAAGAGTGAATCCAAAAAAGCGGCAGGACGATAGAACGAGGCCTATTACAATCACACAAGAGGCCGTTCCATGGAAGCCGAAGAGCAGGGACTCAAAACCGAAACCTTCGCCCCTGCACTCCCCGACGACCAATATACATCCGTTGAAAAGGTCATCATTTGGACCGCCCTCATCGGTGTTCTGGCGGGTTTGGCCGGATTTGTTCTTGCTTACGACACCGTTTGGACGGAGACCTTGAAGCCAATCATTTGGGACCCCGTATTGAAAGACGCTGGCGCTGCAGGGGACGCTGGATATACGCCACAAAACACGGCGATTTACACGCTCAGCATGCTGGGATGTGTCGTTCTACTCCAAGCCCTCTTCAGGTCATGGAAATTACCCAGTGACGAGCGAATGACGTGGGCGCTCATTGCGTGGGTCTGCCTCGCACCCGTTCTTCGAGTCCTCGAAGACGCTGATTTCTTCTCATCCTCTAACGACGTGTTGTTCATCTCACCGCTCATCCACCTTCACCTGGCCGCCTGGTTAGTCGGGATAGCCATGCTTTCTCACGTCCTTGTCGGACGATGGGACGGTCGGGAAGGCGATGGCATTGAAGAACGACGAAGAACGCTTCTTTTCGGCGGTCTTTTCGCCGCACTCTACGCCCATTGGTACTGGCTATACCAGCCCGCCTATGTGACTCATACAGAGTCTTCCTTCGGCATCGCCTTGGCGTCCTTAGCCCTAGCAGCGGCGATGTTGTGGATGTCGCTGGTCGCTACGCGTGCATGGCCTGCCCTTACCCGAGGTATGCTCGCTTTTGCTTGCGCAGCGCTCGTCCTTGGCGTTGGCCACTGGTTCCAATTCATTGCAACTCCTTGGGCCCAGGAAAGCGCTCGGGTTTCAACTGAAATCACCATCTGGCCTGTGTGGGTTGTGCTCGGCCTACCGGGCTTGATTTGTTACTTCATGTACGTGGCAGGGCGGGAAGATGCCCAGCAATTGAAACTCACCGGCTACAAGGCGGGTGTATTGCCAGAGGGAATCTCCATCAAACAGTGGGAAGAAGAAACTGAACGTTGGGCATCGCACCCAGTTGAATTCCTTTCCAACAAAGCCTTGCTCGCTCACCCGATGGTGCTCGGCATGGTCTTTGGACAACTTGCAGATGGTTTTGCCACCATGCTCGGTATCGATGTCTTTGGTTATGGCGAAAAGCACCCTGTAAGCAATGCTGTGATTCAGTACGGCGGAGAGATCAATGCCATGATTGGAATCCAGTGGGGCGAAGGCGCATGGCTCTTTGCATTGGTTAAGGCCGTACTCGTTGGCCTCATCGTTTGGCTTTTCGTACAAATGCGGGTGGAACATCGTCAGCAACATTTCAGACTACTCATCGTTTTAGCCGTCCTCATCGTTGGGCTTGCACCGGGCTTGCGAGATATCGGGCGCTTAATGCTGGGTGTTTGACCGAAGGCTCAGACCTCCGATGGAGGGCTTGAATGCCATTATATGCGGCCATCACTTGGGATAGGACGAGGGCTGGAGATGGACCGATTACCAACGAGGGTCAATCGTGCTGACCCTGAGTTTGCGCAACGGAAAGCCCACAACCTGTCCTTGCTCGAGGAATTAAGGGACCGCTTGACCAAAGCCTCCGAGGGCGGGGGTGGAAAATACGTCGAACGTCATCGCTCTCGTGGAAAGCACCTACCACGTGAACGCATTGAACGAATCATTGACCCGGGTACTGCTTTTCTCGAATTATCACCGCTCGCTGCTTACGAACTCTACGACGGGCGGGCACATTCTGCTGGCATCGTCACGGGCCTTGGTATGGTTCACGGCCGAGAGTGCCTTTTCGTGGCTAACGATGCAACCGTCAAAGGTGGTTCGTACTATCCTTTGACCGTCAAGAAACACATTCGGGCGCAAACCGTAGCCCACGAGAACCATCTTCCGTGCATCTACCTCGTCGACTCTGGAGGCGCTTTTTTGCCGATGCAAGACGAAGTCTTTCCGGACATTGGCCACTTCGGACGAATTTTTCGAAATCAGGCGCGCATGTCGGGCGATGGCATCCCTCAAGTCGCTGCAGTCCTAGGGTCTTGTACTGCAGGTGGAGCATACGTCCCCGCTATGTCGGATGAATCCATCATCGTCAAAGGCAATGGAACCATTTTCCTCGCAGGCCCACCGCTGGTCAAAGCAGCAACGGGCGAAGAAGTCACTGCGGAAGCATTGGGCGGTGCTGATGTGCATACTGCCCAATCGGGCGTCGCAGACCATTTCGCAGAAGACGAAGATGAGGCGTTGAGAATGGTGCGCAACGTTGTCGAGAACCTTGGATTCAATGAAAAAGCACCAGCAGCCATGGCCGAGGTTGAAGCCCCCGCACATGATGTGGAGGACCTTCTCGGCCTCATCCCCAGTGACAACCGAACACCGGTTGAGGTTCGTGAGCTCATCGCCCGAGTTGTCGATGGGTCAAGATTCCATGAATTCAAATCCCGCTATGGAACGACCTTGATCTGCGGGTTTGCTCACATTCACGGTCACAAGGTCGGCATTGTTGCCAACAATGGAATCTTATTCTCGGAGTCATCGCTCAAGGGTGCACACTTCGTGGAATTGTGCGGGCAGCGTGGCATTCCTCTCGTTTTCCTGCAAAACATCACCGGCTTCATGGTCGGCAAGGATTACGAGGCAGGCGGTATCGCCAAAGACGGAGCAAAATTGGTGACCGCTGTTTCTTGTGTCAACGTTCCAAAATTCACCGTCATCGTCGGTGGGTCGCACGGTGCCGGGAATTACGGCATGTGTGGCCGTGCTTACGACCCACGCTTCCTCTTCATGTGGCCCAACAGCCGCATCTCGGTTATGGGCGGACCCCAAGCAGCCGATGTGCTGACTACCGTTAAGCAGGATCAACGAGGTCGAGAAGGCCTTGACCCCTTGCAGGGCGAAGAGCTTGAAGCATTCAGAAAACCGATTCTTGACAAGTATGAAACCGAGGGGAGCCCTTACTATTCCACAGCCCGCCTATGGGATGACGGAATCATTGACCCGAGAGATACCCGCGACGTGCTCGGTTTGTGCCTTGCTGCCGCAAGAAATGCCCCCTTGCCCGATGACCGTTACGGCATCTTTAGAATGTGAATTTTTCAATATAGTTTTTAATTTTACAATTGGAGTTTTAGGAATGACGACCATGGACAATCCGCCAGCAACAAGCCTCATCCGTTTGGAGATTGATGGCCCAAGGGCACGCATCACGCTCGCACGGTCGGAGAAATTTAACGCACTCAACGTGGTGATGATTCAGGAGTTGATCGATGTGCTCGAATGGACAGCTGTTCGCAGCGCAGGTCGACAAGATGCCCTCGAAGATGACAACGGAACGCCCTACCTACGTACCTTGGTCTTGAGCGGAGAGGGGCGTCACTTTTGTGCAGGAGCCGACATCAACATGATGCGCGACGCTGGAGCCAACACGCCTGAAGAGAATCGTGCTGATTCAAAGCGGCTTGACCGCCTTTTCAACGGATTATGGTCTCACCCGTGCTTTACCGTTGCTGCCGCACAAGGTGTTGCATTGGGAGGAGGCGCTGGCTTGATTTCGTGTTGCGATTATGTGGTAGGAACATCCAACCTTCGCATTGCACTTTCAGAAGGCAAACTCGGCATCCTTCCAGCCGTTATCGGCCCCTATGTCTACCGGCGCCTCGGGTCCGCCACCTTCCGAAGATTGGCCATGCAGGCAAGCCGAATTCAATCCGATGAAGCAATTCGTATCGGATTCATTGAACGAATCGTCGATGATGCTGAACATCTTGATGGTGCAGTCGAGGAAATCATCGCCGAAGTTCTCACGACGGGTCCATCAGCGGTCACCTTGGCCAAAGAATTGACACTTGGCTTTGACCGCTGGACCGATTCAGATGAAGCTCTACGAGATTGGACGCTGGACTTCACCAGCCGAATGCGCGGCTCAAACGAGGGCCAAGAAGGGCTTTCCTCCTTCCTTGAGAAACGGCCACCCAATTGGAAACCTGACGAAGAAAACTGAGGGGCAACGATGGTCAGTAAGGTTCTGGTGGCTAACCGAGGTGAAATCGCCTGTCGGATTCTGCGGGCATGCTCTGAAGCAGGCCTTGGTAGTGTTGCGATCTGTGCTTCAAACGATCAAGGTAGCCTCTTTACTGAACTTGCTGACGAGGTTGTGCTGCTCAAAGGAGATAGCATTGGAGAAACCTATCTTGACCAAGAGCAAATCATCGCTGCTGCTCATTCAACTGGGGCTGATGCGATTCACCCTGGCTTTGGATTTCTCTCTGAACGTGCAGATTTTGCAAGACAGGTGAGCGCCAACGGCCTGATTTGGATTGGACCCTCCCCTGAAGCCATCGATCAGATGGGGGACAAAATGACTGCACGTCAAACCATGCGAGCGGCTGGCGTCCCAGTCATCCCGGGAGAAGAAGTTGAAGAAGACGATGTAGGTAAGACACTGGAGGCATTGCGAGAGGCTGCAAAACGGGTTGGCTACCCTCTGTTGCTGAAAGCATCAAGCGGCGGGGGCGGTAAGGGAATGCGCGCAGTGCATGACCCTGCCGACTTTGACCAAGCTGCATCCGCTGCGCAACGAGAAGCGATTGCAGCCTTTGGCGATGGGCGCATCTACATCGAACGCCTGCTCACAGGTTCAAAACACATCGAAATACAGGTGCTTGCCGACCGACACGGACGAACCATCCACCTTGGAGAACGGGAATGTAGTGTACAACGCCGCCATCAAAAAGTGTTCGAGGAAGCACCAGGGCCGACCATGACCCCTGAACTTCGTGATGCGATGGGTCAAGCAGCCGTCGCTGCTGCGCAAGCCGTTAACTACGAAGGTGCGGGAACGGTTGAATTCCTCCTCGCAGCGTCGGGTGAATTTTTCTTCCTTGAAATGAATACTCGAATCCAAGTTGAGCATCCCGTGACTGAGTTGGTGACTGGCGTAGATATCGTTCGTGAACAACTCCGCATCGCTGGTGGCGACCCCATGTCGTGTGGTGATTTGATGATTCGCGGCCACGCCATTGAAGTTCGTCTTTACGCTGAGGACGCAGCCAATAACTTCCTCCCAGCCATCGGCCCGTTAGCCGTATTCCGCCCACCTGAAGGGCCGGGTATCCGTCTTGACACCGGCGTGCGTGAAGGTGATGATGTCACTCCAAATTACGACCCGATGTTGGCCAAACTGATTGTTTGGGCACCCTCCCGAGTCGAAGCATTGCAGAAAATGCGCCGGGCACTGGATGAATTCGTAATTTTAGGCACCACGACCAACGTTGAATTTCTACGCGACCTCTGTGATGCTCAACCGGTCATTGACGGATCAACCACCACCACGACCATTGACACTCTGTGGCCAAAAGGGTGGAACCCGCCACGCGACATGACGCTTGAGGATGCCTCGCTTCTCGTTGCTGCTGGGGCTGAAACCCTTGGCCTTCACCTCCAGCGAGGGTCGGCCTCAACAGAAGGAGGTCATGGACCTGAAAGCCCCTTCACAACCCTCCACAGGAGGTACCCTTGATGCAGCACACCTTTGCTTCCTCGGAAGGACCTGTAGAAGTCACACTTGCCCGTGATGGTGAGGTGCTACATCTCTCGGGCTTTTCACTCACACAACATGACCGAGGGCGTTTGATGGTGAGGCTTCCCGACGGTGGAAAATGCATCGCTCACGCCACAAAAGTCGGCGATGTTTGGTGGGTTCACCTCAACGGACGTACCTATCGGTGGGAGCGAATTGAGCCTGGGTCATCCTCCGCTCATGACGAGGGAGGATTGGTCGCACCAATGCCTGGAAAAGTTCTCGATGTCCTCGTCCGTGAAGGGCAATCCGTTGAAGCGGGAGCCGCACTCATGGTCCTTGAGGCCATGAAGATGGAACATCGGATCGTTGCATCGACCAACGGGACGGTGACACATATCCACTTCAAAGCCGGTGAGCAAGTCGCCCAAGGCGCCGTATTGTTGGATCTTGATGAATCGGAATGATTCATTCTTGATTGGTCTGCGCGTCAATGTAATCAATTGAATTATCCAATATAGAAATCAAATCTTCAATTGGAAAATTCTGCCACAGTTTTTTCCTGGCAAGGGTCCGAAAATGATGTTGTTTGGAAAAATCAAAACAGGCGGTTATAAACAAAAAGAATGTGCAAAAATCATGCGGAATCCTTTCATGACCCTGACCAACTGGAGTGTTGACCGACCCCGTACTGCATTTGCCACCATTCTTCTTGTCGTACTCATGCTTGCCTCTGGCGCCATGCACCTTCAATTTGACAACAGTGAAGACGGTTTCTTCCCCGATGACCCAAGCGTTGATCTGCTTAACGAGGTCGAGTCTGAATACCGCTCAAACATTGATTTTATCCGTGTTATCAGCGAGATTAGCAAAGGCGACATGCTCAATCAATCGACTTGGGAGCACCTGGCGCTCATCGAAGCGACCATGCTCGGTGACGGAAATTTCACCGAATACCACTACCCACTCTTTGGAACACAAGCGAATAACGGCCCTGCAGGGCAGGCCATGCAGTGGATGGCCTTGCACGATGAACAAACAGCCGATGCATGGCTGACAGGGCTGAATGCATCGCTGGTTGAGGTCATGATGGCTCAGGACGATGCTAATTTGAGCGCTGCGCTTCAAAATCTGAGTTCCGCTGCGAGCATGGTACCCAATGTTGACCCTGTAACGCCCCAACGACTGATGGACTGGGACGCCAGTAATCCCGCCGAGTGGTTGCCTCGTTTGGACAACGGGACCAACCTTTCTGACGAACTTGGCCAACTCATGGACCAATTAGCCAGTGCACCCGACAATCGAAGCGCTGCCCAAGCAGGGCAGATTGCAGCCATCACCGGGCCACTTCAAGGTCAGTTGGGGCCCTTGCTCGGATTGCAGTCCGTCGATTTCCGCGCAGCCATCCTTTCATGCCTTCCAACAGATGACGCTGAAGACCCTTGGAATTCAAAAGGCCCAGTCATGGTGACCCTCGTCGTTTCAAGCGAACCTGAAGACTACGGTTACGATGTATTGGGGGACGTCCAAGCCGACCTCGCTTCATGGGCTGAAGGCCTTGAAGCAAGCGTCATCGCTGTGACTGGAGAGGAAGACCTTCGGACCTTTTCCTTCGCTCAATTTGCAGAAAATTCCACCGCAACAATCGGCAAAGAAATCGGCATGCTCACCAGTGCTGCACTGCTCTTGCTGGGTATCATTCTCTGGTTCAACTTCCGCAGCGTTCGGGAAACTGCCTACGTGCTCAGCCTCACCATTTTGGCTATCATGGCCACCTACGGACTTTCTGGATGGCTGCAATTCTTGGGCGTCAACATGACATTCAATGCGGCTATGAACTCGATTCCAGTCCTGCTTTTGGCGATTGGAGTCGACTATGGGTTACACGTTGTCGTACGGATACGTGAAGAATTGAAGTCGGAGGAAGAAAAGAATCCGCAGGGACGAATTACACTTCGTGACTTCGACCTTGAATCACGCCGCAGAGCCATCCGCCAGGGAACGATTTTGACCTCTATTGCCCTTCTGATTGCGATCTTTACCGATATCGTAGGTTTCCTTTCATTCCGCCTGTCAAGCCTTGCGTTCTTGCAGGTCTTTGGAACGGTCATTGCTATCGGTCTCTTTTTCATCTATCTCCTGAGCATTTCGGCCCTCCCTGCCTTGATGCTGATTCTTCCTGTCAAGCGATTGCCCATGGAAAAGGCCAGCAAAATTTCCATTGGACCCGTCAGCAATAACATCGCTACTCTGTCTCAGAAGCCATCGATGGTAGGAATCATTGCCGTGATTTTATTGGTGCCGATGTTCTTTGGGTTCCAACAATTAGAAGTCGCCTTCGAACAGCGTGACCAACTCGATGATTCGGTGCCTGTTGTGCAGGATTTCTTGCTCATCAGTGATGAATTCGGCACCAGTCGGTCACCGTTGTACATTGTGATTGACGGCGACATTCTCTCGGCAGAAGGGAAAACTGCTTGGTATGTAACCCATCAAGGCCTCTCTGAACTTGATACCATCAACGGTGTACCCAACGGGTTGTGGGACATGTTAGAGCAGGCACGTCTCCAAGATACGGACCTTGACCGCATGCTCCTCGCTGCTGAAAACGGAGACAACGATGCTTGGCAGGACCTCGAGACATGGGCGTTGGAGAATGCGACAGGAATCGAGTTGACCAAGAGTTTCCTTGCCCGAGACGGTGAACAGACGGTTATTTCCTTCCAAGGCGATACCTTGGACTGGGCAGCGACTGTCGCCTTCGCTGAGGGCATTGAAGCAGCTTTGGAGGATATGGCAGAAGGGATTGACGATTCCTTCATTCTGCGCTTGAGCGGCCGAAGCCTCATTAACGCACAAACGACCTCAGATGTCGCAACTGCTTCGGTTCAATCAACCGCTATTGTGGCGGTCGTGATCCTGTTGATGTTGACCTCTATCCACACCTTCCGCAATCAAAACGACATTACAGAAGGCATCCAGCGCGGCTTTGTTTCATGGATACCCCTCATGATGGTTGTAGTCTGGGTGTATGGATTGATGGGATACACGGGCTACAACATCAACTCCCAAACGGTGACCATAGGGGCACTTTCGCTCGGATTAGGCGTTGATTATGCCGTTCACTTTACGACGCGCCTCGAAGAAGAAGCGGAACATGACCCGAGAGCGACACCGCACGAATGGGTTGCTCGCTCAACGGCGACCACAGGACGAGCCATGGGCGGTGCTGCTTTGACGACTGCAGGTGGATTTGCCGTGCTCAACCTCTCAGCGCTCCTGCCGCTTCGGTTGTTCGGCCAAGCCTTCGTGGTAGCGATTACGTTGGCACTGCTCTCCAGTCTGTTGATTTTGCCAGCGTTGTACACGCCCTTCCTACGCAGAACGGCAGCCAAGGCATTGGGTGAAGAGGAATGAATCGAAGATTCGTTTTTTGGTCGACCTTCATCGTGGGACCGCTCATTCTCATGTCCTATTGGCGGGGCGTGGGTGCTGTTGCAGACCCTCTGGTCTACTGGGGGAATGTTTCACCAAGCATGCAATCTTTCATCGTACCGTGGATGTTTGTCGCTGCAATCGGTTACCTGTTGATGTGGCATCGCTTCTTCTTCGCATGGAGTGAGGAAGATGTGGCGAGTCTGCACTATCCTTGGCAAGAAAAGGACGGAAAGGGTGTACAGCGCCTCATGGTCTTGTACGCAGCATTCATGCTGACCTCATTGGTTTGGATCGACCTCACTCGCATCTACATCCAGCAACCCGGCACACTGCAAGCTGTTTTTGTCGTCACCGTATTGTGGACTGCTGGATTAGCTAGCATGGGCTTTGGCCTGCTGGCTTGGTCCACACGAAATGAACTGCCTGGCAGTCGAGCGGTGTTAGCCGGCTCCATCATGCTCTCCATCCAGTGTACTTGGTGGGACGCCATCTACTGGGTATGGCACTTTGCTTGGTAAGAACAGCCCTTGATATACTGATGAAGGTGGTTGGAGTACATGACTCGCGGGCACACAGCAGTCACCCTCATGACAGCCCTTCTGATGCTGGCAGGGTGCACTGCGCCACCTGCAAGCGAAATGGTGGCTGAAGAAGAGACGGTCGCCTCAACGCCGGAGAATCTCTCCTTTTCAGCACCGACCCTCAACCGGGACGTCGATGAAGGTGAACGCCACGACTTGAGGAATAGTTTCGACGGCCCAGTATTGATGCTCTGGGTCGCTGCTGGCTGTAGCGGATGCCACGATTGGACCGGTCTCATCAAAGAAGAGATGGAGGCGGGCAATATCTCTAATTCCACCAACATCGTCTCAGTTCACCGATATGCATCCTTTGAATCATCAGAAGCAGTTGCGAACCGTTACGGCGATAACAACAGCAGCGAATACACGCCTTGGCCTATTTTGTTGCCAGACGAATCAACCAATGTCATTGACGCCTCAACGGGACGCATGACTGATATCGGCTTGTACACGGCCTTTGAGGATCCTGTCACGCCAACCCTTCAGGTGATTGACGAGAGCGGTCGGCTGGTCTGGACCTCTCGCACATACTGGTCCAACAGCACGGTTTTACAGGAAGCCTTGAACATCATGAACGGTAGTGCGTGATAACATGGTCGAACTCATTGAACTTCTATTTTGGTTTTCCAGCCTCTACATCCTCCCCTTCTGGGTCATGATGTGGTTTGCCCCCTACCACGAGCGAACCGCTGCACTGATGAAGAACGAATGGATTTACCTCGCCCCCTTGGCGGTCGCCTACACCATTGCTGTGCTGCCCAACCTCGTTGACATTTTCATTCTCTTGGGAAGTGACATGCCCACTCCTGCCATTGTGATTGACATGTTTGCAGAAGAAGAGGTGATTTTGGTCGGCTGGTTGCACTACCTCGCCTTTGACCTCTTTGTTGGACGCTGGACCTGGCAACGCTTGGTCGCTACCGAGCAACCTTTGTACGTCTCCTTCCCCGTACTGCTCTTCTCGATGATGGTGGCACCGCTGGGCGCCTTGCTTGGACTTGTAGTGACACGAAATTACAGTGAACCTCAACCTGCGGGAATTGAAGGTTGAGCAATCCGTGACCGTGGCTGCACACAGTGCGCCCAATGGAGTGATTGACCAACTCAGTGCTTAGGCCTCTTCAGTATACCAGTTACCGTAGAAATCCTCAGCGTTGTCGACACGGATGAACAGGTCAAGCGACGACCAAACAAGACTGTTGAAGCCGCTTTCCATGCCCTCTTGACCACCGGCTTTAGCCGTCATGAATTCGAGGGTATCGGAGGGTGAGTGCCATTCTTGCCAGAAGGAAATGTCGCCCCCTGGACTGAAGAAATTGAAGGTAGGATAACCTTCAGAAAAGAATGAACAGTGGTCGGATGCACAGGATTCGGCGATTTGCCAGTTGATGGGGTTCCCTTCTGTTGGCGTGTAGGCTAAATCGTCCTCGATGGTTGTACCAACCCACTCCATCATGCGCTCCATGTTGTTTTGGTTGGCTCCAGCGATGCTAATGTCCCAATCGTATTTGGTGGGAGAGAAGATTTCGCCGCCCGGTCCAACGATCGGCTCGGTCAAGGGCGTGATGGGATAGTTGAGCGACACCATATCGAAATTCATGTAGGCTCGTACGGAGACGTTCTCGGGCAAATTTGCGACGTATGCCCTCGTACCGAGAAGGCCTTCTTCTTCACACGCCCAGAGACCTGCAACCACGGTATGGTCAAACTCCATCTGGGCCAAGGCTTGAGCCATCTCGAGGGACACGGTGGAACCTGAGGTGTCATCGTTAGCACCTTCGTTGGTTCCTCCACTTGGCGGCGTGAAGGCGTAGGCGATATCGAAATGGCCGCCGATAACGATATACTCGTCTGGATTGACACGGCCGTAATTATAACCCACGACGTTGAGTTGGTCGGGGTCGTCATCGTAGCGTGTGACTTCAACAAAATCAAAGCCCATGCCACGCATCTCTTCCGCCATGGCTTCTGCAGCTGCCTCGTATGCCGCCCCACCCTCGTGGATGGAAGCAGAGGCACACCAGCGGTTGTTGTAGGAACTGGTGAGCATGTCGATGGTCTGATAGGCACGGCGGCCATCTACGAGCATCAATTCTGAACTTTCCTCAAGAGTGAGGGTGGTATTCCATGTCTGGTCGCCCGCACTGACGGCCAATTCAATGGTGTCACGTTCGGTATCCAAGATTAACATCGTTACGTTTTGAGTACTGGCGGGTAGAGTCATGTTGATATCGTCCCTCAATACACCGTATTCATCCATGAAGAAAGCACCAGGGGAACGGGTGATGGTCCATGGAACATTGCTCTCCATGTCAAGGGTAAAGTATTGGCCACGAAGTGCCGTGGTAGGCGTATTCTCGTCAGGAAGAAGTTGAGGTATGACCTCCGACTCATCATCTTCTCCAAAACAACCCGAGAGCGGTGCGAGCAGAAAGAGCGTGATGACGAAAAAAGCCTTGAAATATTGCTGCAATCAATCAACCCCATTCGCACGGTTCTAGGATGCTTTGCCCACCCATGTAGGCTTGGAGCACTTCGGGAACTTGAACGCGCCCGTCCTCAAGTTGGTATTGCTCCATGATGGCTACGAGCGCTCGTGAGGTCGCAACGGCCGTTGAATTGAGAGTGTGTACAATGGGTTGGTTGGGATGACCGGGTTGGCCGTAACGAATGTTGAGGCGATTGGCCTGATAGTCGGTGCAATTTGAGCATGAAACGATTTCCTTGTACTGCTGAGCGCCGGGAATCCACGCTTCGAGGTCGTACTTCTTTGCTGCTACTGTGCCCATATCACCGGTGCAGATGTTTACTACTTCGTAGTGAATACCGAGGCTGTCCCACAAATCGATGCAATTCTTGAGCAATTCTTCGTGCAGCGCCCATGAATCTTCAGGACGAGCGATGATGATCTGTTCAATCTTGGTGAATTGGTGAACTCGCCAAATGCCAAGGTCGGATTGGCCGTGGCTACCGACCTCTCGACGGAAACATTGTGAGACGCCCACCATGCGAAGAGGCATTTGCTCTTCGGGAATGGTCTCGTCCATGTACATGGCAGTCAGAGGATGCTCGGATGTTGCAATCATGTAGTATTTATCTGGCTCAATACCGTACATCACCGTTTCAAAATCTGCAAGGTCCGTCACGCCCTCGTAGGCTTGACGGTTCATCATCACAGGTGGCTGAACGAAGGTGAATTCTCGCTGTCGAAGGAATTCGACGGCATATTGCTGGAGTGCAAACTCCAATCGTGCCAAGTCACCCTTGAGGAAGAAAAAACGGCTGCCCGTAATCTTTGCAGCCCGCTTGAGGTCCACCCAACGATTCATCTCAATGAGGTCATTGTGTGGGCGTGGTTCAAAGGAAAATGTTGGTTTTTCACCGTGGACAGCATGGACGGTATTGCCAGATTCGTCAGCCCCTTGAGGTACGTCATGGTGCAGAAGGTTGGGAATTGACATGCGGAGTTGGTCACGCGTTTGCATCGCATCGTTGGTTTGAGATTCCATGGCGCTGATGCGTTGGCCGAGGTCGGCTACTTGAGCAAGAATGGCCTCGGCAGCAGCGTGGTCACCTGCTTTTTTGGCGGCACCAATACCGCGCGCCGCCTCGTTCTTTTCACGACGCAACTGGTCGGTTTCATGAAGCAAATTACGCCATGACTGGTCCAGTTCAATCACCCGGTCAATGCTATCATGGGGAAGGCCACGCTTGGTGTGGTCGGCCCTGATGAGGTCGGCTTGTTCACGGAAGAGATTCATGTCAAGCATGGGCATCACCACGAGATGTTGAAACTAAAGATTCCTGTTCCCAAGAAGATGAGCCCACCAATAAGGTAGCCCAGAATTGCTCCTCCATTCAAGAGAGGGAGGCCCGCTTGAGCCTTGCCACGGGCGACGTAGGTCATGAGGGCAACGTAACCCATCAATCCACCAAATAAGGTTGTCATGGCTACGGGGAAGGCCACAGACGGGTCCAGCCACTGCATGGCAGAGAGGACCAGCATACCGGGGAAGATGACATCGCCCAAACCCATGAACATGGCCTCGCTGTTCTTCTTGGCCTTCTTGGGCTTGGCTCTTGCTTTTTTATCCTCGGAGATGATGGCCTCATTCGTTCGTTTGGCCTGTTCAGTTTCTTCGATGAGCGAATAATCAGTTCCTTGTGGAGCGACCAAAAGAATGGGCAAACGCAAACCGATCATAGTATCGGCCAAATCAAGCATGTGTTTGGACTTGTACACCGCCCAGAAGTCGTAGATTGCAGCGAGAATCATGAACAGCATCGCCAGGGCAGGAACAAAGGTTACTCCGAGCATGACACAAACGCCAGCCCCGAGAAGAACACCGGTCGTGTTGACCACATACCATTCGCTGTGAACGAAGAGGAGAATCATAAGGACGGCGGTAACAAACAGTCCAACCAAGGTCGGGACGAGAAGCAATTGAATCCCGTAGAGGGGGAACATGGATTGGGTGAGTTCACCGGACTGGAGGAGAACGGATGATGTGTCCGTTTGTGACAGCGTTACGAGATGCGTTTCCTCTGCTCCGATGTCAAAGAAAGTGGCGACATTATTGGCTGGAATGCCGAAGCTGGCACGATTGACCAGTGAGGTGGTGTACAACCAGTGTGCTTCCACTTCATCAGCGATCAGCAAATCTGAGAAGCCTGATTCGTCTAAGTCAGTGATGCTCACCGAAGTCACCGAAGTGACCAGTCCGTCCAATGCCATTCGTTCCTGAATTGTAAAGGCCTTATCGTTGGATTCGCTCCCATTCCATTCAATGCCGGTGATGGTCCCGTTGTTCTCGCCAAGGAGGAGCATACGACGGTTTTCTGGAACGAGTGTTGCATTGTCTTCTTCGAAGGGTGAAATGCCAAGGTCTGCACTGGTGTAGACTGCTTTTGGCTGAGGAGCATGCTCAAACAGAACCGTGATGTTGTCAACCCCTCCAATTTGAGAGGTTTCTTCCAGCAGGAGAACACCAGCACGGGCAGGGGTGACCAAGGCCAATTGGTCTTCGGTCAGGAGTGTGCTCAGGACTGCTCCATCGGCGAGGTTGAAGCCTGGTGTACGCCAGCGCGCTTCGGGGCCGAGAACGCCGGGTGCTTGGGAAAAGGTGCGGAAGCGTTCAACCTCTTCGAAGGGATTGAACAAGTACATGGCCTCATCAGTGGTCACCGCAAGGGCACACCCGCCAATCATGTTTGAAATTGCCACGACCTCCCCTTCGCTATCGTTTTCCCAACAAGCGTAAGATTCTGTCACCTCGCCGGTCGTTGAGTCCAGCGTCCATGCATAATAGCCGCTTGCAAAGGTAAGGCCGTATGAACTCGAGGTCATACGAACTGGAGAGGCCCCATCGGCGATGGAGTGTTCGTGGACGGTTGACCATACGGCTGATGCATAATCATTGGAACTGTCCCATGCTGTGATGTTGACCACTGGTTCCTCGGTGGTCTCAATGATCTCTGCCAAAATATAGCCGTTTTCGCCCCACGTTCCAAGGAAGTCGCCGGCCTGTTGTTCGGTCGCTGTGACCTCGAATTCTTGGGTGTCAAAATCCAGCACAAACATGTGCGCCAAAGGCACCGTACTGTAGAGTAAGGCCAATGTCAACACAGCCATCATGCCGTATTTGATGATGTATTGCTTGCCCCAACGGGCAAGGAAAATGATGAGTGCGGTAAAGGCGAAAATCGCGACCAATTCAATGGCTACGTAACGAACTTGGGTTGCGCCTGAAGCACCGAATGCATGCAGTTCACCCACATCATAGTAGGGTCGAATGTACATGGCGAGTGCAATGGTGGCGATGAACATACCAGCCATGCCGGTCATGCCAATCCATTGGTCCTGCATCAGCGAGAGAATTCCGTCTTCCTTGCGAAGTTCGTCCTCAACTTCGGCGAAGCGCTTGGACACAGGAGGCTCAACCGCCGCACCACCATCATCGCTCATGAGTGATGCCAATCATCCATCTCATATCAGCCTCGCGTTCAGATGAAGCATGATTGACGGGGGAAAGAGGCTATGTTGCCCGCTTACCTGCCACGACCATGGTGGACCGTGTTCGCTTGCGTTCATGGCTTGAGTCCACCAAAGAACGTGGAATGGCACTGGGTCTTGAGCAAACGGCGAAAGCGCTGGCCTCGCTTGGTTGCCGAACTCCTGACTATCGTACCCTTCACGTTGCAGGGAGCAATGGGAAAGGAACGCTTTGTGCTGTCCTTTCTGCTGCACTCAGCCATGAGGATATTCCAAATTTGATGTTTTCTTCACCACACCTCATCGACGTTGAGGAGCGCGTCAGATTGAACGGTGTACCGTTGAGTTCAGAACAATTTGACATGGCATTGTCCCGTGTACATGCTGCTACAGAAGCCCAAAACATCAGCATCACATTCTTTGAAGCAACCTTTCTGGTTGCAATGGCCGTCGCTGACGCGCACAGCATTGACGTTCTCATCCTTGAGACCGGCCTCGGTGGACGATTGGATGCAACCCGCGTTGCGAAGGCTGATGTGTGCGCAGTGACCTCTTTGAGTCGAGACCATACTGAAATTTTGGGGAAGGAGTTAGCGCTTATCGCAAGGGAGAAGGCTGCGATTGCTCGCCCAGGCGCTCCTTTGATTGTACGTCGCCCATCCCAAGAAGACGTTGTACGTGCCATTATGGATGAGGCAACTCATGCTGGAAGTATGGTTTTGGGCGAACAACAGGACACTGCTTTGGTCACCTGGGTTGACATCGACCCCACGCTTAGCTATCTTGAAGAAGCGAAGCAAATGGCGGCAACAGTATGGCCTCATTTGGTAATGGACTCCATGCGAAGGATGC
The DNA here is from genome assembly GCA_002494645.1 of Euryarchaeota archaeon UBA256. Taxonomy (GTDB): domain Archaea; phylum Thermoplasmatota; class Poseidoniia; order Poseidoniales; family Poseidoniaceae; genus Poseidonia. Next base: position 28,298 of record DACE01000041.1, on the reverse strand, counting down.
CCGATTTGACCGACCTTCATTGGCCTGCTCGTATGCACTATGTGGCCGTCCCCTCTCACGAAGAGATCACCTTTCTCCTTGAAGGGGCTCACAACGCTAGCGGGATGAAACGTGCTTGTCAGGAACTGCGTGAAGTCTTGCCTGCACAATGGGTGTTGATCTTTGGCTGCTCACCGCAGTCCGACCTCAAAGAAATGCTCGCGCCGTTGCTGGAGATTTGCCGTGGCCTACCGCCTCGTGCCATTCTTCTCACCGAACCCCAGGGTGGGCGTTATCGAGGCGTGGACCGAGGGCTTCTGCAGAGGTTTTTTGCTCCCCTTGAACCAGTTCCTATCACTCTTTACCAGACCCCAAAAGAGGCTGTTGAAGCCTCTTATGGCCTGCTTCAAGGCGAAGGATTGGTCCTGTCCATTGGCTCTCTTTACATGCAAGGAAACGTCATTGAAACTCTGGGGGTTGACAGGTCTGAAGTCATGAAAATTGGTGCGAAGCAATCAAAGAACACGACACAGTGAGCCAAGACGGTGAGCCTGTGAAAGACAAGCATCTCGCAATTCGCATTCAACAATGCCTCGCCTTAGCTGAAGCATCCAACTGCCCGCGACGTACCTTTGGCGCCTTACTGGTTGACCCGAAGCGAAACGTGGTCCTCATGGACGGTTACAACGGCGGCCCGCGTGGTGGAGGGCGCCTTTGTGGCGGCGAAGAATGCCTTCGCGACACCATGAACATCACCTCTGGAACACGTGTCGAAATTGGATGTCATCATGCTGAAATGAATCTCATTTGCAATGCAGCAGCCAACGGTGTCTCGACCAACAAAGCATGGCTCATCGTCACCGGTGAACCGTGCATGATGTGCGCCAAACTCATCCACCATGCTGGAATCGCCCGTGTTGTCATTGTTGATGGAGGATTCATGGGGGAGAATGGCGTCGGATACCTTGAGAATCACGGCGTGGAGATTCAGCGCACTGAAGGCCCACAAGACCCAAGAGCAAGCAGTTGAGGAGCGTTCGAAGAGGGCCGGGGTGACACGCTCAACGTCGATAAACCATGAACTTGCCATCGGGATTGATAACATCCCAATTCATTTCTCCACTCGCATTGATTTCAAGATTGAATTTTCTTGGTATCATAGTGACATCAACATTTCCATGCCCTTCCCTTCGTGAATATCTCAACAATCCTTTGAAAAGCAAGGGAATTAACGTGCTCGAATCAAGGCGTATAGCTGATGAACATGAAGATTCCGAAGAGGAATACAAGCATCGGGACAATCAAAATTTCAAAGGTTGAGCGCATGTTTGAGAGAACATCTAATTCAGTACCATAGTGAAGTACTGAACCTTCTCCCGTATCGGTTGAAGGGACGATGGTCACCAGAGCGTTGGGGAGTGTTGGGTCTGAACCCCATGCTTCGAGGTGGTCATTCTTCCTCGGTTCGCAATCACCGAGCAAATAGATAGGGTCGCCGATTCCAATACAGGTGAGATTCCATTTCCAGTCCCCTCGCTGCCATTCATCAACAACCAAACCACGGTCGATCTTGCCTTTCTTTTCTTCCCAAAGCATGGGATCGATGAGAATACCACCCGTTCCGTCGTGAACGATGAAAGGTACACCTCCGTTCTTAGTTTCAACATGACTCCATGAACAACTTGTATCACCGTCACTATCGGTATGACATTCGTAATGGTAGGATTTCCACTGCCAAAGCACCAGTCCTTGATGCGTCCTGCCTCCAACGGTCATTTCAGGCGTGCCAGCAATGGAAGGGCGAACCTGTCCTACAATCTCTGCTTGGCCGACGGCTACGCTTCGAATCGGACTGGTCGGCAAGTCATTGATGGTGCGTTGCAATCTGAATTGTTTCCAAGCGGAGTAAAACCAAAGCAAATTAACAATTGTAACAAAGGCGGTCATGCCCCAGCCAAGAAGCGTGTGGAATCCTGAACCATCCCGTGCCCTCAAGTCGGCAGAGAGCCATATGAAGGAACCAGAGAAAATAACCGCACCGATGCTGTAAAGCGTAATGGTGCCCGGTTGAGGCGACCCCAAACGACTTGGATGTTCTTTGATGAACGCCCCATCACCATCACCGGCAAACACTCGGTCGTAGGATGTGGGTAATTGTGGGGCGCCAAAGAGCCAGTCTGTTTCTGCACTCCGCCTGGGTAAATCTGCAGGACCAAGAATTTGAAAATTTGGACCCAAGTGTTGGAACTGGCGACCCTCATGACCGAGGACACCTACCCCTGAGGATCGATCTTTGGCATCTGTTCGATTTGAACGACGAATCGCTCGTAAATCATGCTTGAGCGACGGTTCAACACTGTACATGAAAACTAACCCCCCGATTCCAACGAAGAGGAGCGCAAAACGCCCCCTATCTTCACGTTGGGTCACTTCAGGCGGTGCGTCTGCAATTGAAAAGAGAGCAACTTCTTGAACCGAAAGCAATCGGTACTTGAAAGGGTCTTCTTCAACCATTAAAAAAACGCTCATGATGGGATTTTCATCACTTTCTGGCCCGTTGCCTTGAATCGTTCGTTCCCAGCTACTGCCACACGATGGTTGGAAGAATTCGCCTTCAGGAGAGAGGGATGATTCGGAAAAAGAAGCGGTGATTTCTTCGCCCATTCGGTCAACCAACTTCAATCTTTGAGCATCTGCCATGGAAAAAGAGTACTCCCAGCTTCCTCCGCCATCATCGTTTTCTACATACTCACAGGAATCATAAGCAATCACTCCATACTGGAGTTCAAGGTTAATGATGATGAAGGCTGCTTCTTGAGCGTATTCTTCTGGGTCGTAGCCATCTTGAACTGGTCCGTAATCGTAAGTTTCACTCTCCTGCAGTTCAGTAAATGTTTGAGCTTCATCAGTTCGAGGCACATCGGGAATCGAAAGGCTGCTGGAATAGGTGAAAAAACCCACGGTGAACAGCAATATTGCAATACCATAGCCAATGGCATGTTTCCATGTTGGTGGGGAAAATTGGAATAATCCGTGGTCCAAATCTTGTACCTCGACTCCCGCGCCCATAGTTTGTGGCCTTCCTTCAACATCTTAAGAGAATACCCTCAAAACTCAAAAACTGTAGAAAATTAGTGCCGGGGGCAGGATTCGAACCTGCGAAGCAATATGCAGAGGAGCTTGAATCCACCCCCTTTGACCACTCGGGTACCCCGGCTTCTTGATTGGAGCGTAAAGACCTCTCTTCTTGACTATTGCTCTTCTGGACTTTGCAATAGGTCGCGGGGTACAGGAGGGGGTAGACGTTGATGGACGATTCTTCGTATTTTCTCGAGATGGTAGGCTTCCTCACGTTGGAGGCGCTGTTGGCGAACGACAAAGAGGATAGCGGCTGCGATGATGAGTGAGAGAATTGACAAACTGATTTGCGTCATTTCCCCTGCCGATGAATCTTCATCTTTGGCTTTAATATCTGCCAGAGGAATCGGCACCGATGGCGTATGATTAACGATTTCTACGTTCAATCCCAAACGACCGGATTTCCAGGCTTCAACGTACCACACAAAATTAATCCATTCATCGGCTTCTAATTCAACGACATCACTAGCCAAAAGAGTGCCTTCGTCATCGCGCAGATTCACCGTGGCCTCCCCCGACAAAATCCCTTCGTTGATAACTCGGGCGTAGACTGAAACATTATCACCAACTTCTGGCCGATAAGGTGCCGCTGAAAGGTCGGAAAAGGTCGGTTCAAATGCGACCCAAACCAGAGGAAGAGTGAATGCGTTCTCTTGTGTTCCTATACCGCTTAACTCACGTCCCGAACGGTCAATGATTTCAAACCAGACCACGAGGACATCACTTCTCGTGAGTTGATGTTGCTCCACTCCAAAGTCAACCTTGCTGGAATACACCGTATAGGTGCTTAACTGTTCAGCGAATTCAAGTGACCTTGTCCCTTCGGTTCCATCCACAGGTTGACCCATACGGTAGAACACAAAATGCATCGTAATAGGGCCTGGCGGTAGATGAGTATCGTCCTTGATAATCACCGTCACCTCGACCTCATCCAGACCATTGGATGCGGGCATGACTCCCCCTGAAAGGATGTTATTACCGTAGGTTGTGCCTTCTGGAGAGATGGCTAGGCGGGGAGCTATGTCATCGAGAACAATCTGATAGGCAATGGGATTGACGCGATAGGATTCATTGCCCGCAAGTTTGACTTCCAAAGCACCGTAGTCGTAGTACATCACATTCTCGTTCATCATGATATCAAACTCGATGATCCCCGTTGATGAAAGAGCGACTTCTCCGGTGCTTTGCCGTTCTCCGTCATTCAAGGACCACTGAAGTGAGGCATTCGGGGGTAAATCTTGAACAAGGTACTGTGTGTTGTTGTGGTAAAGACCCACTGAGTGGCGAACGATGTCGTTACGGTGGAACCAGTAGGCAGTACCGTTTGACTGTCCGAAGGGGGCCATCGTATCGCTGACGTCAATCCAGCGCATCTCGAGGTCGGTCGTCGCCTTCCATTCGAAGGATGAAAGTTGGAAGAGCCCCAGGCCGAGGTCTTGTCCTTCATCGATTACTTTGAGCGAAGGAATGCCGCCGTTGGCTGCAAAGCCCCAGCTTGCGTTCCAATCCAGTCGGAACACAATGGTAATGTCGTAAATTGTGGCGAAATCTCGTTTGGAGATTTGAACCTCAGGTGCTTCTATGAAGCAGGTCCCGTCGTAGGTTGTGGTTGAAAACCGAGGCTCGTAATGAACGAAACAAGAGGATTCGTTTGAACGTCCGAGGAGAGCAAGGCGGATTTCATCAAGAGAATCAAGACCGTTGGCATCTGAGATGGTCATCGAAAAACTGTGGTTCTTCCCTGCCAGCAGTGACCCATCGACAAGGTCGAGGTGAAGGTCCTCACTATCGACGATGGTGTCGTACCTCGGTTGGACAAAGATGGTGGCTAAATCCGCTTCTTCTCCGAACTCACCACCGCCTTGCAGAGAATTGCCTGCCAAATCTTGGCCTCGCACCACGACACTGGCTCGGCCTTCTTCCGATGCTGAGGGCGTTACGCTCGTCCAAGAAAGAAGAGGAAGGTCAATTTCAGCCTGTGTGACGCCAAGGTTCACGCTCACCGTCTCCATTCTGTATTCTTCTTCATCCATCTGCCCGTCTTGGTTTGCGTCATCTCGTTCTTCCAACCACGTCCAAACTTCCAAGGGGTGAGCAAGCCCTTCTGGGTCACTGAGTTGAAGTCGCAGAGGAATATCTTGCCCGACCATCCAAATGTGGTTGTCGGCGGGAACTTCGCGACCGGAATCAAGAATTCGCAGGGAACCTGCCGTGGGCTGAATGGTGTCGTACAGAATACGAACCGGAGAGAGGACGACCGTTCGGTCCTCGCTTGTCGACGCGTTCACTCCTAATTCTGCCCGCCGCGAAATACTGGGCCGAAGTTCCAACCATGTGTCACTGACCATGATTCCGTCGGCGGGGGGAGTGTTGATTTCTACGGCAAAACGGCCGTCTGCATCCACTTCAACCGTCCAATATTGAGACCAATTAACCGCTTCGCCCGGCCATTCATCTTGACCTCCAGAGAGATTCTTTGGGGGCACAGCACGCATGGCCACGGTGACTTCGGCTTGACCTGCCTCAACCCATTGACCGGGAATGCCTTCAATGCGAACGCGTCCTTCCGCAGTCATCGCTTCATCCGAAGACAGATGGTAGGGCCAAAGTGGATTCGCCCAATCATCAAGGCGGCGGTTCTGTTCGTCAGTGACTTTGAAATCGATGACCTCCATATCGTTCTCTACCTCATTGAAGGCTGTTTTTGATACAACATAGGTCGGCCCCGCTACCAGACCTTCTCCATCGGTGGCTTGAGCGAGAACATGGAGGTCGTCAACGTCATCCAGCAACCACGTGCTTGTGAGTGACCACGTGATCGTACAGGTATTGTGTGTGCAGGATACTGAGGATGCATTGGCGTTGAGGGCGGCTAAACCTGAGCCCTTCAGTTGAATAAATCGAGGCGTCGTATCCAACCGGTCAACTTTGAGTTGAATCATGGCTGCTTCGGTGCTCACCGTTCGTGACAACCACAATTCACTGCTGGATATATCAGGCGCATCCTCTGTTGAATCAAGCGGGTTGGCTCGTTGATGGTGGGAGACGAAGGTGACGGTTTCTTCGGGTAACCAACGGGTGTGAAGGGGCATGTCGATGGTCTCGGTCATCAACGGGGCGGATTGTGCCCAAAGATCAACTTTCAGACCTCCAGTTGCCGTAACTACGTGAAGAGGAATATCAAGAGTCGCCCTTACGTCTTGACCTGAAGAGGCCGCTTTCGCTTGGTTGAGAATACTTGGGCTCAACCCGACCTCAATCAATGGATTTGGTGGAAGATGTTGAAGGTTCATGACTTTGACATCACCGGAGCCCAACAATTCCAATTCAATGGTACAGGCATACAGAGTCATGTTGGATGAATAGGTAGAACGGGCGTGGGCTTGCGGGCAGACTTGAGCGCTTTGATGATGAATGACTCGTGAGCCGTCTTCAACCGCATATACAACTCCGTTAATCGAAAGTTCAGCGGATGAACTCGCATTTGATACGAGAAGAGCAAAAGTCGGACCTTTTGCTTGAGTAGATGGTGGTCCCTTGCTAAGCGTGGTGTAGTTGAAATGAATCGTTTGGTTCACCAGGGTGTAAAGCGATGCTGGCGCATTCGCCTCCCACAAAGAAAGGGTTCCGTTGTCATTGACATCCGTCCAGTATTGATTCAAACCAAAGGTCGGACTCATCCCCCCTATGGGCCAGTTGAATACGGAAATATTGCTCCACCCTAGACGAACTTCAGGAGAGGTACTCGGCTTGAAACAATCAAGACTCACCTTCCCTCGCTCGAAGACCTCTCCTCCTTGTGCTTGAATGGAAAGAGGACGGGAGAGGTCAGGCTTGGCAAGCAAGGAATAATTCAGCAAGGTCATGAAAGGCTGGACTTGATGGTAGGACGTGAAGAGTTGTGCATTTGTGGTCGTCCACGTGAGGTTATCACCGTAACTCACGATTCGAAAACCATCGTGAGGGCAATAATTCATCGGTGATAATTCAACATCAAACGGACCAGAAACGACAAGATGTCCTTTCTTATCGACGGTTGAAACGTTGAGGACATCGCTGTTTTGACGAAGATGTTCAGCATCAAGGTAGTAGGTTCGCCCCACGCTCAAACTGTGAATGAGTGGGGTGACGTAGGTGTCGTTCGTGGCCATGCGTACGCGTAGGTGAAGGCTTGAGTATTCCTTGGGGTCGATGGCCAGATGAGCGGGGAGGGAGAGGTTCTGGTGCCCGGTGATGGGCGTAAGATTGGCGTCCAATACATCCAATGCCAGAGAAGTTCCGTCGGGTTGTTCGTACCAACCGTCTACCCAACCATATCCATACATCGGGTCGGGTGTCACGGCTGATGAAACCCATTGTCCCTCTGGTTCAAAGACATCGATTTCGATGCCAGCATCATCAATGTACCAACCATCGGCCTCTACATAGGTGTCGGAGAAGAAGGAAAAGCGCGCTCGAACCGTCATACCCGAGAGATTTGAGACATCATAGGTTTTTAACGCGTAGAGACGGGCGTTTTGTGCCCCACAGCCGCCTGGAACATTGGAGCCATCGATGATGCCCTGATTGAAAAAGGGTGAATTCGCATTGGCTGTTGAGATTTGGTCGTGAAATTGTTGGGTTTCCGCAGGTAAAAGCCACCAGTTCTCTCCGCTATCGGTGGACATTGACACCGCTCCCCCGTCCCAATTCGCTTCTGCACAAATCCATGAACGGAAAGAGAGGCGAGAGGTTGCGTTGAGGGGAATGGTGTACTCGGGCGAGGTGAGATGGGTGTAGATGTTGTTGGTATAACGTGTCGTGAGGTTGATGGCCGCTCCGTAGTCGCCAGAATGGAAAACGCCTGGTCCATATCCCGATGTGTTTCGAGTTTGACCGATCTCCCATCCCCCAACTGTGCCTTCAATGGACCATCCTGCTGGTGTTGTCAGTGATCGTTCAAAGGATTCTGACGTGCTTGTAGGGCCGTTACGGCCAAAGTCAGTCGTCCAACTCCACTCGTTGGCATAGGTGGAGTTGGGCCCCTTCCATCCGCTCTCATGACCCCAGGTGCCATCGGATGGTTGCGAGAAATTAGCGAGGGTGACCTGTTCGGCTTGAGCCGTTCCGTGACGGTGGTGGAGGATGATATCATCGATGGCGATGCCTTCCCACCCTGATGAGGCAAATCCTCCGTAACCCGTTTGCTGATTGGTTTGAAGGAAGAAACGAAACAAAGCAGTTGATGCATTTTGATGCGTTGAGATGCTTGACGGAAGAGAATAGAGGGCGGGAACCCAGCCCGAGGATTCATCTCCGTAGTAGGTTCCCTGCCAGTTAAACCCGTTTCCAGGCAGGCCGGGAATACCAGAGATGAGTTGCCATGTACTTCCGTTGTCTACGCTCACGGAAGTGAGAAGGTTATCTGCGTAGCCTCCTTCAAGGTCCCAATCGGCCCAAATTTCAACGTCAAGGGTGCCGGAATAACCTGATAGGTTGGCATTCAGATACAGAATACCTTGAGCATTGTCTGCATAATCTCCGTTCATGTTTCCGTGGAACCAGGCGCCGGGAAGGTCACCTTGATTGGTCACGCTCAGATTGTCAATATACCATCCATGACGGTGACCTGAAGTCGAAGAGGTTTGGAAACAAAATCTGAGTTCAAAGGCTGAACCTGAGGATTGAATCTGATCGTCGAGTGAAAATTGTACTGAGGTCCATCCAGCTGTCGCTCCAGCCCACGTTTGTAAAGGAGCACCGACGGCCCCCGTAGTATTGGCGTAGCCCGAGTCGGGAAGGATCGTTGTCCATTGGCCACCAAGAATCCGCATCTCGACCCAGGCGGCATCACTGTCTTCAAGGGCAAGCCACTGGTCAAAAGTGAGATTGAACTGACCGATAAAGTCCGGTAGGTCCCAAACTGGAGAAAGAAGACACCCACTCATGTTCTGACCAAGGCCTCCAAGCCCCTGAGTTGCCAATACCTGTTGGCCATCTGTAGCCTGACTTGGCGTACCGTTCGCCGCCGTGCTCCCGTTGGGGTGCTCGATGTTCCAAACAGAGTGATTCAAACCTACCCCTCGCCAGCCGACTGGCGTCTGGACCAAGGTTTCAAAATCGGTTCGTGTGATTAGAGAAGAGGGCGTAGCGAGGCTCAATTGACCGCCATGACCGATTCCTTGCGTACCGTTATGCTGCCCGTTCCACCCAGAATTTGAATCCATGCCGAAGTGTGTTGAGGCGTCGGGACTTGTTGACCAGCGCGGAGATATATCGAGGCCACCTTCGGTAAACGAACGATTGTAGGGGATTGAAAGCATTCCCGAGTCGGTGATATTCACGCCCGTTTGATTGACAGTTGGAGCAAAAATGCGAGTTGTGGCTTGGGATGGAAGAGGTTGATGCTCGTTTGAGAGAAATGGAGTTGCTGGGACCATGACCATCATGAGGCACATGAATAGCGCACGAAGTGCTCCTGTATGGAGCGAAATCATGGAGTCATTCCGCGTCATGCTTCCTACACCTCGCTCTGCGAGGTGCAGTCGTTGGATATGAAGGGATGTCTCTACTGCATCAGAGAAGGAGTCCGGCTTGAGGGCGAGGAAGAGGGTTCAAATCCCGTCACCTCCACGACCTGTTAATGACATCTGTTCGGAATCTCGACAGCGCTCAAGCGCAAGAGATTGAAGAGCAATTGTTCACGACCCATCGCCAGCAACTGCCCCGCCATGTCCCGATTCCTTTGCCTCGCCAAGACTTTTGGGAAATGGTACGTGCCTTGCTATCAAAACTTGACTTGGAAATTCAGGAAATGGTTCGAAAAGGTTCTATCGACATGCGCTTACAAAATTTGCAAAAGCGGCAGACAAACATTCGACGCATCGCATCAGAACTGGCTCGAAAGCGAATGGTGGCCATGATGCAACATGCTGCATCTCAATCGTTACGAAGCGGGGGGCAACCAGGTTTGGTTCAGGAATTACCCTCTCTTGAATGGCAACGACACGACCCCGCAGAGAAGGCCTTCTATCATGCACTCCAGCTGAACGTGGACCGTTTCAAGAAAGAAATCGACTGGCAAGGCATGCAACAAGGGATTCTTAGCGAACTTCGCGGTTCCCCATCCGCTTACGCACCAGGTACCATGCAACTTGACGATTACATGGGCGAAGGTGAGCGCTTATCGGCACGCCCGCCACCTGATTTGGCGTTTGAGGATGAATTGCCACAACTTCCGGATACGCAAGGTGATGAAGAAGAACGTCTGCTTGCCGAACCTGATTGGGCTGATGAAGAGGCCTACTTGATGGCTGATATTCAACAACAACATGAGACTCCACCATCTACGGAGGAGACGTCTTCTGCAAGTTCAAAACACGGTGCAGCAATGGAATTGGCCCCCTCAAGCAACCCCATTGAGCAGATCAGTGATGAGCCACCTCTACCCCTTGAGGATGAGCAGACGCCTGACAAATCAAAGGATGAAACATCGGGTGAAGTCAGTACTGAGGGAGAAAAAGAGAACGTTCGTGTGAGAATCTTGGAAACGCTTGACGAACCCATCATTGACGACCAAGGAGAAGAACTTACTCTTGAAGCCGGAGACATTCACTTCCTCGAAGAGGAGACCGCCGCTTGGTTGGTTGACGTCGGTGTTGCTGAGCGCGCTGAACTATGAGTGAAAAGCGCCAAGGCGCTTCGACACCATTCGTTGTTCTTCAGTTGACGGTGCGCATTGAGATTTCAATGCTCACGGTATCGGGAATAGGGATCTTGGTCACGAGACGAAGAGCGTTCTCATCTTTACCGGTTGAGATATCCATTTCAAGAAGGCGCTTGTGAATCCGAAGTTCCCAGTGGTCGTAGGTCTCGCTTCCTTCGCCGTCAGGTGCCTTGCGAACAGGGACAACCAGATGGCGTGTCGGTAGTGGGATTGGACCACGAAGGGTGATGCCACCTGTATCACAGATGGTTTTGATTTGGCCAGCGACGGTATCAATATCCTTGTGGTTTTGACCAGTCAATTTGATAACAGTAACGGCAGCCATACTCATCCCTCCTTGCTTCACTCAGTCAACATTGAATTCGACTGTGTTCACTTCTTCTCGATCTTGATGCAAACGCCAGCAGCCACGGTCTTACCCATGTCACGGATAGCGAAGCGAGCAAGCTCCGGGAAGGTGTCAAGTTGTTCAATGGACATTGGCTTGGTAGGCTGGAAGCGAATCAAGCAAGCGTCACCGGTCTTGAGGAAGGAAGGGTTGGCTTCCTTACCAGACTTGTTGGTCTTTTCCAAGAGGTCCATGAACTTCACAGCAACTTGTGCGGTGTGAGCGTGGAACACAGGAGTGTAACCAACGGAAACAGCCTTTGGAATGTCCATTAGTTGGATTTGACCAACGAAGGTTTCGTCGTGACGTACAAAGGTTGGTTCACTGTCGGTGTAACCAGCAACGTCTCCACGGCGGATTTCGTCAGCAGCAAGTCCACGAACGTTGAATCCAACGTTGTCGCCTGGCTCGGCCTTGTCGACCATGGTGTGGTGCATCTCAATGGACTTGACTTCACCGCTCTTCATTGAGGGGTTGAAGACAACGTTCTTTCCAACGTTGAGTGTACCAGTTTCAATCTTACCGACAGGCACTGTTCCGATACCAGAGATCTTGTAGACATCTTGAATTGGCAAGCGAAGAGGCTTGGAAGATGGCTTGTCTGGCATTGGGGTAGCGTCAATGGCTTCGAAGAGGGTTGGTCCGTTGTACCATGGGCACTTGTCGGACTTGTTGAAGACGTTGTCACCGTTCAACGAGGAAGCGGGGATCATTGGGACGTCATCAGGCTTGAAACCAGCCATGCGGAGAAGTTGAGACACTTCCTTGCAGGCTGCGTTGTACTTCTCTTCGGTCCAATCGACACCAGAGATGTCCATCTTGTTGACGTGGACAATAAGGCCCTTGACACCAAGCACCTTAGCAAGGAACGCGTGCTCCTTGGTTTGGGCGTTGACACCGTCGTTTGCTGCACAGAGCAACACTGCGGTATCAGCTTGGGAAGCACCGGTAATCATGTTCTTGACGAAGTCTCGGTGACCAGGCGCATCGATGATGGTCCAGTAGTAGGTTGGTGTGAAGAACTCTTTGTGAGCAACGTCGATGGTGATACCACGTTCGCGCTCTTCCTTGAGTCCGTCCATGACGTACGCAAGACCGAATCCAGCCTTACCGGATTCTGCTGCAAGTTTTTCGTTCTTTTCAATAACGTGCTCTTCGATGTGACCGGAGTCGAGGAGGAGACGTCCAACGGTTGTGGACTTTCCGTGGTCGACGTGACCGATAAACACGATATTGCGGTGTGGCTTTTTTCTGTCTTCCCATTGTGATGGCATGGTAATCGCTCCTTAGCAAGCCTTCCGAAAAGCAACCCCTATATGAAAACCGCGACGCGAGACCACTTCGCCTATGTGTGGCATTTCAGCCCTCAAGGCTTCATTCCGCATCCAATATTTCACCGTCGTCGCCTATTTTGTACAGACGCAGCGTGCTGGTAGCACCCCGCATGGCTAACGGGCTACCCGAGATGGCAACGACTCGTTCACCTGGCTTGATTCGTTTCTGGATCACCAATTGTTCAACTGCTTGTATCATGGTCCGAGAACCTCGGTCGTGTTCTTTTGAAAGAATGGCATCGACGCCAGGAAGAAGACAGGTGCGGCGCAGGGCTCTCAGGCGGTCGCTGACTGCTGTCACCGGCATTGTAGGGTGGTAACCCGAAACGAGGCGGGGTGCATTGCCGTGTTCGGTAGCGACCACGATACGAGCAGCCCCTGCTTGTGTCGCTAACTCAACACCAGCATGCGCTACGGCACGAGTTGATTTGAATCGAGCAAGGGCGTTGGGTCGAAGTTGATAGGAATCCAAGCCTTGTTCGGTTGCCTCAGCAATACGAATCATGGTTTGGGCCGTTTCAAGAGGATATTTGCCAGATGCCGTTTCACCCGAAAGCATCACTGCGGTAGCACCGTGGCGAATGGCCGTTGATACATCGCTGACCTCGGCCCGTGTCGGTCGCGGTTGGTAGGTCATGGAATCCAGCATTTGCGTTGCCACAATCACCGGCATCCCACGTTCCAGTGCCATATCGATGATTTGTTGTTGTACAACAGGGACATTCTCGAGTGGAATCTCAACCCCCAAGTCACCCCGAGCTACCATGACCGCATCTGCCATGTTCATGATCGACTCAAGATTCTCGAGGGCAGCAGGGTGCTCAATTTTTGCAACGATGGGAACGTGCATGTTGGCCGCTTTGACGGCTTGCTTGGCGGGAAGAAGGTCTTCAGCACGACGAACATAACTCACTGCGATGTAATCTGCTCCGTTCTCGAGCGCATGTGCCATAGCGAGTTTGTCCTTCTCGCCAATGGCTGGAAGGTCGACCAGAGTTCCCGGTACGTTGACGCCCTTTCTGCTGCTCACTGGCCCTCCGTCTTCAACACGGCAGACCACCGATGCATTGGGTTGCCCCGGTGCTTCGAGAACGGTAAGGCGAATGAGGCCGTCAGCCAACAAAATCGGGTCACCGGCCTTTAATTCAGCCGATAATCCCCCATATTGAACGGGAAAATGAGTTCCATTGGTGGCTTCCAGTTCCTTTAGGCCGCAGACGAGGGTGATTTCATCTCCATCATTGAGGACATCGACATCGGGGAAGGTTCCCAAACGCAATTTTGGACCTGGCAAATCAGCCATAATGCACGTCGGTCGCCCGAGGTGGTCTTCAATGGAGCGAATTCGGTGATACAGTTCTGTTTTGTCAGCAGGCTCACCGTGCGAATAATTCAATCTGCAAACATCAACACCCGATTCAAGCAACGAGGTCAGAACAGGTAGAGCGTCACATGCGGGTCCGATGGTAGCAACGATTCGAGTGCGACGCATGCTTTTGACTCCTACTTCACTTGTAATGCAGACGGATGACAAATTGGTCGATATGAATGTCGTTAAATCGTTCGTTACGAATGGTCATGGTCCACTCTCCATCACCGTAGGTGGAGTCGGTATCCGTAAACATGTATGATGAAAGAAGGAGATGGATGCAGTCTTGTTCATCATCGTTGCAATCGCCATCATCCCTTGAATCGGGTTCAGTATCTGTTGTGTTGGAGGCTTCCTCGTCCTCTTCATTGAAGGCATAAATATCCAACTTATTCCTGTTTTGTGCTGAAGAGCCACCGGCAATCCAATCGTCATCTTGCTGAGGGTATTCTAATTCAGCAATCACCTTACGCACGGTATTTGCCGCTTCTTTGTCGTAGTGAATGGTGACGTCAAAATCAATTTCTGCTGCCCCACTACTGCTGTTTCCACCAATTTCAAAATCATTCCAATACCCTGCATATGAGACATAAACGCGGATGGTATCGCTGTCGACCATGCCAACATCATTGGTGACCGTCAGGGCAATTTCGTATTCTCCGGGTGCGACGTTGCTCCAATCAACGGTCTGCCCGACAAGGTCGTCATCGTTTTCGCTGTCTCCGTCGTTGTCTTTGTCTTCGTTAAGGTCGAGATCCCACGCATAACCGTCATCTGCAATGTATTGTGCTGAATCACCTGCATTTGAACCGGAAGCATCCAATTCAACGGTTGTTGTCTCCGTTACTGAACGGTCGGTGGTTGATTTCTCTCGTGCGCAAATCCAAAGAACGATGTTGGTGTTTTCATCAATGGACTCGTCTTCACAGTCTTCCGTGTCAGCATATTGAGTGATGGATGCTACCGGCGGCTGAGCACTGGCCTCTACAATCGTAATCTCTCGGGTTTGCTCTGAGGTGGCCATCCCATCAGAGACCTCAAGTTTGACTTCGAAGGTTCCGGTCTCATCAAAGGACCAAGTTGCTTGTTGGCCAGTTGCGTCAATATCAATGGAGTTGACAGCATCAAAATTCCATCGGTAGGTCAAGGAACCATCGCTGGGAGTTGAATCCGAAGCGTCGAAGGTAACGGTATCACCCGAACGAACATTCTTGCTTGGTGAAACTGAAAAAACAGCAAGCACTTCGTCTGATGAGCCGTTGTTTTCATCTTCAAAAAGGCAACCAGCCATAGAAGAACAGAGCATCACTGTAGCCATGAGTATGGACTTTAGCATGGTTCCCATAAACAACCGTGGTCGTCCGTTCATCAAAAGGGCTTCCTCAAGATGACTCTTTAGAAATCAAATAACGAGGCTTGTTTATTGCCTTTCATCAAATCTTTTGCTGACCATCCGAAGGCTTCTGTGATTCGTCCGAGTGCTGCGGCAAGGCGTTCTGCGTAAAAGCGTCCGTCATAGGCTTGACTTTCCGTAGTTTCTGCCTCTAGCCAAGGCGCGACCTTCATCGGACTGCGGCTGGCATCGGTGACGAGATAAGAGACCTTCATTCCCGCAGTAAAACCAAGACCGAGTTCAATACGACGCCGTGCCACACGAACCTGAGCCATGCTATCGGGGTTGGCGTAATCTTTGGAGAAATCGACGTCCTCCGGCGCTTTCACCGGAGTGCGAACCACGCGCCCTTTGCAGGATTTTGCTAAGACGAGACGTCGCGGGGCAACGTTGGTCTTGTTCAAATCCTGTACCCTCGACATAGCATATTCCACAAGAGCGTCGCCCTGGTCTGCGAGTGCGTACTTGAACACCTCCTTCATCGTCTCAGTCAAGTAGGGAAATGAATCCGTACGCTGCGTTTCATAACCTCGAATCAGCATCTCTTCACTCGGCCAAACGACTTGGCCGATGTAACGCTTTTTTGCCCCGTGGCTAAAGAAGACCGAGAGCCCCCGTTCAAATTCAAGAATAGCCGATTCACGACTGTATCGTTGGGCTAATTGTTGGCCGAAATCAACCATTGATTGAACACCCTTTTTGTAGGCTTTTTCCTTTGCAATTGCTGCTTTGTCCCCCTGTTCCAGCAAGACCAACTCTTCTTCCTCCATACGCCGAGGTACTGCTGCATCAATGGGGCATCGGACAAATATGGAATCTGTGTCGGAATAAACCACGCCGTGCCCCTCATCTTCAACCGCTGCGATGATGCTCTTGATGTTTTGACGCGCCCAAGCCGTGATTGAGGAACCTAAATCCCGGTGCGTGAAGCGGTAAAAACCGCTGGCGAAGACGCCATAGAACGAATTCATGAGAATCTTGACAGCATATTGCATTGAGTCGTGAAACTCGACAGCGACTTGGTCTCCATCACTTTTCGACGCCTTGAGCGCAGTTTTGTGCTCATCGCGTTGAGCCATCAAGTCCTCGAGCAGAGCTGGAACCATACCTTTGCGGGCCGATGCGGGGCGAAAGGTGGCACCCGTGGGCGCTTCGTGAAGCGCCTCACCCTCAACGGGTTGGTGAGATTGAGCAGGGTCAACACGGGTGGTGTAGCATATGTTGCGAGCGATCATGATGGAAGGATACATGCTCTTGAAATCCAATACTGCAATCCAAGGATGGAGCCCTGCTTCCACATCGTGAACATAACCACCGGTGATTTGTCCCACCTTGGCTTCAGCGGAGCCGGTGAGAGGAACAGCCACGTTTTGTTGGTCGGCCAGACGAATCACCAAGGAATCAATAAGTTGGCTTGTGCTTCCATTAGCCGCCGTTTCAAAGGGGACTTTCGCAACCGCAGCAACGGCTTCTTTTCTCGGTACGGCCTGGATTGCCTTGAGGATATCAAGGGGCAGCGCTGCGTCTCGTTCACAATACGCCATCACTTCGTCGGGCCGAGTGGCCCATTCTTCGTCCATATTGGAGGCATCCACGTCCATTTTGTGTTTGTCTTCATCATCAGGAAAGAGCAAGGTGGCGACGAACGACAGCGTTTCGCGACGTGGTTTGAGCGCTTGCCTGGCTTGCCACCAGGTGTCCATGACCGCCCTTCCGGCAAGATTCCATGCTCGATTGCTCTGGCGTTTCGGTACCAAAGCGTCTCGCTGTCGCTTGAGTTCTGTTTCCCTGAGGGGTACGCGCCCCCAACCAAATAATTCGGTGTGAAGCTCCCATCCTCGTTTCAGAGCGTGTGTGCGGTCGGCCAGTCGCGGCAGGTCGAAGTTGTCAATATTGTACCCGGTGATAATGTCAGGGTCGTACTCTCGTACCGTTGCGGTAAGTTGCTTGAGTATATCCGCTTCTTCGCCGCGATAGGTGAACACCTGGCGATGGCCACTCCCGATATCTTCAATCCATGCTGCAGCGCATAATACCGTTTCATGCTCAATGCTCGTTTCAAGGTCGAAAGAAAAAATCCTGAAGGGAACCTGGAACGGATCGACGGGTTGTAATTGATCCACATCACATCGCAAGGTAATGTCGACTGGATAGCGACCTTCGCCTCCTGCCTCAACGAGTGCTGCGAGAACTTCTTCGCTGTCGTCATTGACTCTTCGGTCGATTACTTCGCCGGAAAAACCGACGTGCATGCCGATGTCTCGGTCCAAAAAGAGGCGATTGACGAAGGGGATATCGCCCGAAAAAATCTGCCATGATTGACTCCGAAGCGTTTTGCGGAGGGCTGGTACGTGAAAGGGTTGTTCGGTTTCAATCGTCCAAACCGGTCGCTCACCGAGTTGAGTCCACTTGATGACCGGTCCGCTGACATTGACCACGTGTTCCATGGCTCTCAGGTGTTTGATTCGGTCGGCGAGGAATGGCGGAATGCCATCATCGACTGCCCACTCCCCAATCGGTGCGCATTCAAAGGTCGGACGTTGCCCATGAACAAGCAGGCACACCGATGAGCCGTCGTTGCTTCTCCCGAACAATTCCAAAACAGTTTCAGGTTGAGGCCCGGTAGAGGTCATCCGTTCTCGTGAACGATACCGTCCACTGATGATGCCCATTTGACCTTCCATACAGGAGCCTCCATACTGGTTGAATTTACGAACCCATTAGAACCCATCTGTAGAAGATTTTCAACGGACATCTCCAAAGCCTTCGTTTGGTCATGAAATTGGAGAGGAATGATTGAAAGCCTCAATTCAATGGCACAAGATAGCGAGGTGAACACTGCATGAACGAATCGTTTGACTGGGATAGCCTCACCTTTTCACTCACCCCCACCGAAACGATGTACATCACTCAAACCAAGGGCGATGAACCTTGGATGCCCGGGCGATTACAACCCTACGGCGACATCCCGATGTCACCTGCTGCAGGCGTTTTGAATTACGGGCAAGGTCTGTTTGAAGGCATGAAGGCCTTCCGAACTTCGGCTGGCCGTATCGTCTTCTTCCGACCCGAAGAAAATGCACGCCGCATGCAACGAGGGGCTGACCGTTTGAAGATGCCACCTGTCCCTGAATCGGTCTTTGTCGACGCTGTTGAGCAGGTTGTCAATGCCAACCAACACTGGGTCCCACCCACTGGAAAAGGCGCCATGTATGTGCGCCCCTTGTTGATGGGAAGTGGCCCAATTCTCGGTGTTGCTCCAGCCCCATCGTATACTTTTTTGATCTACGTGACACCTGTCGGACCTTATTTCAAAGGCGGCATGAGTGCCATTGATTTGCTCATATCTGAACACCACCACCGCGCTGCACCCGGCGGGTCCGGTGGCGTCAAGGCGATTGGAAATTATGCACCCGGCATGAAACCCAGCAAGGAAGCAAAAGCACAAGGCTACGCTGAAGTCATTTACCTCGACGCTGAGACGCATAGTTGCATTGAGGAAGTCGGTGCTGCCAATTTCTTCTGCTTCAGCGAAGGCACGCTTTACACGCCTGAACTCACGGGAACCATTCTTCCCGGCATCACACGCGATTCAATTATCCAACTCGCTCGTCATCTCGGCTATGAGGTGGTTGAAGGAAAGGTTGAGGCTGATTTTGCAATGCAAGCCGATGAAGCCTTTTGCTGCGGTACGGCTGCTGTGATTTCACCCATTGGTTCAATCACTCACGATGGAGCAAAGAAAGTCTACGGAGATGGAGCGCCCGGTCCAGTCACGACTCAACTCTACAATGCTCTGACGGGGATTCAGAATGAAACGGAAGAAGATGTCTTCGGTTGGCTGCACCCGTTGCCTTAATCCCTGCGAGTTCGGACCGCTGCGGCGACCAATACTGCTGTGATCGCCATGACGATGGGAAGCGCAGGTGTGTCCATGTCTTCGTTTTCGCTCATGTTGCTTTCATTGTCTGATTGATTTGTAGGTGGTGGAGTTGGCGCTGGCTCGACGATGATTTGGCCCACCATTCCCAAGGCTGCGTGGGGCTCGCAGACGAAATCGTAGGTCCCGTTCATACCGAGTTCGAACGTAAAGACGTAGTCGACATTTCTGTCGGGCTCACCTGAATCAAACACACCATTGGCTTCTACAGCATTGTGAGGCAGTGCTTGTCCACTCCAGAAGAAGCGAACTGTTTCGCCTTCGGTAACCGTCACGCTGGATGGAGAAAAACGAAGGTTGGTGCTGTCAACGGAGATAATCGTCTCGTTGGACGATTGGTCTTGGAACGGAGGTGCATCTGCAACCGGCGCGAGGTCGCCTTGCAAAGGTGCAAGCAGAAGCAAAGCAAGGAACAAGGCTACTGCGGTTCGCATGTTAGGAAAAAGGAGGCAAAGGTTATCAAACCATGTTTTCAAATTCAGCGCTTTTTGAAACTCTTACGCTTCTTGAAACCACCGGATTGGTTGGTAGGTGATTTTCGCTGAGCTCGTGCACGACGGTCCCCCGCTTTCGGTTGACTGACGCTTTGTTGTTTGTCGGCTTGTCGTTGGTCGCGCTGCATTTGTCGCCATTGCCCACCGATGAGTTGCAGCACTTCCTCCTTCGTACTTGCGCCGATTGAATCCTTGGCGCCTGCAGCCGAAACCCAAAGGCGTCCTTCCCTTACATTAGGGCGGCGAGGATGTGAAATGTTTTCTTCACGCTTGATTTTTTTCAAACCAACCTGCCGGGCTGCCATGAACAGGCCTTCCAAATCTGGCTTGAGGACAGAAGCATCCTTGGGAACTCGTCGTCCACTTCGTCGTGAGGATTTCAAATCAAAATACCCAGGCCAAACGCAAATTCGGTCTGGGTTGTGATCCATGTTCTCGCCTCAACAGGGGGTTGTGCCCCGTATCCTTGAAGCCGTCGCTTGCTTCACTCGAGGAGAACGCCGTTGATAACGCCGTCTTTTCCTGGGCGGGATGTGATTCGGACAGGGCCTTTATTGGTTTCAATAACTGCGCCCTTGACCAAGATATTTCGTCGAACGTAGTTCGGGTCAGAAGCGTTCTCAATCACGCTGTGGATTTCACCGAGAACGGTTTTTCCAGTTTTTGAATTGTTGATGCTGACTTGGTTGGCTGCCATCACACGGACCATGATGTTGCCACCTGTCTTGCGGTAGACCTTTCGCTTGGGTTCGCCAACGAGAGCGAATTGCTTCTCAGTGGAGATTTCAGTTGCTCGCTTACCGCGTGCCTGTACCTTTCGTCCACCTGATGGTTTGCGTCGTGAAATTCCGTGCCATTGAGCCATAATCAAGCCTCCTGCGTCGCCACCGACCAGCACAGGCTATATGAAATCAACCCTCACTCACAGCGCGCAACAATTTCGGAAAGTACCCTTCCTTGTGCGTTGAGGAGTTGAGCATGCAGACGGTCCCCGGGCAATAATTGCCCTACACCTTCGGGAGTTCCGGTGAACAATAGGTCGCCTTGGCGAACCGGCGACCATGCTTTGAGTGCCTCGATTTGTTGGTGAGGTGTCACAGAAATTTCAGACAGTGAAGCCGCCTGACGAAGTTCGCCATTGACGTGCAGGGTGAGGTGCAAGCCTAACTCGCGTTGATGAATGTCCTGCCATGCACCATCATACTTGGCGGCATTGCCAACCACGGCACTTGCAGCGAAACATTTTGCCTTCGCCCATGGTAATTGCTCGGCACGCAGTGCAGATTGGGCTGCTCGGTCCGTGAGGTCCAAACCTACGGCAAGTCCCGTTGGCTGAAGGTCTTCCCCGATGAAGACTACGCATTCAACCTCATGATGTACTTCTCCGGGATGTGAACTCACGGGGATGATGTCGCTCTCGAGCAGGCATCCGTCCGGCTTGACGAAAATAATCGGCTCACTGGGTGGTTGATTGCCCAATTCCAGAGCATGCTTACTGAAGGTCCGAATCGTGCACCACATCGCCATGTATGGGGCAAGAAGCGAGTGCACATGAAGAACGCGCTGACGAAGAATGATAATCCAGCATCGCGAGCGATGAATATGACGAATGAATGGTCCATGCGAAAACGTCGCCCTGTGCGCCGAAAAAACATCGCGCCACTGCTCAAGAGGCTCGAACAAGACCTTGGCGTGGATCTCAACGTTGACGGTGGTTTTCTCGAAATGGCGGAATACGGACCCTGGACGATGGTGTTCGTTGAAAAGACGCCAATCGTTGTGGAGGTGGTTGACGATGAAGATCAGCGTTGTGTCTTCCTAACGCTGCGTGGCTTTCTTGACAACCTTGACGCTCAAAAATGGGTTGAAGTGGACCATGGGGCCATTCCATTTTTGATGAACGGGGCAGATTGTATGGTGGCCGGAATCCACGCAGCAGAAGCCTCTGTTGAAGCCGGAGATTTGGTTTGGATTCGGGACATGACACACAAGCGTCCGTTGGCTTTGGGATGGGCCGTCCACGATGCGGAAAACCTCGTCACTGAGACCAAAGGGAAGGGTGTGAAAACCATGCATTGGGTCGGCGATGAACTTTGGGGGATGGAATAAGGGGTCCATGGGATTGTATGAGGAACCTAAAAGAAGGACGGCCTCCTCTTTATTACCATGAGGCAATCCATTCCGCTTCTCTTGTCCCTTCTCGTTTTGACTTCCTTCCTGCCCACCTCACTCGCTGCTGGAAGCGAGGGCGGACAGGATGTCAACCCTGATGAAAACGAGGTCCCGTTCAGCGTCGTTGAACGAACTACTCCCTCTCAAGACGGGGCATCTTGGTCACTCTCCGTTCAATTGGATGATGCCGCTCAGAACAACGGTACAACCATCGCCATCACCACACAAATTTGCTTGAACAACGGCGTTTGCAACCCGCCAGAAGTCATGGAAGCTGACGTCGAAGATGGCACCTATTCAACCAGCGTTTCACCTCCAAGCGACCATTCATACGTCAACTGGCGAGTCAAGGCAACCTACGAAGACGATTCAACCGAGAACTTCCCGAATGGCGACTGGTACAAAACTTGGTCAACCTGTTATTATGAAGACGGGACGTATCGCGGAATTCACGCTGATGGGGACGGTTGTAACGTACCTGCATCGGGTGAAGAGAGTGAAGGCCTTTTACCCTCGATCGGGATTGGTGTTCTGATGACCGTCCTTGTATATGCTGCCTATGTTCGGCGGAATTGAAGACCAACTTAGCCGTGAAGGTGATGTTCCACCAATCGCTCTACAAAGCGTCGCTGTTCGGTTGACCAATCACAGAGATGAACGCTCACACGACTACGGTCGGATGCCAAAACGCCATTGTCAAAACCTGCCGCAATGACATCGCTTTGCACAAGAGGCAAGTCGTCTCCGTTGAAGACGAATTCACAACCAACAGATGATGCCGAGGCTTCACCGCATGCAAAGGTAATGGACGTGTCATCTCCCTCACAGGCAAGCCCCCCTGCCTGTAAAAAACGCTTCAGCGCCGCGAGAATCTTGGAGCCGTCAACTTCAGACTTCCCATCAATGCCACCGTAGGCTGAGAGAAAGGAAAGTTCAGCCTCATTTTGTTCCATGAGGTGATCAAGTCCGCGGTCGTCGTCGGTCAAGAACCCGCCTCCCTGACCGTAAGATGGGTCCATCCAATCACGCGCCCGTCTGTTCCGTCAGCAAGGAGCGAAAAAGTATGGCTCCAATCCCCGTCGTCCCATTGGCGTTGCATATCAACGGTGGTCGCTCCTGTTACGGAATCAAAAATATCGCTGATGTCAAAACCGAACCCTGACCCGGGAACGACGACGAGGTAGCCGATTCTTGTGTCGTCATGGAGGCCAGTGGATGTAAACAGAGCTTCGTCACCAGTCAAGTCAGCAAAGCGTTGTTGATTCATCAACCTTGATTCGAGTTGCTCCATCGGCAGAGCTTCCGGTATCGAATCTCGGTTGTGCGTGACCGAATCGTCGTAGGCACCCTTCGAGAGGTATTCGCATTCTAAATTCGCTGCATCGCCCGCCACAGAAAAGAGGACCCAACCTGCGGTGCTATCGGTAGCAACCCAGGACACGTTCCATTCGGTGGCTGAACCGTTCTTTTGATTCAACGCTCGCCAAATATATCCGTTTTCGTCAAGTGCTGTAGTGGCTCCACTTGCCACACTTCTGAATTCTTCCATGCAGGTCATTGCGAGGTCGAGAGGGTGGTCACGAAGACTGGAATTATCAGGAAGGTGCTCGTTATCCACTCCCCATGCAACCAAATCGTCTTCGTCAGGATTGAGGTCATTGGCTTGTGGGCGATTGTCATAGGATTTTCCGAGTTCAATTTGTTTGACACCGCGCTGAAGATAGGTCCGTTCAAAAGCGTGATGGAGTTCAAGTTCACCTTCTGGCAAGGCTGCATCAATGCCACGCTTTTGCCATTCAGAGCAACTGCTCTGACTGGTTTCATCACTGCTGATGGAAACATCAACGGTTTGCCGGGCAGCCCAAGGGCTTTCGGCATCAAGCCAGAGATTCATCGTCGCATAGCCGAGGCAGAATTCTTGGATGTCCCGGTGGCTAGCAGTTACCTTCCACATGTTGGTGGAGCCAAGTTTTTCGCTTCCGGTGACGCGCCATTCCCAACCAGAACTGGTTCCGGTTGCATCTTTTGTGATGTAATCATTGCCAAAGAAATCAGCCAGTTCAACCGGTTGAAGGATGAGACCGAGGCCAGGAGAAAGTGTTTCCAATCCACCCAAAAGACCGCCCACACCGTAAGCCATGGCACTTCCATCATAGGTTCCTCCCGTATTTTGCAGCGTTAAATCAACCTGAGTGCTCAAGGTTGCTTGCTCTCGCAACTCAGTCCAGCGGGTCAATTCGATATCGGCAGTACCCTCTCGCCCCTCAGCAAAATCAGGACAAATTTGTCCACCATTCACGCTCGTAGTCGGGATATGCCCGTAAATATTGAATTTCGAGAAACTGAATGAGTTGACGCTCTCTACGGCAAGCCACGTCATGCCCTGCCCGCCCTTGGCAGCGACCGCTCCAAGGCGGTCTTCGTCAGGTTGCGTGGTCAATTCAAGAACCGAACCTTCGGTGATGGACAAGGCACCTGTCCCGTCAAACAAAAGGCGCATTTTGCAGTATTCGTCAAGGTCACTGAGTTGGTCGGTGATCAGGGTGACGTATTCATCAGAGGCCATGAACGAGCCTTCGCTGACAACATAGCGCATTTCATCGCCATAACGAAGAGAATCTGCGGTGAAGGGCTCAAGTTGATTGTTGACATAATACCAACCACCTGCACCCAAAATGAGGAGCGTCAGGATCACCGCAACGGCTTGTGGACGCTGAAGCATCTCTCGCAAGGTCAAGGCTTTGGCTGTAGAAGCACCCTCGGTTGAGGGCTTGGCTTCTGATGGTTGAGGCGTGGATTCCTTGGAAACCTCATCATCGATTAAATCGGCCTCAAGAATTTCGGCTTCGAGGACATCGTCGTCATCTTCATCCGATGACTTTGACGGTGCTGGCGAGGCTTTGCTACGCGCAGATTGCTTTGTTTCCTCGCGTGGCGTTAGCGTATCGTCATCCTCGAGCGAAAGCATCACAGGCTCGTCTTCGTCAATTTCACTTTCTTCCGCATCGAGAACCGCTTCACTTTCCTCGCTTTCAAGAGGTGCTTCACTTTCCTCGGCTTCGAGAACCTCTTCGTCTTCGTCACCAACGGTGTGAAAGGTGGCTGTTTCTTCATCAAATACTTCAATACCCAATGTTTCCTTGTCAACGCCTGCTTCAAGCAATCGTTCGAGTAAATCCGCTTTTTTACCCGTAGTTTGGAGGTCATTAAGCACACAGAGGGCTTTGAGTTTCGCCACCGTGAGTGGGGTGGTGGGAGTCTCTGCCATGGTCATGCCTCAGCAAAGCGTGAGCATCGTGCCTTTCAAGGGTGGCGTTGTTTTGTCAGGTTTTTGCATCATTCTGACAGCGCTCTGGTCAACTCATTCCGGTTGATAGGGAGTATACTCGCCATCTGCACCCTGCACAAAGACCGTTTGGTCGTAACTACCGTCGGCCATTTTCTTGTAAAAATAGCCGTTTTCTGCTGCTTCAAAGGTATAAGCAGGCTCTTCCTCAGCCACATCAGGAGACCCCGGGGCTTCTTCTGCGGGGGCGGCTGCAGTTTCTGGAGCAGCAGTCGGCCCCGTGCTCGGGGGTGGGCCGCTTGGTCCAGATCCGGGAGGGCCACTTGGTCCTGAAGCGATTCTTGACTTGTTGACTTCAGAGAGTACTTTGGATTCTGTTGTTTCATTTTCCCCTTCAAGGATAGAGCGAAGAACACCACCGTGCTTTTGGGCACCGATAAAAGCAAAGGCGGAAAGCGAGAGGCAGATCAACCCAAGAAAGCCACCAAAGAATTGATTGGGGTATAATTTCCCACTCACACTCAAGCTGTCCGAGGACAAACCGGTCTTGTTGCCCTCCGAATCCATGTACTCCACAATAACGCAATAGTGTCCAGGGTCAATAGCAAATTCAAATTCATATTCACCGTCAACTTGAACGCTTTGTTTCGTTTCTTGGTATTGATAGGCGTGTGAATTACCTTCCCGAGCTTCCGTAGTGTAGGTGCCGAGGTTTGAAGCACAATCCTCCTGTTCAATCATGTAAACGCCGATATGTACGTTGGATTGTGAAGGGGGTTTTGTGGCCGTCACCGTCAGACGAACGGGTACGTCGAAGATATCTTCGCCGTCAACGGGGACACCCCACACGAGACCGATGTCTTTCTCGGCAGACTGTGTAAAGCCGTCGTAATCGGCAGAAAACGGCATCGGGAAGAGCGCGAAACCAAAGAGAATCGCTGCGACTCCGAGGTACATGAACACGTTCCAGCGTGCTTTTTTGAGCCGCTCTTTCCGCTCTTCAAGTGATAACTCTTCCAAGAGTTCATCCTGATCTTCATCGACAGAAAGTGCTCCAGCCGCGTCGAGTTCCTCATCCGACATGAAAGGCTCCACATCCTCCGAGCACTTGAAAGGCGCGACCCTTCAATGTGTGCACAATGGCAACCGATGGCATCAAGAACGAGCCCATCGGCCGAGACGGTATGAGCCTCCGTATCGCCGTCTTGAGTCGGGGGCCACGTCTCTACAGCACGCGACGCATTGTTGAGGAAGCACGAAACAAGGGCCTGCGAGTCGAAGTTTGCGACCCGATGAAGTTCTCGCTGATGGTCACAGATGGTAGTGTCGACGTCCTTCACAGAGGGAAGCACTTCGCCTTTGATGCCGTCATCCCTCGTATTGGCCACTCGATCACTCAACACGGGGTTGCCGTCCTTCGCCACATCGAACAACTGGGCATTTGGACGGCCAACACCGGTCAAGGTATTTTGCAAAGCCGTGACAAGTTACACGCATCACAAATTTTAGCCCGAAACCGCATTCCAATTCCGCGTACTGTCTATGTCCGTGACATCTTGGATGTTGAGCACGCCATTGACATCGTTGGCGGCCTGCCAGTAGTTGTTAAGGTGACACAGGGCACTCAAGGCGACGGTGTATTTCTCAGGCACACCGTCTTTGAAGTCCGTAATCTCGTGCAGGGCCTTTTGATGACGGGGAAATCCGTGCTGGTTCAAGAGTACATCGCTGAATCACACGGCAAAGACATTCGCGCCCTGGTGGTTGGTGACCGTGTGGTGGCTTGCATGCGCCGTCGTGCAAGAGGACGGGAGTTTCGAAGCAATTACCATCTCAACGGAACGGTCGAAAACGTTGACCTGCCGCCGAGATACGCTGAAGCTGCCTGTCGTGCAGCCCGCGTTTTAGGCCTCAACATCGCAGGTGTGGATTTGCTAGAGGGCAACGATGGACCCTTGGTCTTGGAAGTCAATTCTTCACCCGGCCTTGAAGGCATTGAGAAAGCAAGCGGTGTGAACGTAGCGGGTGCGATTGTCGACTATGTGATGGAAGACACGGCCTTCAGCGAGGTTGACCTTGACCAATTATTGCGTACAATTCCAGGATCCGGTGTCCTTTCACTCCAACTGCGTAACCATCCAAAAATGGTCGGAAAGCGTTTGAATGAAGTCTTTGCCTCAATTCCTGTATTCGCCCTCTCTCGGGGCGACCGTTTGGTGTGGAACCCGGACCCTGAAGTCCAACTGCGCTATGACGATGTATTGGTGTGTTATGGCGAATTGACCGAACTTCGCTCCTCGCTGCGTCAAGCCATGCTCGGTGTTCCCCGAGACGCACTCAACTTTGATGAGGCAAGAGGCCAAACTGAAAGTTGAGGCAGAGTGATGACGACCAATCAAAGTTGCATTTGATATCGGTTAGCGGGTTAATAATGATAAGAGATACCACTGAGGCCCGAACTATGAGCGACGGGAACAGGCGGATTTGGCAAACCGATATCCCCGAACGAGCGCCCCTCCTCGCTTGGTTCATTTCATGTGCAATACTTACAGGTTGGAACCTCAGCCGCGGGTTAAATCTCTGGGCTGGATATAATTTTGGAGGAGCGATGATGGCCCTCGTGGCCTTGTTGATTCTGTGGAAAGGGAAGGCCCACATCCCAGCTTTGCCCTTGTGGATCGGCTATTTTGCAACAATGCTCCACTTCATCGGAGGCTCGTTAGGTGCTGCAGACAGCGGCCCTGGCCCCTTCTGTTTTGATGGGATGCAACCAGGTGAATGGTTGTGTGCGGATGGTGTGAACGGAATGTACCATGTCCACCCTTGGTGGGACAAGTTGGTCCACGGCATGAACAGTACAGCCATCGCGATTGCATGGTCACTCGGTTGGAGAAGAATGTCAGAGCATAACGGTTGGCAACTTTCGCCTCGGGTTGTAGCATTCACCGCTTTTTCTCTGAGCGTAGCCATCGGTGTGATGTATGAAGTGTACGAGTTCTTTGGCAAGACCTTTTTCCAAACGATTGACCAAGGCGGATACGTCAACACGGCATCGGATCTGGTAAGCGACATGTTAGGTGCAGGATTGGGTGTGCTGTTT
>DACE01000031.1:7275-75706 GCA_002494645.1 Euryarchaeota archaeon UBA256 | reverse complement strand
GAGATGCTCCAAGATGGTAGCCTTCGTGAAATGTTTGACGCAGGCCGTCAATGATGAAGGCCCCAAAAAGCACTCAAACCTAACGACGAGGCGTGACAAATCTTCATCTTCGTTCGCCACCAGTCTCCTGTATGGCCCGCCCGTCTCGATGGAGTGATGAGCGTAAAGCCACTCGGGAACAAGCAGAATGGATTGTTCGCTGGTTAAGAGAGAACGGGCCTGCAACAACTCCCCAGATCATCGCGGCTCTCGAGCAGGAAGGCAGAGATGTTCGGGCGCACATTCTGCAGCGTGCCCTCCGCCGCTCCCCTTTCATTCATCAAGAAGGCCGTCAACAAGGTGAACGCGGTTCGGTCAGCGTTTGGGTTTGGCGTGTTGAACCTTAAGAGAGGGGAAAGCGACAACGATATTGAACGGGCAAGGTCTTGAACGTGGCTCTTCCTCGCCTTTGCTATGGTCGCCACGCCCACCGTCCGCCGTCCCTCGAGCGGCCGGGACGCAGGTTGGTTAGGCGGTGCCGATTTGATTGCCGTTGTCCTTGCCTTTTTTGGCCAAATTCTTCTCGCTAACGCCCTGTTAGCCGAGCATTACGGTTGGATGGTTTTAGCCATCGACCTCTATGCTTCGCTCTTTTTGATGATCGATCTCGGACTACCGACTCTCTTGGCGCGAGATGGAGCCAAAGCACCCGAAATGGTTCGCCCGGCTCTTTGGCGGATTTATCGTTGGCAATGCGCCTTGGCCTTGCCCTTCATTCTCCTTGCATTCTTGCTCAAACCAGACCGCCTGCTCAACATTTCTCCACCCTCGGAACTCCTGTTGTTGGCGGCACTCATCGGTCTTGCCCACATCGCCTCCTACGCTCCCCGCTCGGGCTTGAGAGTCCTTGGTGAGGCTCGCCTCGAAGCCGTTTCAAAGTTGATTGAACGGACCGTAACGGTTCTTGGTTACGCTACTCTTTACAGCCAGGGCAGTACTTCTGTGGTTGCCTATACGGTCGTATTCCTTATGGGTGCGGCGGCAGGATGGCTTGTCGCCCTTGCTTTTCTTCTTCGTAAAACAGCCATCTACCCTTCGATTTCGGCATGGTCGCGCTTGGACCTATGCTGGGACTCGCCTCGTGCATTGATGTGGTCAGCGCTTCCTTTTGCCATCACGCTTGGCATCCTCCCCTACGTTATTCGCATTGAGAAATTCATGGTAGCCGCCAGCGGAGGGTCGGAATTAGCAGCCGTCTTCCACGTCGCTCAACTCGCATGGCTCGCAGGTTTGGTCGTACCTGCTGCCTTACGTTCAGCCCTCTTGCCCGTTCTTGGTGAATCTCGAGGCCTGGCATTGGCCAAACACCGTGAGTTGAATGCATCACTCGACATGTGTTTCGCACTTCTTCCCTACGGGCTCTTCGGAGGCTATTTGGTCGTGGCTTTTTTTGCCCCTATGGCATTTCCAGCAAGTTATTTTGATGGGACTTACGGTGTATCGGCAGTTGACATCTTCACCCTGCTGTTGTTGGGGTGGAGTTTCACCTTGCTTGCGACGCCCACCTATACTTCACTCATGGCGGGACAACACCCATGGCGCTTTACGCAATTCATCGTGTTGGTCTTGATTCTCGCCGTCGTCCTTGGCTGGTCCTTGGTGCTCAATGGCCCCCAGCGCCCGGGCGACCAATTGATGTTCGCTGCACTGGCCAGCAGTCTTTCAGCGGGGGGAATGCTCGTGCTTTCGTGGATCATGAGTGAAGACATGGCCTTCATCAGTGCACGCCGTGACGACTGGGCTCTGGCGCTGCTGTGCAGTCTTTTCATCGTGGTTGGCCTGATGACTCAAACGGCTTGGTGGCTTCTTGGACTGCCCCTCTTCTTGTTCACGAAACAAGGCTTGAGAGCAGTTCGTTCCACGCTTCGGTAACGTGTTCACGGTTGGAAAAGGCAAGCGTTTCCTCAACGGTAGTTTTCTCAGTCCACCCGTGATAAAGGGCGTGTTCAATTCCGTCTGCGAGAGCCTTCGGGTTGGCTTCCGTCACCCATTCCTTGGGTAAATATTCCTTCACTTCACCAACGTCCACGCTGACTACTGGTGTACCGCATAACAAGGATTCTCGAGCCACCAAAGGCCCTGCTTCCCGCTTTGAAGTGACCAAGGTGACGTCCGCTACCAACATACGGTCAAAGACGATGTCCCTTGGTTGATGGCGAAGAGTGGTGATGCCAACAATCCATCCGCGATGCTCCAACTCTTCTCCAGTCTGAAGGGCGAGCAGGTGTCTTTTTTCTGGTCGGCGAGGGTCGGCTGGAAAAAGGAGATCAATGGCTTCTTTTTTCCATGTTTTTGAAAGCGGTTTCACGTCCCGCCGCCACTCGCTCCCAATCTCGGTCATGCAGGGGATGGTCTCGATTCGAGGCGGTACGGACTCAAGAGTAGAGGCGATGGAACTGAGCCTTGATGACGCACAGACCAAAGCATCGCAGCCCTGAGAAAGTTGAGCGACATGGTTCTTCAACGATGCTTGTTCGAGTGCAACATCGAAATCATAACCGTGAACGATGCCCACCCAGGGAACCTTCCATCGAGCAGCGAGGTCTTGCGCAAGTACGGCCACGGGCCACAAGGTATGGCAGATGATGACGTCGGGGCGCCACGAGCCAAGTTGCTTTTCCACAGTTTTGCTATGCCTTCGTAGACTCAATTTTGTCAAGCGTGGATACGGATGGTCTGGCAGTGCGAAAAACCGAGGCGAGAGGACTTCACTCCCGTCCTTCTGCCATCGTTTCGGTGCTTTGGCCACACCCATCATGGTCGACCGCCTTGCTTCTGCGAATCGTGGCATCCGTGGAAGGGGGTTGACCACTCGAACATCGTGACCCATCGAACGGAGTAAATGGACGTGGTCGTCAACAAAAACGCCGCGACTTCCGTTTTGCGGAAGCGGGTGGAGCAGCGTCACCACGAGAATTTGGATGGCGACCCCTCCATCACGCGCTCAAGGCTTTGTGAATGACATCAAGGTTCTCTGCAACGTTTGCTTTGTCGTTGAACAATCCTGAGCCAACCACGCAATTGGTCACGCCCCATTCACGCAACATAGCGATGTTGTGTGACTTGACGCCTCCATCGACTTGAATTTGAACAGGACGCCCGCCGTTGGCAACCTGTGCTTCGATGGCTTGAGACAACTGACGAATTTTTGCCTCGACCTGAGGAATAAATGACTGCCCTCCGAAGCCTGGATTGACGCTCATGATGAGGACGAGGTCAATCTCGGAAAGAACCTCAAGAGCGGCTTCAACAGGAGTGCCTGGATTGAGCACAACACCGACGGATGCGCCCCCTTCGCGAATGGCCGTAACTGCACGATGAAGATGTTTGACCGCTTCAACATGGATGGAAAGATGGTTGCACCCTGCATCGATGTAATCTTGATAGCACTGCTCAGCATTTTCGATCATCAAGTGAGCATCGAAGACTGGTTCGGGGCCGAGAGCGGAGCGGAGACTTCGAATCACCGGAGGGCCAAAGGTGAGGTTGGGGACAAAATTACCGTCCATGACGTCCAGGTGAAGCCAGTCCAAGCCAGCATCAAGGGCCTCACGGCAGTCTTCAGCAAGCGCTGCAAGGTCAGCGGTTAGGACACTTGGTGCGATAATCATGGTTTCCCTCATGTCCCTGCAAAAGTCGGTGTTTCAAGAGGGTTGCCATCCATGAAGCCCATCGTAGAGAGCGCAAAGCCTCATAATGCCCCTTCCGAACCGGTGAGATGGTGAACCTATGGGTGAAGTAAGGAACATTACGGACGGCGAATTCAACGAAACTATCAACGGCAACGAATGGGTTATCGTTGACTTTTGGGCACCCTGGTGTGCCCCCTGTAAGGCGATTGGGCCTGTTTTGGAAGCCGTTGCTGCAGAGCGTGAACTGCTCGTGGCCAAAGTGGATACGGACACAAACCCTGCTACAGCTGGACAATTGGGCGTCCGAAGCATCCCTGCTCTCTTCATTTACCGCAACGGCACCATGGTCAGCAACAAGACCGGCGGTATGCCAAAGCCGAAACTCTTGGCGTGGATTGATGAAGTGATGTCCGCCGACGATTTCTGATCAATTCAGACGCTCTTCCCGCTTGCGCTTGTTATCACCAACATCGCGAAGCAAGCGCTCACGAAGCGCTTCATGCAACCACATCCCGTCCTCGATTTCAAGCAAGAGTCCGTGCTTCAGCATGTTCTCGGGCGGAGGGCCATTCCATCCGACGCTTGTTGCGAGCGTCTCCCAAGGAACTGGCGCTTGTGCTACCGCTAAGGTGGCCAGAAGTTCTCGTTCGCCCTCGGGCAGGCGGAGCAGGATTTCTTCGTCGAGGAAACGCAACCAGTCTTTGTGTGTTGGTTGGCCGTACAGTTCCAATAATTCCATTGCAAGAGGGTGGCCGCCAGTCGCAGCGTGGAATTCTTCTGCAGATGGTTTGCTGTCGTCTCCAAGTGTGGAAAGCCATGTTTCCGTGGCTTTCAACGATAAGCCTGTAAGGGGCAATTCTCGGACTCTGTCGCGGATGTGAACATCCCTTCGGTCGTAAACATCCATCTCCGTTCGAGAAACGAAGACCACCCGAAGTGGAGCATTTTGCGCAATTTGCAGCAACGAGCCGAGAAGATGACGTGCTTGTTCGCTGACATGGTGGATGTCATCAAGCACGATGAGCCAGTATGGAGGAGGCCCTCCGACCTGGTCTTTGAAGCGTTCCCGGATGGTATTTGCATCGGTCATGTAGGCAAGCAAGCGACGCCTCCACGCATCAACGTCCATTTCCGCTCCTGGTGAAAGAGGGAGCGTATCGATGATGTGGTAGGGGTCATGGTATTCATCAATACCAAAGCGGTGCAGCAGACTTGTTGCAAGTCCAAGCGCGCGGTCCCAAGGCTGACAGGTATACCAGCACACCGAAAGGTAAGGGTCGTCTTTCATGTGCTCGTGCAGCCAATGCGCTACGAGAGTCGACTTTCCAATACCTGCAATGCCGTGAATGACCATGCAGGGGTGACGATCTGCAAACCAAGTCTTCAATTTTT
Source organism: Euryarchaeota archaeon UBA256 (assembly GCA_002494645.1). GTDB lineage: Archaea > Thermoplasmatota > Poseidoniia > Poseidoniales > Poseidoniaceae > Poseidonia. Next base: position 70,643 of record DACE01000031.1, on the reverse strand, counting down.
CAAGTTCTGCGTCACGCCCGTAGACCGGGCGCGTTGCTGGTGGTGCATTGGCGTAGGTGGCATGAACACCGACCAGTGGCGTCAACCGTCCTGGAGGTGGAACTTGGTCTTCAGTTCCCTGTTTGCGAATGTTGCCGAAGCGAATATCTCCGTAGGTGAGCACGCCTTCGTGTTGGGCGTGAAGGAGAATTTGAAGCAACGTAAGTTCGGTTTTGAGAACTTCAGAAGCCTCCGATGCTTTGACTTCAAGCAAGTCGCCATCGACGTTTCGCAGGAGAATCTTCGTGGCCGAGAGTTCGTTATGGCGCTGCTTTGAGACCTCACGCCCCTCTCCAGTCAACTGCCATGTTTTTTGCCGTCGCTCATCGCCTTGTACTGCTCTGGTATGCTCTTCAACAAGCTCCTCTTTGAGCAATTGCCGCATCGTCCGACTCACGTTTGGCGGGTGTTGAGCACATGCTTCAGCGATTCCCGGGCGGGTCATTGCTGCAGGGACAAGGTAGCGGTCAGCCCATTCGACATTAGCGAACAGATGGAGCAGAATCCGGTCGCGGGCAGCGACATTGACCTTGGGTATGTCTCCCGCCATGGTGATGGCTAGTCCTTTCATGTGTTCAAGACTTCGTGTTTGTGAAGAACGGTGATGTTTTGTTTGAGCATCTTCCCAAAAAACCCTTTATACCGACAATGTTCCCATTACCATGACATGTGCCAATAAATTGGTTTTGGCTCCAAAAAACAAAGCTTTTCTCCTTTCGTTTTTATTTCTCGTATCCCTGTTGAGCCTCGCCGCTCAAGCGGCGGATTCAGACGGCGACGGTGTGCAAGATGGCTCTGATGATTGCCCGTGGGCTGCAGGCACCTCAACCGTTGACAAGAATGGCTGCCCTGACCGCGATGGCGATGGGACTTCCGATTATAATGACGCATGGGCGATTGGGAATCCGAATTATCAAAACGAATTCACGACCAGTTCAAGCAGCGACTATTACGGTGTGAAATACTCTCCAGACGGAGAGTTCATTGTAACGGGTTCCGAAGACGGCTTCGTTCGAATCTGGAACGCCAGCACGTGGACCAATGTCCGCTCGGTCAATACGGGCAATGATGTCAACGGCGTGGACTATTCACCCGACGGCCAGTACATTGCTTCAGCGCGCAATGACGACAGCATTGACATTTACTACAGCAGCAACCTTACGTCGCTTCACGGAAGGATTAGCGTGGATGTTGGGGGCGGTGACCAAGTCAACAATGTTGAATTCTCACCTGACAGTTCCTCTGTTGCCGTTGCCATTGGGCGCTCAGGAAACGGCGGAACAAACGGCGAAGTAGCCGTGATCAGCGTGGCCACGGGGGCCGAACTCTATGCCGTCAATCCAAACGGTGAGGACCGATTTTATGATGCTGCTTTCTCGCCAGATGGCGCCTATTTAGCCCTCGCAGGAAACAGCGACATCTACATCGTGAACACGACGTCTCGCGCCACGACATGGACCATCACCAATCCTCCCGCTGCTGTCAATGCATTGGCATGGTCTCCAGATGGAAATTATCTCTCCATGTGCGGAGGGTGGGAGGGCTCATCAGCAAGCTTTGACATGTATCAGTATGCAAACGGAGCATGGTCGAGGATTTGGGAAAAGACCGTTTCAACTTCGTGTGCATCAACCACCTTCTCCAGCGATAGTATTCAAGTCGTCGCTGGCATGAATTGGTATCAAGCCGACGGCGCTACAGCACGTGTTTACCAGTCAAATTCGGGCAATCAAGTCGATTCCTTTAGCGGCCCCCGGCCCGGTGGTTGCACATCGGGCAATAACAATCAGTGTGGGGTTGTTAACGGCGTGACATGGAGTCCTGACAGCACGCACATTGTGACTGCTCACGGGCGTAACGACGAGGGCGTGTATTATTGGTTTGCAGACATCGATGAAGATAACGACGGCTACAATTCCACCGACCAAGGCGATGGCGTCGTTGATGCCTTCCCCTCCGAAGGCACGCAGTGGGCTGATGGCGACGGCGATGGTTTTGGTGACAATCCCGAACCCGCCTACCAACCCGATGCATGCATTGCTACCTTTGGAACGTCGACAGAAGACCGCTTTGGCTGCCCAGACAGCGACGGCGACGGCTGGTCGGATGCAGGTGATTGGGCTCCAAACAATCCCGACCAGTGGGTCGATGCAGACGGCGATGGTCGTGGCGACAACTACCTCTTTGAACTGAATGAATACCAAATCCATGTGAATCAGAGCGGTGACGCATTCCCAACGGATTCTACGCAATGGAACGACACCGATGGTGATGGATTTGGAGATAACTTTGACAACGCCTCTTGGGTCTCCTACCGACCCTCCGCTTGGCCCGGTGATTTACTTCCCCTTGCCAACCAAACCGACGCCTTCCCTCTTGACCGAACCCAATATCTTGATTCTGATGGTGATTGGGTTGGTGACAATCAAAACAGCGACCGACCCGATGGCTGCCCGTATCAATGGGGTGATTCTCAATACGACCGCTTGGGATGCCTCGACTCTGACGGTGATGGATACTCAGACCCCACACCGGGGTGGGCATCAACCGCAGATTGTTTCGGTGCTGACGCCTTCCCGAACGACCCGACGCAATGGTGTGACGAGGATGGCGACGGTTTCGGTAGCAACGCGAGCGGTCAAAACGCCGATGATTGCCCTTCCACAGCCGGCACCTCAACGGTGGACCGAATTGGGTGCGCAGATCGTGACGGTGACGGATACTCCAATGCTGGCGACCCATTCCCCGACGACCCCACTCAGTGGGCTGACCGGGACGGTGATAATCGCGGCGACAATCCCAACGGGAGCAACCCCGACGCATTCCCAGACGACACCAGCCAGTGGAAGGATTCGGACGGCGACGGCTACGGCGATAACCCTGGAGGCACCAACGGTGATGCTTTCCCGAGCGACCCCACGCAGTGGAGCGACGAAGATGGCGATACCTACGGCGATAACCCCGATGGAATCAACGGAGACGTATGTCCGCTGGAATACGGCGAATCCTTTGATGATGCGACACGCGGCTGCCCCGATTCAGACCTTGACGGAGTTACTGACCCCGTAGACGCCTTCCCCGACGACCCCTTCCAATGGGCCGATAGCGACGGTGACGGCTATGGCGATAACACGCTGGTGCCGAGCGGGGATGATTGCGTAGATGTTTTCGGCAAGTCCTTTGAAAAGGGACGACAGGGTTGCCCAGATGCTGATTTAGACGGCTATGCAGATGAAGACGACGCCTTCCCCGAGGATTTCGAGCAATGGCTTGACACCGATGGTGACGGATGGGGTGACAACTATTTCTTCACCAACACCACGGTTGCAGATGACGAGAACATTGGCATGTTCATTACCTTACGAGAACAACGTGGCGATGCCTTCCCCGACATCATGAGCCAGTGGTCAGACGTTGATGGAGACGGCTGGGGCGATAACTTGAGCAGTTATAATCGAGTGGATAATTTCCCACTCCGGGTCTCACAGTGGAACGACTTTGACGGTGACGGGTACGGTGATAATGCCGTGTACACGCCCTTGGATGCTGAAGAAGACGCATTACCCCGTGCAGCATATCAACCCGATGAATGCCCAAAGGTTCCAGGTACCTCAACGGTCGATGTCTTTGGATGTCTTGATTCCGATGGCGATGGTGTCTCGGACCTGAACGACCCTTGTATTTGGGACCCTGAGGTCTTTGAAGGCGCCCGTACGGCGGTCACCTGCAATATTGAATCAGACCCAACGCTCCAAGCGGTTGAAGATGAAGGGGAGTCTTTACTGAGTGCAAACTTGAGCACCCTTCAATTCATGGGTGGAGCCATTATCTTCCTATTGGCCCTCATCTTTGTCGCACAAATATCGAAGGCTGCAAGTCGGCGAAAGGCCGTTCAGGCAAAGCGGGACGAACAAATGGTTCAGGAATCATTCGGACAGGAAGAAGAACGTCGTCAGGCTTGGATTCAGCACTACATTGCTGAAGGGAATTATGCCGAAGCACGATCGCTTGGATGGGAAGGAACCGAAGGACTTCCCGAATGGAAGCAACATGAATTGCGACAACAGGCCGAACAGGAAGCAGCTATCCCGACCATGTTTGACCTTGAAAACCTGTGACCTTCCACACATGGATTGCACCGCTGCCCTTTCAAGGGAGAAGTGGCTATGAGAATACATGGGCGAGAAGCCGATAGGCCGCATGCTGGTGCTTTCTGGCCTGCTGCTTGCATCACTCTTCGTTGGTGCTGCTACTGCGGAAACCGATGACCTGCGCCTTGAAATTGAGTATCAAAACCCTCCAAATCAAACGTGGTTTGACGCTGAGAACCCGCTTGTCATCACACCGTTCTTTGTCAACGATGGCGGCGATATGGCTGTAGACAACGATCCATCGTGTAATGTGGTCCTCAATGTCTACAACAGTACCGGTGTGCAACTGATTGACGGGTCTGAAGCCTGCTTGGACAAATCAAGGGCTATCGACCTCTTTGCTGGAGAAACCCATACCTTTGACGCCCTCACTTGGTCCATGCAGAACGCCGATGAGGGATGGCTTGAATCCGGCACATATACCGTTGAAGCCTACCATTCTGCAACGGGTCAAACCCAATCCATGTCCGCACAAATTCAGACACCTGTTACGCTCCCAGAGGAGGTCGAATACAGCGTTCAAGTGGCTCACAGAAGCGATGAACAGAGCGGACCAGCCGTATACCAAATCAGTGCATTGAACCCGACGGCATCCAAGATATCTCTGGCCGAATTACCCCCGTGCTTCCTTGAAATTCAAATCGGCCAAACTTCTCAACTCGGACCTGCGTGCTTTGCAGGGGTTGCTGACCTTTTGCCCGGTGAAATGCTCCAAGTGAGTCACGTCCTCGTCCACGAGGCGGTCAACACCAGCCTCAGAGTCTCTTCTCCAGGTGATGATTTCGTGTACGCTACTGAGGTTGAAGGCCAATCCATTGCCTCATCAACACTCGAAGCCACGTTGGCCTTGGAAGTCAACGACCGTGAGTTGTCCATCTACGGGCCGGGTGAATCCTTTGTGAGTGAACTGGTTCTCACAAGTACGGTAACCAGTGCTCAAAGTCTTGAATTTACATCATCTTGCAAAGCGGAGTACTGGGTGCTGAATGATTTTGGTGAGGTCGTTTACGACAGCCGTGAAACGAAGCCCTGCCAAGCGATTGATTTGGAACTAGACCTCGTTGGTGAAGAACGCTTTTCCCTCTCGCAATGGGCTTTCGACCAAAGCAATGCATGTTTGGTGACGCCGGGCATCTACACCGTTGTTGCCGAACTCCCCGAGTACGGCTTATCGGACAGTACGACGCTACGCTTTGCAGACATTATGGACAATCCCTGTTCGACCAACGAAGGTTTGAACATCGATTCCACATTGACGTGGACGGACGACGACCGGTTTGAAGTTGAAGTCGCACTCGACAATACCGGAGAAGAGCGTTACATCCGTATGGTTAATCCGTGCTCGTTTGAAGTTGATTTTAGCGACGAAGATGAAACCTCCATTCACAGGTTCCAAACGATGTGTGGGGATTATGATGGACGCAAGATATTGGTTTTGACGGGCGAGCGTGTTGTTGAATTTGAAAAGCTGTCGGTGCAGATGACTCAAGAAGGTCAAGCCATTTTGCCCGACGGAGAATATACATTGGACATTCATTTGACATCGTCTCCTCGAACCACCACAACATTTGACTTCACATGGTCGACAGCGTACCAAGAAACAACAGAAGAGGTTGAGGTCGAAGATGCGATAGAAACCTATCAAATCACGGGCCAATGGATTGGACTCCTGACAGAATCTGGGACATGTTGGATGCTCGAAGACGCTGATGAAACCTACTTGCTCGCCAACGCTCGCACGCTACCATCGTGGACTCCACAATCCTCCATGGAAGGGCTTTATGTTGTTCACAACGAAGCCGCTGCACCAGCATGCCAAACATTCAACGCCCCCTCTGTCGCTCTGGTAGAGGTTCAACTTGAACGTACGATCGTTACAGAATCCACCGACGAATCAGCACAAGAGGATGCTGTAATCATCGCAATAGAGCAAGACGAGCCTGGCCTCGTCGCTCCCGCTGTGTCAGCGATTGTGACCGTCTCTCTTCTGTCCATGATCTTTGCCGTGACGGCGACCAACGAAAGCCTACGCATCCCTTCAACGCTTGCTGGGCTGTGGTTCCTCGGTCTGCTTGGCAAGACTCATGAAACCACGGATGGGCGCTATCAGCGTGGCCGTTTGATGGGGTACTTGACAGCGAACCCAGGCTGCCATTTCAGAGCCCTGATGAGCGCTCTTGAGATGAGCAATGGCCAGATCACACACCATCTTCGAATCCTTGAGGCAGAAGAAAATATTTGGCGAAAGAAAGATGGTCGCCTGGTGCGCTATTACCCGCTGACCAATCAGTTGCACCCCAACACCAACGAAGATGATTTACCCGTCCCTTCCCTTTCCCCCGACCCTAACAGTCTGCAAGGAAAAATCCTCAATCTTCTCGACCGTGACGGCGACCTTGGACAATTCCCTACTCAAGCAGAGTTAGCAAAGCGTCTTGAAAAGAGCCAGCAGTTGATTTCTCATCATCTTCGAACACTGCAGAAGTACGGGCTCGTCGAACGCCGAAAGATGGGCGTGAAAAACCGATACAAGCTCACCAGAGAGGCCATTTTCCTCCTTGAAACGAGCGAAGATTTCCCACGTGATTAATCCCTGATTATCTTCGCTATCAGTCGGCTTGAGGCGGGGATTTCATAGCGTATTGTCCAGTGGGGGAAGATGTCCAGTGGGCGGTGAAGGCTAATGGTAAGCGAATTAACACCCGTCGATGAAGTCGCTTGGCAAAAAAAATGGTCTGACGCCTCGCTCTTTGAAGCCGTCATTACCGAAGGAAAACCTTCCTTTTATTGCCTCGAGATGTACCCCTATCCGTCAGGGAAAATGCACATGGGGCACGTGCGAAATTACTCCATCGGAGATGCAGTTGCCCGATTTAAGCGTCTTATGGGATTTGACGTCCTGTATCCAATGGGTTTTGACTCCTTTGGGATGCCTGCCGAAAACGCAGCCATCGCCGAGGGAGGTCACCCCCACGAAATTACAGAGCGAAACATGGCATCCATCACCGAGCAGATCAAACGAATGGGGTTCTCTTACGATTGGGGACGTGTGCTCAAGAGCCATGACCCTCACTATTACAAATGGAATCAATGGTTCTTCACGAAGTTCATGGAAAACGGACTTGCTCGTCGTGAACACGCACCCGTGAATTGGTGTGAGGCCTGCAATACGGTCCTTGCCAACGAACAGGTCAAGGCAGGTCGTTGCTGGCGTTGCAATGGCCCGGTTGAACAAAAAGAAATGAACCAATGGTTCCTTGACACTCCAGCATATTGCCAAGAACTTCTTGACGGATTAGATACCATTGATTTCCCAGAGAATGTCAAATCGCTTCAACGAGATTGGTTGGGCCGCTCAGAGGGTGCCAACATCCAATTTGGCCTTGAAGGCCACGATGAAACCATCGAAGTGTTCACCACGCGTCCAGATACACTCTTCGGGGCCACCTTCGTGACATTGGCTCCGGAACATCCCTTGGCTGAAAGGTTGGTCAAAGGAACAGAGCATGAAGGCGAATGGAAGATGTTGTACGATGAAATATCAAGCATGGCTGAATTCGACCGAATTAAGAACATGAATAAGAAGAAGGGAATGTTCTCCGGGTCCTATGCCATTCATCCGCTTACAGATGAGCGAATACCGATCTGGATTGGCAACTTTGTGATCGCAACCTACGGTACCGGTGCAGTAATGGCCGTACCCGCTCACGATGAACGGGATTTTGATTTTGCAACCCAATACGGCATCCCGATCCGTCGTGTTTTGGTAATGGAGGAAAACGGCCCATCCGATGGTGAACTCAAGAAAGCCGAAGTGGACGACGGATGGATGGTCAACAGTCCAATTGAGGGTTTCGACGGGCGTTATGGTAAGGATGCACGAGATGCTGTATGTGAAGCATTGGAGGCTGCCGGGCGCGGTCACCAAAAGGTGAATTGGAAATTGCGCCCTTGGCTTATCTCCCGCCAACGTTACTGGGGCACGCCAATCCCCGTGATTTACTGCGATGATTGTGGAACCGTTCCCGTTCCAGATGAAGACCTCCCCGTAGTATTGCCCCGAGACGTCGTCTTTGTTGGTGAAGGCAACCCTCTTGAAACCTCAACATCTTTCCTCCATACACCCTGTCCGACATGCGGAAAAGATGGTCGCAGAGAAACCGATACGATGGATACTTTCATCGATTCCTCATGGTATTTCTTACGCTACACGGACCCCAGCAACGGTACGAAAGCCTTTGCAAAAGCAATGGCCGACCATTGGATGCAAGTCGACTTCTACTGTGGAGGCATCGAGCACGCACAAATGCACCTCATCTACGCGAGATTCATGACCAAAGCACTTCGCGATATGGGCCTCACTACCATCGATGAACCCTTCAATGAGTTACTTTGTCAAGGGATGGTCAACAAGGCGGCCCCCTATTGTGCAGATTGTGGCGTAACCCACACCGTTGACCACGCCGTCGGCTCCCCCTGCCCTCATTGCGCCAAGGAACTCGGCTCACGTTCGGCAAAAATGAGTAAATCAACTGGGAACACCGTCTCTCCCGAAGACATGATTGAACGTTTTGGAGCAGATACAGTTCGCCTTTTCATTCTCTTCGCAGCCAATCCTACCGCAGGTATGGACTGGTCAGACACCGCCCTTGAAGCGAACCATCGCGTCGTTTTGCAATTGCAAGGCATTCCAGAACTCTTGGCTGAATGGGATGGGGGCGAAGGTCCAATGGACGAATGGCTCGAAGCACGTTTTGAGCAACGCCGCCGTGAATTTATTGCTGCAATGGAGGATTATGACCTTCGTCGGGCTGTTGAGATTTCTCACTTTGAAATCATCAAGGACATCAATTGGTACACACGCCGAGGTGGTCTCAATGGAGACATCGCAAGAAAGATGCTTCCCGTTTGGGCTCAAATGATTTCAACTTCAACCCCTCATCTTGCCGAAGAATGGTGGGAAGGTATCGCTTCAACAGACGGTTTTGTGTCATCAAGCCTTATGCCACTCCCGAGCGACGCTACGACTGAGGCACAGGTGAACCTCGCTGGAGAACAATACATACGTGATTTCCTTGAACAAGCTCGCAAAATCAAGGGTGTTGCCGAACGTCATCTCGGACAACCCGCTCGTGAGGCAACCATCGTGGTGAGCCCGTCGTGGAAACGAAGGCTAGCTCAGGCAGCGTTGAATTTTATCGTTGAAGGAGGCCATCCAAAACAATTCATGCCCCTGCTCAAAGAAATGCCGATTGCTCAGGGTGAACGTATGGGCGAAATCATGGGCTTTTGGGGCAAGAAGATGCTACCGCAGGTGTTCAAGTGGGACGATACGTCTCGCGAAGTCATTTGTTCAACACTTGACGAAGAAGGAGTTCTTACTGCGGCCAGTGATTTTATCGCCGCCGAACTGGACCTCAACAACGTCCATGTTGTCGAAGGTGAGGGCGAAGCAGACACTACCGGACGGGCAGGCTCAGCGATGCCGCTTTCCCCCGCTGTCGTCTATTTGTGATCATTCTTCGCTTTGCGAAACGGTCGTGCTGATGGCAGGAGCCACCTTTCCTTGGTTTGAAGGCGGCAGACGTGGCCCTACTCGTTGATTGCCGTTCACAAAGGCCCAAAGGAGAACCAGCCCGGCAATGATGAAGATGTATCCTGCTAGACCAATCCCCCCATCGTCATCTTGACTGGACGGCGTGACTGTACCTGTTTGGCAGCCTTGCTGGTCAACGATGACATTCGTCGCCGTATTGAGGCAGAAATCAAAGGCATTGAACACACCGTCGCCGTCATCATCCAACTGGAATTGACTGCAACCGTTCAAATTGATTTGGTCGGCAGGGTCTGAATTTGGACAGACATCGAGCGGATCAAGCACACCGTCCTGATCGTCATCATCATCTTCAACAGCGTCGATGCATCCGTCGCCATCGCCATCCTGCCCCGTTTGTGCCACACCGATGAATCCTCGTGGGCAACGGTCGTTGGTATCCAAGACTCCGTCAGCATCATCATCCTTGTCTTCGGTTTCATCCAAACACCCATCGCCATCATGGTCGACCTGAGAAGCGTTTGCAGCCCAACCCTTTTCTCCCAAAAGACACCCATCATCGCTATCATCAACCCCGTCACCATCATCGTCTTCATCCATGGTTGCATCCAAACATCCGTCTTGGTCGTAATCGTTGGTGATATCTGACTGCCAGGGATTGATGTCATGTGGACACTTGTCATCTGGGACGTTGATGCCATCGCCGTCCTTGTCAAGGTCACAGGCGTCACCGATTCCATCGTTATCGAGGTCTGTTTGTGTTGGATTGGAAACATCTGGACAATTGTCCTGCTGGTCGACAAAACCATCGCCATCGTTGTCTTCATCAGAACATCCATCGCCTTCAATGTCATTTTCAGAAGTCGAAACCCAACCAAGAGGGCCGCGCGGGCAGAGGTCATCGGTATCGAAAACGCCATCCTCATCATCATCATAATCTTCAGTGAGGTCACGGCATCCATCGTCATCATGGTCGGTTAGAGCATTCGACCCCCATCCGATGTCTCCGAAGGGGCAATCGTCTGAAGTATCCATGATGCCGTCTTCGTCGTCATCGTCATCACAGATATCGCCGAAGGGGTCATTATCGAAATTCAACTGATCTGTATTGGGTATCTTCGGACAATTGTCAACTCCATCAAGAATTCCGTCAGCGTCAAGGTCGGTTTCATACATCCAAATACCGATGTCGTAGTTATTCCGTTGGTCAAAGTCATGGCTGCCATAGGTGCTGTCAGCATTTGATTTGAAGGCCACCACGGGTGAACCGTTTGAATTCATTGAGAGTGCACTTGGAAGGTCATTTCCACTACCGCCAGCGGACACTGCCCAATCCCATGTCCCATCAGGTTGGTGTTTGGCGAGGAAGAGGTCGTAGTGATTCCCGTCATTGATGCCGTCAATATCAGTGAGGTCGAATTCACCAAAGGTGATGCTACCCGTTGTTTTTCCCAGAAGGAGTGAATCGCCTTGCGCCGAGAGGTGAAGGGCAGTCACATGGTCAGCACCGTTGCCTCCATAGCCGCTCACATCAGTCCAGGCTCCCATTGATGAGACCTGCGCTTCAAAGAAGTCAATCCATACGGCTGCTTGGAGTTCAAGTTCACCAAAAGTCATGTTCCCAAGATAGTCCCCAACCACGGTCACTCCGCCCGCCAGATGCCCCTGACAGTCTGCAACCGAGGCATCGGCCGGGCCCGCGGCTCCTGTCGACCAAATCCATCCGCTGTTGTCGTATTGACCCACTCCAATGTTCGCCCCGTCTCCGAGCGTACCTTCCACTTCACCGTCTCCAAAGATAACGGCTTCAAGATAGGTCACAGCGATGTAGTGGTTGCCCAATCCGTCAGCACAAAGTGCCGTAGCATCTTCAATGGGTTGGGGGGAAAAGACGTTGTGCATGAAGAGGTGTTGTCCCGTAGAATCCATACCAATAACGGCGACTTGTTCTTCAGTGAGGCTTCCCGGTGAACTGACGTTGCCCGAAACCAACTCCCCGCGATGGAGCAGAGCGAGATGGATCTCATCCATTTCTGTGACCATGAGGTCGGTTACGCCCATTTGGAATTCATTGGAGAATCCTTTGGACCAAAGCCAAGTCCCATCGGATTGAATGGCTGCTACAAAGACGCCGTCTTCATGGTCATCCTGTGACTTGTTGAGCGGGTCCAATTCGCCCAACGTGAGGTTGCATGGATCACCGAGCGTCATGCCGCAGTACATACCAGCAACGACGATGCTTCCGTCACTGAGTTGGCCGGCATGTGTAATTGAGTCAAGGCCAGTGCTGCTTGCGGATGACGTTTGAACCCAACTGCCGTTATCGGCGATCCAGCCAAGAAACATATCTTCTCCAAACAAAGAATCATTGCTCGAAAAACCAGGAACGTCTCCATAAAAATCAATGGTTTGCTCAAACGAGCCAACGACCAGCATAGTTCCATCGTTGAGCGGAATGAGGCTGCTGATCGACTCTCCACTCAAACCCCCCGCACCGGCTAACCATCCTGTCGTGTTGTTTTCCGTACTTTTCATCACACTTTCATCGATGAGATATTCCTCTTCAGTCACCCACGTAGCGGTATGGGCGAAACTCAAACAGAGCATGAGGCCAGTCAACAGGGTGCATACGAGGATGCGCATGATGTGATGAGAACGCTTTTCCGTAATAATTGCTCGCGGCAGATAATTTTTGTAACTGAGGCGAGGTTTCATTGAGTGTCGCCTTCAACAAGGCATCATGGGTCGTCCCTCAAACAACAATAACTCCTCCCGACGGCGCTCGTCACGACCAAAACGATACGGGGGGCCATCTCGCCCTCACCTTGTTGAACGGTCGGCAGCGGAAGCCAAAACGATGAATGAACGAGCCGAAGCCCGTTTTCAACGTTCACCTCCACCAATGGCCTTCCCAGAATCGGTGGAGGCTCCGAAACATTTTGATTTTAAATGGGAATTGAATCCTGTACCTCTTTCAACGGAAGAAAAAGTAGCGGGTGAGGTGGTTCAACGAGGGCAATTTGGTTGGCTTGAGGACGAACGCGTTGATGAAATCGGAGCTTTTGTTGACGCTGAGAACATGACGCTTGACCAGGCGCTTTCGCTTCGTTCAGCCCTGCTACAGCAAAAAACCGTTTACTCGCATGGACGTCTCAAGTCAAAAAGCAGAGAACTCGCTCGACATTACCGTGCAGGAACATCCATCATCGAACTGTCACAACGCTACGACTTTCCCCCCATGAACATCTTTCGCGTGGTGCTTGAGGCCATTGGGTGGTCGAAGAAGAAAATCAAAGAAAGTCTTCGTGAACCTTCCTCGATGAAGGCCAGAGAGCGTGAAGAGTTTGAAGCCGCTGAAGCGGCCGACCGAGTTTCAAATGTAGACCAATCCGAGGTTCAAGTCCGAGCCGATTTGTTCGAAGACATCCTCGCTGATTGGTTTGAGCAAAAAGGAGTCCGCCTTCGTCGTCAACCAGAGATGGTCAAAGAGCAAAAGGCCGAACACGGCCGCCCAATTCGTACCCCAGACTTGCTCTTTCTCGACCACGTATACATCAACGGCGAACCGATTGCTTGGATTGATGCGAAACATTTCTACGGAGCCGATGTTGATTTTCAACGCAAAAAAATGCGTAAACAAATGAACCGTTATATCGATGAGTGGGGAAGTGGAGCAATCGTGTTCCGACACGGCTTCAGTGAAAATCTGTACATGCCCGGCGTGCTCATGCTCGATGCGAGTCCAGTTGATTTGGCGCGCCTTGAATCGGATTAACAGTTGGTGAGATCGACGACATGAGTACGTGCAAGCCACGCGCTTCAATGACGTCTGCAAGCTGCTTCAATGACTCCGAATCAAGCGGTTCATCCAGGCGTCGGGGCAATACTACGACAGAGTTCCCTAGCATGCACAATCGGGCCGCTAAGGTTCCCTGAACATTGAGTTCAAGCATGCTGTCCATCACCGTTTGATACACCAGCGCTCGAACCGGCTCTTCAAAGAGGCCCGAGGCTTCTGCAAACAATCGGGATTGCTTCAACAGTTCAGGCCATTGTTTCACAGACCACGGCTTTTGAGCCAAGACCTCCACACATGCATCGCCCGCTTTGGTGATGGAGGCTTGCCATTGTTCATCATCGATGTAGATTGAGGTATGCCTTGCTTCAGATTCTTCCCAGATCAAAAGCACGGGCGTCGGTGCATCAAAACTAACGGCGTGTCCCGGCCAACTTGGGGCTCCAGGTTGAATTCGTAACTCAACGCCTCCCACCGAACAGCCAAGGACATCTCCGAGTCCTGAACCGTGTTGTCGTTCAATCCGATGCGCGATTTTCAGGTATTGTGATGCGACGCCCCGCCCCGTCAATGCCTCAATAGCTTGACCCAAGGCCATCAGCCCTGAGGCAGACATCCCGAATCCTTGACTTCTTGGACAGTCGAGAGCAATCTCAACATGAAGTGATTCATCTTCTCGTAGAAGACGGGCATGGCGGCATGCTTCAATCATGTCCTCGTAGAGTGATTTTTGTTCAATGTGGGCGCCACGGCGGTCGACGATGCTGATTTCACTTTCTTCGGGGCGTCCCGTTTTTTGTCGAGCATCTGGGACAATACCGTTCATTTTCTCGGGGAGAGACCTATCGTGATGTTTGAAGAGTTGAGCCTTGAGATTTACACCATGGTCAATGGTAAATCCCGCTCCCCTGCTCCCTTGGTTTCTTGGCAGGCGTGCCGAGGTGTCAATGGAGAATAACAAGGTGATGTGTCCGCCGACGCAGACCTCAGTCGTGTTGCCCATCATGCGCGAAGAGCACATCCTTGCTCAAGAAGCCTGCGTGCTTTGCAATCAAGCCAAAGCGGATGCAAGGTCTTCGCTGAGGTTGTCAAAGCGAGTGCTGAGCTCATCAAGAGCCATGTTGAAGGCAGTCACAGGGTCAAGACTTCCGTCGGTCTCGTAAGCGAAGACATAGGAACCATCGACCTTCTCCATGGTAATGGCTTGGTCAAAGTCGCCGTCACGTCCTGTGCCGGCTCCAACTTGGTGAAGTGCCTTCTCAAGGTCCATCACGTGGTTGATGTTGGTGACTTTCTTGTCCTTTCCAAATAACTTGGCGTCAATTGGGGTTCCGTCGGTCGTAGTCAAGCCGAGGTTGAAGAGCACATTGGCCTTCTTTGGCTTGTTGAGGACAGCGATTTGCTGAGGACGGAATCCAACAGCGGCAACGGGTGACCACTTGGCGTGGTCACGGCCTCGGCCAAGAACGGCAAATGCGTAGAATTCAAGGAATTGGCCTTTGGAGAGAACCGTTAGAGGAATTTGCTTGTGTTCTTCACGAATGTCAAAGACAGGGTCGGAGATGGTTGTGATATCGCCAGCAAAAACAGTTTTGAGTTCTTCTTCAGCATCGGATGAAGGGCCTCGGGCAGAAAGCGTGTAGAGGACTTGGCACATGGGGCACCCTTTGTCCTTTTCAACAACATCTCGGCAGTTGTCACAGTCTTCTGGGAAGACAAGACCTTCATCGAGGTTGGTTGGGATTGGGATCATGGCCAGTCGGTGAGCGATGACTTCATCGGGAAGTGCGTTGACAGATTCAACAACTTCGCCTTTGTTGTCTTGCGTCACGCCTTGTGAAAAGTCAACACGCGTGATGGCCAACTTGGGGACATCAGCAATGAGTGCTCGACGGATTGCATTCACTTGGGAAGAATCAGTCTCGCTGATGAGAATTCGAATTTCGTGACCTTGTGGCCATCCTTCTACAATTTCGGTCTTCATCTTCATCACCTATTCATCAGACACGTCGTCCACGTCGTCCACCTTTCTTTTTGGTGCCGTCGTGTGCGATTGGTGTCACATCTTCAATTCGTGTAATGGTCATGCCAGCACGAGTAAGAGCGCGGATAGCAGCCTGAGCGCCAGGCCCGGTATTGTTGGATTGGTTACCACCAGGGGCGCGGTACTTGACGATGAGTTCGTTGAACTCTTTGTCTCGAAGAGCATCAGCCATGCGTTCTGCGGCTCGAGTAGCAGCGAATTGCCCACCCTTGTCCTTTCCAGCCTTGACCACTTCGCCACCGTTGCAGGTGGTGATGGTTTCGGCACCGGTAAGGTCGGTAGCTGTCATCAAGATGTTGTTGTAGGAACTGAAGATGTTGACGATAGCCTTGCGGGACATCACTCGTCACCTCCTTTCTTGACTGCTTCGTTGGATGCTTCTGCTGCTTCCTTCACTTCTTCAGCGAACTCTGGTGTAGCAACCGGATCGACTTCATCGTCAGCATATTCAGCCATCTCTCGACGTCCTTCAATGGCCTTTCGAATCGCATGTTCAGGGTTGTTGAGGTCGGATGAAGGGTGGTAGCGGAGCTCGTTTTCTTCATCACGGGATACGGGGTAGGAAGGGATGGTGACCTTTTGTTCACCGATGCAAATTTGACCGTGTACGACCAATTGACGTGCTTGCTTCATGGTGCATGCCAGTCCCTTGTAGTAGACTTGTGCTTGCAGACGGCGAGAGAGCACATCTTCAGTGGAAAGTGAAAGAATGTCACCAAGTTCAGCATTGGATTCGATGAATCCTTTGCTGTAAAGTGAATGGAGGAGGTCTTCCATCTCACGCTTGCCGTGACCTTCGGTGGTATCAACCATACCGATGAGGCGCATTGCTTGGCGTCGATGGCGACGGAGTTGAGACTTGGCCTTCCAAATCTCTTTCATGTTTTTGAGACCGTGATTGTCTCGCATTGCATGTTCTTCTTCAATACGCTGTGCCTTCCAAGGATGGGATGGCGTGTCGTACTTTGGTCGTGAAAACTTTGGTTCTCCCATGATTTAGCCCCCTCATTCCTTCTTTCGGCTCACACCGAGTGTCAGGCCACCACGGCCGTTTGAACGTCCACGTTGTCCACGGACCTTGTTGCCCGAGGCGTGTCGAACGCCGCGGTAGCACTTCATGGTACGAAGACGGTTGATGTCGTCTTGAAGAGTAAAGCGAACTTGTTGGCCGGTCAAGTGGATTTCATTGCCAGTTTCAAGGTCGCGTTGACGGTTCAGCATCCAAACTGGAACGGTCTCTGCGTAGGATTCAATGGCCACACGCAGTTCTTCTTGTTGCTCGAGGTTGAGGAATCCAGCAAGTCGGAAAGGGTCAAAGCCTGTGTTTTTGCAAATTTGAACCGCTGTGCGCTGCCCAACACCCTTCACGGATGTGAGCGCAGTTGCCAGTGGTTTCAAGCCGTCCATGTCGGTGTCAGCCATACGCAAAATGTATGAAAAATCATCACCAAGGTCCTCATCCTTCGGTCGTGCCATATCGTTCAACTCAAGGTTAACACTTACAGTGTCAAGCATCCCTCCGACCAACCTCCCATATATCAAGACCGCGATGATGACTTTCGCGCCACTGAGCCACGAAAGGAGCCTTGAAATGACGCGTTTTAGAAACTTTCAGAATGGCAAACGCACAACAGAAGCACATCTCTACCCGGGTGACGAACCAAGAAACCCTCTTTCGTACCGTGCCGCCGAGCCAATTGTCGGTCGAGTGAACCTTGCCACCGTGGCTGTTTTTCCGGCGGGGTGTCCATGCGAATTTTAACCGAAGCCATGTTGTTTTCAAGGGCTGCCTCAACAACCTGGTCCACGGTCGAATCGTCAAGGTCGAACGAAAGCAGTTCAACCACCTTCCCAGTGGCTTGGACCAGCAAGTTGTCCGCTTGGCTCAGTCGCAACGGGGATAGGTGGTGCAGTTGTGGGCGCCGGCCTTCAATGACGGCCCAACGGGTCATGACTTCCGTTGAGACCTCCGAAAGCCAGGACTCTGCTAAACCGCTCTCGATGAGGGCTGCATCAAGAATACTGACATATTCGCCACGTTTTGGAGGGTGGAAGAGGCACTCAAGCGAAGAACCATCATCCGTCGATGAGATGACAAGTGCGCCGTCACCCAGTTGAGGAGGTACTCGCACAAAGCGGCGCAAATCCGACCCAAGGGCTGCTGCTCCAAGCCAGAGTGCCAAACGATCCACTCGGCCTCGCCCACGAGAGGTCCACACCCATGTTCGTCGGAGTTGAGGCCAGACGGCATCAACCAATGCTTCGACTTCCATCCGCTGCTCGTTGGTCAAGCGGGGTGAAAGGTCCAGCAAGAGCGCTGGTCCCTTTTCGTGTTCAGAAAAATATGGAGCCCATGCTTGGAAGACCTGATCGAGAGGCGGTTGCATCTCGCTCAAGTCATGCGTGCGGCTGTTGCGAGGCCGTGCCGGGTCGATGTGAAGCAGGGCGATACCCGCTTCGTTTTCTTGGCCCAAAGCCTCCATGGCTCCTGCGGCATCGGTTCCATCGCCGACTAAAATTCGACTTTGTGCAAACCATGGAAGGGTCGCTGCGTCTTGGTGCTGTGCGACGGTGAGGAAATTCATAGCGCTGGCGATCGCTCGCTCTTCATCGAGTTCGATTCCTACGGCATTACGGTTCAACACCGAAGCGTGAGCGATGAGTTGAATGCCGCTCCCGCAGGCACAATCGAGGAGCCAACCTTCGGCCAGATTTGTTTCCGTGAGCATCAACGAACGAATGGTGGCGACTTGCCATGGTGTCGAAAGGGGACGTCCTTCCTTTGCATGATGAAATTCCATGCCTTTGGGCGCTGTAGGATCTTGGCTGCACTCGGTGAGGGCTGCATGAACTGCTTCATCGTGTGAAATGATCCGGTGCATTTCATCGCCTCAGAGGTCCACAATATCGGAACGTGTCAAGAGGCTCTCAAAGTGAAGACCTGCTTCGTTGAAGGCTGCCTCAGCCCCCTCTTCGCGATCCAAAATACTGATGACAGCAACGACATTGCAGTCCGTATCAGCATGGATTCGTTCAACGGCTTTAATCGAAGACCCACCCGTTGTCGTTACGTCTTCAACGATGACAACAGACCCTCCCTTTTCCAGAGATGACCCTTCAATTCCCGCAGGGTTGTTTGTTTTCCGACCCCCTCGTCCCTTGGGGTTCTTGCGAACCATGAAGCCTCGGAGGTTCGGACCTGCTTCTGAAGAACCAATCACCAGCGCAGTAAGTGGCACGGCTCCAAGTTCTAGTCCACCAACAAAGTCTGCTCCAAGTTCGCTGATTCTCATGTTGAGTAGCGAACCAAGAATCGAACCAGCCTCGGGATGCATCATCACGGGTTTGGTGTCAAAAAACCAACGTGATTGCCTGCCGCTGGCAAGTGTGAACGCAGCATCGTCTCCTCCGTCGAGGAAGGCCAATTCATGAACCAATGCCGCCAAACGCCCCCACTCGGGATGATTTCGTACGTTCTCGTGAACAGCCATACGAAATCCTTAGGCTCGCATGACATGAACTTTCCTTAACCTTCCAATCGTTTTGCTCCCAAGCACCTCCAGAAAGCCTCACCGCTTTCATGATAAAGGGTCGCTCACAAGAACTCGTGAAGCAGCATGACCGATGGGAAGGCAGGAGCATCATTGGCCGAGCACAACCCTTTGCTTGGCCTTGACATTCCGCGCCTTGAAAAGGAAATGGAATCCTATCATACATGGTTGGACGAACATGCTGATGATGCTTATCGAATCGCTGAACAGGCCCGCTCATTGGGCTTTGACCCGCGGGATTACGTCGAGATTCCTCGTGCCTCCGACCTCGCAGGGCGAACCGAAAAACTCCTGGTTGAACATCTGGAAGGCTACGAAGTAGCTGATGATATCCGTAAATTGCTTCAAGAACACGACCGTGAAACAACTTCAATTTTGATCGCTCAATCCGTTTCAAGAGGCTTCCGTGAGCAGGGTTTTGATTTGGAAAAATCAATTGACGTGGGGCTTCGTGTCGGCCTTGCGGTCTTGACCGAAGCCGTTCTCGTGGCTCCCCTCGAGGGAATCAGCGAAGTGCGCTTGCTCAACAACATCGATGGCTCCCAATTCGTTTCCGTTCACTTCGCGGGCCCGATTCGAGCTGCTGGAGGTACTGCGCAAGCCCTTGCAGTCCTCATCGCAGACATGATCCGTCGCGAATTGAATGTGGGGCACTACCAACCAACCGATCCAGAAGTCGAGCGCGTCAAAGAAGAATTCGGGCTTTACCGAGGCAATCTCCAATACCGCCCACCACCTCATGAAATCGACGAAATCGTTCGTGCTTGTCCGGTGATGATCAACGGTGAATCAACCGAGCGCATTGAATGCGCAGGGTACGGTAACGTACGCAACATCGATGAAGCCCGCATACGTGGTGGAGTGCTCCTTGTCATCGGAGAAGGCATGTGTTTGAAGGCACCAAAAATCCAGAAGCATACGGAACGATTGCAGGTTCCTGGATGGGACTTCATCACGAAATTTGCGCTTCGGGGGAAGGAATCAGACGACGACTCTCCGACCGCTTTCAAGAGCAAACAAGTCGAGCCAATTACAAAATTCATGAAGGACATCATTGCGGGTCGGCCGGTTTTCGGTGGTCCACTTCAAGCAGGTGGCTTTCGTCTTCGCTACGGGCGCGCCCGTCCGTCTGGGCTCGCAGCAGCATCCTGTAACACCGCATCCATGCTCGCCTTGGATGATTTTATCACCATCGGGACGCAAATGAAAATTGAGCGTCCCGGTAAAGCCTGTGCCATCACGCCATGCGATGAGGCAGAAGGCCCGTGGGTGATTTTGGATGACGGCCATTTCATTCGCGTCGATGACCCGGGAAGTTATTCCAAACTGCGCAGTCGCGTGAAACAAGTTTGGGACAATGGCGAATTGGTGATTGGTTACGGCGAGTTCATGGAGAACAACAAGCGCTTGGTTCCTGCAGGTTACTCAGTGGATTGGTGGGCCAGTGATGTCCTCGAGAATCTCGATACTGAAGCCGAAGTGGAGGCATTCATTGGGCTGGTGGGAGATGTGCGTTCTTCGTGGCCATCTGGCGCACCCGGAATACGCCCCGAAGAAGCAGAGGACAGCAATCAACAATTCCTTGTGCGTTGCGCTTGGCACCAGCAACTCCGTACCCTACGAATGGACTGGACAACCGCTCAGAATGTGGCAACGAAGTATGGAACTTCCCTGACCTCACCCCACAATCCGTGGTTCCGTGATTTACCTATTGAATGGCTCCCTCCTCTCCTTGACTTGTTGGAATCAGCCAGTCTTGAGCAAGGACAGCCGCCCTCTCTTGAAGATGGCATCGAGGTTCAACCTCGGACGTCTACCCGTCAAATGCGACTTCGGGGTGCAGTGAAGGGCTGGACGGCAAGCGCTTTGGATGAACTCGCACCCGAAGTCTTGCCCGATGTTGATACAGCATCAATACCGGGCCCCCAGATACGCCCCTTGCCGCCAATTTTCTCGACATCATTTCCAGAAGGTTGGAGTTTGGTGCAGCATGGATTTCCGAAAGCGTCCATGATGCTGCTTGGCTTACCGCACGTCCATGACGGGGAAGATCTCGTCGTTCTTTCAGGTTGGGAAGCCTTGCTCGAAGCCTTCGGGTTTGGCGCAGAAGGGCAAGAACCCCTGCGGAAAAAGGATGCAAAAAAGGTGGTCACTGACCGAATTGCTATGCTGCGTGAAGCGAAGGAACTTCTTGATGAAGAACGAGAACGCCTGAGCATCTTGGAAAAAGAACGAGCAACCATCCGAATTGCGTCAGAAACCGGTGCCCGACAACGGGGACTCGGCATTACAGAAACCGACCAGGTGGGGCGCGATGCTGCTGCCTCGGTCATCGATGAGGGCCCTAGAGACCCACAAGGCTACATTGCCGCTCAGCGATTGGAGGACGGACTTGCCGTGGATGGTATTCTCCCTCTCGTGCGGATGTTGTCTGATTTCCGATGGGAACACAGCGCCCCTGTTCGAGTTGGATGCAGGATGGGGCGGCCTGAAAAGGCGGCTGCTCGAGTTATGAATCCGATGACACATTCGTTATTCCCCATCGAATTGAATGGCGGTAACCAACGACTGCTCAATAACGCCCTCGACAAAGGAACGATTCGAGTACAGGTGGGACGCCGTGTGTGCAGCGTTTGCGAGAAAGAATCCCCCTTCATTCGTTGCCACCACCGTGCCCTCGACGAATTTGGAGAAGGAAAAGCAGGAGAAGCTTGCGAAGGGCGAACCCTTCCAAAAGCCGCCAACTCAAAGGCACGACGTCGTGGCGAAGTCCAGAGTATTCGCATGGCTGAAATGGTTGAGGATGCCCGAATACGCTTGGGTATTGACCGTCTTCCAAATCAAGTCAAATGCATGAAGAAACTCAACAGCAAAGAGCAAACTCCAGAGCCCATTGAGAAAGGCATTCTCAGGGCGAAACACCAGCTCCCCGTTTTCCGCGACGGAACGGTCCGTTACGACATGAGCGATGTTCCAGTCACGCATTTTAGGCCACGAGAAATCGATGTCCCTTGGAAGACCCTGAAAGGTCTTGGCTACACTCACGATTACACCGGTGCTCCACTTGAGAATGATGAACAGGTGCTCGAATTGTTCCCACAAGATTTCATTGCCGCTCGTGATGCAGGTGATTTCTTTTTACGAACTGCGAACTACATCGATGAATTATTGACGCGGTATTATGGCATGGAGCCATATTACAACGCTGACAAAGCAGGCGATCTCGTGGGGCACCTCATCTGTGCCCTTGCACCCCACACGAGCGGTGGCGTTCTTTCGCGAATTATCGGTTGGGCAGACTGTTCTGGTGGCTATGCACACCCCCTCTTTCACGCAGCCAAACGAAGAAATTGCGATGGAGATGAAGACGCGATTATGCTGCTCATGGACGGTTTACTCAATTTTAGTAGAGAAATTTTACCCGCAAACCGCGGTGGTCAAATGGACGCACCGCTGGTATTGACCACGCGCTTGAACCCGACCGAAGTCGACAAAGAAGCCTTGAATGTTGATTCTGCATGGTTCTATGAACGCGATTTCTATGAGGCTACACTGCTCCAACCCCATCCAAAGGACATCGCTCATCGAATGGATTTCGTCGAGCGGAGATTGGGCACAGTCGCTGCTGTTCGCGGGTATGGTTACACACACGACTGCCACGCTCTTGACCAAGGGCCAGCCCTCTCTGCCTACAAAACATTGGATACGATGATCGACAAAATGAACGGACAACTTGCTCTCGGCCATCGCCTGAGGGGAGTTGATGTCCGCCAAGTTGCTTCGAGCGTTGTTCGTTCCCACTTCTTGCCCGATTTACGTGGTAACCTCAACGCATACGGGCGACAGAAAGTCCGTTGCCTCAAATGCGGTCACTCCTACCGAAGGATGCCGCTCGCTGCTCATTGCATCCAACCCAAGAAAGAAACTGGACGAGGACTTTCAAGCATGGGTGTTGCTAAATCTGAAGGTGGCCAATGCAATGGCAATCTCGCCCTGACCGTATCGGAGGGAGCCGTTCGCAAATACATCGCAGTGATGCAATTCGTCATGGACCATTACGGGGTGGATTTGTACACCCGACAGAATGCAAATTGGCTTGCTGATAGCGCAGATTCCCTCTTCAACAATGACCGAGCCAAGCAACTTTCGCTTTCAGATTTCCTTTGAATCAGCGCAGTGGCTCTCGCCAAATGGCATCTTCACCCTCGGGCAACATGACCTCGGGCATGCCTTGCTGAAGGCCACTGAAGGGTGATTTTTCGGGGGCTGAATCGGTTTCAGACCGTATTCGTTCGGCGAAGCGGCGCACCCCTTGTTCGAGGAAGGCCGTAGCGATGAGCAGGACACTAAGCAGCACATGACCGTATATTTGGAAGGGGGCGAAGGGTTGAATCCACAGTTGCTGTTCAACCATTACACCTTCCTCCATTTGCGTTTCCATCACATAGGTCCCTGGTTCTAAATCACCGGCCCATTCAGGGGGTACTTCATCCAGCAGGCCGCTCCATGTTGCCACGACGGTTTCATTATTGAGGCGTAGCGTGTAACTCACGTTTGCCTGGTCAATGGTTGAACTGGTAAATGACGTCGTGAGGCGGGCAGGCATGGCTGATTCGGAATTGAGGAAGGGGGCGACCTCAACTTCACGGAAGGTCTCGAATTGCGTTGCAGTATTGACTTCATTGGGAGCCTCTTGCTGAGCGACCCCCGACCAAAGGGCGTTAACAACCAAGAACGCAAGCAACCAGAGCACAGGGTTGACCCAACCTCCTCGCTTAGTCATAGTTCTAGGTTGCATCTCACCTTCTTATGCTTATGTTCAATTCCGTGTGAACATTCTATCAGGCCGTTCGCATCTTCCAAGCAGGATGGATTCGGTCGAGCACCTTCGCCATCCATTCTAATTTACGCAATTTTTGGGCTGGTTCAGTCCTCCCAGACCATTCACCCACATGCTCGGTAGAATAGCCCACAAAAACAAATTTTCCTTCATCAGCACCTAAAAAACAAGCCAAACAAACGGCGCGGTCTCCGTCGGTAAAACCGCCCACATTGAACATGCCCCCATAGTTTTCATCGGTTTGGTGAGTCAAGATCATCGGAGGTTTGTACGCTGCCCACTGGGGGAGAAGTGTTGCCCATTGGTTTTGGTTGTCGCCGTGGGCGTGTACTACCATGGGCGTTCCCCGCTCAGCGGCTTCTTGGAGATGGATGCCACCGTCCAAGTCCGTGACGACAACAAGGACGTCCACGAGACCTAAACACGCCCCTACAGAGCCGTCAGCAGCAATAAACACCGCCCCCTCACTCCAGTCCCGTTTGAGCATGGTTCGGGTTGCTGCAGCACCAACAAAAACAATCTTCTCCGCCTCTGCAAGAGCCACTTTCAAGGCTTCCAAAGTGGCTCGCCTTCCCTTACGGTTCCATGAAGGCGTGCTGAATGGCGTTTCAGAATTGAAACATTCCAACATCCGTTCAGCACTTTGCAGGTCCTCGCCGTAGGCCCACCCAAAATCAGCGCGCACCTCATGTTGGATGGCGATGAGCCCGTTCAACTCCATCGCATCCATGTCCTCGCGAATCACCTTGAGGTCAAGAATCCACCTCCGAGGTTGAACTTCATAATCTGTGGCCTCTGTCGTCTCATTATGCCGGTCCCCACGACGCCCCCGACGCTCGTGGATGAGGTGACCTTTGCACGCTACCCCTTCTTGCCGCAAGCTGGCGATTGGATACGGAATATGGCTCAACGGCACAGCATCGACCTCAACGAATTACTTGACGGCCCGTGGATGGAAAAAGCCCGTCAGAGAGCAAGGATTCGTCTCGTTGATTCCATCCAATCCAAGGATGGAGTGCAAGTCGTTGGTGGCGATATACACACCGAGGAAGGGCGCTTAATTGAGGCATTTTCATTCTATTACGCTCGCCTTGTCATGTGCGCCAGTGAGGATGAACGCCTCATTGCGCGATGGGCTCAAGCAGAAGCAGCACGGG
This sequence comes from Euryarchaeota archaeon UBA256, assembly GCA_002494645.1. GTDB lineage: Archaea > Thermoplasmatota > Poseidoniia > Poseidoniales > Poseidoniaceae > Poseidonia. The sequence continues at coordinate 45,511 of DACE01000031.1, read as the reverse complement.
CGGAACAATTGCTGATTCAAGATGTCGACAATCTCTCCCCTATCGCTCACACATACCTTTCGGAGGTTGAATTATTGGAGGGTGCTCAAGCCGTCGGCATGGTGGCAAATCAAGGCATGAGTATGCGCCAACTCCGCCAACAATCGTCTTCGGTTTGGCGGGTTGGCCTTTCTGATTTCATTGAGATTTGTCCAAAAATAACGGGCCATCGGTGGCGTTTACCCAACGTTGATGTCGAGAATGGCTGGGTCAAACTTCACAACGAGCGTCAATATGCTTCATCGGCAAAACTCGCTCGCCTCCTGCGGGAACGAATGAAGGCAGGAATCGAGGCTGAAGCCTTGGAGAAAATGGCTGAGGTCACCACGGACCTCGCAGTCCGCTTGGCCGAACCCGTTGGTATGATTCGCAATTTAATGGCGAACAAAACCAGCGAAGCCATCGCATTGGTTGGTGCAGAAGAAAGTGATTGGCCCCCGTGCATGCAAAAAACGATTGGAGATTTGTCCAACGGTGTCAACGTCAATCACTTCGGCCGACTCTTTCTCGCATCGATGGCTGCCACACTGGCACTGCCGCAAGAATCGTGTGTTGGCTTCTTCCGCGGGGCTCCTGATTTCAGCGAATCCACCACGTCTTACCAGGTTGCACACGTTTACCAGAACGAATACACGCCTGCAGGCTGTGGGAAACTCAAGGTCAACCACAATTGTCCGGTATTGCCCGGCGATAACAGGACATGTGATCAACCTTGGATGGACCATCCCCTCAAGTACATCAGGGCTACACAGCGCTGGAAACGGCTAACAGGTCGTCAAGAATCTTCGACAACCAACGAGGAATCTGAATCCACAAAGCCAACAGAACCCACCGACGATTCGCATGCACCCTCAAGAGATGAGCCTGATTCCGAATGAGTTCGGAGATTTCTCTAAATGATAGGAAATATACCTTGACACATGCGCTGGCTCCGCGACCCGAACCGAGACGGCGACGGGCGCTTGCCTCTGTCCTATCGAATAATGAGGCGGTTTTTCAGATTTTTAACCAAAATTTGGTTTCGGGAAATCAACATTGTTGATGATGAAAACCTTCCCCCCGAGGGCGGAGTACTCTTCATCACATGGCACCCAAGTGGTCTGATTGACCCGATGTTGATGATGGCTACGCTTCCCGGTAAATTGACCACGGTCGCCAAACACACGCTGTTCAAATTCCCCGTCCTTTCACACCTTCTACGAGCCTCAGGGGTTGTTCCCATTGAACGCCCACAGGATTCTGCTGATAAGGACGCCTCAAGAGCGAGGAATAAGGCCATGCTTGGCGGGCTATCGGACCGTTTGGGTGACGGCGGGCGCGTTCTCATCTTCCCAGAGGGCGTCACACATGCAGATTCAGAGGTGAAGCGGGTGCGCTCGGGCGCTGCCCGAATGCTGCTCGCAGCGCGTAGAAAAGCAGCCGCTGAAGGCTTGGCTGAACCGCAACTTGTCCCCATCGGCCTGCATTATTCCGAATCTCAAACCTTTCGGGAACGTGCTGCGGTGGTCATCGAGCGTGCAATGGACCTGCCTCCCATTCCAGCAATCATTGAGGATGTAGACGAGCAAGACGAACTGGATCGCCGTTGGGTGAACGAAGTAACAGAAGCCATCGAAGTGGAACTGAAGCGAGCCAATCTTTCAACGACGTCATGGCGGGAGCGAACCATGATTTGGAAAGGACGCAGTTTGGCCTATGCGGAAAAACAGAGACTTTCAGGAGGTTCGTTGGTCAAACCAAGTTATGCTGAATCAGTTCTCGGTGCTCGCAGGTTGAGGGCAGGATGGGAATATTTGGGGCAGCAAGACCCGCAACAAACGCAACGATTGGCTGACGATTGCGAAGCTCATTTCGCTGAATTGGAGAGCCGTGGCATCACGCCCTACGACATTGATGCACGCCCTGAAAAGATCAGTCTTTTTGGTTATCTCAAGGCTCTTACCATTTGGCTTTGGGCCTTGGTTTGGATGTTTGGATTGGTCACATGGGGAGCTATTGTGGGCAATTACATACCCTACAAAGGAAATGGACTGCTCAGTTGGTTGATGAAAAAGCGGGCGATTGACTCATCAGTATTGGGTTCAATCAAGGTCCTGTCAGCGGTCGTATTCTTCCCGTTGTGGTGGATGCTGGCCTCGGCGTTCATGACCTGGTCGCTTCTCGACGGGGCAAGTCCAATCAATGAATTACTGCTCAGCCATTGGCTGTTGGAAAGCATCACCAAACTACCAGCAATTCTCGTATTCTCGGTCTTTTTGCTGTGGTGGCCAGTTTCTGCCCGTATTCACCTCAAATTGTATGCTCGTTTGGTGCGTGGTTGGCGTGATGTCAAGCGATGGAATGTGTGGAAGGATGAAGAAACGGATTGGGCTTCTCTGGTCGAGCGACAACGTGACCTTGCTGCTCGTTTAGTATCATCTGGCTCGGGTTTGGTGTTACCTGGCGATGAAGACTGGGTTGACCCCCCCACTGGGATGGATGATTCAAGTGTCGTCAAAATGCGTTTGGCTTGATAAAAGAAAGGAAGATTTGACTCCAAAGCACAAGGGTTTGAAAGAAAGAAGGTCAGTGGGTCGGCCAAGGAGGGGGGACAAGAATGACGCGCACACTGGTGTTAACCGTTGACAGAGATAACGACTTAGGGATCAAGACTTCGATTCGGGGACCCGTTGTTGGTCGTCGTCAAGTTCTCACTGCCGCCCTCAAATTGGGTATTGCAGACCCCGAAGAGAGCGACACCAATGCCATTCTTGGAGCCCTGTCCAAAAACGACGAACTGGTCGAAGCAAAAGGTGAGGATGACGAGATTGAAATCGCCATTCTCACAGGCGACGAGAAGGTAGGAATGCGTTCAGACCGAGCGATAGCGGCTCAACTGGATGAAGTCGTATCCGCTTTCCAACCTGACCAAGCCATTTTGGTGACCGACGGCGCAGAAGACGAAAGCGTCCTCCCGATCATCCAATCCCAAGTTCGAATTGACCACGTCAGGAAGGTAATTGTCAAGCAATCCAAGGGTATTGAGGGGACTTACTACTACATCGTCAAGGCCCTCGAAGACCCCAAATGGCGTTCAAAAATCATGATTCCTTTTGGCGTAGTCATGGCCATCATGGGACTTGGTATTATGTTGCCCAATGAAATTGGTGGCGTGGTCATTGGAGCCCTTCCCCTCGTCCTCGGACTTTACATCTTCAGTAAGGGGGCAGGTATTGAATCAACCGTGAACCGTGTCATCCAAGAAATGCGAGAAAACGCAGATGCTGCCATGTTTTCTTCCTTGTTGTGGACCGCCACTCTCTTCAGTGCAATTTTCGCAGTTGCTGAAGGATGGCGTGCATTTGGCGTTCAAGAAGGCCTGGCAGAGACACAATCGGTTCTGTGGCTCACCGTGATTCATTCATCTCTCGCTTGGACCGTGATCGCTTTCCTCACATCGACTGCTGGTTTCATGCTGCTGCGCCTCAAACGCGGGTCGTTCTCGGGTAGCCTCATCGTCCTCAGTGTATTTGGCATGGTGGTGTACTCCTTCCTCAATACTGCTCTTGACATTGCCATTCGCGTCCTTGATGGCACTTCCTACGAATTCAGTGTTGAAATGATTCTCAACGACCTCACAACGCCACTCATCTGGGTCGTTGTCCTTTGGATGGTCACCACGATTGTTCGTACCTTACAGGCAAAGCAGGCTCAAGCAGACCGCTACTGGGGCATCTGATCACAGGATGAACTTCGGTAATACCCGAGCAACCGTGTTGTGGCCGACAACCCCAACAAGTGCTCCTTCATCATCGACAACACCCAGTTGATTCAGGTCGTGTGTGAGCATGAGAGCACCTGCCTTCAGCAACGGCGTTTGCTCGCGAACGGTGAGGGGGGGATGGGTCAGTACCTGCTGGGCCGGAATTGAATGCATCCATGCAATGTCACGGTTGACGCTTTTCTGTGCGACTATTTTGAGTAAATCAACCGCGTGAATTCGTCCAAGAGGGACGCCCTCCGCATTCACAATGAACACGTGGTCCCAGTCATGCTTGGTGATGACATCCAGCACCGTTGCCATGGAATCAGTATCGCGCATGGCGTGTGGTGTTTGCATAACTTGCCCGCAACTGAGTTGCCGAACAGCAAAAGAAGCATTCCTAACGGGAGCCTTTTTTCTTGATTTGGAGCGTATGGCCATGGTGGGTTCACCATTCCCGTCAATCAACCCCTTTTGAACCCTGCTAATTGTCAGGGAACCGAACGCTGATTTCCGGAAAGAGGAAATGTGGCGCCAAATCAACCATCCTCAAGGGCTAAAACACCGCCGAACCTACCGGGAACATGGTGGAGATACCTCAGCATGAACTGAACAACCTCGCTTCGATGGACGGATACGAGCAGATGCTTGAGATCGATCGCTTGAGCAGAGTATACCAAACCGACGAGAACACGATTCGGGCCGCACTCGCTCAATCAGCAAGCGCACCCCCTCCATCTTCGGTATCTTCCACAGAACCTGCCTCATGGGACACCAGTTACAAGGAAGTCCCAGATGTTGCCGCATCTTCATCCAGGCCAACCCTCGTCGACAAACAGCAATTTCGATTTGAGTACGACCCCAGCCGAGATGCTGCTGAGCGGCGAGAACAAGTCGCACAAGCCATTCTTTGTTCGGCTTGCGGCGTTGCCCTCGGCATCCCTGACATACGGCCAATCAAAGTGACCTGTCCTTCATGCATGTTTGAAGCGACCTATACGGATTGAGAGGGGACTTCTTGAGGGATGGGGAAGAGGGTTGGATATGAAGGACATTTCACCCCGCCTGTGGACCTATACACCGGCCAATTCCCCCATACCTCTTCCCGACCGTCCGCTTTTGTTCACTTCCGCTTCAGTCATCTCGCTGACTTCTTTTTCCTCAACCACCTCTCCAGACGCACTGTTGAATCGCGAAGAAATACAGAATTATGTCTCTGGTTTTGGTAGTGAATCAACCTCTCTCGAGGAATTACTTACTGCTCATGATGCGCCCTCATTGTCAGATCGGAAACCCGTTTTACTCATCGGCGAACTGGCGAACCCCTATCGACTTCAGGACATGGATATGGGTACGCTACCTCTACTTCCAGTACGTTTGGAAGGCTTGTGCAGGACATGGGCAGATGCTCTTGACCCTCGTGAAAGTTATCCGGGGGTTCATCACGTGACGCTTGCACGGACGCCGGGTTGGTGGGAACTTGCCTACATTGGCATGGCGTCTCAAGAACAATTGATGCGCATCAAACAATGGCTTGAGAACGGTGTTCGCGGTTCATGGCGCCCAGTCAAACTTGCCGAGGGTAATGTGCGTTTTGAACATGATATGACCTTGCAAGCGCCTCACGAAGGAGATGTTGAGTGGGACGGCACATCCGAATACGTGAAACTTCAAACTCCCGATGCTACGGGTCCCTCACTCGATTTGAACGATGTTATGGTTTTGGTTCATGCTCGCCAAGGATGCTATAATCACCGGGGACGTTTGGCTCGCTGCGCCCATATGAACCAGAGAAGTTTCCATGAAAATCTGTTTCGCAAAGGGTCGTCACATCGCTGGGATGAAATCCTAACTCTCCGCTGAGGCTGATTTGACGTAATGTTCGACGCGCTCTTCTCCCCATACGAGTTCACCGTATTTGCTGAGGCCAGCGCCTTCCAACACCGCTTGAGTTATTTCGGATGGAAGCGGCTTTTCATGCACGCAATCTGCGTGAACTAAGAAAAATTCGTCGACCATGCCGGCATTGAGGAAGTGACGAACCGTTGTGGGTCCTCCTTCAACGAGTACACGTTGGATTTCACGGTCACCAAGCTGGTTGAGGAGTGATTCGAGGGTAGAAAATTCATTCTGAAGCACCATCGTCTCCCCTCCATCGTTCAGGAGCATTGCTTTCGCGTCGATGCGCCCGCTTGGGTCAATGACCACACGAAGCGGTTGACGGGTTGATGGAACCAAGCGAACATTGAGTTGTGGGTCGTCTCGGTTCACGGTTTCAACTCCGACAAGAACAGCGTCACAATCTCTTCGCAATTCGTGCACCTTCTCAAGACAACCCTGGGATGTAAACCGAGTGGATGCACCCGAGCGGTCATCCACTGACCCAGTACGGTCTACGGCCAATTTGACGGTGATGAGTGGTTTGCGGTGACTGCACCAGTGGAGAAAACCGTGCATCTGCTCTGCGGCCTCGGCGTGCATTAGCCCGATACGCGTGGAGATCCCAGCATCATCAAGGACAGTTTGTCCGTTTCCTCGTACGGTTGGATTCGGATCTTCGTGGGCGATGATGACTTCTTTCACACCCGCCCACATCAATGCCTCTGTGCATGGTGGTGTGCGCCCATAATGATTGCATGGCTCGAGGGTCACATAGGCTGTAGCGCCGTTCGGCGAATGACCCTTTTCTTCAGCATCGTGGATGGCCATTTGTTCGGCGTGCAGTCCGCCAAGGTGGTCGTGCCATCCTTCAGCGATAACCTGGCCTGCCTTAACGAGCACACAACCGACAAGAGGGTTCGGGCTCACTTGGCCTCGTCCACGCTCAGCGACTAAAAGAGCACGTTCCATGAACATGCGATCGGCCTCGGTCCAAATCTCCTCCACATAGTGTCCATCAAGCGCCAGTTGAAGACTTCTTGTATTGCGATTTCTGGTGAAGGTGCCAAAAAAGAGCAATATATGCACTGTGGGTGATTTATTATTCATAACGGATTTATATCATCTCATTCAGATGGAGAAGACTTGAAGCACCAAGACGCCCTGTCATGACCATGACAAGCGAAGAACAGGCCTTTCCCGAAACGCTTTCGTTCCAAAGCGACGATAGCACACCTCGAAAGAAAGGCGCCCACCGCCCGCACTTCGCCCCAGTCTTTACCAAGAAACCCACGACAACGAAGGCTCCCAAGCGAGTCCACATGTTGGTCAACCCTTTTGCTGGTAAGAAAAAGGGCCGGGCCGTAGCGAATAATGCCAAAGAACTCTTGGAGAATGCAGGTGTTGATGTGACGGTCGCTTATTCAGCCTACAGCGGTCATCTGACTTCAGTCGCAGCAAGCCTTGAGATCAAGCGAGGTGAAGTCATCGCTGTTGTTGGGGGTGACGGGACGCTCTCCGAGGTGATCACCGGACGCCTCGGCCTCGGGGCAAAGGAAAAGGAAACCTTTGCCATTATTCCTTCTGGAACGGGTAACTCTCAGGCTCACGACCTCGGGATTTCATCAACATCCGTTGCCGTACAGGCTATTTTAGGAGCCAAACATCAGGGCTTGGACGTTGCTGAAGTGAATCTCGTCAAGGGCTTACCGGGGAGCGAAGACGGCCCAATGACGCATTATAGCCACAATCTCGTCACGTGGGGCTTGGGTGTTGACTCAACCATACAGGCTGAGAAGATGCGCTGGATGGGCCCTGCAAGGTATGATGTTGGTATTCTACTGGCCATCGCTGCCAATAAGCGACGTACGGCCACCCTCACGCTTGACGGACAATCGGTCACCAATGATTTCACCTTGTTTTTGGTCCAAAACAGCCAAACTGGCGGTTCAAAACTCCCGCTTGCCCCAGGAGCATCATTGGATGACGGTTGGATGGACATCGGTATTTTGAAGAAAATGACCCGTCGTGATGTCTTGAAAGCATTTGGAATGTTGAAGAAAGAGGGTCGTCACGTGTTCCACCAACGTGTCGACTATCACCGATTCAAGTCACTTGGGATTGAAACCTCGGTTTCTACCGCTATCAACATCGATGGAGAAAACATCGGCTCCACTCCACTTTCAATGAAGGTGCTCCCTCAAGCGGTGAATATCATCGTGCCGTCAGAATGAGAAATCTGAGAAATCGTCTTCTTCCTCATCATAAGTCTCACGAGGTGCAGGTTGAACCCTTGGTTCAACTTCAGTTTGCGGTTCAGGAGATTTCTTGACCGCTCTTCGTCGCTTGACCGGAGGTTTACGTTCGGGGGGCTTTTCCTTGACAGGTGGCGAACGACTGGTCGAAGAAGGCACTGAAGATACGCTTGGAGTTGAAGAGACGATCGGTATCGAACTTGGGGCAGGTGAGGCAGCAGGTTCACTGACATTCATGCGATCCATTTCCTGAGCAGCATCGGTCACAACAACGGAACTTTTTCGTTCAGAGGGGCCTGATTGACCGCGTGATGGAATCCCAGTCGAGGCAAGAACGCTGTCGAGGTCAAATCCACCGAGTGCATCACCACTCTCTTTCTTTTCACGTTCCGGCTTGGATTTTGGTGCTTTCTTTTCCTCGGATTTTCGTTGTTTATCCATGCGAGCTTGGCGTTCGGTAGGCGATTCCATTCCCGCTTTCTTTGCAGCCTTTGCTTCAGTTTTGACACTGGCTGCCTTTTTCATACCCTCGTCCCCAATCAAGGTCTTCATGGTGTCCTTTGCTGATTTCATAACCAGTTGCTTTGAGACAAAAAATGCCCCAACTGAACCTCCAAGGCCGAAGACAAGGAAGAAGAGAATGAAGCCAGCCCTTCCTAGGAAGGGGATGTCTCCTTGGACCCACTCATCATCAGCCTCTCCATTTTGAGATACCGTTCCAGTTTCAAGTGTGATTTCTGTGACGATGACATAAGCGTCTGCGCGATTCACATCCCCAATCATCATTGAACAATCGTCTCGTGTTCTATGCCAAGAGGCGTTGTAGCCGTAGGTATTGGTGCCATCCCCGCCAGCGTCAACGAGGTAGCCTTCAACGGAAACAGCCTGATGCCACTCATCAAGTGCCATGAAACCGTAAAGGATGGATTCCGTTGAAGGAATGAGTCCGAGGACATACCATTCCGTATCTGAGTCTGAATCCAAATCATCGATATCAACACTTCCTGCACCCGTTTCCGGGCTCAGGGGGACGATCCATTCCTTGACATCAATGCGAGCACCGTCGCCATCGGTCACTTCAGCGGCTTGGTTGAAACTCATCGACTGTATTGCTACAGCTGTTGTCACTCCAAAATCAAGCCCTCTTGCTCCCATAACCGTATTGTGCTCGGTGTAAAACTGACTCGCTGCAAGGTATCCTGTGAAACTTACTGGTGCTTGCGAACCTTGCACCAGGGACGCACCGGTCGTGGATGCCTCAGCACTTGGGTTGCAGCCCACGGGGACCAAATCAGAGGTCGTTGTTGCACTTCCCGATAGTGTGCTCGTTACTTCAGTAGACGTTGTTGAAAAATCAACCTCTACGCTTGAACCACCGTCGCCCCACGAGGCACTTGAGGGGCCAAAGCACCCAGCGAGCATCATGCTTGCGACGAAACAAAGGGCGAGTAGACCTCGGCGCATGTTCTCATGAGAGCGGGCGGAGTTTGAGAAGTCTTCCCTGCTTGAACAAGGTAGAATACATTGAGAATGTGGCGCAGTCGGAGAGATTTGAACTCCCGAGTCACGGGGACACCGGATTTCAAATCCGGCGCAATACCAGGCTATGCGACGACTGCTTTAGTTGAGGGGAGGGGCTTCCATTTTTCCCCCTTTCCCTTCGTTCTTATCGCTGCTCAGTTCACGACGAGGTAGAAGAATCACGGCACTGGCCACACCAACTGTGGTCAAAACGAGAGAAAGAGCGGGTGTATTCTCATCTGAATACCCTCCAAGGTTTTCCCTGTCCAGTAACTCCCTAAGGTCTGCAGTAAAATCTTCAACGAGCCATCTGTCTCCCGTCCATGCAACCGTAGGCTCCCTGTCTGAATTGAGAATATAGGTGATGGTTGAGTGTCCTACCGTGTAATCTTCCGTTGTTTCCGATATGCACGAAAGACGATCATTTCCATCCCAGCCATAGCCGCTATCACACATACAGTGTAGTGAATCCCCGCTACCCATGAGCCAGCCATGACCGTTGCAGACGGTTGCGTCGCTTTGGTTTTGCACGGGAGGCGGGATATCAGAAGTGTTGGTATCTGAAGGTGCCCAAGCAATGTGCTGCGGCTCAAGGACTTCGTCCATCCCATAATTCGAGGATTCCCATGCCCCAACGGTTTCATTCCAAAGATAGAGATTCCACCACCAGTCATAGGTTGATGGCGCCGTCTCATTGTCGATGGATGACAGATAGTGACCGTAGGTTGACATTTCGATCGTGGCGTTCAATCCAGCGGCATCCAGCCCACCTCGAGTTGCATGGTAGGCATTGACGGTGCTGATGTTGCTCTGAGCCGTCGTCCCGTTTGGCCACATGACGGTCATGCTTGCCTGTGCGGTAGTGTTGGGCGCCGGTAGTTCACTTCGGTTTGATGTCGAGGGCATCCACGCAAGAGAAGGGGTCGTAAAACCATCAACGCCGTCAACACCGACTTCGGCTGCTTCCCAAGTTAATGCGCTTTGATTCCATAGATTCAGTTCCCAATACCACGACCAATCGGACGGGGATTCGATACCGTTGAATCCGTGAATCATGTGCCCGTAACTGGAAAGAGAAGCATTGACCGTGATGTTGGCCTGTTCTGCCAAGAGGTTTGTCAGTGTCCATCCAGAGAATTCAACCATGTTGTTTGAAGCATTTCCGCTCGTGTTAACAACGGTCAGTGAAGCTTCTGCTGGCTGATAATCCATCACGTGAGCATCAATCACATTTTGTTGGACAACCAGTCCGAAATTTTCCCATATAGGTTTCATTTCTTCAACAGTACCTGTGAGATGTGGCCACTCTACTCCATGCAATGCAGTGAATTGTGAGAGCCGTTCAGGGGTGTCGTATTCTGGGTCAACGGTAATGGAAATGAAGGTGACATCTTCCCGTTCCCGTTCAGATAATTCCCCATCGACGCCTTTGAGCAACTGTGTAATGGCGGGACAAACATCGGGACAACGTGTGAAAATAAATGCCACAACAACAATGCCCTCACTGTCCGCATCAAAGGCATAATCAACATCATTCTGCGTTGTTAGGTTGAAATCTTGCACGGCACCACGAGCCAGTTTGCTGCCCTTGTAGGCGGTTGCTACGGAGGTGGTTAGGAGCAGAGTGCATACGAGAACTATCAGAAGATGGCGCTGAACCCTCATTCCAGTTCAGCCTCAGCGTTCTACGGCAAAGTCCCAGTTCGGTGTGCACCAATCCGGTAGATTTTGCACAGCACCGGGGTTGGAGAGTCCAATGCCCCACAGCATGAGCAAGACGAAGAGTACGGGGAACAAGGCTGTCCGAGTGTAGATACGAGGGTCACCTTTCAAGTGCATGAAATATGCAGCGATTCCGTAACCTTTCACAATACCAACGCCGATGAGGATGGCCCAAACTGCATAGAGTGTGATTTCAATGTCGGTACCCGGTATGGTTTCAAAGAAGACGGCAGCGACTTCGAACAGTGTGAACACCATCAAGATGATGAAGTTCCAAAAGTAGATGTCTCGTCCGCCTAGCCCGTCAAAAATTGATTCAAAAATTCCAGATGTTTTGTGTTCTCCCATGTTCTCACCTCAATACAAGTAGAAGGCTGGGAAGATAACCACCCATGCCAAGTCAACAAAGTGCCAGTACAAGCCAAAGTATTCGATGCCTTGCCCGTTCTTTTCATCGTAGCCGACGGTATCGGCCTTGAAGATTAAGTAAAGCATGACAAGCAACCCAATGAAGACGTGAAGTCCGTGGGCGCCCGTTGAGATGTAGAAGATGGAACCTGCTTGGGTTCCGATGGTGAACCCTTCTGCAACCAAATGGCTCCATTCAATCAACTTGAGGACGATAAACATCGAACCCAGCAAGAAGGTCGCTATGAGGTAATTACGAACGGCTGTTTTCTGATCGGGCATGATTTTGCCCATCATGCCTGTTGGAGCAGTCCAATCTTTGCTGTTGGCCGTTTTCAACGCCAATACGATGGTATAGGACGAGATGATGAGGGCAAAGGTGTTGATGGCACCTGGAAGCAAGGTCATGAAATCTCCCTGTCCGCCTAAACCATCGAGTGTGCCTCCATTAGGTCGAAGGAAATCGGATGCTGTTAGCATGTTCACTTCAGCACAATTTCCTGCCTGGACCTGCCAGTCTGTACACCACTCGGTGCGCATGCGGAGGTAGGAGGAGAAGAAGGTAGCGAAGACCATCACTTCAGACATGATGAAGACCCACAATCCGGCTTTGCGGATATGCTGGCCTTCAAAGGGTGCTGAAGTAGCGATTTGCTCGCCGTTACCGATGAAGGGTAGGTCTTCTCTCCACCAATTCGCTACACCTGCTGTAATGACAACGAGGCCGAGCATGCTGACTCCGAGGTCTCCAAGAGCAAAGTCTGTACCGGACAGCATGTTGCCCAATACGCTCTGGAAGGATGGGAAGCCCATGAGGAAGAGCATGATACCGAGGGCGAAGATAATCGGAGAGCCGGACCCGTGATGTTCGTGGTCATCGCCCCCGTAGCCGTGGTTGTCATGAGCATCGTCACCGCTGGGTGCAATTGAATTCAGGAATCCTCCCAAGCCGATAAAGGCGGCATAGGTGATGCACATCAGAAGAATGGTAATGCCTGCAGTTCTCCACGTCAGGTAGGAGAGGTGAGCTTCCACTTCGTGATGGTGCGCTTCCTCTTTTGCTTCTTTGAGTGTCGCAATTTCAGCATCGCTTGCGTTGGATGCCTTAGCGTCCTCGTAAGCATATTTTGCATCCTCATACTCGAGGATTGCTTCCTCGTAGTCGTGATGCTTGACGTTGGCAACACCAACGCCCATCGTAGCGAAGGCGAGAATACCGATGGCAAGGAAAACGCCTCCAATCAAGACGGCGCGCATCCAAATGCTGTTTTCGACATGGGCTTCTCCTCCGCTCATTCTTCTCCCTCCAGTTGGCCTACAACAACCGCCTTCGGTTCTGCTTTGAGGTATTTATCAACAAGTGATTCCGACTTGTCCTTGTGGTGGCCGTAGAGTTCGTTCATGTCTCCTTGGATTGGAATGTCCTTGAAAGAAGGTGTGGGTGGTGGGGAGGTAGTTGACCATTCCAGCGACCAACCGCCCCACGGGTCGTTTTCAACGGGTTCTCCGCGACGAGCCGAGTAAATGATGTTCCACACCAAGAGAATCTGACTGATTCCGAAGATGAAGGCAAAGGTCGAGACGGCCATGTTATACTCCGCAAAACCGGACTCGATAGTGTAGGTATGTGTCCTCCGGGGCATGCCCATGATACCCAATGCGTGCATGGGCCAGAAGGCTGCATTGTAGGATGCAAAGCCGATGAGGAAATGCCACAAGCCAAGGGTCTCGTTGAGTTTACGTCCTGTAGCCTTGGGGTACCAGTAATACACTGCTGAGAACAGAGCGAAGACAGTACCACCGATGAAGACGTAGTGGAAGTGGGCCACAACGAAGTATGAATCATGGAAGTGGATGTCAAGGCCTGCAACCGGGAAGAACATACCAGAGATACCACCGAGCGTGAAAGTCACGAGGAAACCCAGTGACCACAGCGTGTGCGTTTTCATCACCAAAGATCCACCCCAAAGGGTCGCCAGCCAATTGAAGATTTTAGCTCCCGTTGGAATCGCGACCAACATGGTCATCACCATGAATGCGGCTCGCCAGAAGGGGTCCATACCGGACGTGAGCATGTGGTGGCCCCAAACAACGAAGCCGACAATACCGATACCAGCCATGGCCAGAACCATTGATTTGTAGCCGAAGATGGAGCGACGTGCTGAGGTGGCCAGCACTTCTGATACGATACCGAACGCAGGTACGATGACCACGTAGACTTCGGGGTGACCAAAGAACCAGAACAGGTGTTGGAACAAGAGTGGGTCGCCACCGGCCACGAAGAATTGTGTGCCGATGGTGTGGTCAAAGAGCAAGAAAGCAACACCGATGATGAGGGCGGGCAAGGACATGAAGAGCATGAACACGCTGATGAACACAGACCACGAGAAGAGTGGCATCTTCATCCAGGTCACGCCAGGTGCACGCATGGTGAACACGGTGGTGATGAAGTTCACACCACCCAGCGTCGATGAAGCGCCCAGCATGAGCATGCCTGAGATAAAGGCAGTCGTACCCGGATTCGAACCATAATCGGCGAGCGTTGATCCGAGATTGGCTTCAGTTAGTGATGAATAAGGAGGATACATGACCCATGTGATGTCGGCACCTTCACCAGACCAAATGCCGGTGAAGATAAGCGGTGCAGAGAAGACAAGGAGCCAAAGCCCCATGGCGTTGATACGGGGGAAGGCCAAATCTTTGGCGCCAATCTGCAGAGGCAAGACATAATTCATGAAGCCCGCAATCATTGGCATGGCGGCAAGGAAAATCATGGTGGTTCCGTGAAGGGTGAAGAAGGAGTTGTATTCGTCGTAGGTGAGGAAATCATTCTCAGGAAGTGAGAGTTGAATACGGAAGAGCAAGGCGAGTAATCCGCCAACAAGGAAGAAGAAGAATCCGAAGAGGAAGTACATGATTCCGACTTCTTTGTGGTCAGTTGTGGTCAACCAAGGCTTGAGGAAGCCCCAGAAACGCTCCATGGTGAATGTATCTGGTGAATTTCGGTAGAAGACCCACAGAATGCCGATGAAGATCAGACCTACTGCCAACCCAATGGACGTAAGGAAGATGATGAGCGCACTTGCACTTGGGGCGGTGACGCCAGCGTTGATGCCGGGAATGGCGAGATTGGCTTGGTTCCACATATCACCGCCAGAACCTGCTCCACCGTTGACTGCATTGCCGTAAACGGTCATTTCCACGTTGAGGTCGTCAGCGGCGGGTGCAGTCCACTCAAAGGTCCACGAACGAAGGGTGTTCGCTTCTTCAGTGTGCGTGAGTCCTCCGTCCATGACTTGACTGAGTGTATCAGGGACAGCGGTCACGCTGCCGTGTGAAACGAGGATTCTGAAACCACCCGCACGGCCGTTCCACGGATCTTCTCCTTCGGTGCTGCCACCGTTGTGAAGTGCCATTGCGTCGTTCACAACGGTCACGGTGAAGGTGTAGGTCTCGCTGGAGTTGTACACCTCGGGCAAGCCATCGACAAGTACACTCGTGTCCGCTGATGCTCCACCGTGGCATGAACAACCTTGGTCTCCAGCAGAGCCGATACCGCCAGGGGCTGCTGTAAATTGGGGTGCTGCCATCAACGCAACGAGCATGACGCCGAGTAGTACGATTGCACGGGAGCGCATCAGTAACCGCCTCCCGAGCTTCCGCCCGAAGTTCCTGCGTCAGATGTTTTCTTTACTCCAGTGTCCACTGAACAATCAGATCCTTCTGCAGCGACGATCGTCACTTGACCGTACATCATAGAGTGTTGGTTTCCGCAGTATTCTGCACAACGGATGGGGAATGTTCCGGGGTCATCGGCCATGATGGTCATGTAGGTGCCACCCTCAAGTCCAGGGACCAAGTCTTCCTTGACCCCCCATTCTGGGAGCCAAAATGAATGTTGGACGCCAACATAATTCGGGTTGGAATCGTCAGATGGTTTCGAATGCATTTCAAAGACAACGTCTTCGTCACACGGCAAAATCATGTCTTCGCTCAATGCTGATGAGAAAATATGGCCCTCGGGGATGTGCATCCACGTGTGAAGGACCTCACCTTCGGCATCGGTGACCTCCACCAAACCAAATTCTCGAGTCTGGATGACAACCTCTTCTTGGCCTTGCCCGGTCAATTGGTCAAGGGGGACAACACCCGTGTTACCGTTATTGTCGTAGGTGGCATTGACCGCCCCACTGGAGCCCGCGTTGATGACGAGCGTTGTTCCAGACCAGTCGACATCAATACCGGTCATAGACGGGTCGTCTTCCCAGGTGAGTGAGTCAACATATTCAAATTCCCAGAACCATTGTTTTCCATAAATTTTCATGTCATGGGCATCCTCTGCATCGGGAATGACCCAGACGGCGGTATTGGATGAAAGAGCGAGAACGAGTAACCAAGCGATAATCACGGTTGGGAGGACGTAAAACAGTGTTTCAATAGCGGTATTATGGCGGTCAACGGGGAACGAACCGACTTCAATGTGGTCGATATGCGTTGTATCCGGCTCAACACCGTCTCGGTATCGCAAGATGGCTAAGAAGAGCCATCCGAAGGTGAAAATACCGACGATAATGGACCAGAACATGAATTTATCATAGAGAACAGTGAATACCGTATCTTCCGCGACCACACAACCACCCTAACTATCGGGCAACATAGCCCCCCCTTAAGCGTTTGTCGGCAAGGGCTAGAATCGCCCCTCCTTTCCTCATTCACCCTACTTCTCAGCAGGCCCCTTTTTCGCGCCCTCATTGATACAAAAAGACCTCATTCGCGCACAGATTTTTCTGCTCGGCGAAAAGAAGCGGGCGATGCTAATGAACCTCCTCTCCTTCAACATACCATGGACCTGGGAGGATGTCTGACTCCAAGCCTCGACGGGGCTGTCGTGTTGGATGTCGAGGTTCAACCCGGGTCAAGCCGTCAGGGCGTGACGGGATACAATGAATGGAGAGCCCGTCTCACGGTTGCGGTACGAGCAGAAGCCAAACAAGGGCAAGCCAACCAAGCGCTCGTCCATGTCCTCGCATCTCAATTCGGTCTCGAGACAGGACAAATTGAGGTTCGCACTGGGTTTCGCTCGAAGCAAAAATCACTGCGAATCACGAATGCGACGCATACCGAAATCCTTGAGCGAATCAGGTTACTGTTGGAGGCAATTCAGTGACGACGTCCTTTCACGGCCCGGGACGAGGCTCTGCTCAAGCGGAAGAGCGTTGGCTGAAAGCAGCCTTTTCTTTGGCGGAATGCCGCCGTCGCAATCGCGTGCAGGCTTGCGCCATCCTCGTTGAAGGTCGTCGAGACCGCGAGGCTCTTGAACGGCTTGGTTTTACAGGCCCCATCGAGGTGCTAAATCGTGGGTGGCGTGTTGACGATGTGTTGGTCTACATGGTGGAAACATACGGTCGCCGAAATGCAATGGATGGCGGGACAACACTCGTCTTGCTGATGGATTGGGACCGAACAGGAGGCCGACTGCAAAGCACGTGCCGTCGGAATTTGGAATCGCTCGACGTTCGGTTTGACGAAAGCCTTCGCAGAACACTCATGAAATGCCTCAAGCCAGAAACAACGGTCGTCGAGGGTCTTTCGGGATTGGCTGAGGTTCTCGCACCCCTCATCGATGCCTACGACGACTTGGTTGATGACGGTGCGGGCTGAGGCAACGCATCTTCTTTGACGGTATTGAGAACAACGTGAGTGTAGGAGCGTTCAACGCCTTCAAGCGTGAAGACCGTTTTGGTAAGATTGTCAAGGTCCTCTCGATTTTGAACTCGGGCGAGCACGATAGAATCCCAGTCACCTGTGACATCGTATACTGCGAACACACGCGTGTCAGCAGCAATTTTTTGCTGTACGTCGATCATTTTTCCTTTGAAAATGCGAAGTCCCGCCATGACGGTCATCGACCATCCAACATAGGCTGGATTGAGCACGGCACTATAACCCTGAATCACACCTGCATTCTCCAAGCGCTTGAGG
This sequence comes from Euryarchaeota archaeon UBA256, assembly GCA_002494645.1. Lineage (GTDB taxonomy): Archaea > Thermoplasmatota > Poseidoniia > Poseidoniales > Poseidoniaceae > Poseidonia. Next base: position 27,964 of record DACE01000031.1, on the reverse strand, counting down.
CGGTTGGTCACTGTTCCTTGGGCAACCCCCATGTCACGGGCTAATTGTCGATGGCTGGCACGCGCATCGGTTTGAAGCAGTGCCAAAAGTTTCCGGTCAGTATCGTCCAATAGCATGGTACTCATGCTCGGCTCACCTCTCATGAACTTCAACGCTTTTACGCGTCTGCTTCACTCGTCACGAGCTCGTTGGTCGTGGCAGCATGAGGCAACCAAATGTGTTGGCGCCATGCTCCAAGTTCATCGAGGTCAAGGCCAACTTCAATGTGACAATCCTCATTTTCTGCATGCTTGAACGAGAGGTTGAATGACTTTTCCTCATGTGGAAGGAGGCTGGCTTTTGGAGGGCGTCCTCGCAGCAACCAGGGTTCTACTACCTTCCAATCGGTGATGGAAAAACCAGTTGCTCCAGCACGAATTCGTACGGTAACGGCGAGCATATCGCTATCATTCCAACCCGTTGTGATTTGGGGAATCATCAATTCACGCTTTCGGGCATTTGAGACTACAGTAGCGGCGATGATAATGGCTACGGCCGAGAAAGCAAGAGGCATCCATTGCTGACTTGGTGTTGTGTGCAGATAGGGCGTAGGTAGGTTGCCGTGACGCAACATCAGCAGTTGATGTTGTTCGGTGGTGTTGTCAACTTCGCCAAAGAGAGCAAGAGTGTATGACCAACCAGTAGGCTCCTCTTCAAGGTCAACACCTGCGGCTTCCAAATGGTCCGAGGGCAACTCATAGACCACACTTGAAGTATTCAATGCCTTGAGAGAAAAACCGACCTCAGGGCGCATTTCACGCACCAGTTGAACCGCCTCACGCCCGTGATGGTCCCGCGCAATATCCTCAGTGAGGACAATGTAGAGCAGAGCTTGGTTGGAGAGATTCACCAATGGGGTGATGTCAAGATGGAATTGGACAAAACGGATGTTCTCATCTCCCGTAACCACTTTCACCTCGCCCTCCATTTCGACATAGACTTCGTCGGGGTCGACTCGGTGCTCAATGAGGAGGTTATCGGCATCAACACTGGCGTTGACACCGAGATAATCGCGTCGGTAAATTCCATCATCATCAGGCCAATCTGAACCAGTTTCCTCACTCCAACACCACCAATTCCAACGGATGGAGTCGACCGAAGAGGTAGGTATCGCGCCGGAATCTTCTGTGATGAAGAATTCCTCCAAAACGGATTGAGGAGCATCATCAAGCGGTGCTTCCGCATGGATGGTGAGACTTTGAGCGGCGACGGGAAGGATAAGAGCGAAGAGAGCACATGCGATGAAGAGTCGGCGTGTTTTGGAATTCATACTCACTCCTCCTCATCTCGCCAAGGCAAGGAAGCCTTGTGGCGCAGAATATTCTGTTCGTTGGTGTCGATCATCAAGGTAATCCGCGCACCTACCCAGACCGAAATAACTTCTTCTTCGCCTCGCAGGAGGGCACGAATGAGATAGGCTCCCGCTGGGGGGGATTCCGTACCGCTGACCGTTTCAAAATCCTCCAGCAAGGGGGCCCATCCCCTCAACAATCGGATGAAAACTTCTTCTGAAACCTCCAAGACATTGCTTTTCATGTCCTTTCCGTACATGTAGAGTGCTTCTTGACGAGAACGCCATGAATCTTTTTTGAGTGTGAATGCTGGAATTCCAACATGAACAACACGCATCGGATGAAAGGTTCCAGCCGGCCATAGGTCTCCCTTGTTCGTCGGCACAGTTTGGTCATACAGACGGGTTTTGACCATCGGCGGAGCGAGGTTCATGCGTTTGCCACGCTGCCAAATTGAATACGGCGTTGCGTCCATACCGTAGAGCCCCATGACGTGACCCATAACCTCGTCTTCTGCGAGAGTGACTGAATTTACAGTAGGTTTTGGAGCGACTCGTACCTTTGGTTGCCAATCTGGCTCACGCTGGCGCTCTCTTTTCGAACGGAAGGCCTGAGCAGTACCTTCGGGGGAAGCCGCATGTCGATGACGGAAGAGCGCTAAGAAAAATCCACCTGTATCGTTATCCATCGGCCACAAGCGGCGGCAATGTTTCAAAGCAGATTCTACGGCTTCCTCAGTTGAAGTATCATGTGCTTCATTCCTTCTCAGAGTGGGAGGTAGGTGAGCAGGTGAGAAAAAAGGAAGTGCCTTCATCGCCTCAAGGTCATGCACTACAGCACCGTCCTCGTCCAATAACGGCCATGAATCAAGTCCAGGGTGCATCAAAAGTCCCGGATAGACTGAGTCGTCAATGGGGAGAAGTTCCAGGTAAGGACAACGGCGAAGAAGTTCGGCTACAACGGCTTCATTTTCAATTGGGTCAATACTGCACGTGGAGTAAACCATGTGCCCGCCCGCTGCTAACAGTGCTGCTCCGCGCATTGCAATGTCCACCTGCATTTTGAACATCCTGCGCCCTTCTTTGGGTGTCCAATCCCACCAAACATCACGGTTTTTCCGTGTTGTCGCAGAACCCGTGCATGGGACATCAGCAACAATGGCATCGAATCCAGGCGGAGGGAGGCGACCAAAATGACGCCCGTCGTGCTGGGTTACCACCATGTTGGCTACGCCCAAACGGCTTCGGTTGCTCACCAGCATGTTGAGCCGGCCCGACACAGGTTCGTTGGCGACGACGACTCCATGTGGGTGAAGGCCTTCTGCCAGTTGGGTTGCCTTTGAACCGGGCGCAGCACACATGTCCAGCGCAAGTGTTTCGGGAGTAAGGTTGAGCAATCGTACGGGAAGCATGCTGGCCGCTTCCTGCCGTGTAATCCGTCCAGTTTCGTGGAGTAAGGCCATCATTCGTTGAGCCAAACCATCCGGTGCACGACCTCGTGCAAAAGGCATGACAAAGGCCGTTTCATCCGGCATCCAAGACAGTGGTGTTGCCCCCAAGGCTTTGACCTGTTCAACGGTCCATTCACGATCGTGACGATGTAAACTTATTCGAAATGTCTCGGGAAGAGGTTCAAGGGCGTATTGGAGCCATGATTCAGCATCTTTACCAAGATGAGTCACCAAGGCAGTAAGCGACGATGAACCTGCATAGGTTCGCCGCTCCTCGGTCCTATCGGTTGCTCCCCTCACACCGAGGCCTCATCAACGGCCTCTTTGGGTCTTCCGCCACGATGAAAGGGTGTCGCTGACCGTTCCAGTTCATGCTGACAGACGGGGCGCCATGGTACCTGCCCGTTTTGTTTGCTTCCTGTTTGCTTTGGGTGTTGAACATGACCCTCCGCGAAAGCTTGCAATCTCGGCCTCGATTGTTGCAAATAGTTCGTTATGCGCCGGTTGGCCTCACCTTTGGTCTCCTTCTTTATCGCGCCAAGGGTCTGCTTGACCTTGACCCGACACACAATGAAATCGTCATGGTTTTGGGCGACCAAGCCACCTTCGCTGAGCGGCTCCAATTGCTCATGACCGGTCAGGGCGCGATTGAGGGCGGCTTTCTTGCGTTGCTTCTTTTTTCGCTATGGTGCCATCGATTACCGAGTTTGAATCACGCAACTGCAGCAACAAAAGAATTTGTTCAGCAGCGGATGATGGTGCATACGGGCTTGTGGTCAGTACTCATCTTGACCGTCCTCTTTCCAGAAGCAGCATATTCCTCGCTGAGCAGCCTTCCGCAACACCCGACCATTACCCTCTCTGGCTGGAGCGTCTTGGGGGCGGTGGTGTTGTTTGCTCTTCTTCTTATGATGAGCGGAGAGTTGATTGTCGCAAGCGCTCACAGTTCACGTAGCGATGAATGCAACCTTCTTGCAAAGCGAGCCACCATGAAGATGATTCTAGCGCTACCATTGGCTTGGTTTTTTGTAATACAGAGCGGAGTTTTTGAGCCCCTGTGGTGGAATCGACCGGACCATGACCCGTGGCTCCAATTTGCTTTTATTGTTCTCGTTTATGCCACCATGATCACGTTTTACCACGGCCCAGCAACGATGCTTGAAGGCCACCTTTCTCAGCACCCACGTCAAAGTATCACGCTGGGCGCCACCTTGGCCATGACGGCGACCATATGCTTTGGGAGTGCCTTCCTTATCGCATCTAAAGTTGAACTCTTCAACCAAGGTTCAGGCTCCTTTTTCATTGCATGGAGGGTCGTTTCACTGATGTTCTTGGCTGTTTGCCTTGGTCTTCTGCTCCCGGCAATCGGCTATGATTCAGCCCATCGCCCCGAACAATGGTGGCTTCGCCTTTCACTTCTTATCGTTATGATTCTCGGCACGTTTTACGATGTTATGTTTTGGCTTCTTCTCCCAGGTCTAGCGATTTCAGGAGGCGTGTACCTCCTGCTCCCATGGTGTCTTGAATCAACCAACACGGTGTTGCAAAAGCGGGCTATTTCATTCGCCATCGCCACCATAGGGCTTGGTTTGCTGATCTTTATGATGGTAGATTCGGCATCGTTGGCGATGGTGATGCTGTTGGTTTTATCACCCATTTCGGGAGTTTTGAGCCATTATGTGCTTCTCCCAATGGAACAACGAAAGGCCTCACAAACTGCATGAATTACCATTACAATCGTCGCGGTTCTTATTAGCGGAACAAAGAAGCCACGAAATGAAATCTCCGGATTTCAGGGATGGGACCCTTATGGCACGAGCTTTCCGCGCAGGCGTTGAATCAACAAAAAAAGTAAGAATGCCACTTCGTCGACGAATCTGGCAACCAGTTCGAGACCTTCAATCATTGACATCCCGTGCAAAGCGTTCTGTTCAAACGATGGGACCCTCTGTCGAGGTGCCATCGTTGGTGCGCATCGAAAACGAGCATTGGGTCTTTGAGCGAATTGATGAGGAAACGCTCCAAAGCCTCTCTCACCAATTGGTTGTTCAGGGTGAAAGCAGCAGTACGGTCATCGGCGTCACTGAAAATTTTTCAACGGCCGTTGAGGTTGCAAAATGCATGGCCGAATACGACCAACGCGTTATTCTCATCCAACCTCTCTGAAATCAGAAAAGGTTCCATATGGCTTGTACAACGCCTTGATTGACGAGATAAAAGAACCCTGAAAGGAAGATACACGCAAAGTAAACTTGCCCGGGGGTAATCTTCCATGAGTCCTCAGACTCTTCGTCGAAATAACGAATCAATCCAGCAGCTTGCTGGATACCACTGCCGTCGTTTTTCTTCTTTGCTGCCATGTGGACCGTTCTCTGCGAGAGCCCTCCCCCTTATGAACGCGACGCGCGGTCTACTGCTCTTCTTCCTCAGGCGAAGGAGAGGAAAGGTCGACAAATGGAATGCTTTCATCCTGCGCTAATTCAGTGGGGGAGATGACCCCGCTAACGGCGAGACCACCTCCAAGTTCCAGCTCAGTTGCGAAGCGTTCCATAGGGGCGTCAACATGAGGCGATTCAAGACGAGGGTCAAGTTGAATGAGACTCGCTTCTAACCGCGCGAGCGCTCGCTCAACACCCGGTCCGTTATCTTCGGCAAGGGCTTGCTGAGCCATGTGTACATCGTCTTGAATGGCAAGGCACCATGCTTCAAAGCCGTCATGTTCTTCTCCCAATTTCATAATTTCTTCAGAGCGTGAGGCCATACTTGCGATTTGATCGGACAGTGCCTGGCGCGCAGCCTCAACCAAGTTCTTCCAGTGTAATTCGTTGCTTTTACTCGTGACCTGTGGGGCGTGCTTCAGCAGGAAGCGGTTCAACGAACGCCAGTGGGAAAATTCCCACGGGCGATGGCCCAATGAACTGACCGTATCAAAAATCAAGCGAGCCCGTAGGTGCAGAGGTCCTTTGAGCGTGATGATGTTCAGGTATCCCGAAGTCACCAAGCCAAAGGCCCAGTAGGCTTTCGAATCAATTCGGACTTCCAGTGCACCACTGGTCGTTTCTATGGTCCAACGTTGCTCATTGAATCCAGTGGGCTCAAGAAATCGTGGGGTATCAGGGTGCGGTAATTGTGCCAGTAATGCTGTTGCAACATTCCCGAGATAGACGACCTTATTGGGTCCTGTAAAATGCCTTCCGCGGAGAAGCAAATGCTCAGTATCCATGGTGTGCGAAGCCTCCGCAGACCTCACTTGGGCAACTAATACAGACAAATCGGGGTCAAGAAGCGTTTCCATGGGTTTCACTTGAGGTGGACGAATGCCCCATCCGTCCTGTCCATCCCATGTTCATCACGGTGATGAAGAAACCGCATCCATGAGTTCATGCACGAAGGCAGGAAGGTTCAAGGAATACGTAAGCCAAGGGGTAAACGGTGGAGACATGACCGACAAAGCCACTTCAAAAAATGATGACCTCACTTCCCTCCCTGGCGTAGGGGCGGCTACAGCCAAGAAGTTGAAGGCTGCAAAATTAACAAGCATCGGTCTGGTTGCTAAAGCCACACCAAGTAAATTGCAAAAGGCTGGGCTGAGTGTTGCAGTTGCCAGCAACGTTCTCAAGGCTGCGAAGGCCGCATCAACGGTCAAAAAAGCGGCTGCATCATCAAAAGAAAAAGCGAAATCCTCCGCCAAGAAAGCGGCTTCTAAAACGAAGAAAACTGCTCAAAAAGCAAAAGCAGCAAGCAAGAAAGCAACGCAAAAAGTGATGGAAAAGAGCCAAAAAGCCGCCGAGAAGGTTGTTGAAAATACAACGACAACCACCTCTCTAAAAACCAAAAAAGAAGACGACAGAAAGGGTGACACCATCAAAGTCCCACGCTCGGTGAAGGACATGCCTTGGTTCAAAAAGCGCTGAATCCACCGTTAGAATTGAAGACTGCCTTGACAAAGCGTTGGATATGCCAAGACGAAAATACGGTCGTCTTCGTAAAAATGTTGAACTTCCCCCGAAAGGAAATTGTTCTCGATGCCGTTCGGGAAAATACTGTCCGATTGACGGCCACCAAGGGCAGGGAATCCATCCCAATCGTGGCTGGTCCGGACCTGAGCGAATTTCCAAGAGGAAAAAAGGAACTTCATGAGTTCAACGGATTCCGCTGGAACTGGTTGAAGGCGTCGTTTCTTCAAGCGGGGTCTGTGCGAGGTGCTCCTCATCCATGTTTTCACGAAGCGCTTGAGCACGATGATAGACCTCTCGCAATGTTTGATCTGAGATCTCGAGATAAACGCGCGTCGTCGCGATCGTTGCGTGGCCCATGAGTCGCTGGATGGTGACGAGGTCAGCTCCCCGTTCGAGTAGCCCTGTAGCAAAATTATGTCGCAGGACGTGAGGCGTTAATTTCCCTTTTGGAAGCCCTGATTCACCCGCCAGTGCATCCATCATTCGTTGTACGCCTCTCGGCTGAACACGCCGCCCACGGCGGTTGATGAAACAGGGGCCAGATTCTGCGTCGGTAAGGAGTCCACGGATAGGAAGCCATGCCGTCAATCGTTCAATGGTCCGCTGGGTGAAAAGCACCATACGATCTTTATCCCCTTTGCCGCCTAAGATTCGAGCCGAGGCATCGTCAAAATCAATGTCCTCAAGGTTGAGCCCACAGACTTCGCTCACCCGCATTCCCGTGTCCAGCATCATGGTGACCATCAGTGATGTTGCGGGATTTTCGCTTCGTGCAGCGGCCTCGAGAACAGAGGTCAGCTCCCGTCGAGTGAGTGTACGAGGTAGTCGCTTCCCAGTTCGGGCACGCTGCAGGTGGTCTGGCCAGGTTAATCCCAGCCAACGAATGAGATGACGTGCCGCAGCAAGCCGGGCGTTGTAGGTTGTAGGTCGCAGTCCTGCGATGGAATGCGCCCACAGGTCGAGACGGCCATTCATTGGCTCCATGCGTTCAGCAAGGGATTCGATGGAGATTGAAGTGTAGTTGGCTTCATCCAAGATATCTTCGCTGGGAAGTGGCGTTTCAATCAAATGGCGAAGTCCATAGAAGTATGATTTTTGTGTGTTAACAGATTTGTTTTCAGCCTGTAATTGGCGCTCATAGCATCCAATCCACGGCAAATGTCGCAGGTGGGTCAAGCGAGCGGGAAGTTGGAGTTCACGATTATCAACAAGGCGACGTTGACTTGGCTTTGCCGCCTTTGGTTGTGGCGTTCGCGTTTCTCGTTCTCTCATCTGGCGTCACCGCCTCCCGCCGAAGCGGGTGTGCATCCCGTGTCCCTGAGGACATCAGCACATGATGGGTTCTCTTTATCAAGCCATCGTTGGACTTGGTGAAACCCACCCCTGAGAAGAGTGCCTTGTTAGAAAGCGGGTATGAATTTGAGGGCCGTATGTGCGCCGTAGCGCACATAAGGCCGTTGTACAACTCAGAGAGTTGGAAGAAGGTGCAAAAGCACGGCAGCACTCAAAGGTGCTCGATGCCTTGCTTCTTGACGTTGGCCTTCTTGATCTTGTCTGGGAGCCAAGCTGGTCCACCAGCAGGTTTGTCCACCATCGAGATGCTGCCCGTGAAGATGTGAACACGCTTGGTGCCACGCTCTCGTAGGCGGATGCTCGTGTGGCCGCGGGTTGCAGCCTTGAGGGCCGCACCACGGGGTTGTTTGCTCGCAAATACTTGGCTCGTATCTTTTCCGTTCTCCATGAGAACGAAGTATTTCTTTCCGTCTGACATTTGGATATCCTCCAATTCGCCCTTATCCCATTGAGCATATAATACTTTTCCCGAAAAAAGGCAATACTGCGCCACATATGCCGCTCAGTCCCCCTTTCCAAAGGCTCTTTTTCGCCCTATTGGGGCGCAAGCAGTCGGTTTTGAATCCTAAAAATCAGCACCGGCAAGCGTCTTGGTTTCGAGAACCCCCTCGACGCTCCGAATATGTTGAACAACTGCTTTTGCAATCGTGGCTAAGTTCTCGGCCTCCAACTTCACGATGAGATCATGGTCGCCAAACAACACCGTTGCATCACAAACATGAGGCAAAACACTTACTTTCGCGTGAACGGCTTGCTCACTACCTGGTTTGACATTGATGAGTACATATCCGACGGCCATGGGAACATATGCTACCAAATGCCGAGGTCTCATCACTCTTGCGTTGAAGCATTGTGCTCATCAAGCAACTGAGTATGGGTCTCTACATAGTCCAACCATTGTTCTTCTCCCCACCCCTCAGGACACGGCCCCTCCATCCAGGTGCGATACTGTTCCAGCGTCCATCCTTCTGGTATGTATTCGGGCATTGTGTCATTGGATGGGGCTGGCAAAGCGTCATCCTCTTCATTTAGATTGAAGAGGTCTTCAATGGAATGATCTTCAACACCCTCGTGTTCACCCCATTCGGAATCAAAGGCTCGACCACGATTGTTTTGGCGACGCACGATGACCATTGAGGCGATTACGATGAGCACCATGAAGACGATGAAAACAGGAAGGAAAGACTCCCCGCCTGTTGCCGTTGTTTCCACTTGGGAATCCTGACCGGTAGTATTGCATGTGATGCACGCATCAAGCGGCCCGACATCAAACTCTTCCTGGTGCTGGAAGGAGGCTTGTAATTCATCAACACATGTAATGTTCGCAGCCAGCGTGGAATTCGCTAAAGCACCAGGTATAGGGTACTGCCACAGGAGCGTATTCGAGAATTGCGTATCTTCGCCTGCTGTTTTCACCGATTGCGTAAGTAGGACGCCAGATTGGTCGTAGAGTTGGAAGGAACAGGTGACTCGGTGGAGACCGTCCAAGTCCGTGATGGTGGCGTTGAGATAAAGGTCCTCAAGAGGCACTGCTGAGGATGTTTCTACATTCTCAATGAAGGTCGGTGCGTGTTGGAACATCATATCGATGGTTACGGATTTGACCAATCCTTCAACGTCGCGCACGGAAACAAGCACGTTGCCTTCACCATCGGTAAGGGAATTGTCAAGTTTTAATCTGAACATGAACCAAATAACATCCTCGCCGTGCGATGATGTATTGCATGCTTCAGGAATATCTGCTTCATCCCATACAGGTGTCTCAACCGAGGGAGCACTCACGGCCCAACCGATCTGTGTCAATTGTGCTGTGACGCTGGCGAGCGGGCGGTCACTGGTAACGCCGACCAATAGGGTGGCAGTTTGTCCGAATGTCATGGCCTCTACGGGCCCATAAGCGTCACAAGCCTCAATGAAACGAACATCGGGTGGTGTGAGAATAAAGGGCAAGGTCAAACTTGCTGATGCGGTAGCAGCGTTTTGACCAATCCCGTTGACTTGGAGTGCTAACTCTCCCGCCTCAAGGGTTGAGACCACTTGGTTGAGTTGAATGACTGCTCTGGATTGTCCGACTTGAATGTCGAGAGGAAGCTGGATGCTTTGGCCCCCTGGCCACTGTACACTGAGGTCGCCAACAAATGCCGTTTGAGGGTCATCAATGTCGCTGACGCCGATGACTACGTATTCATTACCGTTTCCAACAACTCGGTCAAGCGGGGTTCCGTCACTGTCTTCAAGATGCATAGAGAGGACTGGTGAACGGTCATTCACTCTCAATGTCCGCTGCAATAAGAGGCTTCCATCTGTAGTGCGAACTTGGAATTCAACGTCCTCTAAACCACTTCCTTCTTCAAGAGAGAATTGCGCCGTGTAGCAATACAGGTTCGGTACAGTTTGGGGTGCATAACTTACGTTGCTGATGCTCCCTCGTGATGACAACATGAGCGGTAGAGGCTGGTCTACGTTGTAATCAGCGTCTTGAACGCAAGCGGTTAGCATTGAATCAAGGTGGCGATAGAGTCCTTGATTCGGCCTGTTGGGGAGTTGAGACGCTTTATTCCATGCGGTATCATCGACGCCCGAAGCATGGGGTCCAAACCACTCCGCGGGGGCGTCAACGACTCGCGATACATTAGCAAATAATCGCGTGACACTCATCCCTTGCAGGTCGACGACCGTCGCCCGAAGGGTGATGTTCCCGAGTGTTGAATTCGAAGGAACGACCAGAGAAGTTTCCCATTTATCCTGCCCGATATCACCCATTTGCAGCATGTTCCAATGGCTCTCATTCAGGCTTTCATTTCCTGACAGGAGCTGCCATTCTAATTGTGCAGCGGTTACATTGGTATCATCGGTGGCCTCAATGGTACAGATGGTGTAGGCGCCTCTGCTGATGGAAGAAGCACTGCAATAAGCGTCCAAGAGCGTTGGCGGGGCGTTAACGATGAGGGTCATCGACTGTAAATTATTAGAAAAATCCTGTTCAGGACTTGCGTTCACATAACGAATCCTCAAATCGAGGTAACCTGAATCGACAGGAACGATGGTGAGGTTGATGATGGCTCGACTTCCTACTTGGTCACCTGCTGGAAGATATATTGAGGTTTGATTCAAGATGGTGTTACCCTGCACTGTTTGAGCGATGAGTGTTCCATTCGCTTCAGCCATGCCAAGATTTTCAAACATCACTTGAATGGTCGTGTTTTCGCCTTGATTGACATAGCCATCTGACCTCACATCAACGATGTTAACATCATGGAAGATATCGGCGTAAGCTGCCATTTTTGGATCGCCAACAACCACGCCCATCCACCCCGAGATTCGGTTGGCTGCAGCGTGACTTTCAGCAAGGTTGTAGCCAGAAGCATAACTCGGATGAAGAATACTTGGCATGCCAACAGCCGTAAGGTAAGGCTCGTAGACGTAGCCCTTCACGCCCGAAACGCCGTCCTCAAGCAGGTCAGCGATGAGCGATTGGCCGTAGGCTGTTCCCCAATTGAACGAGCGACCCCCCGTTGATACTGCGGTGTCTGCGATTGAACCGTTGACCCAATCCATGTGGGGGCGTATGACTCGGAGTACCGCCGAATCCACAAACAGAGAACCACCTGTCGAGGTCGGCACAATGTCAACACTGAACGTGACACGTAGAGTGACCGCATCCGCGTGGGGTCGAAAACGCATCGTTTCAGAGGCCCACGAGGTCGTGAAGGCTTCACTTGCCGAGGTATTGGATGAGAGGACGTTCCCGTTCACATCCAAAGCATCAACCACGATGTCAAAGGCACCGTAGACATCACCCGCACGCTTGCCGTAGCCATAGATGACCCATGCATGACTCGTGAAGTTTGATGGAATTGGATATTCAGTTTCAAGAGATGCTACATCTGTCCCATGACCAGAATACGTTGAGCAATTATCGACGATTGAACGACGAAGTGATGTGATAGAGCTGTTGTCTATCGCCCGATCCCAAATCAAGAGGTTGTCGATTTTCCCTTCAAAGAACGAAGAACCTGCTCGATTGACGCCAAGTTTGTAGAGGTCAATGTTGTTGAAGGAACCGTTGGGATAGGTGTTGGTATTCACGAGCACGCCATCCATGTATTGGCGCGTTTCTCCACCGTCGTAAACGGTGACCAAATGCGTCCAACGTTGAGCAATGACGTCACCAAAACTTCGGCTCTGATTGTTATGAAGGTACCATTTTCCTCCAGAAACCATGTGCTGGAAGGATTGGTTGGACCCAGCATTGTCATCGATGGCGAAGGTCGATGCATAGGCGGATTGGTTCGTTGTGTTGGCCCAAACCCATTGGCTTACGGTAAAATTACCCACCCAGTCATCAACGTTGACTTGAGCATAATCGTTACTTCCATCAAACCACAGGCACGAACCGTCCAGACAACTGCGCCAGTTGCTGTTGTCCATTCCATTGAGCGTGAAATTAGACCCATTCGCCATGCTATCGTTGGCTTGGCTCCCCGTCGCTTCCTCGAATTGCCAAGAATGAATCAGTGCGTCGACCTCAGGGAGGTCGTTATTGGCCACGTAAAAGGCAGATGCAGGAATCGACGATTTACTCGTGTTTGGCCCTTCCCACGAAAGAATGAGCCCGTGAGGGCCTCCACCTTGGAAGAATTCGATGCGGAAATCATGCATTCCGGAACTGAGATTGACTACGGCTGAATATTCCCGCATGCCGTGACTGCCGTAGTTCTGAATTAAACTTGCACCGTTCATCCACAGTTCTGAACCGTCATCTGAGTTGAGGTAAAAGGTCCAGTTTCCGCTGTCTGGGACGTCGATGAGTCCGCTAAACCGTGCGCCCCAATCTTGCTTGAATCGGTTATCGAGTCCAGAATAGGGGTTGTTCGAGGAGCCGTGGGAAAGATGAGGTTCAATGCGCACGTGATCGGGCGTACGGTCGATGAGTAACGGCATGCTAGCAGTGCTGAAACTGACACCTGCGTTGTCAAAATATTCTGCGTAGACCCCTTGCATCATGTCGCCAGAATCTTGTTGGCACGCAGTACCGATGGCGGCTTCAAAAGCCCCGTTCCCTCCTTGTTTTGTGGATGTTTGATAGGCCCAAGAAAAAGAGTCACCTACTGCTACTGTCGGAGCACTGGAATTCCAATAGCGGGACCCACTTTGCCAAGAGGAATCGGTGGTATCAAAGCCTCCGTTGGGCAGGTAGTTTTTGTTCCAATTGCCGTCGTTGCTTCCCCATGAGGCATAACCCATCACATTCGAAACGTTCGTGAGGAATTCAGATTCTTCATCAAAGGTAACAGGCAATCCCATGCTTCCGTTGAGTGTTGTATTTGCAGTGTACAAATCGTCGTTCCAAAACTTGTACCCTGACCCGTTACGGTTGGTCGCAAGGTCAAGTACAAACTCACCCCGTTGGCCGAGGCTTTGATTGGCCCGTTCGATGAGTTCCAATGCCGTATCAACGGTGTAACCTGTGAGGCGAGTCACTAAGAAAAACCCGTATTTGCTTCGCTTGAAGGGCTCCATGGCTTTTCCAGCGAGTGGACCGTAATCGTGTTGTATCCAGTAATTCCCACCGATTGAACTGTTGTAAGCGCCTCCCAAGAGAGCGAGCTCTTGGTCAAAACTGGCTTTGTCGTTGCCTCCAGAAACACGAAGTGGGATACCTTTGGTAGTTACCAGATAGTTGACTCCACTCGCTGAGGAACGATTTTGAAGCATTTCAAGGAATGGAGTGGCAAAGTACGTCTCAAATTGGTCTCTGTTGATGGTTTCCTTGGTGGGCGTTCCGCTTTCGTTGAAGATGAAGACGCGATCAAGGGAAATGTTGCGAGCCGCTACGAAAGCCCAACCGATGGTTCGACTTTCATCAGAGAGGTTGTTGATGAGGACACCAACATCACTGTAATCAATGACGCTGTTGTAGGTGAAGCCTTCCGGTACGGCGATGGTGGGCCAGGGCGTTGCATTCCAGACATCCTCATTGTGGCCAACGAAGAATCCATCAAAGAAGGTCGAAGATGACGCTTCGAGTTCAGAAGCATTCTCTGAACTTGTCAATGTCGTTAACGGGAGTGTTGAACAGAACAAAAGGACCACGGCGACGATAGCGCTTTTCGTGGTCATGATTCGTGCAAGGCAGGTGTCGCTTTAGCGGTATCGCCTTGGGGCCAGTGGCTCATTCCTTTGACTGCTCTGTCCCAGGTGGAAATATGTCCATTTTTTACAAGTTTCATGAATTGAATGCGCAGTTAATATGTAGGGTGGCCTATCTTGGAGAGACGATGGCCGAACTCTACATGGCACGAACATGCAAGTGGGGCGTCCTCCGCGTCATGGGCGGTGACGTATGGAATCATTCAGGTGATGTCCTCATCACACCTGCCAATAATCGACTCTCGGGCCGCGAAGGGCTCGATGCTATGATTCACCAAAAAGCTGGCAAGGAATTGACACAAGTTACCCGAAATATTTGTCTTGACATGCGGAAAATCAACGCCCCGCCCTGTGCTGTTACCAAGAATGTGACCACTGAACCCTACGCCCTTGGTGAGAATTACAAACATATCATTCACGTGGTTGGCCCTGATTGCCGCCGCCCGAATCAAGATGAAGAACGCAGAGAACTCCTTGCAGAAACGTATGCAAATTTATTTGCCACGATTGAAGAACTGGGCGACATCACCTCCATTGTGAGTCCTCCGATTTCGATGGGTGTATTCGCATATCCGCACCGTGAAGGGGCTCGCCTCACGCTTCAAGTCTTGTTGGAGATGCTCGATGGCGAGAAAGACTACGGTATCAAAGAGTATACCATTGTGGTTAAAGAACGAAATTTCATCAACAACATGAGAACGGTGTACAGAGAAGGGGAAGATCAGTTCCCTGGCGTTGATACCACCATGGAAGAATCAGTTCGCTAAGTGGTTGCCAACTCGGTCAACCCGTTCATCCAAGGATGTAACCTCATCTGTGATTTTGGTCAGAGATGCACTTTCGAGATTCCGTTCAATGGAGGTCTTCATGCGCTTGACTTCATTCATTCGCTGCAATCTGTCCTTGGGCCGGGTGGCATGGCCTCTCATGCTCATCAGCCATTCTTCAAGCAAGGCCGCACCCCATTCAGGGACGCGTAATTCGCTGGAGAGGTAGATGCTTTGTCGGCGATGCTGGAATCGAGTTTTCCCCTCAGATGTCCGGAGTCCTTGGATGGAGCCAGGATTCCATGTCTCAAGGGGGACATGTAGGTGCTGACGGATGCCAAGCATCCCTTCACCGTTGACCTCAAAATCAGCGATTAAGACGCTCGAAGAAAGACGAATAAAGACTTGAACGATACTGTCGTGAGTGGCCCACTCTGAAATTCGTACGGGGCGTTCACCCCACGTCTCTTCACACCATACCTCAATGGCCATGTGGTGTGTGTGCATGGTCAACTCAACGCCCGACCTGTCAAGAAGGTTTGTCAAGATTTTGACGTGAGAGACAATATCAATGTTCAAGACAGAACGGCCCGTCGGTCATCACATGGTGGGCACTTGGGGGTCGGTTCAAGCCGATTGGACAATCCTGTTTGCCCTCCTTATCGGGTGGTATCTTCTCATCAAACGATGGGAGCGAAATGGTACTCTTGACCGATGGAATGCAACTCGTGCCTTGGGCATCGTTCTCATGGTACGAACCCAACGAGGGCAACGCTTGCTGGAACGAATGGCCCGCCCCCGCAAATTCTGGAGGGCGTATGGAGAAGTTTCGCTTTGGGTTTGTTCAGTTTCGATGTTGATGGTCGGCCTCCTCGTCCTCCTCGCATTCATCACTTCCGTTCTTTCACCGCCCTCTGCACCACCTCCTTCGGCAAGCGAACTCGTCGCAGTTCCCGGCCTCAATCCAGTCATTCCTCTCGGATGGGGTGCCTTGGCCTTCATCATCTCCCTCGTGATTCACGAACTCGGTCACGGTTTGCTGGCCCGAGGTCACGGCATGAGAATCCGTTCCTTTGGGTTGCTTCAACTCGGTCCTCTTCCCCTGGGCGCTTTTGCTGAACCGCAGAGTGATGAATTGCTTCGTGCTCCGCGTAGGGAGCGTCTCCGGATGTTTGCTGCAGGGCCTGCCACGAACATTTTTGCAGCCTTTGTGATGTTTCTCTTGCTCGGCGGCCTCGCCGGACAATTTGTCGCAACCGAGGATTATATCCACGTCAAAGGCATTGTCAAAGATGGAGGCGCTGATGAAGCAGGAATGCAACCATGGGACACGCTCATTTCCATTGATGGACAAGGTGTGCATGACCTTGAATCCTTCCGAAGTATCCTTGACGGCTATCAAAGCAACGACACCGTCGACCTTGTCGTTCGACATGAAAACGGCGAACGTGAAACTCTCACCGCAACCTTTGGTGACAAGTATGACTACTACCTCGAACTTGGATGGAGCGAAGAATTGCTTACTTCCCTAGAGATTGAGCAGGGCGACCCTTTCTTGGGAGTTGAAGGCCTATCAGAAGGGACTGCAGGCATCGATCGTCTCGCAGGCCCTCTTTCCCCTCGATGGGAAGGGACACTCCTGCAGCGAGCCCTTTCTGTCCCCCTTCATGTTATCACAATTCTTCTCGTACCCTTTGAGATGAACGGGGTTGCAATTCATCCCTTTGAAGAAAGTCTGCTTGAAGCGGGAGACGGCATTTTTGCAGCATTGCTTGGGACATCAGGTCTTCTTTTCATCGCTAACCTCCTCTTTTGGCTGATGTGGGTTAACATACTTCTCGGATTTACCAACCTCATTCCCATGGTGCCTTTTGACGGAGGGCACATGCTTCGAGACATGTTGCATGCTATGCTGAGCGGCTTCAAACGCTTGGGTCGAAAATTGAAATTATGGGACCTTCATCCCATGTGGGTTGACCACCTTTCATCCAAAGCATCGAGTTATTCTTCGCTCATGTTGCTCGGCATGCTCTTGTTTACGATGTTCATACCCTATCTGTGAATTGGGTCAATGTCGTCGTTCGGCGACGTTGCAATTCAGCTAAAATGTCACTTGATGATGGCTCCATTTGCTTCTCCTTGACCATCACGTGTTTCGCTCTTGCCTGCACTGCATCAAAGGACGGCTCAACTCTTCCTTCAGGTGAACACATCATCGCAAGGAATTCATTGAGTGGCATTCCTTGCTCCCAATCCATAAACGGCGTACCATTTCTGGTCAACGGAAATGGAGGTATGAGGCTTTCCAAACGTCGCAAGGTACCGCTCAGGCCACGAGTTTCAACACGAAAAATGCGCCATGAATCGCCTCGGGAACCTTTCAGACGATGCGCATAGAGTGGCATCAGGCCCGTACGCTCTCCCTCACGAATCATGGCTTCAAGTTGAATTTTTGTTCGACCCGAAAAGTATTTTTTCAAATCCTTGGTCGTTTTGACCTCGATTGGAAAACTGCAGTCACCCCGCATAGCGACAAGATCTCCGCTGCCTTCCATGCCAGAGCCCGCTGCTCGTACGACAAGAAATGGCCGCTCAATGACACGACTCATACGGCTTTTTTCTTTGGGGGAACACGAGCGAGTGACCTTGTCCACGCCCTTTTCAGTTCCCGAAAGGACCTCGCGAAGCTCCCGCTCATAGGCGCCTGTCATGGGCAAGCATCGTTGTCTATCGTTCTTGATAACTTCGGAAGAATGACGCGGTAGCGACGGTGAATCCTCGGATGAACCAAAACACCGAACCGATAGATTAGAACAGGTCCAGCCGCAAGGCTAACTCATCATGCAGGTCTACGTGAGGACGGAAGATTTCCGTATGGCCTATCACTTGCTGCGCGTGTTGCAAGACATCGGCATCACGCCCGTCCTCGTGGAACACGACCAAGCCCTACCGGATCGGGATGCATGGTGGTTTGGAACACCCGAAGAAGTCCATCAACGGGGTGGGCGCGGTGTTGGCGTGAAAGCAGACTCTGTCTCCGCTGCAGTCAACTCATGGTTGAGGATTGTGAACAAACTCGACAACATTGAGGAACTCCTCATCGGTATTGACCCTGGCCCTCGCCCTGGGTGTGCTTGGTTTGCGGATGAAAAACTCCTGGGCAAAGCGGTTCACGAGTCAATTGAAGCAACGGTCCACGCCCTCGTAGGCCATATCGAATCTTACGCTCCAAAGCGCGTCCTTGTCCGTATCGGCCACGGTTCTCCTCTTCACAGAGACCAACTCGTCAATGCATTTCTCCTTCGGGGTTATCCAGTTCAGCAAGTCAACGAGTACCGAACAAGTCAGGGGACTGCTCGAAACGCCCATGCCAACTCGGCATTGAAAATTGCAAGAATGCCCGGTCAATCCGTCGTGGAGTGGCGGGAAGTTGAACCCAGTGAGGGCGAAGTGAGAAACATCCAACGTATCAGTCGCCGTCGCTCGAGAGGTTCATTGACCATCTCAACTCACCTCGCACGTCGCGTGAGCCAGGGTGAACTGACGATGGATGAAGCCTTGGCAAAGGCAGGCTATTCTTCTTCGCCAACTTCAACAGGTTGAGCCCATTTCCATTCGGGTGAACGGCTAAGTATGCGCTTGAATACATGTTCGCTTACAAAGGGAGACAGTAAGACCACTGCGAGAAGGGTAAAGAGGGCCGTAAACGACGAGAGAGGAACGTCTTGTGTTCCGTAGGAATCTTCACCACCAATCATCAACTTCACCGTGCCGAGCCAAGGAATTTCACCCCCGGCGACGCCTAAAACCCACCCGTCTCGGATGGGGCCAACGATGCCAGACGGACTGTGAACGCCTGAGGAACCGTTGGTTGCTTGTGCTCCTTGGTCAACCGAGCATTTGTTGTTATCGCCCAAGGTCAGTATTCCTTCGTGAGTCGGTTGCCACTGCCAAATGACCAAATGGGGTTCAACAAGATAGGTTTCCCCGCTGTGAGCGGGTCGTTTACAATCGTAATAGGCTGCATCCGAGCCGTCAAAATGGACGGTGATATTGACGACGTCGTTAACCGTGGTTCCCGGCACGCTCCATGTTAAGATGCAACTTCCTACTTGGCCGTCAGACGCCATGCGTTGTGCGTCATAGGTCGCCTCTTCGGAACACGGCATGTCAGCCTCGCGGTCGGGGAGAGCCGTTTGTTCTGCAACCACACGAAGAATAGCTCGGTGGATGATGGGTGTACCTTCCTCTCCGTTCTTGGCGTAAATGATGACATCACCTTCCATTCCGTGACGTTCATGACCGTAGGAGCGGTGATTTTTATCGGTGGCTTCGGCGAAGGTGACGATGGTTCCAGCCGGTTGGTTGTGAACAAGTATCAAGTCTCCAGCATCAATGCTTCCAATCTCTCCTTGTTCTTCATGGATCATTGATTTCGATTCAACGACGACCAATGGCGGCATGGACCCAGTGTGAATGAACATGGCTCCAACCAAGCAGGCAATCATGCCAACGGCCAAGAGAAGTTCAAGCATCAGCGACCGCAAGGGGTCGTGTCCTTCCACCCTTGTTGCCTCCGCTTCACCGTCGGAGGCCTTTGCTATCAAGGAATGCCTGCCATTGTTCCAAATGACCCGCACCTAGGGCTTGAGCGGCCAAATCACCATCCGCTTTTTGTCGTCGTAATTCAGCAGTGGAGCGTAGTCCCTTGATTTCTTCGAGCGTGAGTACATGGCCCTTGAATCGAAGGTATTCAGGGAAGGAGATGAGGACGACGGCCAGCGCGAGGACCGCCCCAACCAGAGCTGGGCCCGTGTACGAACCCCAAGTTACGTGATTTTGTAAGAAAAGAACTTGATAGCCACAAAGCAAGAGGAAAATGGCGCTTGATGCAGAAGCAATGGCGGTTATGGCGTATTGCTTCCCGTATTGTTTTGCCCATAGCCGACTCAAAAAAGAACCCTGTTCTGCCATCTTCTCACCGTTACGAGGCTGACCTTTGGAAGTCTTCAATCCTCGCTTTGATTGTGTTTGCCATGAAGTTCCATCGGTGCCCGTAAGGGGTATCATTCAAATGTAATGAAAGGCATCACTGTTTGTCTTGGGTGGCTTATTATGCGTCGTGCACTATTCCTAACGCTCGTGTTTGTTCTTTCGACTCTCTCGCCATTGGCCATGGGCGCGACCACTGAAACGCAGTTCAAGGACGGCTCCACGTCCTACGAGCATACCTTTTCGGGCAGCGGTAACGGCACTGCTGGTATCGTGTCAATTCCCTACGGAGCCGAGGTCACGTCAGCTCAATTCAACCTTCGCGGCGATGCGAGCTCCACCAGCTGGACCAACTTCACCACCAACAACCACTACGGCGGCGAAGGTGACACCGACTATACCAGCGGTAATGCCGGCTCACCCTCTCCCTTTACCACAGCACGACGTGACAACATCGACGTGAGTGGTCAAACCGCATATCTCAAAGGCAACCCCACCGAATTCACGCCACGCTTTTCGAGTTCTTCCTCAGTCAGCACTCTTGGTAGCGCCCACCTCAACACGACCGGAGAATTCGTCGCTTTGGGCGACCAGGGCTACACCAGCCCGACCAAGAAGTACGCAGATCGAACCGTTACGGGTGGTTCATGGGGCTATACTGGTGTCGTCGTTCCTGCAATGGAT
>DACE01000031.1:253-7189 GCA_002494645.1 Euryarchaeota archaeon UBA256 | reverse complement strand
ACAACCAATGCCTATCTCGGTACTGCATCATTCTCAACATCAAGTTGTGGGGGTTCCAGCGCGACTTACTACATGTATGACGCCGATGTCTACAACGGCAAGGTATACACTGCCCACTGGTCATATTACGAAGTCAATCGCTGGAGTGTTGCTGCAAATACCCAAGGAAACATCGTGTGGACCTGTGAAGCAAGCCACAATTATGGCTACCCCAATTACATCTCAGGCGTCGACTTTGATGACAATACGGGTAAGATGTACATTGGCGTTTACGAGGCCAACACCAATAATCACTATCTTAAGGAAGTCAACCCTTCCTCTCCAACGGTCATTACTGGCACATGGCTGATGACCTCAACGTCGTATTATTACGACTACGGGGCTGGTCTTTCAGTCAGTATGCCCAGCGTGATGTACAACATTTACTATTATCAGAGCACCTACAAGAGCATTCACTATCACTATACCATGACGTCAAGCGGTTTACTCACTCCACAAGGCGAACGTACCATGGCCGGGGGAGGTCACTACGGAATGACCGACCTTGCAGAAAACCACGAGGTTTATTTCTCATGCCATTGGGCGAGTACGAGTTACTGCTCACAAGGCCTTCGTAAAATTCACACCTACGGTGACGGCGCTCATTATGATGTCCGCACACCTTCGGTGACCAGCCAAATGATCGTCGGTCAGACCACTTCCACCAGTCGAGCCATCGACACCGTTTCTCTCAAAGGCGTCTTCGGCTCCTTGCCCTCAGGCACCAGCATCGATGTGGATATCTCCAACGATGGTGGAACAACGTGGCGCTCGGCGAACATCGGACAAAAGGTCATCTTCCCAAGCACGGGCAGTTCAATTGTCTGGCGGGCAACCCTCAACGGAACCAGCGCTAAATCCCCAGTGCTCGGAGATGTGGTGCTCTCATACACCACCTCCTACCAAACAAGTGGGTATTATTACGCCTACCAATACATCGGTAGCGGAACCAAAACGGTCGTTGCAGCTACCGTAAATTGGTCCGAAACAGGGCCTTCTTCGACCTCGGTTGTGGTCAACGTGGGTTATGGCGCAAGCAGTACTTCGTGCAACAACGGAAACTCAGGAGTGGCTTCGTTTACCTCCCCGAACCAAACGAAATCCATGACTGGGACGAGTTATTACTACTGCGTGAGAATCAGTCTCTCCTCAAGCTCAACATCAGTCACGCCATCCATCTCCGGCCTGACCATCGCTCTTCATTCGAACGCTCCATCCGAACCCGGCATCAATATCGCTGGGAAAAATGCCTTCAAATGGCCGGCCCAAAACGGGGCACTTCTCGGCCCGTTAACCGTGAGCAGCACACAGACAGGTAACTCTCTTGTGAGTGAACTCAACAATGCGATTCCCGATTCAGGCGCTGGTATCCAAGATATTCAGGTCGACCTGACATCCGCAACTACTGGGATATTGACAATCGTCTCCTTCCAAATTACCTATGTCATGCAGACCGTCAACCTGGACATCTCAATTCCAGAAGGTGAAGTATTGCACGAGCGAATTACGCCTTACGAAGTGGTCACCCGGCACATCATCGGTGAAGACGCGAATACCATGATGAGCGCGGAACTGACCCTCATGACCAACTCCATGGCCAACAATCCAACTCTTTCTTGGCAATACGGAGATGTCTTCCCCGACCCGAATGACCCTGGCCAGTACATCGAAATGGACTCTTCATCCTATTCGGTTGAAAGCAACGGTATTTTGGAGATCCACTGGAAGTTCTTTGTTACAAGCGAGTTCCCTGACCAAGACAACGTTCGGTTCCGCACTGGATGTCTCGACGACAGTGGCTCAGCAGGGTACGCTCCAACGCCTCTCATATCTGAAGATGGTTTGAGTGTCAATCGTTCCTTCGGTCTCGGTTGGCTCAACGTAC
The DNA here is from genome assembly GCA_002494645.1 of Euryarchaeota archaeon UBA256. Lineage (GTDB taxonomy): Archaea > Thermoplasmatota > Poseidoniia > Poseidoniales > Poseidoniaceae > Poseidonia. Next base: position 5,265 of record DACE01000031.1, on the reverse strand, counting down.
GAGATAATGATGGTGAAATAACACATCAGGACATACCTGACGGTTCTTGGGTGGCGGCTGGAGAACAGATTCACTTTGTTGGCGCCATGTGGTTCATGGATACAGATGATGCTCCAAAGGACAGCGCCTTTGACGTTCGAGTTTCTCGTAACGGCTACGTTGAAAGTACCGCCAGGGACACGACCAATAACAACGGCTCTTTCTTCGTCTCCATCGACCTTCCAGCCATTGATGTAGAAGACGGTCTGACCTATGAAGTTCAGACCTACAACGAACGAAACCCAGACCACGTTCAGCAACCCAATGCAGAATGGCGTCGCACCTTCCTCGTCGATGCAACGCACCCTGAACGCTTAGCAGTGTCGCCATTGGATGATGCCTATGAGGCCGCTTCCAACACGCAAACCGTCCAAATCCTTGTCGAAGATGAGGTGGGTCATCCAATGGATTTGGAACTCAAGTATTGGGTGGAAGCCGACCATGACATGAACCGTAACGGTGAGGCTGACGCTGATGAATACGTTTCAAAGACGGTCACCAACACTACAGAAGCCCGTTCCAAGTGGTTCATCACGACCATTGACACCTCTCGAAACCCCAACATGGGACGTGTGTCTTACTTCTGGGACGGTGGAGATCAAGCAGGTAACCCTCTGCACTTTACAGCGATCAACGACGAGGACGAGGTGTTGATTTTCGAGTCCTCCGAAGGCTTCCTTTACGACGATGCAACGTTCCGAACCCGCAAGGACTCCTCCGCGGTGTTCACCGGACTTGAGTGGGTCGGCCACGAAGACAATGAAGCCGTCTTTGCTGGTATGGAGCAAAGCATCAGTCTTGGCTTCATCGATGCGAATACTGCCATCGACTTCGAGTACATTTCTCTGGTCTTTGACTTTGAAGGGCCCAATCCAATGCGGGACGCCCAAGCGATCTCCTATTCGGGATTGAACAATACATTCTGGTCTGATTCACCCTACATTCATTTGCTTCCAACCAGCAACATGGTGGAAACGACCAACGAATCAGGTCTTCCGTGGATTATGCTTGAATTTAACTTCAAATTCAGTTGGGATTGGCCCGATGAAGAAATGGGTGATGTCGCTCTCCTCTACAAGGAATTAGGCAGCAAAGACCCATCTCGTATCCTCCTGTTGGAACATACTTTCCGAGTTGAAAACGACCTCATGCTCTCCCCGACCGACTTCACGGTTGAAGACATCAGCGAGCCCCGTACTGGCCCCGTTGCAGACGGTAGTCGTGTGCGCAAGGACGACCGACTGGCCTTTACTGGCCGTGTGGTCTACGAGGGCAGTCAAACCCCAGCACCACGGGACGTCGGAATTCTCGTGGAAGTCTTTGACGGAGCGAAATTGTGGTCCGACGGCTCCTTGACCAGCGACGGAGGCTATGCAGTTGAAGTGCCCTTGTCCGCAGCATCAACGCTTCAATCGTCTCCTTCCCGAACATGTTTGATCTCCATTACGAACATTCCTGGACGCGGGGAAGACATGACCGGAACATTGGTCTCCACTACGCTGCAGGTTGTAGTTGACGATGCAGCACCCCGTGTAACGCGGCGAATTGCACCACTGAACGTCATCGATATCTCAGCAAATAATGACATGAGCCAAATCAGCGTTGAATTCCAGGGTACCGAAGATGCCGACCTCACCGGGTCCAAACAAATGGTTCACTGGGTGATGCGTGACGCCACTCGAACCATGACCATCGGTGCTGGTTCAACGCTTCTTGGCATGCAGCAAGACGATCAAAACGTATTGTGGACTGGAATTGTGGACATTACTGCGGGTGGGACCATCGTTCCCAAGGCCGGTGATTTCGTAGGATTCTACGTCACTGGATACGATGCAGCAGGTAATCAATTCCCCGTTGTCTCGAATTCTGAAGCCAGCCCCATTCCAGAATTGGGCATTGACGATACAGACTTTGAGCGCCAATGGGTTCGTTTGGGAGCGGTTGGACCAGAACTTCGCGTTCAAAACATCGCCCTCAGTGACGACCATATCGCTCCAGGCGCTAAGGTGGATATCATCGCCGATATCATCAATGCTGGCGGAAATACATCGCTTCAATTCAAGGTCTCTTTCTATGCGGGCTCCGCAGAAATGCCCTTTGAAACGGTGCGCGTCAACGGAATGGCGGCTGAGGAAATTCTCTCCGTCAAGGTAAAATGGACGTCAACGGAAGTAGACCGTGTCCGAGTCGTTGTCGATTCAGAGAATGAAATACCAGAAGCAAACGATTACGACAATTCTGCCGAGCACGCTGTTACCATCGCATATGGCGAATACTTTGGCTGGTTTGATTCGATTCGGGAACAACCACTTGCTTGGATGTTTGCCGTATTGAGCATTCTTACGTTGGCAGTTGTCTTCACGGTTGCAACCAAGACGTCCATTGATTTCGGTGAAGGTGCCTTTGCGGAGGACGACGCCGATTGGGAAGATGACGAAGACGACGAAGAGGAAGACGACGGCGACTCCGACGACGACTACGACGACGACTGAGGTCTGAAATCCGGCCACGCTTCAAGCCAAATCCTCAAGAAGAGAAGGGTACGCCTTGTTCTTAGAGGGTGGGGAGAGTATGCCGCGCGTGTTTTCCAGCCTCCATCCATCGCTCGCTCAAGCGCTTGAGGAAAAGAAGTGGCAACCAACCCCAATTCAGGACTTGGTCCTCCCCGAAATCATGGCTGGTCATGACCGCGTCATCATCGCCCCGACGGGTTCGGGAAAGACGATGGCGGGCATTTTACCACTCTTTCACCGATGCTTGGTTGAAGGCTGGCCTTCACTTTCGATTCTTTACATCACACCGCTTCGGGCACTGAATCGTGACGTTGACCGACGTCTAAGGGAATTAGCCGAAGCGGTAGGGTTGACAGTTGACGTTCGTCACGGCGACACAACGCAAGCTCAGCGGGCAAAACAAACGCGCCGCCCTCCAAATCTCTTGGTCACCACGCCAGAAACATTCCAATTGATGTTCAGTGGTAAGAATCTACGAGCCATGTTAAGTAGCGTTCACGCAGTCATTATTGACGAGGTTCACGACCTCGCAGCCTCTGAGCGAGGCTGGCAGTTGAGCCTGGGTTTGGCCCGTCTCGAAGCATTATCTGGGCGTAAACTGCAACGATTGGGCCTTTCTGCTACCGTGGGCAACCCCGAGCATGTCGCTTCGTGGCTCTCACCGGGACAAGGCCAGCCCCTGATTGCAAGTGGCCAACGAGACACTCAGTTGACGGTTGAATCACCTGCACCACTCCCCGAAGATGAAATTGGTGGCGTTGAATTGGCTCTCAGCCCTCGTCAGCATGCCACTTACCGTCATCTTTGTGACATCTTGCGAACCGAAGCCCCCTGCCTGATTTTTGTCAACAGCCGAAGCGATGCTGAGACTCTTTCATCACGATTGCAAACGATGGCTCCGGACCTTAACATCGGCGTGCATCACGGTTCCTTAGCCGCTGAAACACGGCAAGAAATGGAAGACAAATTACGTGCGGGCGAACTCGAGGGTCTGGTTTGCACGTCGAGCCTCGAATTGGGTATTGACGTGGGGAGCATACGACGAATTATTCAGGTGCATTCGCCAAAATCAGTTGACCGTATGCTTCAGCGCGTTGGCCGTGCTGACCATCGCTTGGGGGGTCTTGGACGAGGACACATTTTGTCGTGGGACAATGATCATCTCACCGAAGCAGCGGTCATTGCGCAACGTGCCATGGCGGGAGCGATAGAACCCGTCGAATGGCGCCCCCGCCCCGGTAGTATTGCTGCCAACCAACTCGTGTTGATGGCCCACTGCTTTAAAGCCGTGAGCATCAATGAGGCCACAGAAATCATCGGGCAAGCTCCGCAATTTGAAGGTTGGAATCGTACGGATACAGAAGCCCTCCTGTTGGTGTTGGCCGAACGATGGATTGTTCGCTTTACTCCAAAACCCAGTGAATTGCCATGGTACCGCTGGCCGAAGGCAGTCTATGCGGTAGCACGAGAAGAGGCACAGAGCCGTGGTGAAACACTACCTGAGGAATTACCGCTTTATTCAGTACCCGATGAGGACATCCCGAGAATATACACTGAACGAGAAGTTGAGGTTCCCAAGCGATTTGGAAAAGGATGGTTTTCATCGGCAGGGCGTACACGAGAATGGGTATCCCACCATCTTTCCATGATCCCCGATAAGCGAACTTATCGCGTCCGAGATGCCGTTACTCGCAGGAGTCTTGGGAATGTTGACGAGGCCTTCGTGTTGAGTCTCAACGACGCCGGAGAAGACGACGATGGCACTCCTCGACGGTTCGTCATCGCCGGTCGAACATGGTTGATTGTAGATGCGGACCCGGAACAATCTGAATTATTGGTCACTCCTGTTAACGACCATGGAAAAGCCCCACAATGGCTGGGGGAGTTGCCACCAGTCCCTGAATCAGTAGCAAGAGACGTCGGGTATCTACGTCACCTGATGGCTGCTGACCTTGGTTTGTTACCGAAGCCTGAACCACCCGTCCTTGACCCGCTCGGGTTGGTTCCTCAACGAAGAGCTCAACTCGCCGATTACCCGCTTGACGACCAAGCGAAGAGCATGATTGCTGAGGTCATTACTGCGCATATTGAGGCAACAGGTCATTTGCCGACCGACCGGGTGTTCACCATTGAGGAGCGAGATGATGCCATCGTCGTCAATTCGTGTCAGGGTTCAAAAATTAACGAAGCTCTTGGCAATTTTTTGTTGGCTATGGCCTCAACTAAATCGGGCAGTTGGGGAAGACTCATCGTTGAACCAACCCGAATCGCCCTCCAAGTATCGGATGTTCGTCCCGAAGACATCGTAACATGGCTACTTGAAACACCCCCCGATGCCATCGAACATTTGCTCAGTATCACGGTCCCCAATTCGCGACAAGTACGCTGGCGTTTTGCTCAAGTGGCCAAAGTGTTTGGCGTTCTACGACACGGTGTTGACCCTCGTCGAATCAACCTTCA
>DACE01000031.1:0-189 GCA_002494645.1 Euryarchaeota archaeon UBA256 | reverse complement strand
GGGACTGTGGTAATGGAAGAGGTCCTCTCCAAACTCTTCCACGAGCGAATGGATGTACGCGGGGCCTCGGACGTGCTAAGCGGCCTGCAATCAGGTCTTCTTGAAATTCACGTGACTGCGCGCGGGCCTATGGGCCTTTCAAACCGTACTCAAGACGATATGCTGCTGCCCAATTGGGACAATGCAGCC
>DACE01000038.1:5096-5843 GCA_002494645.1 Euryarchaeota archaeon UBA256 | reverse complement strand
CCAGACGCCGCCCTACTGCGAACTTTCAGATGGGATTCACTCCATCACCTTGAGCGTCTGCGACCCTACCAATTGTGTTGGCGAAACGCGTACGATTGAATTGATCAATTTGGCCCCAGCACTCATGGTTGATTTCGAACCCGCCCTCAATCCGTGGAGCGAACTCATTATGCCCCAAACTGGAACGGTGGTTGTCAACACCACGGGCTCCTTTGACCCAGAAGGTGATGACTTTGCATGCGTGATTGATTTCAATGGTGAAGGCGCTGCATGGGGCAACCAGTGGGTGTGTCCCGAGGAACTCACGTACACCTTTGATTATACCACTGAGGACCCACCAGCCTCCGCTACCTTGACGGTCATGGCTTTTGATGCCGTAGGCAACAATGCGACATTTACCGTTCCAGTTATTCTTTACAACGAAATACCCGAACCCACGTTCTCTGTTTCAAGGGATGCCAATACGAGCGAATCTTTGGTGACTCTTGACGGAAGTGCCACGGTCGACCCAGAAGGTGACGACCTAAGCATCACCTACATTTCTTCCCTCGATGGCGTGCTAAACAACGGTACAGAACTCTGGGAGGGGTACCTCTCGCGTGGAGTCCATACCTTGACCATGGAGGTCACCGACGACCGGGCTGAGCACGCCAATCAAAGCCAGTCAACTTCCATACTGCTCACGGTTGAAAACTCTCTGCCCCGTGCGGTGATTCAAACTCCCGAAAGTCAGACCTTTGAATCCTC
>DACE01000038.1:244-5028 GCA_002494645.1 Euryarchaeota archaeon UBA256 | reverse complement strand
GAAGATTGGCTGTATTTTGACGGTCGTTTGACCGCTGGAGTCCACACCATCACCCTCAGTGTTGATGACGGAATACACGACCCAGTACTCGCTCAGCAAACGGTAACGATTGTGACCTCTGCCCCGGTCCTCGGGTTGGTCAACCCCTCCGACGGCAGTCAATCCCTTTCATCGCAGACCCTGATGTTTGATGCATCACAAAGTATGGATTACGATGGCGACGCTTTCACGGTGACCCTCCGTTCCTCACTTCACACCGACCCCCTTCTTGTCGACGTGGATCCGTTCAATTCCCATGCGTTCAATCTCAAAGCCGGGCAGCATACGCTCACGGTGACGCTGACTGATGAGAGCGGGGATTCCCGCGACGAAACCTTCGTATTGACCGTGGTTGAATCAGAACCAACACTGGTCTTGATTTCGCCCGAAAACAGAGCTTCCATTGAACCGGGTGGTGTGCTACGACTGGAGGAAGCCTCCTACGATGCTGACAATGATTTGACCGTCCGTGAATGGAGGCGATGGTCGCCACAAACCAGTTTCCCAGAAGTGCTCTCTACGAGTTCCATCGAGGAGATTTCAGGACTTGCACCTGGCGAATACCATCTTTCGCTCTATGTTCGAGATGCTCGAGGACAATGGGTTGAAGAACACTTCAACATCACAATTCAATCCAGTTTGCCATCCCTGGACCGTGATTCTCTCAGTTTGAGCGAAACGACCTTTTCACAGGACGAATTGCACCGTTTGACCATTAGTATACGCCTTGATGACGCTGACGGGACCACCCAAGATGTACGTGCTAACTTAACCCTCAACATCCAGCAGTGGGAAGTGAATCTCAGTGATGAGGACGGTGATGGAATTTGGGAAGGGGTCATTGAATGGCGACCGGAAAGCACGGGTAGGCCGAGTTTGAAAATCATTGCAAAGGACGGAGAAGGCGAAACAGCGAATGTCGACGTGGTGACACGCACTCTGGTTGTTGAAGCACAAGAAAGCGATCAGCGAGTTCTGCTTCTTGGCGCGGCAGTCGCAGGTTTGATTGGATGCGTAGGTCTGCTCGCATTCATTTTTGCTCGACGTAAGCGTGCTCAAGAAGACATTGAGTTGCTGACATCATGGGACGCATTCCGTGCTCCTGCAAATGAATCAAGTCCTGAGAAAAAGAACATTCCTGCCCTTGAAGAAAACATCATGGATGGAACCGAAGAAGTTCAAGCGACGCTTGATGAATTGGAATGAATCCATCGCAGAACTTAGCGACGGGTGATTTTGTACACTGATGAATGAGAGGATGAAAGACCTCTGTCTCGTTCATCTTCAAGGTTGATACGCTCAAGACATTCAAGTTCAAAATGGTGTGAAAACAAGGTTTCCACTTCATCATCTGACAGAGAATATGGGGGCCCTTGCAACTCATTTTCGGGGTATGAAAAGGAGATCAACAAACCGACTGCACCCGATTTGGTAAGCAGTTGAAGGTGGCGAACGTATGCCGGCCGCATTGAAGGCGGAAGAGCCACCATAGCAGCGCGGTCGTACCAAGCATCGGCTTGAACATGTTCGGGCTGCACCTTGAACATGTCTCCTTGAACAAGTACGAAGGGAGAGGCCGAATATCGAACGACATCACCGAGGTCGTCCTTTTCTGGCATCAGGCCCCGCTGCTCAAAAAAAGCCTCAACGGGGCGCCTGACCAGTTCCAAACCCGTCACTTCGTGACCCTGTTGAGCCAACCATTCCATATCAAGTGTTTTTCCACAAAGAGGAACGAGTACATGACTGGACGGTGGGGCATGAATTGAGGGCCAATGCTTGAGCAGAAGGTCGTTGTAAACGGCCCTGTGCCAGCCGGTCTGCTGACTCATCCAGCGTTCATGCCAGTTCGTCATCGCTCATCGACTCAGGCTTGTTCGGGGAGGTCACCTTTCGTCGAATCCGGGTTGGATTCACGTCCACCCCAAGGTGTCAAGGTTCTGTGGAGTCTGAAGCGTCGAGCAAAGAGGAATTTCAAGTTCTTCCATCCGTCTCCCCATGTATGGATTTCAGCGTCTCCAACTCGAGGGCGATAAGGCACTGAGATTTCCACTGCCTTTTGCTTGCCCAGCGTGCGCCGTGCGAGGATTTTCATTTCCTCACTAAGTGGCATGCCATCGTTGGTCGGGCGCATCTTTTCATTGTTGAAAATTGATTTTTTGAACACCCACATGCCCGATTGAGAATCTTTGACACCATAACCAAAGAGCAGTCGTGCCGTGAAGGAGAGTACCCAGTTACCAAAACCGTGCAGACCAGACATCGACCCGTCTTCGGCCAGTGAAAGGCGGTCGCAGGTGATGAATTCCAAATCATCGTCAACGAGACGCTTTACGAGGTCGGGCACGAGTTCTGCAGGATAGGTGCAGTCAGCGTCCATCGTCACGATGATGTCGTTCTTGGCAACATCAAAGCCAGTACGATATGCACGACCGTAGCCCTTTCGATCCTCGAGATGAACACGGATGCCTTTCTCTAGCGCTATTTCCCGAGTACGGTCTGAGGAATTTCCGTCAACGATCATAATTTCGAGGTCCTCGCACCAACCGCGAGGGATGGCGTCAATGGTTGGCCCAAGAGCCTCTTCCTCGTTTCGTGTAGGAAGGATGACCGTCACGGTTACGGGTAACACATCGCCCATGATGAGGCGAGCCAACGATTGACCTTCAAAGGTTTGGCTCAAAGCGTGCGTGAACATAGAACCCAATCAATGACATTCAAATGCGACCTCACCTTGGTCAACACGATGCACATCGCCATGGTCTCAGGGGAATATCCACCCCGCTGGGGCGGAATTGGCTCGGTGGTCTACCATTTGGCCGGACACCTCGCCCAACGAGGACACGACGTGACAATCATCACCCGAACCCATAAACAACGTACGCCGCAGCAACCGGGCGTGAGCGTTTTGCACGTTCCTTGGCTGAAAGCCCCGATGGCATTCACCCGTTCTTACGGGAAACACGCACTGACGGAATTACGGCGTCTCCATCAAGTCAAACCAGTCGATGTGGTTCACACCTTGCTGCCTTTGGTGAGTTGGACCAAAAAGGAATTCATTTGGGTTGAGGAGAACATCGCTCCGGTCGTCTCAGCACTCAACGGAAGTTGGGTGGGTGAACGCGAGGGCATGAAACTCGCAGCACGTAACAAGGAAGCAGCGACCTGGAAAAACCCCAATGACCTCGCCATTCTCCTTACGGGTGGATGGTATGCTCGATATGAACAGGCTGCCATTGAAGGCTCATCGGTGTGTGTAGCAATCTCTGAATCGACGAAAGAAGAATTTCAACAGTGGTATCAGCCCCCCGAAGATTGGTGGTGTGAAACGGTACTCTACGGAGTTGACCACAAGGTATTCCGCCCGGTGAATCACGACTATGAAGAAGACCAATTGGCTTACGAAGAAGTGAGGAAAACCTACGATGCAGCCGATGATGCTGCCCTCATGGGCGAACCCGACACCTCTACTCCACTCCTGATGGCTGTAGGTCGTCTGGTCGCACGAAAAGGTCACAGAACATTGCTTCGTGCGATGCCCAGCATCCTCAAGGTCCATCCAGGAGCGAAATTGGTCATCATCGGGCGAGGACACATGCGCAAGACCCTGATGCGGCAGGCCAAACGAATGGGAATTGCAGATGCCGTGGTGATCAAAGGTGGCATGAGTTTTGACCATCTTGCACTTCATTTCCGAAGTGCTGACCTCGTGGTGTATCCTTCCTATTACGAGGGGCAAGGGCTGATACCTCTCGAGGCCTTGGCCAGTGGAACTCCCGTAGTAACCGTCGACCAAGCGCCGCTCACTGAGATGATCGATGAAACAGTGGGTGGTCTCTTCGCCTGTGGTGATTCAGAAGATTTGGCTCGTGCGGTAATTGAGTCTCTCAACCAACCCAAAGAGCGCCGTGAGCAAGCGGCCCGAGGTCGAGAGCGCGTCCTCAACCATTACACCTACGAGCACAATGCAGAAGCATACGAAATCATTTACCTAAATGCAGTTGATTCCTAAATCTGGATACTTGATGGAATTCAATGAGAACTGAGAAATTCTTCATTAATGCCAATCGGAAGGTCATTATTGGACTGTCCGTTCGGCAGGACATGCAAGGTCGTGCTCTGCTCCTAGCGTTCATGGTTGTCTCACTCTCTCTGTCTGGATGCTTTGGAGAATCTGAGACGGTATCTGTACCTGAAGAAATAGAGATGGAGAGCCCTCGTATCTTCGTCACCGACAAGACCGGCGAATCCATTGGTGAATCCCCAATGAACATCTCATTCCAGTTCAGCGATGTCGGTGAAACAGGCAAAGAACCGAGCATCGGTATCACTTCGAGCGGTTGTATTTTCTTCATCGCTATGGAGAAGGTGATGCGATCGTGCGATTACGGTGAGTCTTGGGTTGAATCCCAGGACCCAGTGATGTGTTCTCCTACCACAAGCGACCCCTATGGCTGGGTTGACCCTATCACCGACCGTGTCTTCGGTGTCCAAATGATCGGCCTCGAGACATCATGGATCTGCTGGAGCGATGACGACGGTGAAACCTGGCTTGGGAATCCTCATGATTCAGGAACGACACCCATCAACGATCACATCAAGTTGGCCAGCGGGCCATGGACAACGGCTGGATACGGTGCTTTAGGGCAAATTACCGGAAGCACAATTTACGAAACGGCAGTGTATTATTGCTACAACAAACTTGCCGGAATCTTTTGCTTTACCAGTTTTGACGGAGGTGCAAG
>DACE01000038.1:0-224 GCA_002494645.1 Euryarchaeota archaeon UBA256 | reverse complement strand
GCGATTTCAACCGCAGCAGATGGTACTGTGTACGTCACGCCCCGGGTCGAAACCCCCTCAGTCATCGTTTCCAAAGATAACGGCTTCACGTGGTTTGACCGTACCATGGGTGAAGACGTAGGGACGCCGTACCCTCGCAAGAATTCGGAAATATCAACGGATACCGAATCGAATGCCTATCACGTTTGGACAGGTGGTGACGAAGGAATTTACATGTCGAGGTC
>DACE01000043.1 GCA_002494645.1 Euryarchaeota archaeon UBA256 | reverse complement strand
GAGGGTACGGTTGTGAAGGACCCACTGCGAACCCAGGTGTTTGATAACTTGCATATACATGGGTTGACTCATTAACCCTCGGAATCCATGAAAATCCGACTACTCGGAGATTAAATGTATCCTGCGCCTTGTTTAGAATGAAATATATCTTCCCAACTTCGAGAGTTGTCCAAACCTTCAACAATGAACATATCATGGGACGTATATGATTCGTAATTTTCTAGTCATTGCAGTCGCGTCTCTATTACTTGCGGGATGCACTGAGGGCCTAACGAACTTTGATGCATCAATCTCGGTTAGTACCGTGTCAGTTTCAAACAAGGATGGGCTATGTGGATATTCCGATGGTGAAGACTGCCATGCCGTTTTTGTAATTCTAACAAATGACGGAAGCGAAGATGTCTCAACTGCGCGCTATTACTGGGAAGCAAAAACTGAAAACGGTGGTGTATTCACTTCTCCAGATGTTAGTGGTCCAGATGAATGTGCACCAGAAGGTGTCTGTGAACTAACGCTGAAATTTAGCGTTTCAGAAGGAGAGACCCTCACCAATCTTGTATGGGATGGCACGTTCAATGAAATGGATTCTGAAATCCCCGAATATTAGCCCGTATCAAACTTAATTTTGAACCAATAATTGGGTCGCTACCAAATACATGGGCCCCCCTTGTCCTTGCATACGTGTACAACCGTACCCTCTGCCCGCCTATCAGTGGGCGGAAAAGTCGGGATAGGCATCAGGAGTCGTCTTCAAAGGAAGTCTGTCGAGCCCGTTGCATAGCTTCATCGGTGGTGAACCAAAAGGTAGGAGTCTCTCCCATATCTTGGTCCCAGCGTTGAACAGCACGAGCGAACATTTCGCCTTCTGTATTTCTCTCGCACCACTTGAGGTACCACTCCGCTTGTGCGACCATTGCTTCATCATCAGGTGATGTGCGCTTCAACAACTCGGCCTGCAAGGCGATGTTCATGACCCAAATTGGAGCAAGGGCATAGGTCACATAGGGGTTGCGCTCCATATCCACACTTCTCCACTCGGTCCACAGGGAGAACACTCGGTCGTAGAGAAATCCAATCGTGAGCACGGATAACATCACCGTGAAAAAGATGCCAGAAAGTGCAAAATATGTACTTGAGATTCCAAAGACCTCTTCGGAAAAACAAGGCCCGGAAGTGCATCCTGCGGCGAATCTCCATTCGATCAACGGCCAAACCAGCAGCGTGATGGTCGTTCCCCACAACAACAGGCTGACGACGGCTTGGGATTGTTGCATCCTCCAGTACTGCCTCATGGCCCATTTTTTGAAAAATGAACCCTCTTCACGGCTTTCTGTCATGGTGTAAAGGCTGGACCCATCATTAAAGAAGCAATCGCATTAATTACTGCAGAAGGTGACAAGCGACATACAATGTTCCAAACAATTGATGGTCAAGGCGGTGGCTCTTCGTAATACACCCTTTCTGTGAAGTTGAACAATCCTCTTGGGCCCTTTGAGGATTCCAACTCACCGGTCTTCAAACAGACTTTCAAGTCCGCTGCGGAAGGCCGCCACAGAACGTCGATGGTCAACCATTTGAGTGTGTTTTCGGGCCAGTGTACCGTAGCGCTCACGGTCATCGTACACGGCCCTCAGGGCATCGATGACTGCATCAGCGTTATGGCCGTCATCCACCAGAATGCCTCCATCGCCCAAGGCTTCCTTTTGCGAGCCCACGTCCGATGTCACGCTTGGCACACCAAACAACCCCGCTTCACCAATGACTCGGCCCCATGAACCGGTTGTCTCAAAGAGGATGAGGTGGATGTCGATGCCTGCAAAGAAGGTCGCAGCGTCCACGTGACCCACCACGCGGGCGTTTGGGTGATGAGCGAGTTCCTGCGGGTACATACTACCTCCTGCAATGTGGACTTCCGCCTCCGGCCAGCGCTCAAGCAACTTCGGCAGAAGGCGCTGATACATCCGCAACCCCTTCTCCGGGGTGACGACCATGATGCCGATGGTGGGTGGCGCTCCATCAGGGCGCTTCGCCTGCTCGGCCGACCGCAAGGCGTTCACGTCCTCTATGCTTCCAAAGCGCCCAGCAAAATCGATTGGTAGCGGCACACTGTGGCCTTGTTGAATGTCAAAGCGTGATCGAATGTCGGTGAGCAAACCTTCTCCAGCTGCACACACGAGGGCTGCACCTTCCATCATGGGTCGAAACCGTTCTTCGAGGCGGAACACCGTGTCGTCCCGAACGAACATGATGTAAGGCATGCCACGGTCTGTGAACGCTTGTGCTGCTCCCGGTGCCCATTCCAATTGGGTCAATCCGATGCCACCCTCGTACTCCTGAGTGTCCAACCATGAACCCACCCGAGCGGCGAACTGGGTGCTCCGCCGACCGATGTGCCGGTCGTGAGCCCACTTTCTGCGTCTCAGCCCACCCTTTCGTTCCCGCAAGCCCCAGGCCACTTTCGACCAAAAGCCTTCGATGGGTAGATCTGTGGTGGTGAAGTCCACTTCAGGCTCAAGCAAACCGATCGGGTCGCCTCGATCCTTGCTTGCAAATGCGGACACCGTCCACGGAGGGTGCGTTGGGGCATCTGCAGCGGGCGTCATTGGAACAAAGGCTGGTGCAGTTTCAAGCGTTGGCCCAGACGCCGTAATACCGTTCAGCAGGGCTGCCAACGAACGCTCAGCGCCACCCCCAGGTGGGTCAAGGTCACGCACTGCGGCGAAAAGGCGGCGGGCGCTCATGCCCCGACCTTTGCTCCAACCCCTTTGAGCGTTGTGGACCTCGTCATAGCCTCTTCTCGAATCATTGTCAACTGACCAATATCAGGCCCGTGGGTCAGGCTGCGTTAATCTCATTGCTGCCTCTTGCAAGCCTTCGTCGGTTTGAACGAGACTTCGAATGTAGCGAGCGATGGTGTGCTCGGAAATTCGTAGGTCGTCGAAATCGCCGCACCATTCAAGCCTCGTAGTCGGGGGGTCAAGGGATTCATCGGGTTCATGAACGGTCCACACCGAACATCCATCTCCTTCTTCCGAAGCGATTTGCCTGTACCACGAACCTACCTTTGTTGGTACAGCAGCAGAAAGATGGTGGCGCTTCACAAAGCGAACGATGCAGTCATCTACGATATGGGGCAACCCTGCTTCATTGAGCATTTCAAGAACATCTTCGTGCTCCGAACCCGGTTGGAACCAGAGAAGAGGCATTGCCTCACGGGCAAAGCGAAAGAGTAAGTTTTGAACAGCGTGTTTCGCTCGTTCTGGAGCCAAAAAGAAGACAACAATTTCAGGCACGATACCCTCTTCAATCGATGCTCTGATGGGGCGTCCAGCAATGCTTCCCCCCGCATCCCGTGGGTGGACTGGCACCAGCCGCCAACCCGCTTTGTCAAGGTCGTAAATGGCTTGGTGGGCCGGACGTTCAGGATTCATGCTCGAACCGAGGATGTGGATGCTTTGAGCCTGAACGACGCTGTTCAGAATATCGGGATGCGAGTCTCGAAGCACATGAGGAACTGGAACAGGCCTGCTTTTGAAACAATGTCTTTTCTCTCAAGGAAACAGGAATATAAAAGCAAGTAGAATGAGTAAGAATGCATGAGCAAATCATTTCTTTTAATTGGCGGCAGCAGTGATATCGGCTTGCTCCTCGGCGAACACCTCTTGGAACAGGGCTGCAATGTTACGCTCTTTGCCCGTGATGTTGACCGCACACGTGAGCTTGAAGCCAAGGGCGCGATTGTGATTCAGGGAGATGCCCTTGACGAAGCGGCCGTGCAAGAAGCCGTTGCATCTGCTGCAGAGCGGGCCACGGACGGGATCTCAGGTATCGCCCATTTGGTGGGTTCAATTGCGCTACGTCCACCTCATGCCACAAAATTAGAAGATTTTGAACAAGTGATTGCAACGAACCTGACCTCCGCATTTCTGACCCTTAAGACCGGAGGAAAATCGATGATCAAATCCGGAGGGGGTCGTATGGTTTTTGTTTCGAGCGTTGCAGGTAGTTATGGATTGACCAATCATGAAGCCATTGCTGCAGCAAAAGGTGGCCTTGAAGCCATGGTGCGGTCAGCGGCCTCAACCTACGCCAAGCGTGGCATTCGCGTCAATGCCGTCGCACCCGGCCTGACAGATACACGCCTTGCAACAACGGTCCTTCGTTCAGATGCCATACGGGAAGCCTCCGTTTCCATGATTCCTCTTCAGCGCCTCAATCAACCGGAAGAAATAGCAAAGAGTATGGCGTGGCTCTTAACCGGTGCTCCTGATAACTTGACAGGGCAAATCATTCACCTTGACGGCGGAATGGCAAAACTACGGGGCTGAATGAATGGATGTGGGGGTAGTCGGTGCCGGTATAGCTGGACTTGCCGTTGCCCTTGGACTTGAACGTGCTGGCCACCAAGTCACGATTTTTGAATCGGAAAGCGCCATCGGTGGTCGGATGCGAACGGTAGAGCATGAAGGTCAGCAGTACGACCTCGGATTCCATGTCCTCCACACCGCCTATCCGACCGTTCAGCGTTGGATAGACCTCGAGGCATTGGAAGCAAAACCAATGGACGCATGTACTGTTTCTATTGACCCGGGTACAGGCCGTAAGCGCATTCTTGGAGATGCATTACGTGCTCCAAAATATCTTCTCCCAACCCTCAAGGCTGTCGGTGTACGGGACGGAGTTCGTTTTCTCAAATGGCGTTTGAGCACGTCGGCTCGTGATCTTGAACGTCCGTTGGACAGACCGTCCTCTACAGTGGAGATAGGACTCAAACAACGCCGTTTCCGCCCCTCGACACGTCGCGTTTTAGCCCCCCTCTTTGCCGGAATCACGCTTGACCCGACCCTATCTGAACGCTTTTCATTTGCCGAATTTACCTGGGGCGCCATGTCCCATGGAACGATGGTCGTGCCCAAAAACGGCATCGGCGCAGTCCCACAACAACTGGCCGACCAATTACAACAATCCCAGATTCACCTCTCAACAAAGGTGACACACGTGTCAGCAACCTCCGTGACAACTGCAGAACAAACACATGCCTTTGACCACGTCGTTCTCGCCACACCTCAACACGTCACTTCATCCCTCCTTCCCAATGCAAAACCACTCCATGTTCCAATTGAGCGACTCACCTCAACCGTGGCTTTTCTTGCTCCTAAAGCACCCTACAGCCAACCTCGCTTGTTACTCAATGAGGGATGGGGCTCGCAAGGTCGTAATGTTCTCCACGTCCATTTACCTACCAATCTACACCCTCGAAGTGACGGCCAACAGGTAATTATTGCCACCTTGGTTGGCGATGCTGCGAAGCAACCGAACCCAGAAAACGTTCTTGACGAATTACGTCAGTGGTTTGGCGAGCAGGTCAACCGATGGTCCTACGCCTACACAACCACCGTTCGGCACGCTCTTCCACACACAGACCCGAACCATCATCAACGGAGAATGGCTGACCTCACAATAGACGGCGTTTTTGTCGTGGGCGACCACCGGGCACACCCCTCGGTGCAAGGTGCCCTTGCCAGTGCTGAACATCTTCTCCAAAACCTGAACATCCCCCTACCAACGAAGTGATACTATGAATTGGCATAATGCAATGAAATCAAAAAAACTGAAAGACGGAAAAAAGAAAATGGTGGCCGTCAAAGGAAAAATGGTCATGGTGGGCCGTCAAGACGGCTCTCTTTTTGCTACCGAGGCTCTCTGCCGACACATGCGCTGGCCGCTCGCGTGGGGTGGAAAAGTCAAGGACGGCTGCGTGCGTTGCCCACTCCATCAAACTACGCATAAGATCGAGGACGGCTCCCTTCAAGAATGGGCCCCCTTCCCTCTCTTTCCCCCCTTCGGAAAAGTGGTTGGAAAACTTTCACGCCAAAAGGATTTGACCATCTACCCCGTACGCGAGCATGACGGCATGATTCAAGTTGAATTTTAAGCACCTGTCGTGACAAAAGAGATGCACAAGATTGCTTTACACCCGCTCGCATCAGCAAAGAGTGGGTCATGCTTCATTAGATGCCATCCTTCGTCGTCAACACAACGAGGAGTGATAGCCAATGGACGTCGTGATGGTACTCGGTTTGGTGGCCTGCTTCATCGCAGCAGCACTTACAGTGCCGGCAGGATTCGGTTTGGCGACCATGACAACCCCCATCTTTCTGATTTGGTTTGAGCCTCATCAAGCCATTGCAGGAGTGGCCATCGTTCACGGTGCTCACAACGCCATCAAGGCTCAAATGCTGCGTCAACACATCGACAAGAAGGCACTCAGGCGATTTGGATGGGCCCTCCTTATCGGGGCCTTCATCGGTGCTCTGTTGCATCTCGTGATCCCCTCAGACCCCTTGCTGCTCTTGGTGGGCTTCGCTTTGGTGGTATTACCAATCCTCAAGGTGAGTGAACGATGGTCCAAGATTCAGCTACCTGAAGCCGAAGACCGAATCGGGGGGTTCGGGTCGGGGTTCATGGGCGGTTTGACGGGCCATCAAGGAGCGCTGCGTGCTATGTTTTTGCAGCCTCGACTACCAGATAAATCAGAGTATGCTGCAACGGCTGCAGTTCTGGCACTTGTTGTCGACATGACGCGAATTCCCGTTTATCTTTGGAACGACATCACGGTCTTGACCGACCAAACCTTGCTCTTGCTTGCATTTGTTGTGGTTGCCCTTATTGGGGCTCGCCTTGGTAAACGGTGGTTAGAGAAATGGAAGCGGGACGACATCCAAAAAGGCATCATGGTGGGTTTGGTTCTTACAGGTTTCATCTACATCCGAGAGGCCTTAATGGCGCTTTCATCAGCGTGATTCAAGCCAATGACGCAGGCGTTTGACACCTTCATGGATGTTTTCAACCGAGGTCGCATAGCTGATACGAATCAAACCCTCGCCACCCTTCATGAGTGAGCCCGGGATGACTTGTACCTGCGCTTTTTCGAGTGCTTCTGTTGCGAATTCCATATCGGTCATGCCTGTTCCAGTAATGTCGGCTAGGATGTAAAACGCGCCTTCTGGTTCAGGTACAACAACGCCAGGGAGGGACGAAAAAGCATCGTGTGCGACGCCACGTCGCTCTCGAAACGCATCTTCCATGACCTGTACCTCTTCGTCAAGACCCAAGGCAACGGTCGCTGCGGGCATCAAGAAGGTTGCAACGTGAGTTGCAGCACTGACATTGATTTTCTTGACTCCATTCATGACTTCGGTTGAACCGGTGATCCATCCTAGGCGCCATCCGGTCATGGCCCATCCCTTGGACCAACCACCAATGGTGATTGTGCGCTCAGCACCGCCTTCAAATTCACAAGGTGAAGTATACCCTTCATCCGTCCACACCAAGGTTGAATAAATCATATCATCGAGAATCCAAAGGTCGTGACGTACGGCAAATTCAACCAGTGCCTTTGTCTCTTGTCGGGTATAGACGGCACCCGTCGGATTGTTCGGTGAATTGATGATGATCGCTTTGGTTTGTGGTGAAACATGTGCTTCCAAAGCCTCCATGTTCGGGTGATAATTTTCTCGATTGACGGGGACATGGACGGGCGTTGCCCCGGTTAGACGTACCATGCCGTCGTAGGAAGGCCAGGCTGGTGAAAGGAGAAGCACTTCATCTCCGGGAGCAAGAACTGCCATCATCCCGTAGAGCAGGGCTTGTTTGCAGCCAGGAGTGATGACCACATCGCTGGGTGTTGCGTGAATGCTGAATTTGGTGAGATGGTCAGCGACTGCACCGCACAGGGCTTCGCTACCTTGAGGGCGCGTGTAGGCCGTCTCACCACGGTCAAGGGCTGCCTTTGCTTCATTGACAACGGCTTGTGGAGTGTCAAAATCAGGTTGACCAACAGTGAATCGAATGACTTCTGGCCCCGGAGGGGCGAGGAAGGCTGCAAATCCTGAGCCAACGAGGTCCAAGTTCGGATTTAGTTCAGGCATGTCCCTTTCCTCCCTTTGGTTGGTCTGATGTGCTTCGGTGCTCTCGTTTGCCTTTCAACTCTCGCATCACCAAAGGGGTTATTGTTTGATTTTGGAGCACGGACTGGGATTTGAACCCAGGTAAGAGGATTTGCAATCCCCGACGTAACCGCTCCGACATCCGTGCTTTAAACACGCCAACGAGAACCCCTATTTCAACGCGCCTTTCCTTGATGTTTTCATTTGATTTACACGCTATGTTCGCATCAGGGACGGGGGAAGACGGAGGTTTGTTTAAACGAATCTTCCTCAAGGAAGAGGTATGGCGGAAGGCGATGAAGTGAAGTCAGACCCCTCGGAGGGAAGACCCTTCTTTGAAATCGGTGAGGAAGCATCCAACCCACCCGCATCGACCCCTCCGACACCATTGTTCATGGGTTCATTGGGTACGTCAAACTCAATTCCCGTAGAGCATACGGCAACCCCAACCCAATTGACGGGAGACGTGTCGGTACTTTCCGGCTCCCAAACCTTCTCGCTCCCTCAAATTCCAGAAAAGCAAGGGATGCAATGGGGGCAATATTTCCTCGGCCTTTTCATTCCATTTGGCATTGTCATCGTCATGATCGTTATCCTGGGGCTCGTAGAATCACAAACCGACTATGATAATTATTTGCGCTACGAGAACATCGAGGTCACGAGTGAAGACAATTCCACCTTTGAATTCAGCATCGAGCCCACGGAAGACGAATTCCTCGATGGCGTCTATAACTACGATGGCACATATGATCAGGATTTTTACGTTTATGTCGTGGTCTATCCCGAACAAACATCGAAAACGGACGTGTATCAATATGGTTACTCGAATTCCGAGCAAATTGAGATCGGATATTACGACCCCTCAAACGGGACGGTCTTTTTCCAACTTGACAATCTTTCAGCGGAATCGATGGCGTTTGAAATCGGATATATCGATCGAGATCATTACTATTATGGCGACCAAAATCAACCGGTTGAAATCATTGAAACCATCTTTTGCATGCTGCCCTTCGTCTATATTGTTGGAATCATCGCATCCTTCATGAAAGGAAAGAAATCACTTGGCTATGGTTTGCTCACCGCCCTCCCAGCATCAATTGTTATCGGGCCTGCTCTTTTCTTCATCTTCTTGATCATCGCCTTCGGTGGATTGTAATGTCAATATTGCATTCACTTCACGGGAAACCCAGTAGTGCCTACTTTGCAACCCGTTATGCCGTGTTGCGTGAACCCCTTGGCATGCCTCTGGGCAGCGAACAATTGGATGATGATGGGGAAGCGGTCCATGCTTGGGTCGAGAAGGAGGAGTCCGTCGTTGCAGTAGGGCGCGCCCATATCATTCCAGAGAATTCTGATGGCTCAGGAGCCGATCATAAGGGTCCTGGGGCGGCTAAAATCCCAGCCTTTGGACCACTTGCAACTCAAACAGCGCATCGCCCCGCCTTCCAAATCCGGCAGATGGGTACGATGCCGAACCATCAGCGAAAAGGACATGCTGCACAAGTTCTTAACCGGCTTGAGGAGGTTATGGTCGAGCAATTGGGCTGTCGAACCGGCCTTTTACAAGCTCGAGAACACGCCATTCCCTTCTATGTCGCACAAGGTTGGACGATTATCGACGAACCCTATGAAATAGGCCAAATCGGGCCACATCGCTCTATGATGAAGAAATTTCAATGGTGAAGAGTATATATCTGCTCACTTGACCATAATTTCAATAGCAGGTTCCACGAAGCCCCAATAAAAATTAAAAAATGATAATTTAAGGTAAAGAAAGATGGATTTGCGCCCGAAAAGAGGGAACAAAGATGAGATCAGCACAAGACATAACAACGAAAGAACAAAACATAACCTCCGCTCAGAAGAAGAACATGAAGGGTTCAAGTTCTGAGAAGAATGAGAATTCAATTGACGCAGAGTTTGAGTATTATCTCTCTTCAAAATACAGATCAAAGTCCGATTCACAGCGCGACTTGTACTTTGAAAAATTACTTGAAGCATTCAAAACGCTCTCCCAAGAAGCGCCAGAAGTCTTTGATTCGATAGCTCCAGAAATGTTGCAACGGAGCATTTGGTCGTGGCGCGGGGCCGACCCCCTACTTTCAAAGAAATTCAATAATTGGATTCTAGGCGATTACCAATGGACTCCCTTTGATGAGATTCTGCCCAAAGATGAGATGCGACTTGAACGTCAGGACGTCCCTCGTTTGGATCCAAAACAATTGAGTGAAGCCCACCAATCATTCATCGAGGCGCTTCAAGAGAGATTTTACGGCGACCCCCATCGCTGGGATGCATCACGACGTGACCAATTCATTATTCTTGGAATGTTAGCTGCCGCTGGAGGTTATGGCGTACGCCAAGGCATGCTCATTCATTGCCTGGGGATCGGTCTTTCAGAAAGTGGGGTGCGGGGCTCAAATGCGGTCCGAGCTGCTAAAATTGCTCTATCGAGAACGGCGAAACCATACGGCTTCAAACTCTTTTCACCGGCTGTAGGCCATGGTTCAGAGCGAGTTCACGCCTTTGAAAACACAGAACTTGCAGAAATAGTCGCACGCTATGTGTTCCATCACGACGCCTACGTTCTTCTTCCAGCTACTCCAAATGCCCCACTCTTTCAATGAAAAGGCACCTTCGGAAAGCGAACATCCCATCGCGGTCTTCATATAGGGTAGAGCCTTTGTAGATGTTAGAGGGAACATTGGGTTCCCTATGAACAACCCGTGAAAAAACGATGAATACGGAGGATTTGAACGAGATACAGAACAAGAGAATTGCAAAGAGGGTCACTGGTTTACCCTCGCGTTCCCCAGTGTTTGGGCACGAAGCATCTCTTGTTTCTGGCATCGAATTTGATAGCACAAGTCGCGTAGCCATCGTTCAATCCCATACGTTGAACCCCACCGACCTTGATTTGAATCGTTATACTCGTGATTTCGATCTTTATTGGTGCGGTTCAGTGATGGATAGAGAGAACAGCGGGTTCTCTGTGTAACAACAACCCAAAACAAAAAGGAAAGTGAAAAACATGAAAACGAAAATGATGAGCGTACTATTGGCTTTGTTCCTCGCCCTTTCAGCTGTTTCGGCAGCCTCTGGCGACGGTTCTGACCCCCTTGACCCCTCAGACGGCGGTGCCGACTGGGATGGCGATGGTTTGACGAACTCCGAGGAGCAAACACAAGGTACCAACATGAACAATGCAGACAGCGATGGTGACGGTCTCCCTGATGGATGGGAAGTCTCGAACGGATTGAATCCAACCAACGGCGGTGACGGAAATGCGGACCCTGACGGAGATGGCTTGACCAACTCCCAAGAGTACGCTAAGGGTACCAACCCGAACAACTCCGACACTGACGGTGATGGAAAGTCCGACGCGACTGACCAATTCCCCAACGACCCCAACGACGGTGAATACTCCGACTCTGATGGTGACGGTATTCCTGATGCTTACGATCCAGACTTCCAGGAGTCTGGCGCAGGCGCAGG
>DACE01000022.1:595-4334 GCA_002494645.1 Euryarchaeota archaeon UBA256 | reverse complement strand
GGTGCTTCTGGCATAGGCGGCATGGGCGGCATACCGGGTGGTGCAGGAGGTGCTTCGCCCGGAGGCATAGGTGGCATTGGGGGCATTGGTGGTAGTCCAGGAGGCATAGGTGGTTTTTCATCGCTCATCGTAAATTCCTCAGTGTCGCTCGGCTGCGACATGTTGTTGGACACATGATGAGCACATAACCATTCTCCACCTTCGTTTTTGTAGAAGTCCATTTGGTGGGCATTTGAGTCCATAAATGAAGGAGGGTTGATGTAGGGTCGGTATGAGCGGTTAACATGGTCGGTCTTGATAGCAGTTCTCCACCCGTGCTTTTTGTCGTAGGAACAGCTGGTGCTGGTAAATCATCCTTGGTCACCTCTTTCCAACGATGGTCACGCTTCCTTGAAACCGAAGTCATTGCAGTCAACCTTGACCCGGGAGCAGAACGTGTGCATTACGACGCAGAATTCGATGTCCGAGATTTGATTTCCCTCACCGAAGTCATGGACGAATACGACCTCGGACCCAACGGCGCTCAAATTCTGGCTGCTGACCTTCTCGCTGCACAAGCCATTGAAGTAGCTGACCAGTTGCATTCCCTCTCGGGTGAAATCATGATCGTCGACACCCCCGGCCAAGTCGAATTATTTGCATTTCGGGAAGCCAGCAATCATCTGATTGAAACCTTGGGACGCGAGCAATCTGCGATCATTTATCTCTTCGACCCAATGCTTTCACGCTCGCCTTCGGGATTCGTTTCGCAAATGCTCCTTTCATCCATTGTTGAATTCCGTCTTGGTTTGCCAACCAAAAATTTCCTGTCAAAAGCTGATTTACTGGAACCCGAAGACCTCGAGCAAATCCTCGAATGGTCAGAACGACTTGAAATCCTCGAATTGGCCCTCTACGACGAGGCCGGTGGACAGCGAACTGAATTCGCCATCAATCAATTAAGAATGATGCAAGAGTTCTCACAGGCACCAGGATTAACGCCACTTTCATCCGAACTCGAAGAAGGTCTTGCTGATATTCTCACCTTTGCTCAGGCCCTCTTCGGTGGTATGAGCGATGCGAGAGATGGATTCGCTGCAGACATCGAGCATGAGAAGAACTGAGCGCACAACGCTTAGAAGCCGCCTTGTGGTGGGGAAACCATGACTCAACACCTGCTTGCTATCGACGATGTAGCCGACGATTTCGAGGCCATCCTACGCTGGGCTATTGAATTCAAGCGCCTTTGGAAACAAAGCGACGAGGTCGCTATGAATTTCCTACCGTTGGACACATTGGCCATTGGCTCAATCTACGAAAAACCTTCAACACGAACTCGTGTCTCCTTTGAAGTTGGCGTTCAACGGTTGGGAGGTAGTGCCCTTACCCTATTGAAGAACGATATTCAACTCGGGAAATCTGAGACCATCGGTGACACCTCGCAAGTCCTCTCCCGTTTCCTCGGGGGAATTACCTACCGCTGCTTTGGTCATGAAGACGTTGTTGAACTGGCTAAGCACGCCACCGTTCCAGTCATCAATGCTCTTTCTTACAAGCACCATCCCTGCCAGGCTGCTGCAGATTTGATGACAGTGATTGAACATCATGATGATACAGAAGATCTCTGCGTTGCTTGGGTTGGTGACGGAAATAACGTGCTCCACGACCTCATGCTCGCTTGCGCCATGCTCGGAATTGACTTCCGATACGCATGTCCCGAAGGTTACGAACCTGCACAAGATGTTGTGGAACGCAGTCAAAAATTCGCCGAAGAGCAAGGCAGCCAACTTATGCACACAACCGACCCTG
Source organism: Euryarchaeota archaeon UBA256 (assembly GCA_002494645.1). Taxonomy (GTDB): domain Archaea; phylum Thermoplasmatota; class Poseidoniia; order Poseidoniales; family Poseidoniaceae; genus Poseidonia. The sequence continues at coordinate 2,546 of DACE01000022.1, read as the reverse complement.
TTGAAGCCGTCAAAGACGCCCATGTAGTCTATACCGATGTATTCATCTCGATGGGAGAAGAACACATGAAGGACAAAATCAAGGCCTTTGAAGGATACCAAGTGAATGAGGCCATGGTTGAAGGAATGGACCCGAAATGGTCCTTCATGCACTGTCTACCTGCTCACAGGGGCGAAGAGGTCACCGACTGGGTCATGGACCACGAGCAAAGTATTGTTTTCGACCAAGCAGAAAATCGTATGTGGGCGCAGATGTCACTCATGGCTTATTTGATCAATATCGGTGCTTGGGAAGCCATGCGAGAATTCATGGGTCTGGCATGATTAAAACTGGCTTGCAAGAATAAAACTCACCAGACCGAGCAGCATGGCCATTCGGATTCGTCCTGCCACCAAGGCATCTTCCCCTTTGTAAAGAGGTCCGTTGAGAGTAATCAGCATCAAAATTGCTGGAAGTTGCAAACTCAATTGGCCGAAAGCGAAAGGGCCGCGCCAAAAGGGCATGTACAAACAAACCAGACCTGCCATAATAATGACGTAGGCTGCCATGCGGACCTTCTCTTTGCCATACCGCATCGGCAAGGTGTGCCTCGTACCTTCATCGGCTTCCATGTCCATGCAATCTTTCACCATTTCTCGCGCTAAATTGGTGCAAAAGACGACGCCGAAAATCCACCAAACGAGGGATACGCCAAGCCCTCCCACTGCAGCCGAACCGTAGAGGATGACCGCACCAACGAGGAGTGAGATCACAATATTGCCAGATAGGCCCTTATTTTTGGTTGATAGACCGTGGTCGTAAGTAACCATCAATACGGCAGCGAAGACATAGATGGTTGCAGTTGGAGCGATGATGTAAGCAGAGAGGCCCTCAAAGGAAAGCAAGCCTCCAATGTGGCATAGAAGACTCAGAGCCCACAACGTGATGGTGAAACGTTGCGCATATTCAAGGCTCAATCGGCCGGATGGTAAGGGCCGTTGGGGATGAGCGGTGGCATCGATATCAGCATCCTTGATGTCGTTCATCGCATTGCCAGCACCCGTGAAGAAGAGAACTGCCATAGTATGGAGCAGTACTGTAAGGTAGGGAAAACTTACATCGCTTCCTTCTAGGGCAAAATAGGCTCCAAGCGGAACGGTTGCTGCGGCGAGAATCAGATTCTTGGGCCGCATCAATTCAATGGATGCGCTCATGGAACCTGCCATGTGTTAGGGTAAGGGGGCTGTGTTCTTGATTGCTTGGCTTCAGGCACTCGCCATTGACCAAACACAGACACGCATTCGGAAGCCACCAATATCCGTGCCCTCATCGAAGCCCACCTTGACAAATCGGCGGTCTCGTGCCAGGACATTGCCTAACTGATTCATGGTAGCGCCCCAACGGAAGCGTCGGTTGACATGCTCGAGAATCGTGGTGGTATTTGCTTCACCCACCTCGCCGAGGTACGATTGGATTTCAGTGCGTAGGCGTTGTGTACGACTCATCAGGCCTCACCTCGAACCACACGTTGGTGCAGTGAGCGCATACTTGGTGTCATCACATGGGGGGTTGGTGAGGAGCCAGGTCCAGCAAAGGGTTGCCAGCTGATCCCTTGGCTGCTTTGAGGCAAGCGGCCGGTTCCGTATGCGAGGTGGGTGCGGCTTCGACGTACCCATACAGGTATAGTGGGTGATGTCGTTGTTGCGATCATGTCCGAAAAGGACGGTTCTTTGGATTCAGGTTGTTGCTCCATGAACCAAGATTCAATGGCAGTGGTATATGAAGCGACGAAAGAGGGTTCGTTTGGAAGTAAACGTGTAATTCCTTTGCAGGGCTGTGTTTTTCACTTTTCGTTTAGAGTTAAAGTGAACCAATATTCCTTCCAAGAGAGAGATTCAGGCGATGGAGTGCGTGACGGCTAAATAGGAAAGGCAAGTGCGATGAAATACCACGCTCGTATAGTGTAGTGGCC
>DACE01000022.1:0-511 GCA_002494645.1 Euryarchaeota archaeon UBA256 | reverse complement strand
ATCCCGGTACGAGCACTCTCAGTCAACGCTTCTATAGTTTCACGCTTCGAAACGTTGCCACTCAGAATTTGAACCTTCATTACGGTACCATGAGGTTTCTTGACCATCTGTGTACCACTCGTATCCCTTTCCGTCCGGGTTTCCTTGAGCCGTAATTTCAGGTTGTGAAGATTCAATGCTTGGAAGTGATTTTTGCTCTTCTTGCATGGCTTGCTCAACCATTTGAGTTTGATCGTGCTCTTGTGGTTCAATGGACGAAAGCTTCTGATTCTGCGCCTCGAAGACGTCATCAAGTTCTGCACGAAGGCGTTCCAGCCGAATACCTTGATGCGGACCTAGCATACGTAGCATGAGTGAGTACTCCCACTTGCGTGCCACACCTTCGAGTTCATCTCGGGTTTGTGCTTCCCGCAGCAATGCTTCGTACTTGGCTGTGCGACCATTTCGCGTTACAAATCCAAATCCAATCCACATGAACAGTGGAATTCCGCCAAACATACCGATTAAATCC
>DACE01000026.1:22911-75192 GCA_002494645.1 Euryarchaeota archaeon UBA256 | reverse complement strand
CAAAACCGCTCAATGGAGCCTTTGAGTGAAATTCTTCTTACCCCTTGGATACCGCCGGGCTTCCTTGCCGAGGAAGTTCCCTTTATCCGAACGCTCGGTTCCGATGAAGTGGCTACACTACGCATGCCACTTCGTATCAACCTTGGTCAAGGAGGTAGTTCTTGACCACATCCGATTCCACCCGCAAGAAGCGGGGGACAAAAAAAACAAAATGGTGAAAAATATGAAGAACGAAATGAAGAACGAACAAAGCGATAACGTCGCTGCGATCGGTATTGGGGCAATGATTGTGTTCATTGCTCTCATTCTGGTTGCTGCGGTGGCAGCTGCCGTCATTATACAGACGGCTGAAAAGCTGCAACAAAACGCACAAAGTACGGGTGAAGACACGACCGATATGATGGCCTCAAAGGTCTCAATTCTCAATGTCGTCATCCCAACGGCCGGTGCTCTGCACATGACCTTTGAGTTGGCTCCTGGCTCGGACAACGTCCCAGCCGCAGCAGTTGACTTCAACATCGTCTGTGCAGGCGGTATCGATGCAGGTGACTTTGGTACAACTACTGGTGCTACCTCAACGGTCGCAGCAGTCGTTGGCGGTGCTACCGCAACGACTTTGGTCGCCGGGCAAACCTACGATGTCACCATCACGCCAGCTACGTGCGCTCCAGCTACCAACACAGACCACACCTTCGTGGTTCAGTCCGGTGGCGGTGGCTTCACGTATGAAGTACTCAAGTACGGCGGTTCAGTTGCAGCAGGGAGTGTGGTTATTTGAAGACCAATACGAACCGTGAAAAGAACGACGAAATGGCCGCTATCGGTATCGGTGCAATGATTGTGTTCATCGCATTGATTCTGGTCGCAGCCGTTGCAGCAGCCGTAATCATCCAAACTGCGGAGAAACTTCAGCAAAACGCCCAAGCTACTGGCGAGGATACTGCCGACTCAATGAGCGGTAAACTTTCCATCAACCAGGCTTACACGGGTCAGACTGTTACCAACTACGAGTTGTACGCTCGTCTCTCACCCGGTAGCGATCCAACCAATGCGAATCAAATCCGCTTCCAACTCTTCTGTACTGCTTCGGCTACAGTTGTTGACGGAACTCTTGCAGCAACCAACGTGCTCGACATGGGCACAAGGGCCGCCGCTGGTGTGACTACCCTTCAACCGAGTACTGGATATGTCCTCGTGATTCCAGCAGGTGCATGTGCTGCACCCGCTGCTGGTGAAGACATCCCACTATACCTCCACGTTGACAATGGCGGAACAACCTACGAATTGTTGCAAGTTCCTGCTGGCGGAAACACTGCAGGTACGCCTGTCATTTGATTTCAGATTCGAGATTTATCTCGAATACTGAAGGAGGAATGAAGAATGGCATGGCCATTTAGTGGAAACTCGGAAGGTGGAAAATCCGCAGATCAGCAACTTAGCGAAGAGCGCTTGAAAATCTTGGCCAATGTGGCCATTGAGCAGGTGCCTTTCCCAGAACAGGGAATGCTGAGTGAAGAGGATGCATGGACCATCTCTCCAGGCCCAACAAGAGCAAGGATCAACAGTCAGCAGAGTGTACCAACGGTAGCAGCAACCCTGTCACCACAAAGTGCACCTGCACCGGTACAAACCACGGTTGACACATCAGGTCTCGAGCGACTCATCAGCAGTCGCCTTGACATGGTTGAAGACGTGTTGCGTATGGTTGAGATTCGGTTAGAGGAGAGCCCAGCGCCTTCCGAAGCCGATGTAACTGATGCAGGCGAAAGCGACGACGATACTTCGGAAGGTAGCCAATCCGGCGACCGCATCATCACCGCTTCTGGTGAAGTTGTGGAACTCGGAGGAATCAATCGCATGATGGAACATGACGAAGCACCCTTGGTGGAACTCTACGAGGCACAAGCCCTCGAAGCAAACCCCTTCCTGGTGGCTCCTCAGTCCAGCGGCGGTTCATCCGGTCAACAAACCGGTGCCCCAACAATAGCAGCATTGCTGTTGGATAACATGTCCGGAATGGCAGCGGTGAGTTTCACCCAGAAAGCCATTGATTCTGGCATGCTGACTCCCGCAGAAGGTTCAGCCGTTTTGGCGATTGTTCAGTTGGCATCCCCCGGTGATGCAGATGCAGCCTTGAACGACCACTTGCCTCACCGCGAGTTGTTGACGTTCTCTGCTCTTGCCTCGTCGTGGCGACATTTGCAAAAGCTACGAGGTGAACCCTGACATGGGTGCTTCGGTGGGTATTGGTGGATTGATCATCGGCATTTCGATGCTGGTGGTCTTTTCGATGGCGTACGCGTCCATCTCAACTCAAATCGATTCAGGTCTTGATCGGCTTGACGATGCGAGCGACCCAGTCCCTACCTTCAGCATTGATGATGCTACCTTGTGGGAGGGTGCGGTCGTTGACCTCACCATCGCCCAAGCGGGTGCGGATTACAATAACGGAACCCTAAGCGCCTCAGGCGGTTTTGAGGGAACGTATACGGTAGATGTTACTGGTGCAATAATTTCTGTGGTGATCACCAGCCACGGAAACTATTCCAGTTCCCCTCTCATTACGATTACCTGTGGAACCACCTGTTCAAGTGCGGCAGGCGGCAGTGTAACTGCTACGCTCGGAAATGTGATTCATGCAAACTTCACCAATACGGGTGTTGTCACCGTAGATCACGAGTCGATGTGGGTCTTTACCGACGGAAGCAATCCAATTACTTTTGACACCATCTACACGTCAAGTATCTCATCCAGCAAATGGTACACAGGAGAAACTGTCTACCTCAACTGGGTCGATGCGACGTCGATCGGTGAATCGCGAATTTCGCTTACGGCTGGGTCAACCACCGTGGCGCACCAACTTGCTTGAGGAGAGAACATGGCAGACGGCGGCGCATCATCATTCATCATGCTGGTGACCGCTTTACTGATCTCAGGGAGTGTAAGTGCTATTCTTATCACCGAATGGAGCGATGCAACTCAGCGTATCAAAGCCACCGAGCAGAAGGGAGCAGAATCATCTGATTACGCCATAGGCTTTGCCGGTGACCCGATGATGGTCTCCTATGATAGCGCAACCTCTGAAATTACGTTTTACATCCAAAACATAGGAAGTGGAAAGATGAGTACGACCTATGAAGTAAAGATTGACGGAGCAACGCCGACAACCGTGACCGACAGTATCCTGCCGAGTGGAGCAACATGGTTACCCGGGCATCTGCTGGAACTCACTGCATCACCATTTACCTATCAAGACGGAGACGATGTTTCATTGCTGTTCATCGGTTTGTCTGAAACCAGCATCAACGGTCATGTCCACTCAAGAGTGGTCAACGAAGAGGTGAGATTGAATGCAATTTGATGAAAATCCTTTCCTCATCGCTCACAAACCGATTGAAGATGGTTTTCCCTTTGAGGTTGAAACCGACTCTCTCGGGGATTCGATGGGTCTACGACTGCCAAACCGTTCGCTCTACATCCTACAGGGCAAAGTGGGGGCAGGAAAATCGTTGATTTCTCAACGCCTTACCCACGGAATGCTTGAAAACGGCGTCAAAGTCTTGGTAATCACCACTGAATTAACGACACGAGGTTGGATTGAGCAAATGGAAAGCATCGGATACGGTGTGACCGAGGCCATTCGCGGTGGGCGCCTTATGGTGCTGAGCCGCTTTGGAACCATTGCCGATGCTCGCGAGGAAGTTACACTGGCTGATGTCTTGGCCAGTCCTGCCGTGCCAGCAGCCGACGTGATCGTCTTTGATTCAGCAAGTTCGCTCATGCCGAGTGACATGGACGACAGTTCGCGCTTTGCTATGCTTCAAGAATTCCGCAAAATCGCGAGTGAAGGGCGCTCCTTCTTGCTATGTGTTGACCCTGAGGAAATGGATGCTAAACTTCTCCACTCCATGCGAGCCTCATCAGAGGTTGTTTTGGACATGGAGAATGCCATGATTGGTGGAGAGATTAAGCGAAACATTGTGGTAACTCGTTTCTTACGAGCTGCAGGACCGATTCAAACATCAATTGGATGGCGTGTTGAGCCCGGCATGGGCTTCATCGTTGACATCACGGCGGTAAGCTGAGGGGGAATCTGAGATGGCTGACGAATCACGATTTGCCAAAGGCGACCTCAACGGCGTCATGGCTGCTTATCCGCACGTTGCGGATTGGGTCCGTGACTTCGAAGCCATGTACGGTTCGCGACCAGTCTATTACGGCCCGTTGGACCGTGATGCGATGAAGCAACGTCCTCTCAATCTCATCTACATTACTCGCGAACCCATTTTCGTTCACATCTACGAACCGCCAGCTGACGATGAGGGCGGTGGCACCGTGATGTGGTTCGGTCTCGAGCCGCAATTGACTGAAGAGGAAGAGAATATCCGACGAGAATTGGTTGAAACGCTTCTCCAAGAGGCTCCTACTGCACCTTCCTTCACGACGGACAATGAGTTCGAAAATATCCTTGAACAGATGATTGACCGCTACACGATTCTTGATACGGAGGCCAACAATCTTGTTCGCCGCCAGGGTCGTTTGTGGGAAATGGTTGGAATGGATGACAAACGTTTGACCGTCACACAAACTCAGCGAGAACGACTGACTTACGTGGTCATACGAGATTTGATTCGTAACGGGCCGCTTGAACCTCTTCTCTCAGACGAAATGCTTGAAGATATTCACTCGGTTGGTCTCAAGCACATTCACATGGACCACAAGGTCTTCGGAATGGTCACCTCAAACATTCGGTTCAGAGAGCGAGAATTACTCGCTCGTTATCTGAGGGCGATGTCCGAGCGTATCGGCCGTCCTGTTTCCGATAACAAGCCGATTATTGACGGTGTGCTGCTCGATGGCTCTCGTATCAACATTATTTTCTCTGACGACGTGTCCATGCTCGGACCTTCGTTCACCATCCGTAAATTCGCTGAAGAAACGATTTCTGTTGTTCAGCTCATCAAGTGGGGTACGATGTCGGCGCAACAAGCGGCCTACATTTGGATCTGTCTTGAGTACGGTATGTCCGTATTGGTTTCTGGTGAAACAGCATCGGGTAAAACCACCACCCTCAACGCTATTCTTCCATTCATCGACCACAACGTCAAGATTTACTCCGCAGAAGACACGCCTGAAGTGAAGGTGCGTCACAAGATTTGGCAACGTTTGGTCACCCGTGATGCCAAAAACGAAGAATCTCGAGTCGAGATGTTCGACCTTCTCAAGGCCGCTCTTCGTAGTCGTCCTCGTTACATCATCATCGGTGAGATTCGTGGTGTTGAAGGAGCAACTGCCTTCCAAGCCATGCAAACGGGTCACCCCGTGATTGCGACCTTCCACGCATCCTCCATCGTCAAGATGATTCAACGGTTTACTGGTGACCCGATCAATGTTCCAATTCGTTTCTTTGACAACCTGAACTTCGCAATCTTCCAAGAAGTCGTTGAAGCTCCTGGTGGCGGTATCGCCCGTCGTATCACTGGAATTGATGAGGTGATTGGCTACAATAAGCACAGCGATGGTGTTCTCACCCGTGGTATGTTTGAATGGGACCCGGTCAAAGACAAGCATTACTTCCGTGGTATGTTTCAATCCCATCTTCTTGAGAACAAGATTGCTGCTATGGCAGGATTCGCCAATAAGCGTGACATTTACGATGAAATGCTGCGGAGAGCAGATGCTATTCAACGGATGGCCGACCGTGATTTGACGCATTATGATGACGTCTTTGACCTTCTGGGTTTGTATTATTCAAACGGCTGGGAACATTTCAGCCGGTCCGTGGACACATGGGTCGGCATCAATCACAAGTGAGGAGATGGTGGAACATGGAGCGAATGCCAATTTGGCAACTGGCCCTCCGTCGTCTTGAAATGCCGATTGGTCGCTTTCTTAGCATTTATGTTGCCCCAGTCGTCGGTGTCACATTTTTGATTTCGCTTGTCATCGTTTACTTAACAGGGGGTCTGAGTGAGGGGGCGCTCTTTGCAGGATTTACCGGTGTTCTTTTCGTCATTCTCCTCACTATCATGGCTGCACTTGCTGCCGTTGCCTACCCCATACTCGAGGTCCAACGTACAGCAACACTCATCGAAGCTGAAATGCACATGTTCATCACCAGAATGGGTATTCTTTCAATTGGAGAAGTTGGTGCGCAATCCATCTTCGACATTCTCAAGCAAATGCGAGATTACGGTGAATTGGCAGCCGAAGTCAAGCGAATTGAAACGCTTGTGGACAAATGGCACACCTCCCTTCCAGAAGCCGCTCGTATCGTTGCTCAGCAAAGCCCCAGCCCTTTATGGTCTGATTTTCTCGACCGAATGGCCTTTTCCATTGAAGCGGGACAACCCATTGATGAGTTCATGCGTTCGGAACAAGAGACCATCGCAGAGCAGTACAATACCCTCTATGACACACGTCTGGAATCCGTTGACACACTCAAAGAAATCTACGTGTCCCTCGTTACTGCTGGCTTGTTTGGCCTGGTGATTGCGGGCATTCACTTGGTGCTGTTTGAGGTCGGCGGCGAAAACGATACGCCGATTGAGATCGCAAGCCGTTTGCGCTTCCTGCTCCTCGCTTCGTTGATGTTCACCTTCATCCAAGTAGGCGCAATTTTTGCCTTTAGAGCCACGATTCCAAAGGATCAAACCTTCGCTCGTGATGAGATGGATACGCCGTTTCGTATCAACTTCCGCCGTTCATTCATTCTCTCGGGGCTGGTGGCCGCAGGGCTGATCGTTTTGTTCACCTTGACACTGTTGTGGACCTGGGAGGCCATCACTTCACAGTGGGATAAGTATGGGCTGATTTTTATCGCCATTCCATTTACTCCCTTGCTGATTCCAGCAATCATGGTCCGAAGAGAAGAGAATCAGATTCAGCGTCGGGACGAAACCTATCCGGACTTTATCCGCGCATTGGGTGGAACCGCCCAAGCCCGTTCAGCGGAACCGTCTGCAACCATCAAGGCATTACGTGGCATTGACTTTGGTATGCTGGACAATTCCATTGACCGTCTCGAAAAGCGTTTATCGACCCGAATCGATTCCGATAGGGCATGGGATTACTTCAACGCTGATACCAATTCTGCTGTTATCTCCCGCTATACTCGTATTTACATCGAAGGGTCACAATCGTCTGGAAAGCCCGCCGAAACTGCAGAAATGGTCTCACGGTCGGTGGGAAATCTTCTCTCGCTGAGAAATCGAAGGTCGCTCTCGGCCAATACCATGTGGGGTGTAGCCCTTGGTCTTTTGATTTCCAGCGTCGCTTCCCTGAACGTGACGACGGCCATTGTTCTACAACTCGGAGAAGCCATTGCTGGTGTCGCCAGTGGTTTGGTAGATACAGATGTTAGTGCCATTTCGGATTTCGGCGGAGGCGTGGCATTGCCAGTCATGGAAGACGCATCGTCAGTGGATGAAAATATCCGTATGTTCAAAATCATCATTTCTCTTCTCATCTTGATGCAGGTCATTGCCGTATCTTCAATCGCAACGAGGTTACGTGGTGGCACAAAAACCAGTGCGGTTGGTCAGATGATCCAGTTGACGTGGGTTGCAGGGATTGCATCACTCTTTACTGCAGTCTTGCTCGAGGGCGCAAGCAGCATCTTCAGTGTTTGATTTCTCGGCAAGGTTGATACCCCCTTTTCACCAAGCCCCCTCATGCAAGCCCCCCTGCCACCGCCCGGAGCCCCTTCGCCTTACCAACCACCGACCGCTTCCATGACGAAGGGAAACATGTATTCCTTCCAGAAATGGTTGATGATCGGGTTGGCATTGTTGGTCTTCGCGAGCATCTTCTCACAATTCCCTCTTGCTTCCTCGATTCCAGATATATCAGATTACGACATGACGGATGAAAAGGAGCAGGAGCAATACAGCGATGACGTTGACAGTTACGATGGTCAAGTCGCTCTCTTTGGTGCCATGAGCACGATTTTGCAAACAGGATCCCTCGCCCTTGTTGCGTACGGCTTCATCCGTGAAGCACATGAGGAAGACCACCACCATGTGGCCCTCCGTATCACCTTCGTCCTGAGTGCAGTGATTCTCATCACAAGCATCGTGGGACGAAGTTTCTCGCTCTTTTGATGAATGCTAGCGTTTCATCTCTTCACGAATTCTCTTTTTCGTAGCGGTCCACGAGCAAATAGGACATTCCGTAAGGTCGTGGAATCGAGCGGGACAATATTCTCGGCCGAAGAAAATGATCTGCAAGTGTAAATCATTCCACTTTTCCCTCGGAAAAACTGCTTTGAGGTCTTGTTCGGTTCGTTCAACGGTCGAACCGTTGGAGAGGCCCCACCGTGCTGCAAGACGATGAATGTGGGTGTCGACGGGAAAGGCAGGAACGCCGAATGCTTGAGCCATGACCACACCAGCTGTTTTGTGGCCAACACCAGGAAGAGCCTCAAGCGCTTCGAAGGAAGCCGGAACTTCACCCTCATGTCGCTCTAATAACAATTCAGAGAGACGTTTGATGTTCTTCGCTTTGGTTGGAGCAAGTCCGACTTGACGGATATCTGCAAGAATCGTATCAACGTCCAGTTGGGCCATCGCTGCGGCAGTGCTGGCTTTGGAGAAGAGTGCTGGAGTCACCTGATTGACTTTCAAATCCGTAGTTTGCGCACTCATGAGTACCGCGACGAGCAACTCAAAGGGATTGCTGTGGTCGAGTGGAATGGGGATGACAGGATACAGATTCTCAAGCAGTTCCACAATTCGTTCTGCTTTCTCTGCTCGCTTCATGACGTCACGCTCCGATGAGTTGTTGGGGTACACGGTAGGTGTATTCGCCAAAGGCTCCCTTACAATGGACGACCTTTTCCTCCTCAGTAAAGATGATGTTGTCCACACGAGCATCAACTTCGTGCAGTGGCATCGAGGCTGAGAAGCGCCCGTCACGATGCAAGATGAACGTCGTATCCACTTTTTTTGGGTCGGCGACAAAGGTGCACGAGTCTTCGGTGCGAATGGTTGTTCCGAAGGTTGAAAAAAAGGCTTCAAAGGTTGTTGCAAGGTCATTCCATTGTTCAAGGGAATGTTCAACCTTCATGTTCAACCAACTCACTGTTCGTAGGTTGCTGAATATTCTTCACCTGTTTGCCATCCAAAATACAAACCTGAGAAGATAGAGAGAAGCGGTATGCCGTTGCAGATTAGGGTTTCAAGTGGCTCTGTTTGCGGCTTGCCACTGATGTACCAGACGATAAGCGCCAATACCAAGCCGGGAATGACCATCATGCTGCCCATGATGATGGTACGTAGGGTGCGCATGCTCATTGCAAGTGTCGGAGAGTCAAGAAGGTGTGCTTTCTGCTTCTTGCCTAAAAGCGGGCCGCAAGGTCTGCTCCCGAGAGTGAATTCAGTGTATCCTGAGGCTCCAGCCAACCCTTTCGGGCGGTCATGACGCCGTAAGCGATGTCGCTCAATCCACGAACGGAATGGGCATCAGGGTTGATGGCAACGGGGACACCTAGACCCTTGGCGTGCTTACACAAACGCCAATCCAGGTCCAATCGGTAGGGGCTTGCATTCAATTCAATGGCTTTGAGCCGTCCCTCTTCGTTGTGTTCGGCCATGTGTTCGAGGACGGCAAAGAGGTCTACTTCGTAACCCTCTCGTCCCTGAAGGATACGTCCGGTCGGATGGCCCAGGACGTTGGTAGCAGGATGGTCAATCACGCGAATGAGTTCTTCCGTATTGTCAACTTCATCCCTTCCTCGCCATTTGGTCATCGCGTGAACGCTTGCAACAACGTAGTCGAGTTGTGCGAGGACATCATCGGGATGGTCGAGCTTGCCACCTTCAAGAATATCGGACTCCACCCCGTGGAAGAGGCGAAAATCAAGACCATCATCGGCCCATTGCTGGTTGTATTGTTTGATGGTGGCGCCTTGCATCAGTAGATCGTCTGCACTGGCCCCGTTTGCTATTTTGAGGGTGGGGGAGTGGTCGGCGATGCCGAGCCAATTCCAACCCATTTTTCGTGCAGTATCCGCCATCACTTCCAGACTGGCTTCCCCGTCTGATAGCGTGGTGTGGTTGTGCAATGCACCCCGAATGTTGCTCGTCTCAATGAGTGAGGGAAGTGACGCAGAGGCTGCGGCGTCGACTTCGCCCATGTCTTCCCTTAATTCAGGAGGCACATAGGCCATGTCGAGATGTGCATAGATGTCACCTTCATCGGCAGCAGGTAGAGAATATTGGGCTGCTTCCATGCCCTTGAGTTCACCCGCTTTAGCTTCGGGAATGAGGCCGAATTCATTGAGTCGAAGCCCTCGGTCAATCGCTCGTTGTCTCATGGCAATATTGTGTTCCTTGCTGCCTGTGAAGTAGGCAAGGGTGAAGGGTTCTGTATGCAGAGGCACGAGGCGCACTTGTGCGTCAATGGTGCCTCCTGCTTCCAATTGCTCGTAATCGTCTCCTCCGATAGCGTCCAAGACATTGGGGTCAATATGACCCACTGCAAAGGATTCATCGAAGATCGTCGTGTCTAGAATGAGACTGATTTTAGAATCTCCAGCACCTTTGACGTCGGCAATCCCGTTGAGATTAAGAATCGCATTTGCAACCTGTTCGTGGTCCTCCTCATCCACGGCTACTACTACATCGAGATCACCAATTGTGTCCTTGCGTCGTCGAGCACTGCCCGCTAGGGTTGCGCGATACACACCAGGCAAGGCAGCAATCTTACGCTGAAAGGCCTCACCGTATCGCAATCCTATGTCGAGTCGACGACGGGCACGGAATCGAGAGAGCAAATCAATGCCGTCAAGAATCCGTTGTTGAGATTTCGCTCCAAAGCCTTTCATGGGTGCAATTTCATTGGCTTCTGCGACCTCCTTCAAGCGTGCAACGGAATCTACTCCAAGCTCATCGGCCATTAATTTGATTCGTTTTGGGCCCAGTCCAGGTATCCCCAACATCTCGATCAGCCCGGGCGGTGTGGATGTGTGGAGGTTCACCCAATCATCGGGCCATTGGCCTTCTGCGACAGCTTGTGTGAGGGCACTGCCCAACCCTTTGCCGATTCCCTTCATGTCGAAAATTTCGCCCGTAGCAACCAGTTCGCCGAGGTCTTCTGTCAAACTCCCTAGCATTCTGCTGGCGTTTTGATAGGACCGAACCCGGAAGACATTGGCACCCTGCAGTTCGAGAAGGACAGCAACTTGGTGGAGTACGTTTGCCACCTGGTTACGGGAAAAATAGGGCGGACCTTTCGGCCTCGGTTTCGGTAATGCAAAGGAACTTCCTGCCATATTCAAGTCAAGGCCTACGACCCTAAACAAAGGTTCGCCTCTGCCCCCATGTTCAAGAAGAGCCACATGGTGGCGTGGTCATGGTGGATGCAGCCTTGGTCGAGGTCGTCGCAGAAGTGCTGTGTGCGCTCTCAGCGATTCTCTTCACCTTTATCGCAACCCTCTCACGCTCACCACGCGCTGAGGCTACCGCTCAAACTGTTATTTTCATTCTCTTAATGGCTGCTGCCGCAGTGCTGTGGCTCTTACCTTCGGTGGGTGGTTCTCTTTGGGGCTCGAGTTACCTGCCTCGTCCTTTGGCCTTGTTTTGTATTATTTTGGCAATTTCAGCACGAATGAACATCAAAGGAGAAAACATTTCCTTTGGTGCAAACCCTCACTCAATTGGACGCAATGAAGAGGAATAATCAGACGATTTCACCTTGAGGTTCATCGTCGCCATCTGTACCCTGTTCGGCTTCTTTAGCCATTTTTTGGTCGATGAAGGTACGCATGTAATCGGGAAGTTCACCGTTGACGAAGATAACATCACTTACGTGGTCTAATTTCTTCAGAGAATAATAAATTTGCATGGCGGTCATGGGCGTTGAGGAACAACCTGTGCAACCACCGTCAAGAGAGAGCATGATGTTGCCGTCGCTGGTGTCGATGACCGTAACCACGCCATCGTGCTCATCGAGGATTTCTTGAACAGGGCCAATTTCGGCCAAGATCTCCTCGGCACTGATGCTCATGGAGCAGACCACACGCCCCTCCTCTTTCAACGATTGCCTCTCTAATTCACTGTTTTCCGATGTCTTCGGTGATAAAAAACGAGTGTGGAAACTGCCTTTGTGACGGAAATAACGGGGGAACGGCTTATGAATGCCTCGCAGGTCGCCAAGCCAATAAGGTGTAACTTATGATGGAAAATATACCAATGATTGCTGCGGGCGCAGGCCTACTCGGACTTGTGATTGCGTTTGTACTGTATCAGCAAGTGAACAAAGTGAAGATTGACAATGAAACCGTGGCGGACATCACCCAAGAAATTCAAGACGGGGCTATGGCCTTTCTCTTTGCAGAGTACAAAGTGCTCTCAATCTTCGTCGTCATCGTAGGAGCCGCTTTGGCCTTCATCAACGATGTCGACACATCAATTGCCTTCTTTGCGGGTGCCATTGCATCCGTCCTCGCCGGGTTCTCCGGTATGCGGGCTGCAACTTCAGCAAACGGTCGAACCGCTATGGCCGCTAAGAACGGTGGTCAAGCAGGAGCATTAGCCGTATCGTATAACGGAGGGGCCGTTATGGGTCTTTCAGTTGGTGGGCTCGGTCTTCTCGGTATCTCACTCATCGCTTTCTGGCTGGGTGCTGGCGAAACAACTGGCGGAGAACTCAACCCCGTCAGTGCGGCCGCAGGATTCGGCATGGGTGCCTCATCCATTGCGCTCTTTGCTCGTGTGGGTGGAGGCATCTACACCAAGGCTGCCGACGTCGGAGCAGACCTTGTTGGCAAGGTCGAAGCAGGTATTCCTGAAGATGACCCTCGCAACCCCGGTGTTATCGCAGATAACGTCGGAGACAACGTCGGTGACGTTGCAGGAATGGGCGCAGATATCTTCGAATCCTTTGTCGGTTCCATCATCGCAGCCATGGTCATTGCCAATGGTTTTGACAGTACCGTCGCCCCTGACTATGTGCTGATGCCGATTATGCTCGGCTTGATTGGTTACATCGCATCCATCATCGGTGTCTTTTCTATGACCTTCCTCAAGAACGGCAGTGACCCTGCAGCCGCTCTGCGAAACACGACCTTTATCGCCGCAGCTTTGTTTTGGGCCGGAGGATACCTCGCCATCAATCAAGGCCTCATCGACGTTGAGATGGGCGTGATGCATTCGGTCGTTTTGGGTAGTATCATCGGTATCCTCATCGGCCTAGTCACAGAATATTACACGGGTATCGAGCCTGTCTTTGGCATCAAAACCAAAGCGATTCCTCACATCGGTGAAATGTCTAAGACCGGTCCTGCAACCAACGCAATTGCTGGTCTTTCTGTCGGAATGATGTCCACGTTCATTCCTGTTTGTCTCATCGCTCTTGGTATCCTTGGAGCAAACGAATTTGGTGGCGATGACTATGGCCTTTACTGCATTGCTATGGCTGCTATGGGCATGCTCGCTACAGTTGGCGTGACCATGACCGTTGACGCCTATGGGCCCGTTGCAGACAATGCAGGTGGTATCGCAGAGATGAGTGGTCTTGGCGACGATGTTCGTGCCATCACCGATGAACTCGATTCTATTGGCAACACCACCGCTGCTGTCGGTAAGGGCTTCGCAATTGGTTCTGCTGCCCTCACAGGGCTCGCTCTCTTCGCAGCCTATACCGCTGCACTGAACACAGGAACAGATACACTTGATCTCAGTCTCAACAACCCTATGGTTGTCATCGGCCTGCTTATCGGTGGAGGCCTTCCCTTCGTCGTTGCTGCTATGACCATGACTTCAGTCGGCAAGGCTGCAGGCGACATGGTGGTCGAAATCCGACGTCAATTCAAGGAAATCCCAGGACTCCTCGAAGGCAAAGAAGGTGTGAAGCCTGATTCCCAAACTTGTGTCGACATCTCAACCAAAGCGGCTCTTCGCGAAATGGTAGGGCCCGGCCTCGTTGCCGTTCTCGCTCCAGTCATCGTCGGATACGCTCTGGGCTGGGACGCTCTCGGTGGTCTGCTTGCTGGTTCGCTTGTGACGGGTGTCCTCATGGCGCTCTTCATGGCCAATGCAGGTGGCGCTTGGGACAACGCAAAGAAAGCGATTGAACAAAACCACATTGAAGGCGCTAAGAAAGGCGATGCTGCTCACGACGCAGCCGTTATCGGAGATACCATCGGTGACCCGTTCAAGGACACCTCTGGACCTTCGCTGAACATCCTCATCAAGTTGATGTCCATTGTTGCAGTAGTGCTTGCGGGAGCAAATGGCTTCCTTACCAAGACCGGTCTTCTTTGAAGTATCCTCGGAGCGTTAGCCTCTTGAAGGCCTCATCCTACGGTAGGCCATGCGTGGCGCCTTGGCTCTGAGCCTGTTGATGTTCTCGCTGAGTCTGGCAGGTTGTCTTGAAGGCCCTTCTGTATCCAGTAACGGAATGGGAGATACGACTGAAGATGAACTCGCTTTACCTGCGTGGACAATTGGGGATCAGTGGCTCTACACCTTTGTGACGCCTCAGTTTGGCGAAGACAGTGCTCGACTTGTCGTCGCAGAAATCGATAACGAGAGTGGCCTTTACCGACTTGGTATCTCAAGTGAGCGTGAGGCACAACGCCACGCTGTCATCAACCACAACCCTTTCTTGGGACGGATCACCATTGACGGTCTCTCTGTTTACGAACAAGGCGATGCCCAACCCGTATTCAAGTTCCCATGGCAGGAAGGTGATGCCTGGCAGTTCACACTCTTTGGACAGTCATGGTCGGCTTCAACCGCATCCATCTACAACGGTGTCGCCGACGTAACTGCTGACTCCTCAGATGGTCATCGCCTCTCCTACGCTTTCAGTGGCCGAAACGGTTTCTTGGATTCCCTCGTCTGGACCGATGGCGAAGGAGTTGAACAACTGCGCATGGAATTGACCCAAACGAAATCGAATTACGAAGGTGAGGTGTACTTCTATCAGGCACGAGACCTTCTCGATAGCGTCTACGCAGAAAACGAGAATGACATCTACGATACCTTCCTCGACAGCGGACATCCAGATGGAGAAGATTGGGATGTACTTGTGTGGTACATCGATGTTAACATCGCAGGAGGTGGTTCAGGTACGCTGAGCATGAAGGATCATCAAGGTGCTTCACCACTCACCCGAGCCTGGGGTTCAGGAGCCAGTGAGAAAGGCGCCATTGGAACCATTCCCTCCCTTTCAGGCGATTATTCACTCACAGTGACGCTACGTGGACAGTCCTCGCTCCTTCACTTCAAGGTCGCTGGTGGAATCGTTTCACAGTGGACGCTCTGAGGGATTTCATGCCGACACTCATTATGATGCACGGCATGACTGGCGACGCCTCAATGATGCGTCCATTTGCACAGAAAATCTGTCCGGAAGGATGGACCCTATTGGTTCCACAGGCACGTTATCAGCATCCCACACGCGGTTTTACATGGTGGCGCTACGAAGATTTTGCAGCTGATGTGACCCGACGCCTCAACCTCTCACGGGTTGAATTGGTCGATGTTGATGCGAGTCTTTCACAATTGGAGCAACTCATCGCGAAAGAAGCGCCGATGGGTCCGTTGGTGGTTGGTGGTTTTTCTCAGGGCGGTGCTATGGCTCAAGAGATGTTGCAGTTGCCCATTGCTGACCGAATCCAAGGTGTGATTTGCATGGGCACGCGTTTGGTTCGACCCATGGAATTACGTCTTCGCCTCGGTGAACTTGAACACAAACGGCTGTTCTGGATGCACGGTGAAAAAGACATCCGAGTTCCAATTGAAGACGGATGGGCAGTAGCCCATTTATTCGAATCAGCAGGGTGGGCTGTTGAACTCGTTGAGCATCCGAAAGGCCACATGATTCCTCTCGAGCATCACGATGCACTCAAGGAATGGCTGCTTACGTTCGCTTGAGGTAACGGTTCGTTTCATCAAAGCCACCGATAAACATCGGTCCACCGTCTCTCAAGTCAAAGACCACTGGTACGGTTCGATGGTTGGTGACTTCAACAATTCCTCTTCTCATTCTTGGGTGTTCATCAAAATTGAATTCTGTGTATGTGAGTTCTCGGCCGTCAAGTAGATTTTTGAGTGCTCGACAATAACCACAAAAATTCCCTGTGTATATTAGAAAATCAGTTCCTGCTTCTTGAGCGTGGTCAAGAATCATAGCCTCAGTCATGTGAAATTCACAGGCTGCGACCCGTATAATACCTCGCTATTGAAGCCATGTCAAGGCGTCAATTGCACCCGTGAATTCACCACTCGGGTCATGATTCATTACCACCCACCCGTCAAGGTCTGGTATTGTTTGGTCGTGCAGAGCAGTATACTCAGCGGCAGAGAGTGAGGTTGCCTTTTTGATCCAACGACCGAGGAGTTCAGCGTCGTGTTCATCTTGGCGAAGCACCAATACCTCCATGCCGCCCAATGCAGCGCTTTTGGCAAGAATCTCCGCAATCAACGAGCCCATGCCATCGACGCTTTCGAGACTCACTCCAAGATTGGACTGCCATGTTGCTTGGTGCTGCTTCCAACGCCGTCCTGTCAGTGAACTGAAACCCGTGACGACCATCAATCGTTTGACGGAGCTGTTTTTGATGCTGGCAAGGGCTTCATGCATGCGTTCTACTGAATCGTTGAGTGTCGAAAGGTCGTTGCCTCCTTTGCCTTCCACAAAAATCACTGCGGCGTCACACCCTTCATGTTGGGCTGAGAGGGCCAGGTCGCTTAAAGCGCCAAAACAAGGGTCGCTTACCGGGCGGCCCACAATCCACAGCGAGGACATGGCCAACCCAAAGCGTTCCCTTTCATCTTCCTTACCGTCAGGTCACATGGGAGCTACTGCTAACCCTAAATGGGGCGGCATCCTGCTTACCATATGGCGGCCTTGGTATTCATCCTCGCATCGGACGGTAGCAATGCTGCTCTTGCAAAAGAAGTTGAAGGCTATGCCGTCAAAATGGGTCACTCGGTGACCACTGTCCATCTCAATGCCTATGATTTTCCAATGTACACCGTCGCCCTTGAACGAGAAACCGGCCTCTTAGAGGGTTTGGCCTCCTTAAGTGAGACGCTTTCCAAAGGGGACTCTTGGATGGTTTTCGCCCCTGAATACAACGGTTCCTATCCTCCAGTCCTCAACAATGCCATCGCTTGGCTGAGTCGAGATGGTGATGATTTCAGACAACTCTTCCGTGACAGAAAGGTTGCACTTGCGACTCACTCAGGGGGTGGAGGCGCCCATGTCATCATGGCCATGCGGATGCAATTTTCATACCTCGGCAGCAATGTTGTCGGTCGTTCTCTGACCGTGAACAAAAAGAAACCAGCCAATCCAGACACGATCGTAGCCATTCTTAACAGTTTAACAGGTGGTCCAATCTGATGAAACGAAGACTTGAATCCATTGTGCCAACAAATACAGTTCTCGAAGGAGGGGGCTTCAAGGTAAGGCGACCAGCGGCGATGGGCCGACTGATGAGTCCGTTTTTGCTCCTTGACGAAATGGGTCCAGTCGATTACGCGCCGGGAGAAGCAGTGGGAGCTCCTTCTCACCCACACCGAGGCTTTGAAACGGTCACCTATCTGCTCGCCGGAGGAATGCAGCACGCTGATTCTGCAGGCAATAGTGGAGATTTGAATCCAGGCGACGTTCAATGGATGACCGCAGGACGTGGCGTCATACATTCAGAATTACCTCAAGACCACATGATGGAAAACGGTGGCAAAATGCATGGATTCCAGATTTGGGTGAACTTACCAGCCAAGGACAAAATGATGCCTCCACGCTACCAAGATATTCCCTCAAAGGACATTCCCGAAGTGATGAACGATGATGAAACTGTTTGGGCCAAGGTCATCGCTGGTGAGGCTATGGGCATTTCTGCGGTGATTGATACCGTTATTCCAATCACCTACATACACATGAAGATGCAAGCGGGAACAACCTACGTCCACACATGCGAAGCAGACCACAACGTGATGGTCTACGCCTTTGGTGGTTCAGTGAACATCGAAGGAAGGTCCCTGCACGACGGCGGATTGGGATTGTTGTCCACTGGCGACTCTGTTGAGTTGACGGCTGAAGAAGACGGCGCAGAATTCCTCATCCTCGGTGGCCCAGAATTGGATGAGCCGATTGCACGCTACGGCCCCTTCGTCATGAATACGCGTCAAGAAATCTACCAAGCCGTTGAAGATTACAACAACGGAACATTGGCGTGACGCCAGCGTGCTTTGCCTTGCGATTCCAGATTAGAGGGAGGCTGCAAAGGCTACGACGGCATCGTAATCAGGTTCCACGCCGGGGTTTTCTGCAACCCAGCGATGTTGTATGACACCATTCTTGTCGATCACAACGACGACGCGATTGGCACACACGTATCCTTCAATACCACCGAGGCCAACAAAGGATGCATCGTAGGCTTGGACTACCTCGCGGTCAAGGTCAGAGAGAAGGGTGAACTCGAGATTGTACTTACGAGCAAATTCTGCGTTGGCCCAAGGAGAATCCACACTGATGCCGAGAACTACAGCATTGGCATCGTTGAGCTTGCCAAGATTGTCTTGAAACGCGCACATCTCTTTGTCACAAACACCCGTAAAGGCTCCCGGATAAAACGCAAGGATGACCGTTTGACCGCTGAAATCAGACAGGCTGACATCACTTTTGTCGGTTGTTTTCAAGGTAAAGGCTGGCGCAGTGTCTCCGATATTGACCATGTTGGGGGCAGCGTTCGTCCGTCCTTAACCTTCTCGCTGCCTTTTTGTGCATCAATGCCACAGAATCATGGCGAGTAAGGTTGACACTGGGTGTCTGTAAGAGTGCTCGCGCCGGGATTCGAACCCGGGTCGACGGGATGAAAACCCGTAATGATGGACCTGGCTACACCACGCGAGCGGCAACCCGTCCACCGACGGCCTGTTCATAACCGTTCCCATTTCAACCGATGTACAGAGGTGGGGGCCTCATGCATGGCTTGGGCTGTCTGCGTCTAAGTTGGTCCACCAGCGGTAGGCGAACCATACGAAGGTCAAGATGACAATCAAAACGCCTGCAAGAAGAAGTTCGTTGTCAAGAACCCACATGATGCCATCAAATGCCTTTTGCCCGTACAGGCCGATGAGGATGGCCTCAAAACCGAAACGGCAACCACGCCCGATAAAACCGGCAATGATGAACGGTCGTTTTGGCATTTCAGCCATACCTGCCATCCACCCGAAGACCTTGTACGGAATTGGAGAAATCGCTGCAAGAAAGATGCCAAAGGAGCCGTAGCGGTCTGTGAGTTGACGTAATTTGATGAGATGCTTTTCCTGGCCGAACCGCACCATGAGTTTCGACCCCCATCGCTGACCGATCAAATAGCCGACCAAACACCCAAGAACAGATGACACGGTTACCACGAGCCAAAGCCACACTACAAGTGGGACATTGCCCGATGCATTGACCAGCATTGGTATGTACACCAAATCAGGAGGTATCGGCTGAATAATGGCTTCCGTGAACGAGAAGACGAAGAGGCTGGCGGGTCCGAAGATATCGAAGGCTTCCACGAAGGTTTCCTTCCAACCCATGGTAAGCCCTCACGGCCTCCTTTGATGAAGATAGGGGTAAGCGGTGACTTCATGGGGGTGATTCTCATGTTCGGGCTATGCACCGGGTTCTCGACACGGCGGCCCTTTTGCACTGGCCCATGAATCAACTCGCTGGCGGGATTTGTGCAGAATCTCAACGACGTGAATTAGCGCAGCTCAGTGAGGCGCGCTCCTTGTTGATTGATGCGGCGGATCTGCGCTGGCAGGATGCGCCTCAACCTTGGCTTGAAGAGGCCAAACGTGTGGCATCTCAAAGCGGAGATTTACCCCGTCTCTCCAACGTTGATTTGGACGTGTTAGCACTCGCTTTGGGCCTTCAGGCTCACCTTGTTACTGATGATTACCGACTTCAAAACGCATACAGAAGCGCTGGTGGTGAAGTGAGTGGTGTGGCAAATGCCACCTCGGCGGCTGTTTGGTTGTGGTCGCTGAGATGCACGGGTTGCAGAGCAGAATTTCCAGTTCCAGAAAACGCTGAGCGTTCAAAGAACAAGGATGTAGGGTCGTGCGACCGTTGCGGTTCACCGTTGAAAGTCAAGCGAAAACGAGGTTGACCTTACTCGTCACTGCTTAATGCTTCAAGAGCAGTGACTTTCTTTTCAAGTTCTTCGACCGGCATTCCTGCTGGATTAATACCAACGGCTTTTGCTCGTTCCATGAGGACTTGGTCTGGAGTTCGTCCACCGGCCTCAAGGTCAGTGACGGTCTGCGCTGCCGTCGCTAATTGGGTGGAGTCGTTGAGGCCTTTCTGAAATTCACCTTTCGAGCGACCGAGTGCATTGGCCATCTCGGGCAATTTATTTGCCCCGAAGAGAATGAAAAACAAGCCGAGAAGAATCGTCAATTCCAAAGGTCCAAGTCCGCCTACCATGGTGCTTCCTCATGATGGGGTGTTCGTGCCCATTGTTGAAGGCTTTCCTTCATCACCGCGCGTTGGGAGGGCTTTAGCCGCCACTTACAGGAGGCAAAAGGGCAATTTCACAGCCGTCAATGAGTGCTTCATCAAGCGTGCACCGTGTTCCATTGAGCGCAACGGAGAGGCCAAAATCAATCCATTCTTCCAGCCCTTGCTGAATCACAAGGTCCCGTATCGTCATTGGAGATGTCAAGTGCATGGTGTGGCTACGTCCGCCGAGTCGTTCACTCAGCGGGCCAAAGGCGAGTAGCGTGATGACAATGGCTGCTTCACCACTTCCCATGCCAGTGCCTACGGGCAGGACTTTATGAACACAATTCTCTTTGGTCCATACATGACCACTGCTCTCGTCGCCACCGCCTTGTGGAAGTTGTACCAAGCAGGGGAATCAACGGTCCAAGCCGTGCGGGGTGTGGACTTGACCATCGAGTCCGGTGAAATGGTGGCGGTCATGGGTCCTTCCGGATGTGGAAAAACGACTCTTTTGAACATCCTCTCGGGTATTGACGAACCCACTTCGGGGGCTGTCAATGTCAAGGGCCAACCGCTTTATGGGATTCGAGATGATGCTCGAACGGACTTGCGTGCAGAACATTTTGGATTTATTTTTCAAGACTTCAACCTCCTTCCGGTGCTCTCTGCGGTAGAAAATGTTGAGTTACCACTGCTCTTACTTGGCCGTGGGCCAAGTGATGCACGCCGTGAGGCCATTGCTGCCCTCGAGCGTGTAGGGCTCGGAGACCGGAGCGAACATCGCCCTGCTGAACTTTCAGGTGGTCAACAACAGCGTGTCGCCATCGCTCGTGCGATCGTTCACGAACCAGCGATTATTCTCTGTGATGAACCAACGGGCAATCTTGATACGGCGACCTCAGAAGAGGTCATGTCCCTCATCAGCAGCATGAATCAGAGCCTCAACACCACCTTTCTCATCGTTACTCACGACCCTGACATCGCTTCTCGTTGCCGTAGGAGCATCACCATGAACGACGGCGTCATTACTTCAGACCTCAAGGCGAATCAGACCGAGGAGGAATAAGTCTGCTCCTTTCAGTTGCGTTGGTTGGTTTGGCCACGGTCATCCTCAGCGCAGCCTCATTGGGCTTGTCTTCAAGATTTTCGAGCCTCTCATGGACTGCTCGTCTCGTACTCTTGTTTGGCCCTGCTGCTGACGCCATTGTCGGCCTCTATGTATTGTCTTGGTTCGGCTTGAGTCCTGTGAATGCCGTCATGGGTGGCATTCTCGTTGGTATCCTTTCCCTGACCTTTATCCAACCGTTTTTCATGCCCCAACGTTTGGTTGTGTGGCGACTCGCCAAGGAAAACATACGCCGACGAAAGCGCCAATCCGTCTTGATGGTGGCAGGTTTGATCATCGCCTCAGCCATCATAACCTCCTCGCTGGTGGTTGGCGACTCCTTGGATGCAACCGTGGCCTACGAAGTCGAAGCCTCGTACGGTGCCACGGATGTTTTGATTTCAGGTCTTGACCCACAAACTGGAGCGGGCGTTCAGTTTTCTTCGGACGTAGCCGATTCGGTATGGAAGGGCATTCAGCAAGATAACATCCTTTCAACTCAAGTCATCGGACGGCAATACGGTCTGGCCAACGGAGTAAGTTTGACCTCTGGTGAAGGGTTAGCAGAACCTTCTGTATCATGGTTCGCACGCAATGCAAGTGTCGATGCTCTGCAGGTTTGGCAACCACTCGATATTGCTACAGGCTTACGTTTCTCAGACCTCGCTGCTGCCAATGACGGAGCACTCACTCCTCAAGTGGTCGTCAATCAAGTAGCCAGTGACCGCCTCGAGGTGAAGGCAGGCGATGTTCTTGAAATGGGTTGGTTCATCACCGAGGAAGGCCAACGGGTGAAACGGCAAGCCGATGTTCAGGTTCATGCCGTCGTAGCCAATGAAGGGCAAGGGGCTATGGCGGGTACACTCTCTCCAGCAGTATTCACCGACCTCTCCACTGCACAACGCTTGCTTGAAGCCCCCGATACCATCAATCGAATGTCAATCGCGTTGGATGACGCAATGGACGATGGCGCCGTTGAAACGGCCACAGAACGAATCGGGGCGCTCTTCGATGAACGTTTGAGCGCTGAAGATGTTGGCATGAATCTCACACGGGATGAGAATACAGGAGCCATTACGATTTCGACGACTGCTGGATTCGGACGGATTACTGGCGAAGACGTCCATGCGCTACGTGAAAACGCAAGTCTTCTCATGCCCGCAAGCAGCATGATGGAAGTGCTCCAAGTTCCTCTCATCGATGTTGTGACCGAGGGAGAGCCACTGCTCACCTTGGGCGACGGAGATGTCACAGAATTATATTCCACGGATGATGCCTTGTGGCATTACGGTCCCTCAGGTGCCGGATTTGAATTGACGGCCACACGCGAAGCATGGATTTGGCAGGTTGACCAGGGGGACCTCCTTCACGATCTTGCATTTGACCCGTCTGGGACGGGTGCAGTTTTGGCTCACGACGAAGGCGTTCTGTTGGCAGCTGAAACAGAGGTTGAATCCTCTTCAGTAGCCGAGTTCGCTACCGACCTCCCTGCCCGCGCTGCCGTTTATGGGGCTGACCACTGGTACATCCTGACGGCAGACGATGACAACTGGACGCTGCTTGAATTCACTGAGGAACTCAACTTAAACGCAACAACTGAACTTAATATTCAGCGCCCTTCAACTGTTTTGGGCTACGAACTTGCCTTTGACGGAGACTTGTATTTGGAAGTTGAAGGATTGCTCTCAAAGCAATATTTTGTTGCGACGACGCCTTCAACAGCAGACTTCACGTCAACAACCGAGGCGGCATGGCCTGTTGAACATCAAAGCAGCAATACGACGCTTCCCGAGTTTTGTAATGGCATAGCCGATGTCGAAGCGTCGCCAACTACGCACTGGTGTACACACGCTGAGGGATTGGCAAGGTGGAACACCTCTACGTTGGAACTGGAAACCTTACGCTTCCCGATTGTCTCGCAAGCCCAAGGCTTCGGGCAATTCCCCCAAATGTTCCTCGCCTTTGGTGGCCTGAATTCTAGCATCGAGGTTGAATCAGGTGAAGTTCTTGTCTCCAATCGGATGGACGACCTCGCTCTCAGCGAAAACCAATCACTGGCTGTCAAAGGCATCCTTCCCTATGCTTACGGAAATGATACTGCTCTCGATTTGACCTATGCAGGACTCTATGGCGTCATGCCGGGTTTTGAACAATTGGGGGAACTTGACTCAGTAGTCCTTGGATTCATCAGCCTTGGGGATGCTGAAATCCTCGCACTTGCAGAGGTTGATGAGCGTTCCATTCTGTTGATTTCACCCGCTTCAAATTTAACACCCACTGACTCCATTGAGGCATTGCGCGATTGGTTTGACCAACGCAGTTCTATGGACGATCTTTTCCTCGTAGCGACTCCAGTAAAAGTGCAAGCAGCTCAACAAGCCGAACAATCATCCGGCCTTCTCTCTGCGATGTTCTTGGTGTTTGGGACCTTCACGATTGCAGCAGGTGTCCTTCTTTCCCTGACCATCATCATGCTCCTCGCTGATGTTCGACGGAGTGAATTGGCTGTGGTTCGTGCGCTTGGGCTTCGACGCAGTGACGCCCGAGCACTCTTCGTACAGGAAGGATTGGTGTTGGCCATTTTTGCAGGAGGCATTGGTTCCATTGTTGGCCTCGGCCTGGCGTGGTTCATCTCTCGCGCCTTTTCCACCATCTTCGCCTCAGCAGGGGCCCAATCCTTCAGATTCTCTTGGTCCTTGGACTCCTTTGCCGCAGGATGGATTTGGGGGACATTGTTGGCCGTCGGTTTATTGTGGTCTGCCAGCCTCTTCAACTCACAAATCAACATCGTTCGGGCTTTGAAAGGAGGACGTTTAACGATCAAATCAGGAGTCCCATGGGGGCTTTATCTCATCCAAATCATGGCTCTTGGTGGAGCTGTCATCAGCCTTGCAGGCCTCTTTTTCCTCGGGTTGGAAAGTGGGCTTGCCTATGTTGCCTATGTTTCGCTCGGCGCCTTCCTCATCCTGATGGTGACGCCAGTAGTGACTTGGCAATTGCCTGTATTCCTCGGTTCAAAACAACCGTGGAAACGCTGGAAGCGGCACGGGCCTCGTAATACACTCGGCGCTATTGGGCTCCTGTTCCTTCTCTGGACGATTGCACTCGCTCCCATTGACCCCATTCGCTCTCGTTTGGAAGCCAATGAACTGGCTTTCATTGTCCTTGGACTTCTCCAGGTCATCGCGGGGGTCATGGTTTTGACAAGCCTCGCTCCACTTCTGGTACAGGTGCTCTCCAAATCCCGAGTCATCACCCGTCGGTTTGGTCCTGTAGGGTCCGTCGCCTTGGCTCATCCTTTGGCGCATCCAATTCGGACCGCAGTCGTGATGGGCATGTTCTCAATCACTATGTTTTCAGTGGTTGTACTCTCGGGATATACAGACCAATTCGACACCTATTCTTCGGATTTTGTAGAAGAGGCGGAGGGAGAATTTGAACTCCTCCTCACCGCATCACGGTCACGTCCAATTGAACTGGATGCGAACGCGAGCATGTGGGGGGTTGACCACCCTTCCATCACCAATATCGATGCGGTGGGTGGTGTCTACCGCGCCCCAGTGCACCTGCAGGATAGCGATGGTGAGCGGATGCCTTACCTTTTGCGGGGCGTTGATGAAGGATTCAGAAATCATGGCGGTTTGCCTCTCTACGCGTGGGATGAGTCCTTGGGGGACACCCAAAAAGAGGCGTGGCGCGCGATGGAACAATTCGAAAATATTGTCTTCCTTGATGCCTCTTTTGGATTGGAATCTACCACCGATGGTGCCACGATTGTTCCACTGCAATTTTCAATTGGAGATTCAATTTTGCTTATTGATATATCAAATCCTAAAAACACCCGGGAAGTGCGAGTTGGTGGCTTCCTTGAACAGTCGTCATACATATTCTCACTAGGCGTGTGGATGAGTGATTCGGTCGTGGACGAACAATTTGGGGGAGAGATGACACGAATGTATGTGAGTGTCGCTGAGGATGCAGATGCCACGACCGCTGAGTTTGCTGAGATGGACCAGTCGCCACAGGGAAAAACTGCGGGTGAGC
This sequence comes from Euryarchaeota archaeon UBA256, assembly GCA_002494645.1. Taxonomy (GTDB): domain Archaea; phylum Thermoplasmatota; class Poseidoniia; order Poseidoniales; family Poseidoniaceae; genus Poseidonia. The sequence continues at coordinate 49,586 of DACE01000026.1, read as the reverse complement.
GTCAAGCAGCTGCAGAACTCGAGGACATTCTTTCACGAGATTTGGCATCGCAGGGCGTCACCGTTCAAACTGTCGCAGAAGAAATCGCCATCCTTCAATCACTCGTTCTTGCGATTTTGTCCTTGTTTGAGGGTTATCTCGCCATGGGGCTTCTGGTTGGCGTGGCTGGCATTGGTGTTGTCACCGTCCGAAACGTAAGTGAGCGCCGTCGCACCATCGGCATGTTGCGAGCCATCGGATTGCGACAACGCCAAGTGCTCAATATCTTCTTCATCGAGGTTTCTTGGATCGCCATGTTGGGTATGCTCAACGGGTTGTTGTTGGGTTACGGCTTTCATCGAGCTTTGTATCAGGCGATCTGGAAGTCAGAAGGTGCAGCCTTCACCTTCCCGTGGTCTTCAACCCTGCTTCTCTTCCTACTCGGTTGGTTGATTGTCTTCCTCACGACCTACTTACCCGTGAAACAGGCCTCAAAAATACCACCTTCGGCCGCGTTACGCGAGAGTTGAAATGTCAAATGCCAGATATTTCTCTCTCTAACAAAATAACTGCTCTACTTGCGCTCTGAAACGAAGGCTGAACGCAAAAACGCATGACTACAAGGCACCTCTGCGCTTCATAAGGGCATAAACATCCTTCCTATAGTATAAATACAACGCATGGCGTGGTGAGGGATACCGAACCCTCGGGGGTATAGACATGAAGAATATGACACCTATGATTTTGGGGTTGTTAATGCTGACGAGTTTTTTCGCAGTTGTTGACTTCACCCAACTTGAAGAACCCATGGTAATCGAAGACACCAGCGGCCGTGCAGGCGCTGACCCGTCAGTGGTTGCTATTACAACGCCGAAAGAAACATCTTGCGACGACCGCGGTTGTCGCAACACGCTAATGGTTGGAGAAGATACAACCTTCGCTGCGTATATCCAGAATGCTGGAGATGCCAACATCGAAGAACTCTCCTATACCGTGACCGTTTACCTGACCGATTTTAACCAAAATGTCGGAATGGTTGCTAAAGATGCAAGTGGAAACGACCTCCACTGGGAAAACCTTGACGCTATGTGCGACGATGGGACGGTCTGTGACTTTGATTCCACGTCCGACCCTCTCGTTCCCGGAACGTACCTCGACGGAGGCAAATACACACTACAACGAGCTGGCGCCGACATCACCTGGACGCCTACTCAAGGCGAGTATATGATCGAAGTCGCTGTTTCCAGCCCAACCGATTCAGACGCAGCAAACAATGCTGAACTTGTCTACGTCGTTGTTGAAGATTGGTATGATATTCAAGTCGACCTTTCATGGGACACGACCGACCAGGACATCAAGACCGACTGGACTGATACCAGCGGAGATTTCACGCTGACAGTTACGGCCAATGGTTCGGACACCTTCGACCCCCGAGAAGTCCAAATCCGCCTCGCATTATCGGGTGATTACGATTCGGCTCAAGCATCTGATGGAACAGACTTGACCCTCAACAGTGGTATTACTTTGCTCACCGCAGGAACACCGACCACGGTCAACACCTTCGAGAACGAAACGGACCCGAACGCAACCCAAACAGCCTCTCGCAATGTTCTCTCGTACCTCACATCGTGGACCTACACGGGCTCAATAGCCATCAATACGGCACAGAATGAGTCCACCATGAAGGTGGAAGCAGAAGTCATTGGTTACACAATGTACGGTCCATTCGAAGATTGTATTGAAAGCAGTGATGCTACCGAAGGGGATGAGAACGTCACGACATGGAACAATCTGTGTGAAGTTCTTGTCAACAATGACGACAACCCTAAGACCGACTCCGATGAGGTCATCGGCACAACCTTCACCTATCACGACATCCGCATTGCACGAATGGGTGTCTACCAAGGTTACAATTCAGATGGTACCGGCCTTCCATCAACCTTCATCCAAGCTGGTGAAAACACCGACCTCAACGTAGGAGCGTCTTTAATCTACGCTGACGTTGAACACCGTGGAAGCAACGCCATGGACGCTTACAACTGGAACGTGAGTTACTCTATCAGCCTCGACGGCGCTGTATTGTTCACCGGCATGGCCGATGAATGTGTTGAAGGTACTGATGTGCCCTACACGCACCAACCCCTCGGTGGCTTCGGCTCCTTGGTTGGCTCAGCCTGTGTAATGATTACCCTCGAGCCAGGGGAGTATGACTTTGACTTCACCTTGCAGATGGACGACAAGCCGAATCCAGAAGGCGAACCTATCGAATGGATTGGTGCATTTGACGCACGTCTCAGCAACAACGTTGAGTCGATGACTGTTGATGTCGTCAACAACCTTCCTCTCATCACCTCCTTTGAACTGGTGAACGAGGGGGACCTCGTAGTCGGCCAAGAAGCATTCTTGCAACTCTCAGTAACTGCCTTTGATGTGGATGACCCGTCTGGTGACGGTCTCTCGTTTTACTACTCCTACCAGGGCGGCGAAATGCTCGGATGTGGTGAGCGAAACCAAACTGAAGGCGGAACAACCTGTAGCACTCCTATCCTAGGAGAGTATGTCGGTAACCTTGCCATCAACATCGTCGTTAACGACACGCACGGCGGTCAAGCATCCCAAACCATGATGCTGGACATCTGGAACGATGCAGTTGCACAGTCGACTACTGACGCAGGGATCTCCATCACATATCCTTTGCAATATTTCGCTCTGAGCAATTTCACCATCACGACCTTCGCTGACAAAGATATTGCAAGTTACGATTCAGTGGCTCTCGAAGGCTTCTCAGGAACCTACGCTGCAGTGGCTGCAATGGACTATGCTCCAAGCACCACCTTCCCAGCCAACGACATCCTGACTCAGTCGCTTTCCGTGACCGTTGACAAATCTCTTGAAGCCACATCCTTGTGGTACATCGATGGTTCAGGCAAGTGGATTCTCTTCTCTGACGCATCTACAGATGTTGATGCAACAACAGAAGAATTCACCTACAACATCCCTGCTAACAGCCCCGTTGTCCCCTCAGGAACAATGGTGCTCATGGGTGGAGAACTCGCACAAGCAAGCATCCCCGATGCATCAGTGAGTGGTTTCAACGCTGAAGCACTCAAGGGCGGCGCCATTGGCGTCACTTGGGACATCACAGGTACGCTTCTGAGCAGCGACAACATCGTCGTGACCATCTGTGATGGCCAAGAAGACTGTGCAACACCGTTCACTCAAACCGTTGCTGATGAAGACCGCTCGTACTCCTACTCGGGTACCAACACCGACCACGGTACTGTTTACCACGTCTCCGTTGCCGTTTGCAACGAAGAAGGCTGTTCAACGGCCGGTAAGGGTACGGTCACTGCCGACAAGCAAGTTGATGGTGGCGCTGCTGCTACCACGCTCACCGTTGAAGAAGACGGAGAGAACTGGATTGTCAAGTGGGACGTTACGGGTGATACCTCTGATGTTGCTATGTGGCACGTCTGCTTCCAGCGTGGTGAATCCTTCACCGCTGCTGAAATGCCAGCTTCCTGCCCAGACAGTGTCATGGGTGCTGATGCCGAAAGTTTGACCATCGCTCAACCAACTGCAGCAGGTACCTTCGAGTACTACTTCACCGTAGTACCAATGGATGCTTTGGAAAACATGGATGCCGCAGCCTCAATGAACAGTATCACTTACAACCGAGCCGCAGACAATTCAAATGACGGCGACGGTGGTACCATCGGAGACGATGGTGGCGACGATGCTTCCAGCAGCGTCCCAACCTGGACCTGGGGTCTCATCGGTGGTGTTGTCATTGTTGCCTTTATCGCAGGCGCCTTCATCCTCTCACGAGGCGATGGCGAAGGCGGCGAAGGCAAGGACTGGGATTACTGATTCCAGGCTCCTTTTGTGGTGAACACAACCCTCCACTCCTCGAGAGTGTACAACGCTGGAGGGGTCGCTACGGCGCCCCCTCTGGCTTTTTTTTCTTAACAACGAATAGACGCCTCTGTTACGTGATATGCTTCGTTGGTCCTTTCCACTGAGCATCATCCTTTGGCAATAGATTCTCACAGTCAACTGATCAAAGCCGATGATGATTGATTTTGCTATGGAAGTCTTCTGACTCGAGCAAGGTTGTATTTTGGGCATGTTCTCATGTGATATTTTTCACTCAACTTTTGAACTATCTTGGGCGAAGGTATCTTTCAAAATTGTGAGTCAATATGGGTGCCTGAGCGGATTCCTCAAACATTTTGCACCCCAACCACTATAAGTGTTGTAAAGTGTGGGATGCACTGCATACAGTCCGTATGAGGGTGAATGACCTATGTTGGGAAACAAGAAAAACAAAAAGAAAACCGTCTTCGGCGGTATCGGAATTGCACTATTGTTGTGCGCATTGATGGTGCTCATGCCAATGAGCGGCTACGTCGACAACAATGAAAGTGCAGAGGCTGAGTTTGTGGAAGCGAACTCGACTGGAGAAGAAGAAGAAGATTTCTTCAAACTCCCCGAAACGCTATCTGAAGAAGAATATGAATATGACCCATCGCTTGAACTTCAAGGGATGCGAGACGAGAAAACCAAGGCCTATCTGAACGACGATGGGACCATGACGCAAATGATTGCGAGTGAACCTCTGCATTACATGAGCGGCGAGGGAACTTGGGAAAATATTGACTTGAACATCAAAGCCGGCGTTCAAGGATGGAGTGTCACAGAGAATACCTTCTTGACGCACTTCGCTCCTGAAGCAGCCAATGGAATTTCCGTTCAAGCCAATGAGTGGGTTGATCCGATCATCTCTGGATTGAACCCCATGCTCGTCACTCTGGATGAATCAGGCAGCGCTCCTGAACCATTCATCACAGCTCCTACGCCTAACGGCATTGAAGTCGGTGGCAACGTTATCCGCTACCCACTTGCTGAAGGCTATGACTTGGACTACACTGTTGAGTCCACACAAGTCAAGCAGAACCTCGTCATCCGTGAGGCACCTGTGCTCCCAGCCAACGCAGCTTGGTTTGGATTGAGCGAAGGCCTCCGCATGCCAGCAGGATATGCTCTCTATTCCGGAGAGGTTGAACTCGGAGAAGAACTCTTCAAAACGCAGGAAGCCCTTCAAATCCGCAACCTCGAAACTGGGGAAATTCTCGTTGAGATTCCTTCCCCTATGATCATCGAGCCCGAAGCAGGTGAACCCTACATGGGAACCTTCTTCGTGCAAGTTTATGGTCCCGAAATCCTCCTCATTACCGTGGTGGATGCAGACTGGATTACCTCTGACGACCGTGTCTTCCCTATTGGATTGGACCCGTCAATCAAGGTGAACTCCAACTCTGGTGGATACTGTTACAAGTACTACGCATACTGTTACACCAGCACATACCGCTACCACTACCGCTACTACGGATATTACTACTACGTCCCATGGCACAAGTACACCTTCACTTCAAGCAACCAACTACCTTCTGGTGCTACAGTTGACAAAATTGAATTCAAGAAGTACATGAGTTACGGAAACTCAAACAACCGTAACGCACAGGTCAAGGTACTCGAGGGCTGTGGAACAGCACCTCGCTATTCCTGGACCAACTTCGGTTCAGGCTCTTGCAATGGTAACGCGATCAGTGCAAGCTACCTTGCCCGGAACTACGGTGGTACAGCCGCTCGTTCTTTGATTGGTTCGATCGGTAACTCACCGTCTGCAGGTACCGTCAATCTACGTGGAACTGGATGGAAAACCGTCACCATGTGTAACTCTGCTACTGCATGTGCTGCCACAACCGGTGGCGTGTCCATCATCAGCGACGCCGTAGCCAATACAGGTACGGTCGGAATTGGTGAATTCTGGTCTGGCGGTAACGTTTACTTCTACACCTACGCTTACGCTTCTGGAAGTCGTAACTCTCACATCCTGGTTACGTACTCCGGTGGTACGGATGCAGACCCCCCAACGTCTGACTTCATTCCGTACACTGGCATCGATTCATACATCGAAGGCGAGCGAACATTCCACGTCAAGTTAACCGATATGTCCGGTATTGATACGACATCCAGCGGTGCACCCCAACTGTACTATTCCACCAACGGTGGTTCGTCCTGGGCCAGCACCACCTACGGGTTGGGCTCCAACAACCAACTCGACGCTGGCGAATTGATCTCGGTCGGCAGCTGCAGCAGCACCGCTACGGACTGCTGGTTCAAGGCTCGCACACCTGACCTCACCTACGGGGACGACTTGCGATACTACTGGAAGTACCAAGACCTTAACCAAGGTAGTAACGGTGCTAACGTTGGTTACGAACCTGCGCTAACAGGAACGCAAACCACGCCTACACCTTACCAAGTTGACATCGTTGACCCAGCCAACGCACCAACATCTCACAAGAAGATGACAGTGTTATCCACTGACGTGCACGCAAGCAGTCAATACAACCCACAAGGCTTCCTTGACCGCCAAATGACCTACTACAGCGACAGTGACGAATACTTCTTTGAATTTGACACCTCGAACTGTGGTACCGGCTCCACCCAATGTTTCTACACGGGCACGAGCACGTTCTACGCTAATTGGCTTGCTCGCTGGAATCAAAACCCAGCAACAGGCTACTACGGCATGAACAGTGGTACAAACAAAGGAAATCAAAACCTCAAGGCAGGCAACGGTGGCTACCTACAAATCAGCGCCGCTGATGGTCCAGGAATGAACTTGATCTTCCACTACGACAGCACCAAGAACGCTTGGGGTACAGTCGGTGTGGGTACAGAAACCGGCATCGATACACCGCTAACTGGTGGTGCTACCCCTACCCAATCTCTTGGATACGGTGTGACTCAAGCCTACAAGTTTGCCATCCCCGGTGATATTACAGGTGACTTTGGTACCTTCAAGTTCAACTCAACTGGAAGTTCAACCACTGCAAACCGCATGTGTGTGACAACCAACGGTTGGTATTACTTCTACCGTGCCACATCCTACGACCGTTGTACCCCTGCGTACTACATGGTCTACAACTCTGCCAGTTCATACCGCTGGAGCGGTTTCGCTCTCGGTACTGGTTATTATGGCCGACAAGCCTCCACAGGTGACATGTCATACAAGGTCGGAAACGTAGCACCGACGCCTGACACCTTCAAGCCTGAATTTGTTCATTCAGCCATGAAGGATTCTCACGCAAAGGTCCGTACGGTATCTGTCACGATCCTCGATGCTGGTGACCCGGCTTCAGGATTGAACACCAGTAGTTCGACTGGCGTTGGACCAACACTCTATCACCGAATCACCCCAGATGGTGGTACGGCAGGAAGTTGGACATCAACATCCATGACGCAGCAAGCTGGAAAGTCCCGAGCCGATTGTGAACTCTCACAATGTACTTGGAGTTCTGACATTGAAGATTTGGAAGTCAATGACACCGTGGAATATTACTTCACTGCACGTGACACATCGACCGTCAGTGCTGGTATCAACGTGAACACCTCGTCCACGTACTCCTTTGAACGTGGAGACCCGAACAAGGTCTTCGTGGTGGAATGGCATGACCGTCAGTACTACACCTACGGAACAGAATGTACCGTTCAGGCTGCATTCTATGACGTGACCAATGAGATTGAATTCAAGTATGACTCAGGCTGTAAGGCTACTTACAACTCCTGGTCAATTGGATACATGGACCAAACACGTTCTAAGGGTGCGAGCATTGCTCACTCTGCGTCTACGAGTTTCAACAGCAATCCAGGTCACACGCCAACTGCATCGAACTTCCGTATCTCAACAGATTCCTCAAGCCACGGCTGGGAATCCTTTGACAAAGGACTCGTTGAGTTGGCAAACGCCGACACGGCTCTAACCGGGACCTCCAACGGACGACCATACCTCTACTACTGTATCTCGTCCTACTACTGGAACACGTACAAGAACCGATGTAACGCCAACATTGACATCCCAGCAGGCTTTGAATTCGAGTACTTCGGAACCACATACGATGGTGACGACAGCAACGACCGTGTCCAAATCAGCCGACAAGGTAGCATGTACTTCATCGACAACGGGAATACCAACGTTGAGCGAAACCTATGGACCTATCATCAGCCTGCTCTACCGTACAGCGGCACGAGCCTCGCCCGACCAGGTACCATCGCTCCATTCTGGACTGGATACAACGCATACTACTGCTACACCACTTCAAGCACAGACTGTTCAACCTACTACCGCGTGATGCCATACGAAGGCAAAGGAACCGATGTCACTTCCGACATTACTTCCGACCCACACTGGGACCTTACCGACAGCCCAATTCGCATCAACCCAACCAACAAGTATCTCACGGTCAGTTCCGATTTGACCATTGAGCCGGGTGTGCAAATTCAAGTTGCTGCCGGAAAGGGTATCTCCTTCGATGGGGCCTGTACCAAGTTCACCGCTAATGGTAACTCCACCCACAACATCAACTTCACCGGAATGAACGGTGCTGACTGGTTGGGTATGGCCTTCACTGACGACTGTGCTACCGCAGGCGGTACCGACGACCGACACCAATTCACTTACGTGAACTTCAACAACACCGAAGATGCCGTGTTCCGCTCTGGAAGCCGTCATGACGGCTCAGGTCCATCATGTGGTTCCTCCACAGCAGACTGTAACACTGGTAACTTCACCATGTCTGAAGTCACCTTCACCGATGTTGGTGCAGTCTTCACTCACGGTAGTGGCCAAGGTACGGTACTTACGATGACTGATTTCACCATCGATGGTGTTGATGAATCGTGTTTCTACTTTGCAGAAAACACAATGGCGACACTCCTCGAAGGCACAATGAAGAACTGTAACACCGATGGAAACGTTGGTGACGGTGCTATCATGAGCGTCGCTGGTTCGTCCTCTGGTATGCTTGTCGCTGAAAACCTCACCGTTGAAAACGCGTACCGCAACTTTGTGAATGTTGATTTGCAAGACCTGCGAGTATCCAACGTGACAGTGACGAACACCGGAAGTCAAACTGGTGCAGCAATCAAGTCCGATGCTGGTGCAGGCTCTGATGTCTACATCAATAACGTGGATATTGATTCCTACGCTGACGTGAGCATCTTTGCAATGGACAGCATGAAGATGATGGACGCTGACTTTGGATCAGCGGACATGATGGTAGTCCCAGGCGGTACTTCACAGACCGGTAACGGGCCTTCCAGTTCAAATGCAGTTCTTGATACCGTCACGGCTGGAGACATTGCTATGCAGCGTATCCACCCTGGAACCTTCACGGACATCACGGCTGGCGATGTGACGCTTACAGGAAGCGCCATCACCAACGAAGTCATGGTCATGAACAACTTTGACATCGGCGCCTTTACCGTGACCGGTTGTGGTTGGACAATGGAACTCGATGCACCTTCTCTTGATTCGTTCAAGAGCTCTGCTTCCTGTACCACTGCCAAGAACATGGTCACTATTAGCGATGCGTCGATTTCACACAGCTCAACTACGAGCCACGTGTTTGACGGACGTAATACTCACATTGCTATTGGAGAATCAAGCATCTCCAGTTCGTCTGTGAGCAGCACTGGACCCTATGTCGCTAAGGCACGTACAGGAACGAACATCGTTCTGATTGATGTCGACATCAACGGAAACGATTGTTCAGACTCCAACGGAGACACGGGTGATTGTTCCTACGATGCATCTTCATCGTCGTCCAATCCTTCAATGATTTACTTCGGTGGTTTGGCTAATGCATCTTTGTATCGCCTCGCCTCCATCAACAATGTACAGACACGTGTGTACAAATCCAATCACATCGTGACCGCTTCCCTCTTGGACAGCAACAATAACGAGTTGTTCCAGGTCGGTAAGCACACCACCGATGCAGACGGAAACACAAGCGTGTGGGTCGTTGTTGAAGACAGCGATGGTACAGGCTACACAGACCACATCGTCCGTGCCTTTGGAACAGCAGGTCAAAACGAGACCTACCCAGACGACTACCCCGACATAACCCTTGCTAGTGACTGGTATCCTAGCGGAGGCTATACTTGGGGTACTCACTTGGATTTGCTCCTTGAGCCTGCTCCAATTGTGTTTAACGACCCTACCCTTGACTGTTACAAGTTGATCAACGACGCTACCTACGACAACCTGACTGGTAACTACAATCCATCGACCAACATGTTCACCTTTGACGACACATCCATCACCGTCGCAGCAGACCTTATGCTGGATAGTTGTGGATTTGAACTCCAAGGCGGGTCACTTCGTGTGCTTAGTACTGCAACATCAACTCCAGTGATCACACTGAAGGATGGCGGTTCAATCATCGCCAACGATGACGGAACCTCTGGTAACCCTGCATCTATTCGTGCGGTCTCTCCGACCTACGGTTTGCACATGGACATTTTGAACGGTGGTAGTCTCACTCTTGACCACGCTACCATGCGAGACGTTGCACAAGACACAACCACTGAAGCGGCCCTGCTCATTGGAAACGGTGCCTCGCTGACCATGACCGATTCTGCTACGATTTTTGGTTCAACCACGTCCTCCGATGACATGGCAACCGTGAAAGTCGACGGTGGTTCACTCAGCATCACTGCATCCAGCATCATCAACACGGGTCAAACCGGTACAGCCCTCTGGGTTGAAAACGCCGTTTCAACCATCAACGACGTCATCGTGAAGAACGCTGCTGTTGGTATTCAATCCTACAACGGCGCTCCTCAAGTAGACGGCTTCACCTCCAACGGTAACACCGTTGGTATCGCTGCCTACGGGGGTATGTCTCTACCGACCATCTACCGAAGTACTGCTTTGTCTGGTGCAAGCACAGGTTGGACGACCTACGAAATTGACTTGTCATCATACCTTGGAACAGGAAACTACCTCCAGGTTGGTGCCAACTCCATCTTTGCAGGTGGTAACGCTCACCCGTCATACAACTACTTCTCCAGCAAGTACTACTACATCACCGACCGAATGAACATTCAGTTCGAAGATGACAACGGTAACAGCTGGAACGTTACTGACAAAGGACAAGAAGGATACTACCCCTACGGTAGCAACGATCCAGCCGTCACTGCAGGAACACACACCTACAACGGCGGTGACGGTGGTGCTCCATCATGGCATTGCAACTACTACGGTTACGAGTACGGACCTAACTACCAAAGTTGGTTGGAAGGATATTATTACTACTTCTACCGCTACTGGCTTGGTCAGTCCGTCAGCTACCCTGACTACTACGAAGCTCCTGATGAATTCGGGTTTGGTTGGGAATCTATCCCAGGCGTCTCCCCAACAGGAACGTACCAGTCACGTTATCCATACAAGTACTGGGGTTACTACTCCCCATCCTTCTACTTCAGCGGAGCATATGCCCCACCTGAAGGAGCCAACGGACAACCCTCGAACGGACCAGGACAACCTGGAAGCGTTGGAAACCCTCCAAGCTATGCCTCTGGCGGATACCCCAACAATTACGGCGTTTGTCTTGATTACGCTTACACTTACTACATGAACAGCGGCGAAGGCGCTCGACTAACCTACCCTGTGGTTGACATCTCCAACGCTGTCGCCAACGGTGGTAACATCTCCAAGGTCACCTTGTGGATGGATGTTCTTCACCGTGGTGCAGACAACTACCAGGACCGCTACGACTTCGTGGCACGCTCTGGTAACGACCCATCTGATCTAGGAAACTACATGCGTGAGTCTGGTACTCCTCTGTTCAAGGAAGGTAGCATCATTGGAGCCGAGTACGGTGTTCAAGTCGGCGGTGCATTTACCGCTGGTCACTTTGAAGACATTGATGTCACGAACCCTACACAAGCAGGATTGAATGTTGTTGGACAAACAGCTGTGACAACCAACCGCTTCAATGTCTCCGGTGGTAACTACGGTGTATTGATTGGTCAAACTGCATCTGGCGGTGTTGACCTTGAGAACATTGACCTCGAGAACCAATTGAACGCAGGTATCTATTATCAAAACGACCTTGGCGGCGACCTCACAGGTACCATTACGGGATCTGCTGGTGCAGCATTCAAGTACGGCAGCAACACTGACAGCGATGTTACATTGAACGGTCTGACCATTCAGAACAACGCTATCGGAATCGATGCAGATGGTACAGGTGACTTCACACTAACAGATGTCGCGATGAGCAACACAAAGGATGTTGTCATCTCAGGATCCTCTGTTATGGATTACATCGAAGGAACCATTGATACGTCTACGGTTGAAGTGACAGGTACTGGTGAATTCTTGCGAATGCGTCAAGTTGACGTCACAGTTCAAGCAAACGTTTCAGGCATCGCTGAAGATGTCGTTGGCACCAACGTGGTGCTCAAGGACGCTTCCGGCGAAGTGACTGGTATGGCTGAGACAGACGCCAACGGTGTCGCTTATGACATGACCTTTACCACACAAACCATTGACAGCGGCTCATGCGCAAGCGTGTGTGTGCTGAGCCTTGGTGGTTACAGTGCTGTAGCTGTGGCAAAGATTGCGTACTCTTGGACAAACAGCGGTACCAACGAAGCAGACTTCCGATATGATTTCCTTGACATCAGTCTCTCCGACACGTCAGGAAACACCGATACGATGTACCTTGACGACTCCTTCACGGCCCGTATTTGTTACTCTTCAACGGCGTATGTCAAGGTTGAGCGATGCACAGGCCTCAGTTCTACTGGTAGCCGTGTGTTCAATTCAGGTGCTGCTAATGAAATGGTCGAATACGGCTACTTGCGCAGCCACAGTGGTAACGACCTTGCTGGTGAGACCGTCATGATGGACGCTCCATTCATGTACCTTGCAAGCGGTAAGCACAACTGGAACGGAAGTACGTGGATCTCAACTGCCTCTTACGACTTTGATAATTCGAACCGAATGTATCCTTACTATAGCGGGGAAACCACGTTGTACATGAACGATGCAACCGTGACAGCAGTTGCTGTCAGCGACCAGGGAGACCCACAAGGATTCAACATTGGATATCGATATTACTCGTTGAACACCTTCATGGACAACACAACGATTTCTGGTATTGCGACACTCAACGGTGCGATGGGATACGGTTATTACAACAGTTATGAACTGGACGACTTCCAAATCACGAACAGCACCTTTGTCCACTTCAAGGGCTACACGCAACTGAACAGCGCTATCCAATACACCGACATTTGTATGGTCGTTGGTGGCGGAGAAGGGAACATTGTTTCAAACAACGACTTCGTTAACTGCGGTGTCGGTGTGATGCTTGAACGCTCACCCTACTACTACAGCCACAACTCGAACGAAGTCGGTGCGGACAACATGACCATCGCCGACAACACCTTCGTTGACGGTGGAGAAATCGCAGATGTTTGGCTCTACAACTCAAACGAAGCTCAAGGTGTTGAGATTACAGGAAACGACATGAGTCCAAGCAACGGACACGCAATCGCTGTCTATCCTGGTGAATCGGACAACCTGTTGGTTCAAGACAACGTCATCACTGGTGGGGACGACGCAATTTACATCGTCCGTACCGATAACTTTACTGTCGACAACAACGACATTGGCGGAATCAGTGATCCTACATCAACCGGTATCTACATTGACGAAGGTAGCGGTGATGTTACCGACAACACACTAACGGATGCTGACGGTGGTATCTACCTCGATGGTATGGAAGCACCTCCTTCACCAACCAGTTCCTTGTGTTCAATCGGACGAAGTGACTACCGAAGTTCTGACACCTGTTCATGGACACTCGCCTCTGGAAAGAGCGCAGATGTGAACTTTGCAACTGACAGTTGGGGCTACGAAATCAGTCTTGAAATCACTAAACCTGATGGCACCAAAGACACATGGGGTACATACTACTTCAGCAGTAACACCCAATACACTCCACTACGAACCTACAGCGATGCGGGTAATTACACCCTTGTCGTACGAGATTCGTGGGGTGACGGTGGCGCAGACATCGATGTCCTCGAAGCTACTTCAGGGTCCTCGAGTTATGCCGGTCCCGAAATCAGCGGAAACACCATCGGTCTTTCATCTGGTCGTGTTTCACCTAACGCTGCTGGTCTGACCGCTATTGACTGTGACGGCGTCAGCATTCAGTCGAGTGCCAATACCATCACGCTTGGTGACAACGCCATTGTGATTGAGGACTGTTCCTTCAGCGATGTTGGTTCAACACTCACTGGCTCTGATACCTCTTCAACTGTGGGAATCCTCACTGACGACACCAACAATCCTCTGACCCTTAACGGTACAGACATCAGCGGCTTCGCTACTGGTGTTAACAAGGAAAATGGTGAACTCGTATTGATTGGAGATGCTACCATTGCTGGATCTGATTACGGTGTCTACGCCGATGATGTCAACGTCATCGCCATCGATGCATCGGTCGACGGTGGAAGCACCGGTACCGGTCTGCACGTCATCAACAGCGACGATGTTTGGGTCTACCCAATGGACGCATCTGGACTCATCGGAATGTATGTGGAAAACACACCATTCCGCTGGGACGGTGGTGTCTCTGATGCTACCACTGCTCTTGCAGTCAAGGATGCTGAGGGGACTGTTGAGAACTTGACTTGGTCGGCTTCAACCGTCCAAATCGATGCACAAGCCAACGCTCATGTCACCTCGATTGGTAACACCTTGGACGACACCAAGATTTCCGTTGCCTCTTCAGCAGTGATTGACGAAGCGAACTTGATGTCCATTGAGTCCACTCACTTGGGTGCGACCACGACCAGCGATGTTGCTCTGCTCCTCATGTCAACCGACAAGGAACGTGCCTCCTACGTCTCAACCACCTTCCAACCTGAAGCAATGTCTGTCGATGGTTCGGATGATGATTGGGTCGGTGGAAACGCCCTCAACCCATCAGGCTACGCTATGCCTGGTACCATGAGCGGTGACGGAACAGACGACTTCATGGTGACTTACATTGAAGGAGACGGTATGTACTTCGGTATGACCAACAGCGACTTGTCCAACTCAGACGTCTTGATTTACATCAGCACGGACAGCAGTGGATCCAACGTTGGTTACAACGGACTCGGTGGAGCTCACAACTTGCCATTCAACGCTAACTATGTGTTGTGGGCAGACAGTGAGAGTTCCTACGACCTCTACAGCTACGGTTTCCTCGGCTGGGGTCCATCCAGTCTAAGCACCGCCAACGTCGATGTTGACTTCTCAACCTCGCTTGCTGAGATTTCGCTCCCATGGAGCCGAATCGGTGGCATGCCATCTGAGATTGATATCGTTGCTGTGGTCCAAAGCGAGACAACCGCTGACATCAGTGTGGCTCACCCGTCACAAACACTCGACAGTGCAGCAACGCTCCAGAACTTATCCAAGTTCATGACCGTTGAATTGACACACGATGATTTGAACGGTGGTTCACTGAGCGACGAAGTTCTGGTCTACCAATCCTACAAGGGTAGCACCACGGCATCCGGTCAGAAGAATTACGACTTGATGGTCAAGACTGTTGCAGACTGTGCCTACGATTGGGCTACTGTTGAAGACATCTCCATGGCTACCAACGTTGTGTTCAACGATGGATATGTTGCAGGAACTGGTGACACATCAGATGTCCGCAGTACCATTAACATTGACCGTGCTTGCCCAGTGATTGACACTGATGGCACAGACACCGGCGACGGATTGGTTGACTTCTCGAAGGATGAGGACTCAGGTTCTTTCACCTTCAGTTTGACCAACCTCGCCGATGACGTTCAAGATGAGGAATCCTCCTTGACATGGGATGTTACCGACGGAACACTTGTCGCTCACGACAATGTGCTCGTTAATTGGGCTCAGAACGGCCAAGATGTAACCATCACGCCGCTCACCGACCAATTTGGTTACATGGTCTTCTCCTTTGAAGTAACAGACAGTAACGGACTGGTTGACAGCCACAACATCACGTACACAGTGAACAACATCAACGATGCACCAGAAATCTGCAACGTTGAGCGCTCTGACTGCATGCCGATCTTCTCCGAAGATGACGGCAACTACAACATCCTGCCCGAAGGATTTGGTACTCATACCAAGTTCCTCGGCGATGTGTCAAACGCTACCCGTTCCTACATCCGTGACATGGCTAACGAGCAGTCCCCAACACGACAGGTCTACACCTGGAGTGCTGACGCAGTGGACCTCGGAACCACCGATGCATGTTCTGCATTCAGCGTTGCCATCATCAACAACGAATTGACCATCACTGAAAACACCAACAACGAGTTGGGTGGAAAGTGTACGGTGACACTCGGTCTTGCTGATGACGGTGCGGAGAACCAAAACGGCGATACTCTCGACGTGGTGTTCTCAGTGGCTCCTGTCAACGACGCTCCGGTCATCCTCGACTGGAATCGTACGTCTGAGACGGTTATGGTGGCTGACAACGGTACAATCCCTGTCCTCCCATGGTCCATCTCCTTGATGGAAGATGATGAGAGCACAGCGAACTTGACCTACGACCTGTCAGCGATCAAGACGGACATTGACCACGAGATGGACGACCTCGTCTGGACGGTTGAATCCACTGACCAATGTGTCTACACGAACTACTTCACCACGACCATCGTTGGTGACGACCTCGTGTTTGACCTCATTGAGGATGCTACAACCAACGCCAACGACTGGGAAATTGACTACTTGAACAACAACGGTATCCACCAAATCGGACCGTCAGGCTCTGAGTACTGTCAAATCCGCTTGGTCCTACGTGACACACCAACTGCACCAATCACTCAAGGAGATTACAACACCTTCATCCCCAACTACGACAACCAGACGATGCCTATCGCTAACTACGAGCAAGGTGTTGCAACCAAGGAAATTGGTGTCCGTGTTGAGAATGTCCGTGAGCAAGTTGCTGACTATGCCTTCGATGACCAAGCTGGATTCAACTTCAACGGTGTTACCAACGTCATGACCGGTACCTACGTGCCAGTAACCGTCGGTATCAACGGTGGTGGCGATGAAGGTCCATACCGATACGACCACATGTTGGCTATTACGTACCACACGGACGGCCATGATGATGTTGAGCAGACTCGTTACTACGCTGTGCCAGATTACGGTGCAACCGTCAAGTACACCGAAGATGTTTACGTCACCAAGGACACCACCCATGTGTGGGTCGAGATGGATGTTCTGACGTGCCTGCGAATGCCAGCAGATGGTGGTTGCGACATGTCAGTGACAGCAGCAGACCGCTTCCAAGCTGATGAACCAGGATCTCACTTCGCCATCATCAACAATGTGCAGAGTGACGACCCATGGTCCAAGCCTGGTCAATACGGTAAGAACGCTACCAAGACCTCCGAACGCCGACCACTGCTCGAAGACAGCAACTGGTGTAACAACATCATGACCTCCTTGGCTTCCGCTGACGTGTGCAATCACGCCAACCAGCCATCGAGCAACTTCTTGGCTACTGACCAGAACTTGCCAGATGTTGTCGAAACGATCGGTGCAAGTTCCGTGCCATCGTTCGCACCAAGCATCATCGCAGTGGCTCTCGCCGGTCTCTTTGTGAGCGCTCTCTCCTTCTCCAGCCGCCGTGCTGATGACGAAGAAGAAGTTGAGTCCATGAACGAAGACGACACTGCAGTCAGCCCTGTCATCGCTACCATCCTTATGGTGGCCATCACAGTCGTGCTGTCCGGTGTCATCTACGTGTGGGCTTCCAGCCTTGCAGAAACTGACGTGAAGGGCGTGCCCCGTGTGACCTTTGACATTGAAGACATCAACGGATTCGATGCAGATGAAGGACACTGGCGTATTACGGTTGAACAATCCCAGACTCCACTCGCAACTCAAGCGGTTGAAGTCAAGGTGTTCTACCTCAACGCTACCGGTGCACTCAACACCTACACTGTAGGTCTTGCAGACAGCAACGGCGTGTACGGGTTTAACCCGGCCAACAGCGATGCATTCGTGACCTTCGTGGACTCTGTGACCAAAGAACAAATCTCGGAGAATGAATCCAGGTCAATCTCGACCTTCAACTCCGGTGACACGATCTTCATTCGCACCCACGCACCTGACGGTACACCTCTCGTCGACGCTACTATCACCCTAAGTTACGCTCCAATCAACGGAGACGGTGCTTTGCTCCGAACTTGGGATGACTTGAGCTACGACAAGAAGGCTTGAGCCTGAAGGCCCTACACGAATGCCGGTCGGTGACCTCGGTCACTGGTTGGAGTGTGTCCCTCGGAGAGGGGACCCTTCGGGGTCTCCTTTCCTTGGTGTGTTGGATTGTGTACACAAGCGAAGCCTTTCAAGGTAGTATACGCTGGATGTATCATGGACTCAGATACTCGACCGCCAAAGGTTGTCGTCTTTGATTGCGACGGTGTACTGGTTGACGCTGTGAGTTCTTGGCGAACGTTGCACGATGCCTTCGGGACCGACAATGGATTGAACCTGAACAGGTTCATCCGTGGCGAACTCTCGGACGTTGAGTTCATGCGCTCGGATATCCAACTGTGGAAAGCCGTACAGAACCCCATCCATCAGGATGAGATCTTTCGTGCCTATGCCGGTGTTAATCTGATGCAGGGTGCTCGAGAAACCGTTCAACGACTCCAAGACGAAGGAATCTATGTTGCCATCGTCAGCGCTGGCGTTGACGTTTTTGTGAGTTCGATTGCAGCCATGCTGGACGTGGACGATTGGATTGCTAATGGATTTGTTTTCGACGACGAGGGCTACTTGACCGACGAGGGGATTTGTCGGCTTCATGCCAGCGGTAAAGGAGAGATCATCCATCGCCTGTTAGAAATGCAGGGTTTTGATGTTGCAGACTGCGTTTCAGTTGGAGACTCAGAGATGGATTTATCCATGCGCGTTTCGGGAAGCCGGTTTATTGGGTTCAACCCTACCCGTGAATCTTCCATTGAGGCTTTTTCTGATGCAGGAGTTCCCGTTGTGACGGTGAAAGATTTGCGAGAGATTCTACCCCTTCTGGGACTTCGTCCAAAGGATTGAATTCCACCTTTCATCAAGCGAAAGGAATTGAAATGGATTTGTGACTTTTCAAATTGATGATGGTCAGCATACATGGTTTTGGCTGGAATCCCAACATCCGCTGATAGGATGTTTGGTCTTGCCATGTGCTTGAACAGACCAAGGTTGTTCCTCGAAAGTCAACGCATTCGTGACCGTGAACGTGACCTGTGACAAAGATATCTGGGACTTCTCGTATCACCAACCCGTCTTCAGGTTCTGGAGAAAGTGGAGTTTTTCCTCCCCATTGGGGGGCAAGATGGCGCCTTCTCAACATTTCTCGCATGGCCTCAACAGGCTCAGCGTAGGTGACCGTTCGCAGACCTCCGACAAAGTCATCGATTGATTTTCCATGATATGAGAGTAATCGAACTCCGTGGAGTGAAAAATCACAGGGGTTTCCTACAAAGGTCGTGGTGTTGTAATCCTGCTGAATGTCCTTATCGAAGGTAGGTTGAGGTTCAGCTGGTCGTACAGCATCATGGTTTCCAGGAAGCATGATGCATTCAACCCATTCTGGTAATAATTCAAGCAGACGAGCAAATTCCGTATATTGTGCAAAAAGGTCGGGAATTGCCAATTCTTTGTCTTGACCCGGATAGATGCCAACTCCATCGACGCAATCTCCGGAGAGAATGAGATATTTGATCGTCTTTGCAAGTGGGTCGGTGTGGAACCATCGAACCATCTTATGCCATTGCGCCTCAAGGAATGTTTTGGAACCAACGTGTATGTCTGAAAGGAATGCGACACTCACACCGACCTCTGAACTCACCTTCTCATGCTTTGTTTCCAAAGGGAAGTGTAAATCATCAACATAGAATAAATCCCCAGTTTGACTGAATGTACCCGAGACTCCCAATACATCATCGGGCATGAGACCTGCCTCGATGATGGCCTCATGGGCTCTGTCACGGTCATCACCGCTCCGTTTGGTCAACAAACAGGTCATTTCTCCTGTCTCATCTTCGAGTCCCCACATGAGGTGACCGTTTTTGGTGTACCGAGGCTCATTGACCAAACCGATGGCAACGGCCTTGTTTTCGTAGCCTTGATAGCGAGAAGTTTCTGCCACCAATCGCCCAATTTCTTGATGCTTACGTGGGAGTTTTGAATTCTGAATTATGAGTTTGCGGATGCTTTTCAAGCGGTCATTGAAACAGGCATTGATGTCCGCCATTTTTCCTTCAGTAACCGAATTTCCGGTGATGTCGAAGTGTACACTGATGTCGCTTGGTGTTTCACTTGCGTTCATTGAGAAATCCGCTTGGTTCCAATCCGGTAGGTTGTTGCGCAGATGGATATCGATTGGTTCAGGTTCATGGATTGGTGCAATTGAACGCGCTAAATCGCTGGGTGCTTGGTTGACGATTTGCCCATTCGCCGGCAACGAGGGCGGCCCTGCTTGGCTTGCATGAGCAATCATCTGTTGCAATTGTTCAGCGTTGAGCATGCCTGACGATATGTTCAATGCAGAAGCAGCATCGACCACTTCCAATGGATTTTCAAGGTCGAGTAATTGCTGATGAAGGGATTTAGGGGCGAGTAATCTTTGTTGGCGTAAGCGAGCCGCAATACTTGCCCACGGCTCACCCATGAAACGATACAGAACCGACGCTTCAAAAGGTATGTGGACGAATCCCTTGGCTCAACAGTGAGGAATCATTCCTCGCTCTCGTTCCACTCCACTTCCAAACCAATTTCATCGCCTTGCTCTCCATCTTCTTTCGACCAAGCCTCATCCTGCCAGGGGGCGTTTTCACGGGCTTCTTGGTCACGGCGTTCACGCTCAGCCTCTAACTCAGCCTTCTTTCGTTCTGCTTCAAGTTCAGCAAGTTCTGCTTGGATACCTTCTGCCTTTTCTCTACTCATTGCGGCTTCAAAGCACTCCATCGCTGTACGGAGGGCAAAATGGACAAAGCCATTTTTATTTTCAGACCGAGTTCCACCAATTTGAGTTCGTTTTGCTTCGGCCCAAAATTCGGATGCGATACCGACATAGACAGTCCCAACAGGTTTGGAACTCCCTTCGTTCGTCGGGCCCGCAATTCCTGTGACAGAGATAGCATAGTCTGCATTTGCAGCCTTTAACGCGCCCTGTGCCATTTGGATTGCGACTTTGGCAGATACAGCCCCACGAGCATTCAAATCATCGGCATTGACTCCCAGAACCTCGATTTTCGCATCATTGGCGTATGTGACCCAAGATTGACGGAACCATCCACTTGCTCCAGTGATGTCGGTCAAGGTACTGGCGAGCAAGCCCCCGGTACAGGATTCTGCTACGGTAATAGACAAGCCACCTTCTTTCAGTTTGCGAACAAGACGAGCGGCGGCCGCTTGGATATTAGCATCCATTAACAAAGGCTCGTCGCTACCTGTTTTGAGGTTACCGCATTCGTCGGACTCTTGAAAAAGGGAGTCCGACAGGACTGCATGGGTCTGTGGTCTAGCGGCTATGACACCTCCCTTACACGGAGTTGATCGAGGGTTCGAGTCCCTCCAGACCCACTACCATAAGTGAGCGGTGAGCTCACCGCTTCCAGATACAACTTTTGAAATTCCAGTTTCCCGTTGCAATTGAGACGTCGGTGTTCCTTCATCAACCAAGAGCAAGTGAACCGCTCTTGCCCACATGCCATCTTCAACGTCATGTCCTCGATAATCCACTGCGACCAGAACATCTTCCAATTCGCTGAACATCAGTGCAGCAGTAGCTTGTGAGAGTTCTTCTGCCGTCAGCAAGAGCCATCGCTTTCCTTGCAGACTGGCACGTATATCCTCGCCAAGTTCTGAGAATTCAATCACGTTCATTGCATCACACCGCGTAGCGTAAGAGGGCCACTGCGCCACCATATCCAATCAATTGCTCTCCAGCATCATGGTCTGTTGAGCATTGAATAACATCGCCTCCAAACGCAGTAATTTGTTCAACCAAGGTGCTCCAGGGAGTTCCATCGCATGAACTGGTGTCATCACGGATTAAATCGGCAAGAATCAGCAGTCGTTCAACTGCACCTTCCTGGACCGCCTTTTTGAGGGATTGGCTGCCGTAGGCTACTGCCCCGTCGGTTGAAATTCTCGTCCATGCCTCTTCGAGCAAATTGATTTCCTGAACCATGCGATGCTGAGCCAGCAAATCACCAGCAAGACCGTCACGCAGCACTTCGTTGGCGGCCCCTCGCCCTCCCATGCTGGTTCCCACCGAAACCATTGGGCGTTGGTGTCCTGCGCTTCGTAAATCATCGAGCATTCGGTCACGGTTTCTCCCCGGACCGCAGACGACCAACGGCATAGCATCGTCAAGTTGTTGAGTTAATCCGTCCACAACGGTCGCTCGGAATTGCGATGCGATCGCATCGTGTTGCCGTAGGTCTCCTCGCTTCCCACCGCCCCGCATGGTCCATGTTGCACTTTCACGGAGCCCACGGGCGGTGATGAAATACAGAATCACCTCATCCCCTTCGACCACCAGCAAAGCCACCCGGCCTTGCTTGGATGCGGCTTCACTTTCTTTCAAGAGTTGAAGGTCCATCGCTGAAAACCCCTTTGAGTTTAACAGTACCAATTCGTCGCGTAATTCAACCATGTGCGTGTGGTGCATTCCAATGTCGATGGGCGCTTCTTCAATGATGCCGTGAACGCGCAGGGTATCGGAAAAGGACTGGTGTTCAGAGGTCTGGACAGAAAGTTGAATCCACATTTTCTTGCGTTCTGCCTGCTTTGACCGACCCCCCTCGTCACCTCCAGTTGTTTGGTCCCGCCGTTCACCAAGCATGGCTACAGAAATCCCTCGTCGAGCGAGACGAGCCAGCACCCATAGGTCGTCAAGGGTTTCAACCCGCAAACGCCATTCGTGCACGTCCCGTTTGAGAATCTTCATTCACTCACCCAAAGACGCCCATGAGGTTGCCGTCTTCGTCCATGTCCATGTCGAGGGCAGCTGGGCGCTTGGGCAATCCCGGCATGGTCATCATGTTGCCCAATACAGCCACGACGAAACCAGCGCCAGCATTGAGGCGGAATTCCCGTACAGGAATGGTGAATCCCGTTGGCGCACCTAAGCGACTCGCGTCGTGAGAAAACGAGTATTGCGTTTTCGCCATGCAGATGGGAAGATGCCCGTAGCCCCATGAACGGATGCGGTCCAATTCACGCTGTGCTTTGGCGGTGATGTCCAAGCCATCGGCTTTGTACAAACGATGGGCAATGGATTCGGCCTTTGCAAGAAGGTCTGTTTCCGGAGTGAAGAGGGGCACGAAGGGGCGGCCTGCGGCAACATGATCCTGTACGGCTCTTACCACGGCATGAGCAAGGTCTTCACCACCTTCGCCTCCCTTTGCATGAACTTCAGTGATGCAGACCGATGAAGCACCGCTCTCTTGGGCAGCATGAGCGATGGCTGCAATCTCTGAGTCTGTGTCCGATGTGAATCGATTGATGGAAACAACAACTGGGATTCCAAAGGCGGCCATGTTGCGAATGTGGCGGTCAAGGTTTGTTTTGGCTCCAATCGTGGTCGCTTCAACATTTTCAGCCTCAAGGGTTGCCTTATCGGGACGAATTCCTCCACGGTCACCGAAGGCTCCTCCGTGTAATTTCATGGAACGTACCGTGACATTCATCACGATGCAGTCGGGGGCTTTTCCTGAGGTGGCTGCTTTGATGTGCATGAATTTCTCCGCTCCCATATCTGAACCGAACCCGGCTTCAGTGACAACAAAATCAGCACTTGCAAGCGCCATTCGGTCTGCAATAATACTTGAATTCCCGTGAGCGATGTTGGCAAATGGTCCTCCGTGAATGAACGCAGGATTGCCTTCCAGAGTTTGTGCAAGGTTGGGCAGGAATGCCTGTCGAAGCAGCAATGCCATGGCTCCTGATCCACCGATTTCGCTTGCCTTCACGGGGTTTCCTTCGGTGGATGTACCCACGACAATTTCACCCAAACGCGTTCTCAAGTCAGCATAATCGCTGGCAAGAACGAGAATGGCCATGACTTCGCTGGCTGCTGTAATGTCAAATCTGTCTTCTCTTACATGGCCATTCGCCGGACCTCCCATCCCAATTACGATTTGTCGAAGCGAACGGTCGTTCATGTCCATGACACGGGGCCATGAAATCCGAGTTGGGTCAAGTTTTGCTTCGTTCCCGTGCTTGATATGGTTGTCAATGAGAGCAGAGAGAAGATTGTGAGCAGAAGTGACCGCATGAAGGTCTCCTGTAAGGTGGAGGTTGATGTCCTCCATGGGGAGAACTTGTGAATGGCCACCACCAGCAGCTCCTCCTTTGATACCGAACACGGGCCCCATCGAAGGTTCCCGAATGACACAGGTTGCCGATTGGCCGATGTGACACAGCGCCTGAGTGAGTCCAATGGTCGTCACCGTCTTTCCCTCGCCGAAGGGTGTCGGATTCACCGAAGTGACGAGCACGAGGTTACCTTGAGGCTTTGAAAAGCGTTCTTTGAGAGCCTGCCATGTGATTTTAGCAACACCTTGACCCATGGGTACAATCTCATGTGCAGAGATGCCTAATTTCCACGCAATGGCTTCAATGGGTTCCATTTTAGCCGAGCGAGCAATCTCAAGGTCGGTGGTCATGAAGCCCTTTGCGTGTCACGGAGTCTTTGAAACCCTCGCCTCATCTCTGTGCCTGAGGGCTGTTTTCACACCCTGGCAAGCCAGCGGTGGTCATGCTCACTCGTCTTTCATTGCGCCCAAGTACTCTGGGAGTTCAACACCAGCCATCTTGGCTACATCGTGGACGGGTGGTAGGCTCTGCATGAGAGAAGAAACGAAGTTGGAAGTCGAGCCGCCACCTTCGGCGTTGTTTCCTGAATCCCAAACGGTAATCTTGTCAATCTTCAAGTTCGCAATGGCCTCGGTTTGTCGAGCGACCAATTCTTCAATCTTCTCAACCATCAAAAGTGTAGCAGCGGCTTTTGCATCGCCTCCAGCACTCTTGACCAACTTGGCATATCCTTCGGCCTTGGCTTCAAGGACAGCACGCTGACCTTCTGCTTCTGCGTTGTAGGCAGCGAGGGTAGCATCGGCGTGACCTCGTGCAATACGGCGTTGGCGTTCTGCCTCTGCCTCTGCAGCGATTTCGATTTGTTGCTTGGAAATCTCTTCTCGAGCGATCTCTTCAGCACGCAGGCGTTGACCCTCAAACTCGTATTGGGCCTTCTCGATTTCAACCTGAGCGTTACGCTTGGCAACTTCTGAACGCTTGTGTGCTTCTGCTTCCTTTTCAGCAAGGTCCGCATTGTAGCTGGCGATTTCGGCACGGGAGAGGTTCTCACCTTCGACCGCCTTGGATTCTTGTTGTTGAACGAAAACACGTCGGTCTGCTTCGGCTTCCTTCTGTCCTTTGTCAGATTGAGCCTCGTTCTTGGCGACTTCAATTTCACGGTCACGGTCTGCGACGGCTTGTCCAACTGCACCTTGGCGAGTTGCGTTAGCACGGTCAACGTCAGCCGATGCAATGGCTTCTGCTGCTGCCTTTGCACCAATGGACTTGATGTAGTCGGCCTCGTCAGTAATATCGGTAATGTTGACGTTGATGAGGTAGAGGCCAATCTTGTGCAATTCAGCGTCCACGTTGTTGACCACTTGGCTCAAGAAGGCCTCACGGTCGTTGTTGATTTCTTCAATTGTGAGCGAAGCAACGGTCAAACGAAGTTGTCCAAAGATAATTTCTTTGGCCATGTCTTCAATCTCAGTCTGGCCCAAGTTGAGCAGGCGAACGGCCGCATTCTGCATCACTGAGGGTTCAGTTGACACACCGATGGTAAAGGTCGATGGAACGTTGATACGGATGTTTTGAAGAGAAAGTGCATGCTCAAGGTTGATGTTGATGGTCATCGGCTTGAGGTCGAGGAAAGCATAATTCTGGACCAGTGGCCAGACGATTTTACCTCCACCGTGGTAACATTTTGCTGCACCAGCACCTTTGGTATTACCGTAAACGACGAGGATTTTGTTGGCAGGCGCGAGTTTGTATCGGCTCGTAGCCACGTAAACTGTTCCTAAGACAACCGCAACGAAAAGTGCGATTCCAATCAATACAAGTGTTGCTCCAGTCTCTGCCATGCTCTGAGCACACTGCTTCTCCTTTAAGATACTTAACACGGCATGAGATGTCACTCTTCTTGCACAATGGCATCGGCAACACTGAGCGGGCGGACGATCAACATCTCAGAGATATTACCTACAACCGTCACAAATTTGCCAGTTTCGATGCGCATTGTTTCATCTTCTGCAACAGCGTTGCAAGTTCGAAGAGCGGATTGGAACTCAACTTGAACTTGCCCGGTTTGTCCGGGCTCAATTCGTCGGTAGACGGTTCCTTTGGCTCCGAGCGCTTCACTGTGCACGACCGTCCCGTCAGTTTCGAGGCTGGCTACGGCTTGGAAGACTTTTCCAACAATCCACATAGAGGCAATACCAGCAATGCTTCCTGCAAGGATTGCAACGATGGAGTTTTGGTCAGCCTGTGAGGCTGCAAGCCCGAAAATACCGAACATCATCATGAAACTCAGGAGTCCTTGAATTGTCAGCATATGGAAGACGCCTTCCGCATCCATCTCTAGATTGACATCCAAAAACGGAATGGAGTCTGCGATTCCATCCGCAACGCCACCGATGAGCACGAGAATAAAATAAATGATGAAGAGAATGGTACCGATCAC
>DACE01000026.1:0-22777 GCA_002494645.1 Euryarchaeota archaeon UBA256 | reverse complement strand
CGGATGTATATGAAGTAATAATGACCGTAGACAACCGGTCCCAAAGAGGCTCCCAACAAAACAGCGACGCCCCAGCCTGGTAATTCCAAAGCAACGCCAAGCAGCGTTATGAGGAGAAGGGCGATGAGAATGGACGCCTTCTCAAAAAGAATCATGAAAATATTGTCACGTTCACCGTTGACCCGCTCTTTCAGGAGAAAAATTTCCATCAAGCCGGCCATGCCAACACCGGTTCAAACAAGGCCGAGAAGGAGTTCAAAGATCACGATGATTAACAAATATGTTCCTGCGATGAAGGCGAGTGGTTGAGGATTTTCAGCCTCCATTGCTTGCTTGGTGAGGTTCGGTGCACTGCTGATTTCACCAATCGAGGACTCATATGATTTATCGTTCTTATTTGACTGGTAAATGAGAAAGGTCATGGTGGCGATAATGACTGCCCATGCCCCTCCGAATTCTTCGCCCAGAGCGTCTTGAAATTCAGCCCACATTTTGAAGGTCATGTATGCGCCCAGTGCGGTTGTCATCATTCCGACTGCTCTGCCCATGTTTCAACCACACCTTCCTCCCTCTTGAAGGTTAAGCCTCAATTCGTCGCCTTTTTGGGTTGTGTCCTCCTCCCTGTACCATGGCAGCGATACGATACGGGATTGCTGGCACCCCCGTTGAACACAGCTTATCGCCGCTGTTGACGGCTTTGGTGGCTGACCACTTGGGTTTGTACCGTAAAGAGAAGGCTCTTACGATGGAACTTGTTGACGTTGCTTCGATTCATGATGCGCTCGCGTGGGGTTATGCGGGAGCCGTTCCAGCCCCCATTGATTGGCTGTACTCTCAGGCGGTTTTTGGAAAATTTAGGACCAAGGCTCTTCTTGAAAAAGCGGTAAAAGCCGCTGCTTTGGTTGAGGTTGAAGACCCACATCTCTCGACGGATTACCCCCATTTGGTTGAGCGAAGAACCGTTCCTCTCAACGGCTTACCCACGCGTATGTTTGACGAGGAAATTTGGGTCAACCTCACCGCTCCGTTGAAACATCAACTGGATTCCAGTGCTGTGATGTGCCTTGATGATTCCATGGCGACAAAAAGCGTCAATGCCTTGCGCTGGGACGGTAAGGGTTGGTGGTGTTGCGGCTTTGATGGAGAAGGTGTGATCTCTGTTCTGCTCCATCACGGTATAGACCCCGAGCAGCACGTAGTCGGCCTGGTTGGAGGGGGTGGAGCCGCCCGTTCCACAGCCTCTGCCTGGGCGCGTGAAGGGGGACATCTCCATTTACTCCAAAGCAGAAGAAGCCTCGAAAAAGGCCCATGGGACGAGAGTCTCACAGAAGCAAACCCCGATGTGATCGTTGATTTTGATGGGACTTGGAAGGAGGAGAACGGTCGGTTGGTTGTGACCTCTGCTTATCGTCCGATGCAAGGAGATTATGATTCCCGCATCAGGGCACTCATCGGGCCCACTCTCAACGGGAGATGGATGTTGGTCGCTCAGCATTTGGCCTGTTGGTCCCAACTCTGGGCGCCGGAACTGTCCCAACATTTGCCTTCGCTCCCGCTTTTGCTGACACGACTGGTGGAGGCAGAAATGACCCTTGCAAGTTATACATGACAGGGAAGCCTCTAAGATTATCACTTGACATGAAGCACATGGAGATGGGGCGGTGTTGATGCAGGCAGAACGATTGGTCCTGTTGTTGTGCAGTCTTCTCCTTCTCCCCAATGCACTGGCGTTAATGGAGGAAGACCAAAATTTCCAAGAAGCGCATACTGGAGTTGATTTCCCCGTGGGTTGGACCGATTTCAATCTTGACGGTCCCTTTTCACCTCAGGTTCGCATGGTCTATCCTGCCATGGCTGATGGTGAAGACAAGGACATGGCGGGCAACGGTCCGTTTTCTTGGCTTGTATTCATTGGAGATTCTGGGGAATCTATCAACGACTATACGCTCATGACAGAACCCTTCGCTCAACGTGGTTTTATTGTGATGGTGACCACTCCAATGGACGATGAGACTGATGTTGAAGAGACGCTTGAGCGATTGACGGATATCACAGAAATCATGGTCCAGCAAAATCAAACCAACCTCTTTGTTCTCGGTTCTGCAGGGAATATTGACCTCACCCATTGGGGCATTGGGGGTCATGGAACTGGTGCAGCCGCCGCCTACGCAGCGTACCCACTTTGGGAGTTGAGCACACGCAGCGATGTTGTTCAGCCTCCACGTGCCCTGTTCGGCCTCGGCCTCGACCTGAGTGAATTCCAGCTTAATTTTGATTGGAATCAAGTCACTTCAGACGTCGAGTTTGTGAGGCCAAATACCGGGTTTTTCATCACCGGAACGGTTGATGAAGTTGCACCTTCCCAAGAAATGATGGAGCGTGTGCAAGATACCGGTGGCATCGCATGGCATTGGATGCATCTCCTTGGAGCCGACCACTATCAGTTTCAAGATTCCACTTCCTTCTTTGAGAACGATGGAGACCCAACAATAAGTCAGTCGGCCCAGATTGAGGTGAGTTCGGACCATCTCATCGCCTACTTTGATACGGTTCTTCACGGGGAACACGCTCGGTTCCGAGATGCCTTCAATCGAGAACAGAGCCCACAGACCATCGGCGATGGGAGTGCCTATATCGACGAGGACCTCGAGCGAAGCGACTTTTTACTCCTCACCAATTTCACCTCTTCTCACAATCTTACCGTAGCACTTAACGGAACGCAGGAATTGGTCTTATCCGCAAATTGGACCCTTCGCAACGGCGATGCTTATGATGCACTGAATGCATCATGGGATGTTGAGGTTAGCTGTGGGTGGGAAGGTCATTCGTGGCAAGCCAACGGAAGTTTAGACGCGAATGCGACCGCTTCGTGTACCTATCCGATGGCTCCAGTTTCACCAGGAACGCACAAAGCATGGTTGAGGGTCAGCGTTGAGGGCGCGCCTAGCACAACGGGAACTCTCGTTGAGCGGACCAATACCCCCATTGAATTGATCTATCCTCAACCCGGTGTTTATCTCCCCCAACGCGGCTCTACGACCATGGAGGTCGGCGATATTGCCGTTGACCCAGACGGCCAGCCTGTTCGGGTGATTTCTGCCATGTTAACCGGTGATGATGCCAACCATTTCTCTGTTGAACTGGCAGCGGATGGTTCCTCCTTTAGTGTGGCACATGCACTTGACGAGGAATGGCAGGGTGAATGCATGCTGGAGGTTGAACTTCGTAGTGACGGAGCAATCTTGGATGAGCGGAATACGAGTTTACGAGTCTATCTTACGCCGGTCGACGATCCCGTTGAAAAAAATGGAACTGTTCCGATTCAACAACTGATTGAGGACGGACAAAGCATTGCTTACGATTTGGGAGAAGTGGTTTCAGACCCCGAAGGTGAGCAACTCATCATCCGCATTGACGGGATGGCTACTGGGACTCAAGGACCCGTTCGCTACTTCATTGAGGGTGACCTCATTACACTCACTCCACTGGAACATGCCAACGGTGCAACGGTACTCAAAGCGACGGTTGACGATGGCGCAAACCCTTCACTTGAACTTGAAATTCCAATTGTGGTTGAAGCACGGGACGACCCGGTTTTCATCAACGCCAGCGCTTGGGCCGATTACACCGTTGAGGAAGACGGAGCGTTCATACTGCCACTCAGCCAACTGGCATACGATGTTGATGGCGATGTTCTCCAATGGTCACTGGAACACAATCATACACAACTGCAAGTCGCACAGAGCAACGATTCCCTCACCTTGACTCCAGCGCCCGACTTCAACGGTCAATTTGACAATCTCTGGCTCAATGTTAGCGACGGCACCAGCGGCCACAGTCATCAGTTGACCCTGTTCGTGACCGCAAAGGGTGACCTGCCCGTCGCATCGATACAGAATATACAACGCCTTGCAGAGGGAACTTCTGCCACCATGCAATGGTCGATGTTGGACATTGATGGCGTGCTGAACACCAGCGGTGTCTTGACGATTAACGGTGTACTCACACCGACGAACCATTCCTGCTTGAGTGAATCTTCGACGACCGCTCAATGCGTCACCATCATTCCACTTCCGGTCAATCAATCCAGTGCAATGGAATTCAAACTCAAACTCCACGACGATGAATTGGACCGGGATATCGTGGTGACCTACATCTTTGAAGACACCCAACAAGGTGATGGGGGAAGCGAGTCTGAAATACAAGACGATGATGTATCTGGTCTCTTACCTTCCGTGTTGGTCGGTAGTGGGCTTGTGGTTCTGGTGATTCTGGTCGCTCTCCTTCTCAGGCGCAGAGGTGGAACTGATGATGACCTTCCTGCAGCCCCTCACGTCGATTCAGGTGAGCAGGAACCTCGACCTGTTTCAGGCGGATTATTGGCTCGGGCAGAGCGTCTGAAGTGACGTTACAACGGAATATTTCCGTGTTTTTTGGGTGGCGACCATTCCCGTTTTGATTTCAGAATGTTGAGGGCTCTGCATAATCGGAGACGACTTTCTTGTGGCTCGATCACATCATCCAGCCATCCGTTACGAGCAGCGACATAGGGGTCGCCGAATTTTGCTTTGTATTCGGCTACCAGACGGAGGCGAACATGTTCTTTTTCTTCGTCGGGAACAGCTTGAATTTCCCTTCGGTGAATGATGTTGACCGCGCCTTCTGCACCCATCACTGCCAGTTCAGCGGTTGGCCATGCAACGTTGTAATCGCTTTGGAGATGCTTGCACGACATAGCAAGATATGCGCCCCCGTAGGCCTTTCGAGTAACCAACGTGAGTTTCGGTACGGTCGCTTCAGCATAGGCGAAGAGCAACTTGGCACCGTGGCGAATGATGCCGCCCCATTCTTGAACCACTCCAGGAAGGAATCCGGGGACGTCCTCAAAGGTCACTAAGGGGATGTTGAAGGCGTCACACATTCGGATGAATCGTGCTGCTTTGATGGACGCATCGATGTCCAGACACCCAGCGAGAACTTTGGGTTGGTTGCCCACAACACCAATTGTGGCACCGGCAAGGCGAGCAAAGCCGATGATGATGTTGTCGGCGTAGGCGGGGAATAATTCCATGAACACACCGTCGTCAACCACTTCCTCAACAACACCGACCATATCATAGGGTTTGTTTGGGTTGTCTGGGACAAGGTCCTGCAAGTGTTCATTGACCCGACCAACAGGGTCTGCTGTTGGCACCAATGGAGGGTCGGCCATGTTGTGGTCGGGCAAATATGACAACAAGGTTGCCGCTAATTCACAAGCGTCTTCTTCATCCTCAGCGATTAACGAGGCAATGCCTGAACGCGACGCGTGGAGGTTGGCTCCACCCAATCCCGCGGCATCCACTTCACCGCTCATGACTTCTGGAGTTTCAAGAGGAGATGACAAGAAGAGTTGTCCGTTTTCTTCACCCAAGATGGTGAAGTCAGACAGTGATGCAGCGAGTGCAGACGCTCCGACGACCGGCCCCAATACGATGCTGATCATCGGAATACGACCGCTGCATTGAACGATACGGTCGAGGAGTTCTCCCGTTCCTGCGAGTGCGTTCACTCCGTCTTGAGCACGTTGACCGCCTCCGTCCCACATGGCGATGAGTGGTGCTTTTGCTCGTTCAGCCATTTCAACGACCTTGGCGATTTTCAGAGCGTGCATTTCACCCATGCTGCCACCATGAACGCTGAAATCTTGAGCGAAACAATAGACTCGGCGACCTTCAATCGTTCCTTGACCAGTCACGACACCGTCGCCCAGTGTTTTGTGGAGGAACATGTTGTGATCATCAGTTCGATGCGTAACAAATGAGTCCAATTCAAGGAAGGAACCTTCGTCGAGCAGAAGTGAAATCCGGTCACGAGCAGTTCCTCGTCCGCTTGTTCGAATCGCCTCTTGACGCTTGAGGCCGCCACCAAGCCGTGCGGCTTCGCGTTTACCTCGAAGCTCTTCAAGACGGTGACCAGCGTTTCCATCCACGACTCTTCCACTCCTTCACGGTTCTTCATTCAAGCGCTTACTCATACAGGTTTTCGCGGTGTTCTCCACAGAGGTTTTCCTCCATGGCTTTGGTGATGTCTTTGTTTTGAGAAAGGCACCAATGTAATTTGGCGATCATGGCCTCTGGCGTAGAACTTACACCATGGCCCAGTAATCCCATTGTTTGCTGCTTTCGTCCCTTGGAGTAAACGTTCATGTCAACGGGGCCGTTGATGCACTGATTGATGACGAGGACAGGTAATTCACGGTTGATGCAGCGGGTGAGCGAACGCCACAGACTGAGGTTTTCAGGGGCATCTCCCTGCGGGTCCTCGATGGGCAAATGGCCAAGTCCCGTACCATGGAACACGACGCCCTGAACACCCGTATTCACCACGGCTTCAACCTGTTCGGAATGCAACCACGGGCCAGCAATAAATTGTGCCAGTCGTTGACCCGGTTCGTAGGTGCTTGATTTGGTTGAGACCGTTCGCTCACTTGCAGCCTTTCGTGCTGCTTCATAGGACGGTGTAATCGTGGTTGAAAAGGTTGAGCCGGTGAGGTGAAGTCGGGCTAAAGGCTGAGCGTTAATCGGCTGAAAAGCATCCCTTCGCGACGAGTGCATCTTGCGAACGGCGAGTCCGGAATGAACGGCCATGACACCGTCGCTCTGAGTATCGTGCATGACGACCACGACACTGTCTCCTGCGTCGCCTGTAGGTGCAGGCGCGTTGGCAGCCCAATAGACGGCAGCGAGGAGGTTCTCGGTGGCATCCGAAGAACCTCGGTCACTTGAGCGCTGAGACCCAACCATTGCAATGACTCCGGGCGGGCGCTTTCCGTTACCTGCAAAGGCAAAATTGAGTGCTGAAGATGTGATGTGCAACGTGTCAGTCCCATGAGCGATGATAACTCCAACACAACCGTCTTCAAAGGCTTCTGTGCAGGCTTTTGACATGATATTCCAGTGCTGCGGTCGGATATCATCACTGAACATGTTGCCAATCTTGACCGAATCAAGTTGAGCGATCAGGGCAAGTTCTGGTATGGCGTTGAGCAATTCTTCGGGTTCAAATTTCGCTTCTACAGCCCCCGTTGCGTAATCCACTTTGGAAGCGATGGTGCCCCCGGTATGAATGAGGCGAATTCTCGGAAGGTCAGACGAGGCTTCAACCGCTGGGATGGCGGGTGTCGTTGTCGCAGGGGGTTGTTCGAGAGGTTCAATCGATTGCACGTCTCCTTCGGGGTAACTGACGTTGTAGCCATTGTCCAACTTCAATGTGATGTGTTTTGGAGATGAGGGCGGCAGGACCAAGCCCTCATGCACCACTTCTCCATTATGTGTAGACACTGTGGCCGTCACGCGCTGACCTGCCTCGGGCACCTTGTCCATGCTCTGATGGTGGGGAAGACGCTCCATGAAGGGTTCGCTTCACTGAGACAAGTCTTTGACCTTCTCAACCAAATCCATTCGACGAAGACGCCATACGCCGAAAGGCGTCATCGCCACTGCGATGAGAATCACCCCTGACATCAACTGCCAGGCTACACTTGGAACAATTGCTACAGGCACGAAGAACTGCCAGGATGAGAACGACGCTGCCAGTCCAACCGCCCCTCCATAGGCGAACAAAACGCCAACGATTCCACCAATAATACCAATCAGCAGACTCTCAAACAGAAGCATTGTTCCAAGGTTACGGGTGGATGCACCAAGAACGCGTAATGTAGCCAGTTCGAAATCACGCTCTGCAACGTTCATGATCATCGTATTGAACATGACAACAACAGTGAACAACAATCCAAGGTACATCATCGTCTGAAAAATCTGGGTCTGCTGGTCGAGCAAACTGTTGATGCCGTTGAGGAGTGTCTGGCGCTCAACAATACCCATGGACGCCTCTCCTAAAGCAGAATCAACCTCAACTCCTTGTGGAAGTTTAAGGTAGACTGAAGTCGCATTGACGCCTAAAATTTCGCTGAGGTCTTCCCGTAGGAAATACATTGTTCTCGCCAATTCCGCCGTCGATGTAGCAACGATTTCGACCTTGGTTTGAGCACCGTTGAGACTGACTGTTTGCTGCTCTCCGACGCTCCAACCAAGGAAGGTGATGCTTCCTTCATCCATCATGACTTGAGGAATTGACATATTACCAGAGGGTGCATTTCCCTCCAAAAGAGAGACGGTGCGCATGCCCGTTTCAAAGGAGTCAAGGCCTACGAGCGTGAAGGTTCGTTCTATTCCATCAGCATCAGCAACTGAACCAAGTGGCATTTCAATGAGCATTTCATAATTGGCAGCATTGTTTTCCGCCCAATCAACAACGGGTTGTTCTCCATCAGGCATAATGTAGACTTGCGCATCCCAAGTTTGGTCATCCTCAAGAGCCCCTATCATTGTGTCTTGCAAGCCAACTGACATCATTTGGATGGAACCAAATAACATCAGAGAAATACCAACGGCGATGAAGGTCATGGCCAAACGCACGGGTTTTCGAAGGCTTGACCGAATGGAAAGGCCAAGCGTTGTTGGCATCCATGAGGTGAGTTTTCTTAGCAGGTTTGACCCCACCCTCATTTCAGTTTGTCCGCTTAACACTGCTAGAGGGTCAAGTCGGCTTGCTTTCCAAGCAGGGAAAGCACCGGATAGAAACACGACGAACATGGTCGAGCCGATGACAGATGCAACGACTGAAGTTGGAACGGAGCGTTCAACAATCGGGACGCCAACCAAATCTTGGTAGAAATCCAACATCCCATTCATGCCACTTGGTCCTGCTAATGCCCCAAGTGCACATCCGAGCCCCCCAATCCCCAGCGGAGCAAAGAGATAGCCGGTCATGAGCGATGAGCGCTTGACCCCTAATGTTCGCAGAACTGCTATTTCCTTGGCTTGACTTTGAACCAAGCGTTGAAGGCTGAGGACAATGGTAATGGCAGCAATTGAAGCGATCATGACGGTGAACGGGACGGTTGTTCGCTTGGTTCCCTCCAAATCCTGTCGCATGACTTCGACGGGCTCATTTTGGCCTCGGTCACGGACACGAGCGTCCAATGCTGCTTCACCAAGAGCTGCATCTACAAGTTCCTTCACCGCATCAATCTCATCGCCCTCATTTCCGCTGGTATCAGGTAGGTCAAACGATGGTGTACCTTCCACATCTAACAGAATCAAGTTGCTGGTGCCAAGTACTTCACCGGTAAGACGAGCCATTCCAGCATCCGAAAGGTAACCCACGACATACTGTCCTGGCTCGGACGGGAATAATTCACCCTCAGGCGCAAAGAGGACGTGAAGGGGGTGATATCCCGTGCCCACAATCGTGAATTCAGCCGTTGCATTTCCCGCTCCGATACTCACCGTATCGCCAACACCAAGATCAAGCGCTTCGGTTACATGAGCATCGATGACAATCTCATCAGCAGCAACGGCGGTTCGGCCTTCAGAATGACCCTCTGGCATCCAGACACGATCGGTGTTGGCATCCTCAGGAATGCCGTGCCATAGTGAGTTGATGATGTGCTGGCCGGTGTCGTTGGTGTGAAACATCGCGCCTTGTGTTATCGTTCGGCCCTCACAAGAATCGAGAGACCGAGGGAGTAATGAAGAATCCCACGCAGTTTCCAACGCTGTACAGAATGAAGTGACCTCTTCTGGCGTCCAAAGAGCACTGCGGTTATCGACCCACAGGTCTGCGAGATTCGCGCCGTTTTCATCGTCTGCTTGCATGGTATCGTACATGCCGCCAAGATTGTGAGCATAACCTCCAAAGGTAATTCCAGCAAAGACGCCGACGAAGACCATCAATACGACAGCGAACAGTCGTAATTTGGTTCGCCACAGGCTTCGTGCGAGGCGCTTGTTCAGTAGATTTGACATGCGTTCACCTCACGCTTCTTCGTCAGCAGATGTATATTCGTCGGAGATAATTTTCCCACTGTCAATACGAATTACTCGAGTAGCGTACTTGACCAAGCCCTCATCGTGTGTGACAAATACTGAGGTGATGTTCTCTTGCTTGCAAGCGTTGACCAAGGCTTCCATGACTTTGTTTGATGTTTCAGTGTCAAGGTTCCCAGTTAACTCGTCGCCCAACAGGAGCCTCGGCCTTTTGGCAATACTTCGGGCAATGGCTACACGCTGTTGTTGACCACCGCTGATCTCCCCTGGGAATCGGTTGATTTCCCCTTCGAGGCCGACCATTTTGAGCAGTTCCTTGGCTCGTCCAGGGTCTTTTTTTCCGGCTAACTCCTGAATGAGGAGGATGTTTTCGAGAACCGACAAATCCTGGAGGAGGTTGAAGAATTGAAACACGTATCCAATGTTATCCCGGCGGAACGAGGTCATCTTTTCCGAGTGGTTTCGAGGAACCTCTTCGCTAAGGAAAGTATAGCTTCCCCCCGTGGGACTGTCCAAGGCGGAGAGGCAATTGAGGAGCGTGGTTTTTCCAGAACCCGACGGGCCGAGAAGAATCACACGTTCGCCTTCGTGGATTTCAAAACTCACGCCATCAAGCGCTTTGACAACACCAGCGGGAGTTTCGTAATGCCGTTCTAGGTTTGTCATGTGTAATAATTTGTTCATTTTTTTCACCTTCTTGTTTCAAAGAGTTGTTTAAACATCTCAAAGAATTTGTCGACCACTTGGTGTTCACTCACACGCCCCTCTTGCGTTTCTTGCATCAACCACATCTCATATTCGGTGTTCATGCGAATGAGTACATTGAGGGGGACATCATTGCGGATTGCCCCAATCTTCACCCCGTGTTCGAGAATGCCCATAATGTCCCCATACTCGCTCAGGCCCTCACATTCTGCGTTCAACTTACGGAACATAGGGTGATCTGTTCCCAGTGAAACCAATTGACGCATGAGGGACATCAGGACAGGGTGCTGAAAAACGTCATTCCATTGCTTTGATGACACCGCCTTGAATGAATCCCAATATGTGAGTTTGTCCTCCGTCAACGGGAAGGAATCCATTCCAAAACCAAAACTCCCTGTTGCAAGTGCTTCATCCAGAAAACACGTAACAAACAGGTCCTCTTTGTTTTCAAAGTAATAGTACATTGAGCCTTTTGAGATGCCGATTTTTTGAATGATTTTGTTGTACGAAGCGCCATCGAAACCGTGGGTGGAGAATTCAACTTTAGAAACATCCAGAATCCTCGTTTTGAGGGATTTTTCAAGGGATTCAAAGCGTGCGAGAGGCATTGGACCAGTCGGTTAGACCGAGCGGTCTAATTTAATCCTTTTCTCCATCAGTTCTCTTGGTTTCCACCAAACGTTGAGCCATGCAGCACGCCCTGCGAAGAGGTATGGTGCCGGGAGCGGGGCTCGAACCCGCGACCTTCGGATGTCTCAGACACCACAAGGGGCTTGCACGTCATACGATTGCCTTGGAGGCTGCCCTATGAGTCCGACGCGCTACCAACTACGCCACCCCGGCCTAAACGATGGGTGAGCCATGCCCTCTTTGAATAAATCGGAGAAGAAGCATCGCTTTGTTGATGAATTGATATGAGTAAAATCAACCGTAGTGTTCTAACACTTGCTCGTCTGCCCACCCTGCATGGTGGACCTCAAAACGGCCATGGCGGCGGCTCAAACCGAACGCAGAAAGCGTGAGGGGCGCGACGGTGGTGACGAGAAGAAGAAGCGCCGTAGTGGTGCTGATTTGGGCATCGAACCCTTTGACCCTGTGAAGTACGTCAACAAAGAACGTGCCGATACCGCATCCATGTGGCTCGTGATTGCCTATGCCGTTATCGCAACATGTTTGATGCGCTACGCGTTGATGCCCTCAACCACACTTGACAAAACAGATGTCCTCTATCTTCTCCCGCTTTCGATGATCATTCTCATTCCCCAGATACACCGAATGGTGATGCCTGAGCGCTTCAAAGAGCATTACACCAAGGGGACATGGTTCAAATCCTTCTTCCTCTACACGTTCACCTTCCTTTCTCTCTCCTTTTTACTCGTGAATCCACCTTTTGGTGATATCGTTGCACCTCAACTTTCGAGCGATTGGGGCGTGGTCGTTGAGCAAGATGGCAACTTTACATTTGCAGACGGAAGTGGAAAAGACGGACATCACACCTGGACGCTCACGGAGGGGGAATATATCGAAGGTGGCACGTGGATTCTCTTTGGTCTCGCCGACAATGTTGACAACGAGGGCGCCAACATTACTGTCCTACATCGTTTCCAAAATACCGATGTACCCTTGGTCGCGAATGAATCATTTTGGACAACGCACGGTGACGATGTGGGGACTTGGCGCACTCTAGACAATCGCTCGGCCCCGATTCTTCTTCCCCACGGCGACCAAGACCAGCCGTTCGCCATCTTCTTAGGCGATAACCTTGCAGTTGGCGACCATGAAATTTCCATCAATATCTCTGAAGAAGGTGACCCCTGGACCAACACACGGTCCTACTCATGGGTCCTTTCAGTCGAGCCACCCGTCACCTCAGCCGAGTAAATCCTTGTGTTCAGCAAGGATGCTCGATAAGAGCATGTCGATTCGCTGACAATCGTAAACATAGCTCGCACTGCGAGACATTCTTCGCTGGCGATGAGCCCGTACGAGTGGTGCAAAAACAGTCCAGCAAAGAGCCAATTCCAATCTGGAAGTAATGGTGCGCATGTTGTTAGGGATTCTGGAACCATCCCCATAGATGACGGGCACCCTTAGCGAAAAGTGAATGTGAAATCAAGTACGCAGGTGCTTGACGATTTGCGCTGTGAGTGCATCCAATTGGATTTGTTCTCCTCCACCTTCTACAAGTCTGTAATCAATTTCAGCCATCCACTCGGTGAGGGCGAGTTTTGACGCCTCTTCGAGGAAGTCTGCGCTGTAGAGTTCACGATGCAACTGATTCACAAAGTCAGTTCCAGCAAGCCCGAACTGATCAAGCAGTTCTCTCAATCTTCGTCGAGCGACGTGGAAACCGTCGCTTTTGCAGGCCATCAAGTAGTGATGAAGCGCTTCTGGAGGTGCCGTGGCAGAAGTTTCGTACACCAGTTCACGGCTCACCGTTGAATTGAGTGCGGCTGCCACCTGGAGCGCAGTGAGGGCTTTGCGCAGGTCACCTTGGGAGATACGTGTTAGTGCTTCAACTGCACCATCGCCAAGTTCGAGTTTCTCAAGTTCTGCAACATGGATGACCTGGGATGAAACATCTGCGTCCGAGAGAGGTCGGAAGCGGAATACTGCGCATCGTGATTGGATGGGTTCAATGATTTTGGATGAATAATTACACGAGAGAATAAATCGGCATGTCTCAGCATATTGTTCCATAATGCGGCGAAGTGCGCCCTGTGCATCATTGGTCAGCGCATCTGCCTCGTCGAGAAAGATGATTTTGAATGCAGCACCTCCGTAAGGTTGGGTGCGAGCGAATTGCTTGACTTTGGTCCTGATGCTCTCGAGTTTCCGTTCATCAGAAGCGTTCATCTCGAGGAGATTTTGGCGGAAGTCTTCTCCAAAAATATCCTTGGTCAAGGCCATTGCGGCGGTCGTTTTGCCGGTGCCGGGGGGTCCTGCGAAGAGCAGGTGTGGGAAATTTTTGCTTCCAGCATATGTGCCGAGGCGTTGAACCACGGCTGCTTGGCCGCGAATTTGATTCACCGATTGTGGTCGGTGTTTCTCAACCCAAAGTTCGCTCATGCTATTTGTCCACGATGACGAGCCTCCTTCAACATTGGCATGCCAAAAGACGAGAACAGGATGTGAATCAACGCTCACGAATCCTCGTTTCATAGCGTTCAAGGGAAAAGTCCCTATAATGGGGAGTTGTGTAAGGACTGAGTCCCATGCGTAGCCTATCTTTCAACCGTCCACGAGCAACTGCACTTCTGCTGGCCGTGATGTTTATTTTTGCTGATATGGCCCTTCCTCAAACAATGGAAGGCTGGAAGGTGCTCGAAGACGAGCAAACACCCCAGCGGACTCTCTCCTCGCACGCCATTCATGCCGATACATACATCGCAGAAAACAACCCCACTACGACCTACAATACCTCCGCAACCGGCGTGCTCGACGATGATATGCTGACTCAATCACGTCTCTTGCTTCGCTTCCCAATGAATTACACTTCTCTTGACACCATACACTCCGCTACGGTGAATCTCGAGTGTACCACCGACGCACTCGGTTCGACCGAAATGTACGCTTATGTGGCAAGTATGGACCGTATGTGGAACGGCTCATTCGCATCCTGGACAAGTTTCGCCAACAATCTACCTTGGACATTGATGGGGGCCGATTCAAGTTCAGATCGCGGCATATGGGAACCCCCCACCGTCTTAACGAGCAACGGAACGCTAAGCCTCAACGTGACCAGCCTTGCCCAAAATGCAGCACGGACCAATGCCTCCTATGTCTCCATCATCGTTTCATCACTGGGTGCCACCTATACATGTGATCTCTCTGAAACGACGACAAGCGGAAACGAACCATCCTTGGTCTTGGATACAACAACGGTTGCTGCGAGTGCAGGTGCTAATGTGGAGACAGACTTGCCCATCGCAGATGGAGCGCCGTGGATGGAAAGCGATTTCCTCCTCAAGCCAGTGACGACCCCTCGACTCACCTATGCTAACAACTCTGGGCAAGATGTAGAAATCCAACTCAGCAACAGCGAAGATTGGCGGTCGGCAACCGATGAAGACTGGCATTTCTCCACTCTTTGGAATACCTTTGTTTCAACGGGCACCACCGGTGCTTTTGATCTTCCATCCTCCGTTGCATTAGTCAACGGAAGCACGATGCACATGCGTATTCGTGCCGTTGATAGCAACGACCAATGGGGGCAGTGGGATACAACATCATTCTTACTCCCCACACTCAATGTGGTGGATAACGGTGATGGAACCGCAACGATGACCATGGACCCCACAGACACAGGCCTTGCCGAAGACTTCTTCCAAGACAGTTCTGTCAGCGAAACCAGCAAAACGATCACCTATGGCGACGACACAACGATTGAATCAAGCATGACCTCAAGCAAAGAACGCCTTATCCATCTGCGGACATCACTCAATCAACTGGGTCTTCACGACAACCTGACCATCGTGAATGCAGACTTGAAAATCACGCGCTCATCTTACACCGGGGACCCAATCGTCTCTCTTCACGGTATGGAAGAATCGGGATTATGGGATGAAGATGAAGTTACATGGAACCAAATGGCGGTTAACGGTTTCCAGTGGTACGATGGTGGGCGCTCCAATGGAACGGCAACGGTCGCTTTGGCTGATGGTAACCAAACCTCTGACACCTTCACGTTTGACCTTGACCATGCAGTTCAGAATTATCTCGACAACGGGGATGAAGCACCCTTGGACATGATGCTGGCCGTTCGAGGTAAGTTCGAAGGCTACACCAACGGAGAAGGCATCGTTTTCCATTCTGCTGAAGCCGCTGTCTCAACCGATGCTCCTTCATTCAGCATCACATACGAATGGGGTAGCGGTTCTGCACCATCTCCTGTTTCTCTAACAGCGCCCGATGAGGCTCTTGCAGTTTGGAATCAAACGGGACACAACCTCTCAGGTAACACCCAACCTTCGTTGAACTGGACAGCGCCTACGACCTCGGACGACATTGTGTTTGAGTTGGCGACAGATGAGGATTTCAGACTACGAGAACTTAGAATTGATACCAGGACCGACAATGATTTCGCCCCTACTGACGGCATATTGAACCTGACCGGAGCGCTCACGCTGGATGTCGGGAACATGTATTTCTGGCGTATGGCTACCGTTGACAGCAACGACCATTACGGCGAATGGGTTTCCTCAAGTTTCTTCGTTTCTGCACTCGAGACGACCTGGCTTGGAGGTGACCGCTATGAATTCCGCCTCAAGCACGGCAATGGTTCGAACGACAATCAATACCCAGAATGCATGGACACTTACATTGACAGCAGCGCAACCAGTGATAATTTTGACGGAGATTCCGAAATGACCATCGATTACAATACCTTCAACGGTGGCACTGAAATCACCGCCCTGCTCGGCTGCAATCTCGTCTCGAATCTCCTACCAAACGGTTACGCTGTTGAGTCTGCTCACCTCAAGATGACCCTCACATCATCCACCTTTGGCAATCCAACCATCGCCGTTTGGGAAAGCACAGAACATGACTGGGAAGCCGAAGACGCAACATGGTCCAGTTATGATGGAAGCAATTCATGGGATACGGCAGGAGCAAAGGGTAGCGAGCGTTCGTCTC
The DNA here is from genome assembly GCA_002494645.1 of Euryarchaeota archaeon UBA256. Classification (GTDB taxonomy): domain Archaea; phylum Thermoplasmatota; class Poseidoniia; order Poseidoniales; family Poseidoniaceae; genus Poseidonia. The sequence goes on along the minus strand of DACE01000026.1, from coordinate 6,563 downwards.
TCTTGGATAGCGTTGCCATCGGTTCCTCTTACTTTGAAGGTGATGAGGTCGAATGGAACGTGACCTTGGCGGTTCAAAACGCCATGCGTGAAGACCGACGCGTTGACTTCATCGCCGGAATGCTCGGCGCAGGCTCTGGTTCTGCTCGAACAGCCTACTTCAGCACTGCGGAGGATTCAGCAAGTAATCGTCCTGAACTCTCCTTTGTCTATGTGCCTGGTTCGGACGCTCTACCCGCCAATCCCGTTCCGGTCACGCCGCTGAATGGTTCATGGTCCATCGGAACAGGGGTGGACATGACTCCAATCACCCAACCGGAATTCAACTGGTCGTTCAATTCGTCTTTATCCATTGCAGGATTCATCGTCCAAACGGATACACAATCTGACTTTGGTTCGGTGAATGCTGAAACCTACACCTCATGGAATGATGCTGGTTTTGACGTCACCAATCGTACTTTCACGCCCGCAACCGATCTCGATGAGGGCGCGACCTATTTCTGGCGTGTACGCACCGTTTCTGCTACCAATCAAATTGGTAATTGGTCAAACACCTTCCACTTCCATCTCCCCGACCTCAACACTGTGGTCTACAACGCAACCAAGGCCTCTGTTGAACTTCAACACCGAGGAGCGCTTCCCCATCTTAACCTGCCCAATTTCGTTGACACCTATGTTATCGAGAACGGTTCCGGTTCAGACGATACGCATGAAAATTCATCCACGCTTTCGGTTGGTGAAACCAGCACTGGATACCAGTCAGCAGCTCTCCTTCGCATCCCACTGAGTGAAATCCCTCAGCCGTCAGCAGCACGCGTCACAGGAGCAGAACTCAGCCTTTTCTCCGAGTACGGATCGGTTACAGGAGAAGCAGTTGCAGTTCGCCCGGTCTTGCAAAATTGGACGACTTCTGCCAATGCATCAACCTATGACGGAACCAATGCTTGGTCTCAGCTTGGTGGCCGTGACATTGGCGTTGACATAGGTGGTTACGTTGATTTGGTTGAAAGTGTAGATGATGATTGGATGGATTTCGATGTTACTGAAGCCGTGCAAGCCGCGCTTGCAAACGGCCAAACTCACCTCTCCCTTATGCTCTATACTTCAAACAATACCGACGACCTCATCACCTTCACTTCGACCGAAGGTAGTTCCTCCGAACGCCCCTACCTAACGCTCACTTGGGAAGATGGCTTTGTCGCTACGCCAACGGTTGGCGGCGCCAATACAGCTCCGACACAAAGCCAATTGGTTTGGGATACATCTTCACACGCTCTCATCGCGGACCGGATGCCAAGTTTCTCGTGGAGTTACAGCGGAAGTACTGCTGCCACAGATTGGCGTTTATTCATTCAAGAAGATGCCTCCGACGACATGGCAGGGCTCTATGTTTACGATTCTCGAGTCAACACAACATCCTTTGATGTTACAAATCTAACCTTTACGCCCGATTCTGCTCTTACCTTCGCGCAGGAAATCCGATGGATGGTACAACCCGTCAACAACGGTATGCTCGGTCCCCGAAGTAACGCAACCACCTTCTATCTGCCCAATGACCTGGGTGAGGAATTGAATTCTACCCACGCGACCCTCATGATACAAGAAGGCGCATTTATCCCGTCGCTCTCCTACCCGAGCGTCACTGCTGACACCTACCTCGACAGCGGGAATATTTACGCTAACAACGGGAATTCAGCGTTCCTATACGTGGGGCGTAGTCAAATTTCAACCTCGAACCCAAGTTTGAGAACAAGTTCGCTCATCGATCTTGATTTCTCATCTCTGCCAATGCCTGGCACATACGAAGTCATCAACGCCAGTCTTGAATTGAATGCAGTGAATTCCAACAACCAAGTCTACATGACCGTTTCAGAAATGATATCGTCATGGAGTGAATCCTCCTCGTGGGCTTATCCAGCAGGGAATACTTCCACATGGCAAGGTGTGGGTGCCTATCACTCCACAGATTCAGAAATACCCGAAACAGAAGGAGTCTGGGTCAATACGACTGGTACTGTGGCGCTGAATGTCACATCAATTGTTCAGCATGCCTTGGCAGCAGGACAAGCCGGCATCAATGTCATCCTTCAGCCTGAAGAAATCTCCGGGGCAGTTACCGGACGCGTTCAGTTCGCAAGCAGCGAAGCCAGTAATATCGACACACGTCCACGTCTAAATCTGACCTACCGCATGGTAACGCCTTGGGCAGTTCCAGGTCCATCAGGATTGGTGCCAGCCGATGGTGCAACGCTTTGGGATACGTCTCAACCACGCCCGTCAGGACAGGACACAACGACCTATTCATGGAACTCAACAGTAACGAATGAGACCCAACTCGTTGGATGTTTCTCATCAGATCCACGCTTTGTTTCAAGCGATGCAGAATGCTATTCCACCAGTGAAATTTCCGATGGGACATTCAGTGATGTGGAGTATGATGCTCTCAATCGAAGCGTCACGGAAAGCAACATGAGCAAGGGTGATTTCTGGACCTATTGGAGAATTCGAGCCGATCAAGGCGACCGTATTGGAGAATGGTCATCTGTCCATAAATTCCGTAATCCCTCCGATCAAGGCAGCGACGATGGAAACGGCAATCATAGCGTCAACATCTCGCGAGGGTCCGTCTTTGCATTGACCGGTTCATTGCCACTTGCACCCGATGTTGAAATCGCATCGGGCTCATTGACGAACAAGGGCTCTTCCGGTACAATGGTGCTTGGTACGTCATCGGGCGGTAGTGGAGAAAGTCGAGTCCTTCTCGAGTTTGACCTTTCCGCCATGCCTTGGCCAACAGCCATGACTCCGACTCAGATGATGTTGCGGATGTACCAAACCAGCGTCGTTGGGACTTCGTCTACCACATTTGGCGTATATCCATGCAGTGGATTCACCGAATCAACGGTGGTATGGAACAGTGCCCCAACATGTGCTTCGACGGAGATTACGAGGTCAACCCTGACCTTATCCACTCCAATCGGATGGATGGACTGGGATTTGACCAGCCTTGCTCAAGACAATATCGCGAACGGTAACACAACGATGACCGTTATGATTCAGCGAATCGGCTCGACAGGATCATCCCATTCGTTCTTCTCCGCTGAAAACGGAAATTCATCCTTTAACCCTCACCTCGTGCTGGATTATGTTGACAACGTCAACGGTATCGTGCCGCCCGCTCAACCATCGCTCACTTTCCCCAACGACGGAGAAGTGCTGTACGATGAAAACAACGGCATTTTGTCGCCAGAAACTCAACCAATGTTGTCCTGGACACCCCTTGCTGGTGCTGACGGCTACATTGTCACCATCGCCAACCAAACCGGTGTCTACAAGTACAAATCATGGGAAGATTCTGAAATTACCAACACCACCTTCCGCTTTGAAACGAACCTCACGGCAGGCTCACTCTACACGTGGTGGGTTCAAGGTGTGAATCAGTCCATTCCGGGGCCGTCTTCGTCACGCTGGAGTTTCGCCATTGGTTCACCAAATCACGTGTACAATAACGATTACACGTATACCTATTTGATGCAAACTGGCAATGAGGTTGCTGCTTACGGTCACACCAACATTCAGGATACGAGTTTGTACAGTGAATTCCCTGACCAAAACTTTGGTGATGATTCGACAATGAGTGCAGGAACCTTCTGCGGAACGCTTTGGGCAGACAATTGTTCGCTTACCATTGGTTTCAATTCTGGGCAAATCCCCTTCCCTATCTATCAAAACGTACATTCTGCCTCGCTCGGGCTCTACGCTGAGTCATGGACGATTGCACAGGGTGCAGCGTCGGTCTCATTCAGCGTCCATCCAATTTTGGCCTCAGGATGGAGTCAGTCCAGTGCTACGTTCAACGGCTCAACCTCAGGCGCGAATTGGACCGCTCCGGGAATGCAAGCCGGTGTTGATTACGGTGACGCAGTCTCTACAACGGTTGTCAACGTTGGAACGACTGGCTGGATTTGGTTTGACCTAAGTACGCCGGGAATGACCATCACAAGCCAGCAGGCATGGGTGATTATAGGCACTGCAAACGGTGGGTACGGGCATGCTTCATTTTACTCAGGTGAAACGACGACGACGGCATATCGACCCCAGGTACAATTCAATACAACCAACATCACAACCATCGACATTACGCCTACTGGAAGCCTTACCACCGATGCAGATACATCGGTGAATTTCAACTCCGCAGTGTACGATCACACCAGTATGGTGCAGAGTCCGCCTATTACGTGGGATGCCACAGCAGGAAGCATCGGTAGTAACGGATTGTACACGCCCAGCACCACCGGTACACATGACATATTGGCTTGTTTCGGACTTGTATGTGGTACTCAAAGCATCACGGTCACTGCAGGAGCGCCGACCGAACTGGTTGTCACGCCGCTGACCGCAACAATCAGTGCCGATGACATGCTAACCATTTCAGCTCACATGGTTGACCAACACGGTAACATCGTGGCGGGAGAAGCCGTCACTTATACCCCAACAAACGGTTCAATGAGTGCTGTGATGCCCAATGTATTCCAGCCCTACGCCGTTGGTACGCACGTCGTACGCGTGCAACACGATGTCGCTTCCGGTGAATTTGTTGACGTCAGTATCACGGTTGAAGCGGGTGCTCCGTCCTACTTCGAGCTTAGCGGCTGCGAGGGAACGGTACCCGCAGGATTATGGTGCGGTATCACGGCTGACCTCTACGACCAGTTCGGTAATACGCTCGATATCATCGATGCAGGAAACTTAACCTGGACCACCACAAACGGAAATTATTCTGAAATCAATCAGGAATACTTCCCCGATCACATCGGTGTATGGTGGCTCAACCTCACCTCTGTTTCAGGAGCATCTGATGAATTGATGATTACCGTCGGACATGGAGAAATGGCCTATCTCGAACTCAATGTTTCCAGCGCATCAATCACGGCGGACGACCGCGTTTGGATTAACACCACCCGAGTCGACGTTCGTGGAAACCGACTACCAGTCTTGCTTCCATCAGACAACTGGACAAAGATTGCAGATGGTCAGTTGACTCCAGGAGCACCGGCGATTTGGGACCCCGTTTCAAAGGGTGAGAAGACCATTGAAGCACGTTATGAGACCACGCTTGCTCAAGTGACCATCGATGTCAGCAGGGGTGCGATTCAGAATCTTCTGCTTGAGGTTGATGATGAAGTGTCAACTTGGGAGCATTTTGATTTGACATCTGATGATACCATCGAAGCGGAAATCTTTGCGAGAGATGGAAAAGGAAACCAATGGGTTGTTCAGGCTAATTGGAGTATTGACCACCCGACCATGGGTGATTCCTCAACATTCCTCGAGACGCTGGTTGGCGATGCCACGACATTCTCGCCATATTTCGCAAGTGAAGACCACTACACGCTTTCTGCAACGTACTTTGACGGGATACAGTCCTTTACGGTCTCCATCAATGTGACCGTAGACCACGGGTTCCTTCACACAGTAGACATTACAGGGACCGCCAATAACCCTGACCACGACACGGGGGCAACCTTTGACATGACTGCGGATTACTCCGTTGATTTCCTGTCTAACTTGTATGACGCAGACAGCAACCGAATTGATTCGGGCGAATTGGTTTGGATTGAAATCAATGAAGCCAACGATGAAGTTCGTGACATTACAACAGAACTCCTGTTGAACAACATGCGTTGGGACGCCACCGAAGTCGGCGAATGGACCATTTCGGCATACAGCATAAGTGGGACTGGATTCAACATCTCGGACAGCATTACAATCACCGTTTACAACGGGGTTGCGGTCGTCGTTGATGCGACATTGACCAACACCAACCCAGTCGCTGGGGAATTGGTGGCCATTCAAGTCAGAGGGACGGATAGTGATGGGAATGAATTCGATCAAAACGTTCAATGGACCGAAGAAGGGTCACCCGTCACGACACTCAGCGTCATAGCAACAGAGACCGGGTCATACACCTATGAGGCCCAAGTCGCTGGTGTTCACACCCTACAGTATGCTGCAGGTGGTGCTGTGTCAACGGTTGAAGTGACTGTTGATGCCCAGAGTACGGTCGCTCGTCTCGAAGTGAATTTGACAACGGATTCACTTGAGCAACTCGAAAGTTTAGAAGTTTCAATCCGTGCCTTTGATGCATTTGACAATCAGATATCAGTCCCTTCCAGCATCAAGGTCGAAGCAACAGGACGTGCGAGCACCACCATGATCGCTTCAGACCAATGGACGGTCACGACACTTGACGATGGTCCTCAAACCATCACGGTCAGCGTTGGCTCCGTGCGCGTGAACAGCGAGATTTCGGTCGCAGGTAATATTGAAGGATTCTTCGAAGCAGGCGGCACCATTTACTACGTTGGCGCAGGTCTCTTAGGCTTGGTAGCCATTGTCTTGCTGGTCCTCCTCGTGATGTTCTTCCGGTCAAACGGAAATGATGATTGGGACGATGATGATTACGACGACGATGAAGATGATGACCCAAGCGAGTCCAAATCAGGACCAACAGGGCCCGCACCCGGACCGAGCGGACCCGCACCCGGGCCTTCGGGACCAGCG
>DACE01000001.1 GCA_002494645.1 Euryarchaeota archaeon UBA256 | reverse complement strand
GCCGCTCGGAGGACCAGAAGGTGGACCGGACGGAGGGTCGCTGGGAGGACCAGAAGGCGGGGCACTCTGCGGTGGAGTTGGTGGCGCTGACGGCGGTGGTCCTGGCGGGAGAGGTGGTGGTGTAGCCGAGGTCAAAGGTGATGCTTCAGATGGAGCAGACGACGCCTCGACAGGAGGTGTTGGAGCAGATGCTTCTTCAACCGCTGGTGCGGTGAGCGGCGAACTGAGAAGGGGGTCAGGTGCTGGTTCATTGTTCGGTTCTGTACGAGGAGACAAGGGGGTCAAAGCCGGAGGGGCTTCCGTCTTTTCCCAAGGAGGGGTTCGTGGTGCATCCTCTTCATCGGTAACGGAGACGGAATCTCCCTTCAGGACTTTCGTCCCGCCGCCTTCCATGTTCTCTCCAACATAGGATGTCATGATGATGGATTCTGGGTTGATGATGCCGCGTTCCTCTACCTGGCCGAAATCATCGAGATGGTTGTCAAAGGCCCCACTGAAAAGGCTGGTCCCAATGGCATTGCCAAGTTTACGACCTTGTTCAGCATGAAATTCAAAATCCGCTTCATAGGGGCCCAAGTTCATCGACTGACCGCCGCCAGAGAATTCAAAGGTCCACGTTCCCGTTTCCATCCGGGCTTCAAACTTGAATTGTCGAGTAAGGCCGGGGCCAATCGAAGCAATTCCTTCGGTCGCTTCGAAGCGCTGACCTTTGTCTGAGACGATGGCGGCTTCAAGACCTCCGACTGGGATTGAGGATTCGTTGACCAGTTCAACGACGATCAAAATGACATCTTCGTCGTCATCATCAATTTCCATGGTCACGGCTTGTAAATGTGCATGGAGGGAGCCGGAGCGGGCGCTGTGGTCGTCACTCATGTCCTTTCACCAATGAGGACTGTGAGGTGGCTGTACTTCAAAGCCTTGCTAAAAATGAATGAATTCAGCGCAAGCGGAGCCGCGTTTCGGAAGGCAATGACCAGTCGACGGCGGCAACGGTATGATGGTTGACATCAACGGTGGTTCGATATTCAGAATCAACCGATTGTGCATTGTAGGCGTCCCGTAAGCCGAACCACAGGGCTCCGAGAACTGGAATCAAGTAAATCAATTTTGCAAATGCCCTTGGGCCCCAGTGGTGGTGTTCCAGCATGGTGCCGTTGTCGTGGACGATGGCGATGCGCAGGCCTCGCTGAGCGAGTGAGCGCCCCATCGTCTGCCCTGTATATTTGAAATAGAGATAGAAAGCAGCCCCGAAAAGAAGCCAATTAAGAATAAAAAAGGCAACATAGCGAGGACCTTCAAAGACCAAACTATAGCTGAATAATGTCGGAAGAAATTGTCCTCGCGTGAATAACTGCAGCACAAGGCAAAGCAAAATGACGTCCAGCATAAAGGCCGTGACACGCTTCCACGAAGGTGCAATGAGCATCCCTTCGGGGGCAGACCCGAGAATGTTTTGAGCGAGTGTTCCCCCTTTGACAATGGTCACTGGGCTTTCGGTCATGGTTTGAGGTAAGGCTTCTCCTTTGTCAAACTGCGTGTTGGTTCACAACGTTACTCATTGGTCATGTGCCAAGCAAACAAGCCGCGTTCTTCCGCCCAGTCAAGGTAGGCTCGCCAATTTGGATCGTGGCGCAGTGTGGTGGGGTGGCCGAGGACAATCAGCCCGCGTTTGGCCCGAGTAATGGCCACATTGAGCCGTCGATAATCCGACAAGAACCCGACCTCGCCAGCATCGTTGGCTCGTACGGTTGAAAAAACGATGACGTCCTTCTCTCTGCCCTGATAGCCGTCAACACTCTTGATTTCCAATCCCCCATAGGGCTGACCTGACTCTCGCCCACCTGCCTCATCGAAGAGTTGACTGAGAAGTCGGACCTGCCCGTTGTAGGGAGCCACCACGCCAATCGCATCGGATGTGATGTCGCCCATGGCCAAGAGGGCGTCAACGATGCCGAGGACCTTGCCTGCCTCATCTCGATTGGAACGGCTTTTTCCTTCCTCGTCAACTTCCTCGGCTCCAGCCACCGGAATGAAGGCCATCGGGTGGTCCCAGTCCGGCCATAGGAAGCCAGCAGGTGGAGGGCGTTCATCGGGCGTACACCCATCCTCGAGTCGGTTTTCATAGAAGCGTGCGCTTGGGAATTCGCGAAGGACGGGATGCATGCGATACTGAGTGGTCAGCATCATGGAGTTCAACCCACAGGCGATGAGTCGCTCAAACAATGAACGGTTAAGTCCGCCTGATTCTGCCTTTCTGCTGATCACCGTTGGTGGAAGTTGTTGATGGTCGCCGACCAAGACCAACTGACGGCAGCCTTTGACAATGGGCACGAGAGAACTTGGTTCACTGGCCTGCGTTGCTTCATCCATGAGGACGATGGGGAATTTTCTGGATTGCAGCAGACGATGACCGCATCCAATGGTTGTGGCGCAGATGACTTCCGCCTCGTTGAGAACCGTGGCCGTCATCGTATCTTCCATGCGGCGGATTTCCTTCTGATTGATGCTGATATCACGGTGCATCAACCCCTTTTCTTTGCCCTTGAGTGACGGCAGGGCCTTGCGGAGTTCTCGTTGTTCATCTTGGAGGAAGGCGAGTTCTTCTTGCATGGGGTGATGTTCCAAAACGGCGTCGAGCGTCGCTTCTCGCAGGGCTTCACGGACCTTGACGGGCCGTCCGATGCGCAGGGCTTTGACACCAAGTTCAAGCAAGCCCTCGAGAAGATTATCCACTGCTACGTTGGATTCAGCTGTTGCAAGAAGGGGGCCGCTTCCTCGCTGGGCCAAAATACTCAACAGATGGACTGCAGTGTAGGTTTTTCCCGTACCCGGAGGGCCTTGAATGAGGGTGAGGCGCTGGTCGAGGCCAGCATGAATAGCCGCTTGTTGGGACGGATTGAGATGGTCAATTTTTGGCGGAGGGCCGCGAAGGGTTCTGCGCCCGCGTATGTCGGGTGGAAGAGCAGCGCTTTCGTTGACATCGAGGACATTCGCCAAAATCAATTCCCGAAGAACCGTCCCTCCTTCCCCTTCTGTGGAATGGAAGGTCGTGAGAGCTTCATGCATGCGGTCGTGAGCCACGCGATTGGCGCCTCGGTCCAAACGCCAGCCACCTTTCTTGACGTCACGTGGCCGTTCACCAACGACGACACGAATTCGGGTGGGTCCTCGGTCAAGAACCACACCCTCGACGACTTTCTCTCCCCACGGACGAGAGCGGGAGATGAGGACGATGTCGCCTGGTGTGAATCTGTGGTTGGGCATCCGTCCACCCGCCTGGCGTTCAAACACAATGATGTCGTCGCCAAAAAAGCGGCCTTGAGGTCGAGCACTGAGATCGAAAAGAGCCACGCCTGCGAGGATGAGGCGTTGCTTGGTCCAGGTCTTCCACCGTTCTTCGACCAATTGCGTTTCATCGTCAAGTTCTTGCTTGATCAATTCGGTAAACCGAGTGAAGTGGTCCTGGCTGCGACGCCATCGGTCGGGCATGGGTTCGTCCTTCGCCATCGGCGGTTCGGGCGATGAGGCACTGCTCATCCGCTTGACAGAGCCCTTGCGCGCCATGCCCGAACCAAAGCGGTTCGCCTCATCATCATATTGATGCAGAATGAGGTATAACGAAAGCGGGAAACCCTCATTCTTAAACACGCATTCAACAGCCGAAGAAATGGGTGGGTTGATGTTCGGTCGCAAGAAGAAGGACAAGGACACCATTGGTGAGACCTGTCCCTATTGTGAATTCGTCAGCCCCCTCGGCTCAGATACGTGCGCTCAATGTTATTATTCGTTGAAGAAATCAGCCCGTGAACAACCCATGGCTGAACCGACGACCTCAGGAGATGAAATCATGAGTCTCTTGATGGGTGATAATGAGGATGTTGAAGATGAAAAGGCCATCGTTGAGGCGGTGCTATCACTTGACGATGTCACCGTTGAAGTTGACCAATATGCACTCTCACAGTCCGTCAACGATGACGAGGATGCTCCTCCGGAGACCTTTGATTTCATCAGCAGTTCCGGGCCAACACTGTCCCAGACCGTGGCCTCTTCTCAAAACGAGGAAGAAGAACACCTCTTGACCCCTGAGGACATGCCAAACACACCCGTTCAGTTTGAAATTGATGCAGTTGACCCACTTGACGAAGTCGCCGAGCCCGTTCACACGGGCAAGGGCGGTCTTTTCTCACCCAGCGTAGCCACGCCGAAGGATGACGACCTGTTGGGAAGTGTAGGTCCGAACCCAGACGACGGGCCCCCTGACCTGCCCGACTTACCGGATGATATTGTCGCTACACCGAGTCTTGCCCAAGCCACTGCAAGTGAAATCCAAGTTCCTACCCCTGACGTGCCTGATGTTGGTGTTGAGTCACCTGCTATCACCCCCGACCCTTCCTCTCCAGCACCCGTGGCCGCTGCCCCCCAAGTGGCCACACCGAATTTACCCGACTTGCCTGACGAGGAGCCTGAAGCCGCCTCAGAGGTCGCATCAACTCCAAACGAGCACGTTCATGAGGATACTGTCCAACCGGCTCACGACCCCAATCGCATCTGGCCTTGGCCCAAGGCCGGGGCTTGGGATAACTCCCAAATTTATCAAGAGGTCGTGAAGGCCATGGAGCACATTAAACAAGGTCAAATGGAGGCTGCAGCAACAGTCCTCGATACGCTGGGCCCACATCTTGACCTGAACCTTGACATGCTGCTCCACATCTCTGTCCTCATGCAGCACCTTGGGCGACACGACCACGTTCAATGGACGCTTGACATGGCAGCCTATGTCTATCCCGCCGACCCACACGTTCAACAAGCACGGGCCCAACTTCTTGCATAGGTGAGACCATGTTGCTGACGCCCGACTTGGTGGTTGACGAACACCTGACACTTCGTCCTGCGGCAAAGGGAGTCTTACCAGAGATGCTTGAAGCCTACCACGAGGACTCTCAAGCAGCACAGACCGCGTTGCCGTGGCTGGACCCCGATGATGATATTCGCCGCCAACTGCGTGACATGCTCTACGACATCGAATCCCAACGCGGAACCGACCGCCTTCACTTTTGGTCCATCCATACAACCTACGATGGTCGTTTTGTAGGCTTGGTTGGCTTAGGTGATGAGTTGCAAGCCCCACAGTCCACCTACAATCTTGGTTACTGGGTGCGTAAAGACCACCGACGCAATGGCATTGCCTCGCGCTGCGTGGACGTTGTCTTTTCCTGGCTCACCCAGCGCCCTGAATTAACCACTGTGGAGATTGCCGTCCACCCCCATAACGTGGCAGGTTTGGCGACGGCTGCGGCGGTCTGCGAGCGATGGAACGGTGAACGAATGCCCGAATTCATTGGCATTGAATTCAATGAACGAACCGTACCTCATCACCTCCATCTCGTTGATGTGAGGCGAATTGAATGAGCGGCCGGACATGGTTGACCGTCGACAGTGATGACCTCCGCCATCTACCAATCTATCAGGGCCATCCCACGCGCAGTCAACGAGTATATGACGGAGATTCAAACCTTCTTTCAGTGCGTTTTCAGGAAGGATGGTCAGGATTTATTCAATGGATGAACGGTCATGAGGCAGCCGTCACGCTCTTTGTCATCTCTGATTTGTTAGAACAGGATGATTTTCCTCCGTTACTCCGTGATGCTTTGGAGCAATTCGGAGCACGGCTCACCATCGGTTGCCACGGTCACACCCATCGTTCGTGGTCTTCGTGGGGTCAAGATGAGATCGGCTTTGCTGACATGCTGAGTCATTCGACCGCTCTGCTCAAGCAGCATGCAGGGGAAGCATTTCGGCCTTATTTCCGAGCACCAAGCGGATACGTTGCACCGTGGATGGCCGAGGTCTTAGCCGAAAAAGGCTACAAGGTCGATTCATCGGTGAACCCCTCTTGGTTGGTTCGAAAAAAGGCTGCCGGGCACGCGTGGCATCGGGTTACTCAAGCCATGGATGCCAATGGAATAGTGGAGCGTCAATGGCTTACTGCATGGTCTCTGCCGGTGAACGGACCTGCTTTGTTTCGATTTCCTCTTTCCCTTTTGGCTCGCCGTTCTTGGAAGCGGGCGGGGCGAGCATTTACTGCTTCTGAAGTGCACCAGGTGGAGGACAGGAAATATGACCATGAAACCGTGTATTGTCACATTCTTGACTTTGCTCGAAACGATGGCGCGTGGACGCCCCCGCTCAAGATGCATCAGCAATAATGCCAAGTAGAACGGCCCAACCTCCTTGGCCAATGTCCATCGTGAACTTTGCAGATAAATTTTCAATGTTCTCTGACCACTGGTCGCCAAAAGTGATCGCAGAAATGAACGATTACCAGTTCAAAGTAGTCAAGATCAAGGGTGAATTCGTCTGGCATCAGCACGAAGAAACCGATGAGGTCTTCATCGTCATTGAAGGAAGGATGCACATTGAGTTCGAAGACCGGACACTGACGCTTGAAACGGGTGAAATGTACGTCGTACCCAAGGGTGTGCGTCACAAACCCTACGCGGAACAGGAATGCTCCGTCTTACTTGTTGAACCAAGAGGTGTGGTCAACACCGGTGAGGTCGAAGGCGACCTTACGGCGGAAAATGACGTCTGGATTTGAGCGTTAATTGTCTCGAGTGCTTGGGTCAAAGTATGTGGCTCCAGCCCCTTTCGAATAAAACTCTCCCGTGATTCCTTTTGCGTTAAGGGATTGTTCAAGTGACCCTCCGCGAATAAATCCCTGAATCGCAGTCCCGCTGTTATATCCGTGAATAAATAAGACTGTTTCAGCGTCTTCCGATGCCTTTCTTGCAGTCTTTTTTATGAGTTCTTTGGCATCATGTAGGCCTAGGTTGTGCAAGTCGACTTCATGGCATGGCTGACTCGGGGAAAAACCGGTAGATTGTGCCGACATGATAGTTGTTGGATGAGATTTTTGTGACGATGTGTTACTGTGCTTGCTCTTACCGAAGAGATGCCGATTGAGGCGCTGCTTCTTCTTTGACATGAATCCTCTACACTCCTAGGGTATTTATGCCTAAGGTGTGGGAATAATCCCTCGATCAGTCGCAACAGCTTTTCTCAACTGGGTCTTGTGCACAAAAGCAGGTCTTGGCCGGCTTGATGGTGGCACGGGCACTACGCTGGTCATACAGAGCAGAAACCGCAGCGAGTTCTTCGGGTGCGTCACCGCGAGCTTCGAGGCAGAGTTTCAGGCCAAGCAAGCCCCACATGTTGTCTTTCCAAAGTTCAATGTCCGCTCGGTATACTGCTTCGGCTTCCTCAATTTCGCCCTGTTCAAAGAGCAAAGCGCCGAGAATGTGTCGAACGGGTTGCATTTGGCCCCAGGGTTCGTTGTACGCCAGATTCAGAGAGAGGTCAACGCCACGGCGTAATTCATCAAAGGCTGCGGTGAAGTCATGTGCCTCTCCGTTAGCCTTGGCGAGGAATTGGCGTCGGTATTCGATTTCAGCTTCCAGAATAGCAGCGTTCACGTTCAAGATAGAGGGGCCATCTTCTGGATTCTGATACATTATGTTGTTGTGCATCACACGGCCTGCCAGAGCAGGGTTTGCGAGCGCTTCCTTGAACAGAACCTGTTCGGCTTCGGCTTCGGGAACCATGCCCTTGGAAGCGTAAGCGACACCGCGAGCGTAATGCTGGGTTGCGATGGTGGCAGGGAAGACGTCCCTGTCGCTGTACATCGGTTCGGACAAGATCTCATCCCACTTTCCAAATCGAATCATAACATGCCAGGGCATGGTGACGTAGGATTCAAGGAAAATGGCGCCCATTGGAATGATTCCTGCGAGCATGAATTGAACACCTGAGTTCTCATCACCAGCAGGGAGTGTGTCGACTGCCTTACGAGCGTACTTCAAGGCAACCTCGTACTGACCGTCAAACATGGCACACCATACGATGAAGTGGTGGTTGTGCATTCTGTAGAACTTGTAAAACTGAGATTCATTTCCAGTCAATTCAACATACTTGTCATCGGCTTCAACTGCCGCGATGTTGCAGTCAATGGCTTCTTTCCACTGGCCGACCCAAGCGTCGATGTGCGACGGCATGTGAACAAGATGGCCCAAACCAGGCATAGATGTGCGAAGCACATCCGCTGCAGGAAGCGCCTTTTCCGGGAAGGGAGACAACTCGAGAGCGTGGCAGTAAAGGTGGCAAAGGGCTGGGTGAACTTTTGCTTCATCGCTGCTCTCAAATGCATCCTCCATGATTTTCACGAGCAGCAACGTGTTGTCGTCTGCTGGCGTGATTTCACCGGTAGTGGTGTTCTTATCCCAAAGTTGCCACGCTTTGAGGTTCATCAGAGCCTCGACGTAAATAGAAGCGACATCCAAATTGCCGCTGTACTTTTCGTAAAGAGGAGCCATGGCTTCCGCAAATGCAACGTTGAGTTCTGGACTGTTGCCCATGTTGAGAACGCTTGGATCTGCGGCGTCCCTTGCTTCCTTGGTGTGGCGAGTGGACAGCGCTTTGATGAGGTCTTGCTCGAGTTCGCTGCAGTGGTCCATCACCTTGAGGGCTTGTTGGATGGGGTCATAGCCAGATCCGAGTCCTGGCGTCCAGTTGTAGCTCGATGAAACGCAGTAGGCGATGCCCCACCATGCCATAGCAAAGGTTGGTTCGATTTCAGTGCATTGAACAAAGCAGGCAATGGCTTGCTCGTGGTTGTAGTTGAGCATGTGTCCAAAGGCTTCAATGTACATCTTTCGGGCTTCGTCACTTTCACACGTAACTTGAGTGGCAAAAAAGTAATTATTTTCATTTCCGAAGTCGTAATCAACAGGTGCAAGTGACATATACATCCGTTTGCGGGTGCAAATATAATGTCTTGTATTGGATTCCATCAACAGTTTGACAGTTTAAGGCTTCAAATGAACCCTGTCTTGTCGGAATCTGGAAATTGGCGAGTTGTACTTTGATGCCCCCTCCAATCGGAGCACGATTTGAATGGATGGCTGAAGTTCTTCACCACCTACCCACTGAACCCCTCTCTTAGAGGGCTGAGCAGAGGGTACCCTCTGCTCACCCGTCCCATCAGAGGGGACCCCTCTGATTTGCTACCGAAGATTTGGTTAATCCAAACCCTAAGGGTCGTCCATGACCGACCCTATCATCAGCCCAGATGGGAAATGGATGTGGACCGGCTCAGAGTGGATTCCAGCCCCGCCATCATCTGCTTCTGGTGCTGATTCAACCATCAATCTCGAAGACTCAATGATATCTGGAAACGTGAATGTTGAGCAGAATTCAAACGATACAAGATCTACAATCAATCTCAAAGACAGTGCAATGAGCGGCG
>DACE01000014.1:18986-33590 GCA_002494645.1 Euryarchaeota archaeon UBA256 | reverse complement strand
AAAAAGGGATGGTGGACGCTGGGGGATTTGAACCCCCGGCCTTCTGGTTGCAAACCAGACGCTCTTCCAACTGAGCTAAGCGCCCTTGTAATCCAAGCGGTGAGCCACTCCCTTTTGAGCCTTCACCTGTGCAGGTGAGGTTAACAAAGCGATGCCCGAGCAATCGCAAGCGAAGTTCCATTCAATTCTGTGTGAGGACATTTGGTGCAGGACCGCTTGTTTGTGTTTCTTGACTCCTCGACTGAAGGTTGTAAAGTGTCAAGCACAATGTTCCGCAAACAAGAAGCGGCATCATCAATGGAATGAGGATGGCTATTGTTTGGCTAATTGCGATAATAGTTGCACCCAGTAGGGCGAACAAGTAGGCTATGATATTCGTTGCCGAAAGCAACTTCTTGATTCCAGGTATAGTTCCGTTCATGGTCATAATTTCGTAAGGGAGGTATAAGAAGCAATGTTTTCAATGAACTGTCCTCCGACGTTGCTCCTCGAAGGAAAACTGAGACTTCAGCGCAAAACGCAGTCAAACACAATCAATGGTTGCATCTCTGTCTGGACCCACACCAACGCTCGTGCAGGGGACTCCAACGAGAGTTTCCAGTTTTGCGATATACTGTTGTGCAGCCAGAGGAAGCATTGAGATCCCCTTGCCGCTCTGATTCGCCGAGGCAGCCATGGCCAGCCATTCAGGTAACGAAAGGGAAGGGAAACCTGGCATCGTGATGTAAATTGGCTTGCATCGTGCAATAGCAGAAGCAGTTGATGGTAGTTCAGTGATTTCCTTACCGTCCAGTTCGTACGCAACGCAGATTTTCAGTTCTTCGAGACCGCCCAAGACATCGAGTTTCGTCAGGGCAAGACCGGTGAAACCGTTGATTCGTTGGGCGTGGCGCATCACCACTGCATCGAACCAACCGCAGCGTCGAGGCCGCCCGGTTGTCGTGCCAAATTCGTGACCGACCGTCCCCATGTGCTCACCGACTTCATCGTCGAGTTCCGTGGGCATTGCACCGTGGCCAACACGGGTAATGTATGCCTTGGTGATTCCGATAACTTCCTTGACGTGACCGGGATGAATGCCTGCACCGTGGGTTGCATTACCCCGAGAGGTAACTGAAGACGTGACGAAGGGGAAGGTGCCTTGATCGATGTCAAGAAGGCACCCTTGAGCACCTTCGAGAATGACGTGCTCGCCGAGTTTGAGGGCGTTGTCAAGCATCAGCCCTGTGTTAGCAATACAGTGGTGATAGGTCTCGTGAATCCATTGAATATTGCCTGCTAACTCGTCCTCTGTGACGCGGTCTTGTGCTCCAGCAGCCTCGAGAGACGCGTTCATTCGGGCTACAGTAGCCGACGTCCAGGCGACGTCCCCAAGAACCTCGGCTACATCTCCAAAGCGTAGACCTACACGGTTGATTTTATCAGCATACGTAGGGCCAATACCTCGCCCGGTGGTTCCAATTTTCTTATCAAGACTGTCCATAAATCGGTGATAGGGTAAGATGATGTGGGCTCGCTCACTGATGAATAAGCGGTCGCCTTTCGGGTCTTCTCCGGCCGATTCAAGCCAACCCTTCAGTTCCGTGTCCAAAACCCACGGGTCAACAACCATGCCGTCGCCGAGGATGAGGTGGCATTCTTTTCGCGTGATTCCTGAGGGTAGAAGATGAAACTTCAGAACCTGGTCACCAAGAACAACCGTATGCCCTGCATTGTTGCCACCTTGGAATCTTG
The DNA here is from genome assembly GCA_002494645.1 of Euryarchaeota archaeon UBA256. Classification (GTDB taxonomy): domain Archaea; phylum Thermoplasmatota; class Poseidoniia; order Poseidoniales; family Poseidoniaceae; genus Poseidonia. The sequence goes on along the minus strand of DACE01000014.1, from coordinate 31,856 downwards.
CAACCCATGTAGCTTGCTCTGCAAGACGGTCGACGAGTTTCCCTTTTCCTTCATCGCCCCATTGTGCACCGAGAATGACAGTAGCCGGCATCTTCCTTCCTCAACCACTTGGCATGGCAGACCGTCTTTGAACTCTGTGTTGTGCGTCCATGAAGTTAAGCGGTGAATGAGGCAAAAGATGTTCCGCTTTTTGGAACGACCGTTTATAACATCTCATTGAGAGTAGAATATAGGTGAGCAGGAAAGAACGGTCATAAAAACGGTCTATTGCGCCATACTAAGTGTGTGCAATAAAACCACGATTTTAAATACCACCTGCTTTCACTAGTAAACTAGGAGTTGAGAAGTTGAAACAAAAGAACCAGTCCCAAAGTTCCGAAGATAACCAGCCAGTGACCCCACGACGAGGTTTCGGAGGCGAGCGCCCTTCACGTCGTGTACTTGACGGCCACACCCGCCCCTGCGAAGATTGTGCCGCAGTCAACTGGGATTTCAACGTCACGCGCGGCGAAATCACGTGCGGCGATTGTGGACTCGTCGTTGAGGAAAACGTACCCGACCCGGGCGCTGAATGGACCAACCGTGACAACGGAGTCGACCGTTCCCGCGTGGGACGACCTGCCACATACACACTTGCCGACAAAGGATTGAACACCACCATTGACGTCCGTGACTTGAACACAGGCACTGCCTCACGCCACGGCATGAGTTCCCAAGCACGTCGAGACTGGCGCCGCCGAAGAGTCATCGACGAACGTTCGAAAACTCGAAAGAGTCGTGAGCGAAACCTCGTCAAAGCGAACCAATTCATTCGTGACCGCTCTGGACTCCCCTCGCCGCTGCAAGAGGAAGCTGCCCGCTTGTACCGAAGGCTTTCGGGAGAGGGTTTTGTCACAGGCCGTTCCATTGCCGGCGTCACCGCTGCGTGCACCTACCTCGTCGCTCGACAGGAAGAATTGCCTCGTCAAATCCCAGATATCGCTACGGCCTTTGAGATCACAGAAAAAGATCTCTCCCGTCTCATTCGCCAGGTGTCACGACGCTTGAACTTGCACAAGATTACCGGACCCAACGAGTATTTTGACAAGTTCATTTCAGACCTCGCCCTCGAACCGAGCATTCGCAATCCGCTCGACGCCCTGTGGCAAACGATCGAGCCCCACGAAGATGTGTGGCAGGGAAAGAAACCAATGGGCGTGGCTGCTGCGCTCATCTACAAGGCATGTCAAGAAGCCGAAACTCCTCGCACTCAATCAGAAGTCTGCGCTGTGGCCAATGTCTCTGAAGTGACCTTGAGAGGTCTTCTGCGAATCATTGACGGACTGATTTCTAAAATTCAGGCAATGAAAGCATTGGAGTGAACAACGGCAACCTTGATGAATTACCTCTTAGAGCGGTTCAATATGGGATTCAAGGCCAAAGCCCGGAAGCATCGTGGTGACAACGGCGATGACGAGAAGAACACCAAGACTTCGTCCAAAAAAGAAGGTGAACTACCCTGTGGCATCCGTGACTGTGAAAAATTCGCCGACAAATCGATGGGTGGCCGGTCGCTCTCAATTGAAAACGCCATTGACGGATGGGGACAAAGTGGATACGAGGCACGCAAAGGTCGTGTTCGAGTGTGCAAGTCCTGCTACCGCAAGTGGAAGAAAGAAAACAAGTCAGAAGACATGTACTGATTTCACTTTCACATTTTAGTTGGGGTCTGGGAAAAGACCCTCTACCGGCGGCGCTCCATGAGCGTCTATGAATCAACGAACAATTGTCCGCAGTCTAACGACAGACGAGGGTACACTTGTAGCAATGAACGACGGACTCATCGTGTGGAAGCCAATTGATGGTCGCCCCTTTCGCATGCACCTTGAGGCTTTACCAACAGTTCTTCTCGTTGTTCGTGGCCCAATGGGCAACCTCGATCTTGCTGCAATAGGAACATCTTCAGGACAAGTCAAGTTGTTGACCTTACCACGGCTCGAACACGTCACAACCTTTTCTCTCCAAGAAGGCAGTATACGTGCCCTGGTCTTGGCGAATGAAGGAACATTGCAATTCCTCGCAGGAACCCAACGAGGTGGCGTATGGCGATTGGATGATTCACAACAACTTCGCGAAGAGCATTTATTTGGTATTGATGGCCCAGTGTCAAGCCTTCACCTCGTTGGAGGAAACGTCCACATCCAAAGCGGATGGTACCGTCACGAACGAAGTCTTGACGGGGCATCAGTTCGGGTTGAAAACACCGCTGAAACCTACAGGGTTCGACGACAAAAACGGCTTGACCGCAGTTATATCCTACAAAGCCCTGCTTAGACACTTTCTTGTTCTTTGAGTGGCCATGGAGCAAGAGGTGTCAACCAGAGTGCCGTTGCTGCAGGGCGATGCCAGGATGTAGGAGGTTGCCCGTCATTATTGACGGCTTCAAGAAAGAAATCGAGATGACGTGAGAGTACTTCTTGGATGTGCTCTTGGCCCCGAATCGCAGGGCCTTGGAGAGGAACGATGGATTTGAGGTTCATTCGTTTCATCGTTTGAAAACTTGCTACGATGTCCAAGAGAGAACCTCCGGGTAGGTCCCAGCGTGTTGGCCTGTCGGCTCGGGGAAGGAGTGTTCCGACGATCAGAGTTGAGAGATGAGGGATGTGATATCCTAATCCATCGGGTGAATGACCTGGGAGAGCAATCGCCTGCAACTCACCATCGCCCAGTGGAATGATTTCGTTTTCTTCAACCTCAACAGTCGGGGTCTGGGGCATATCCGAATCAAAACGGCTGGCCCAGGTTGTGAAGAAATCGCCGGTTTCCATGGCGGATTGACCGTCACAATGGATGTGAATGGGAACGTCGCCAAAGGCTTGAGCGATGTGAAGCGCACCGCCTGAAACGGGAAAGCGCCGAGAAGTGAGCAAGATTCTGTCAATACTCGCATCGTTGATTTGCCCACGTATTCGTTCAACTTGGAGTGATTGATACCAAGAAGTCCCTGCATCAACGAGAATATGACCCAGTTGTCCTGAAACTAGAACTGCATTTCCGTCGTGGTGAATCGCGGGGAGTCGAATCACCTTCATGGCCAACGCAGGGCACGGCCGAACTTGAACATACCCAATCGTGGAGGTTGCGATTAAATAGGGGGATTTGGTCGCAGGTCCATGGCACGATTCCCCGAAGCAGAAGCCCGCTTGCTCCACCGCAAGATTTGCATGCGCTGTAATGCACGCAATGCTGTCCGTGCCGCACGTTGCCGAAAGTGCAACTACAAGGGACTTCGTCCCAAGAACGTTGAGCGAAAGGGCGCCTGATTTCATCAGTTTAGCCAGTTCAATAACAGGGCAGTTGGTTCACCTAGAGCGACCAGCGGCAGGATTGCTGGAAATAAGAAGACAAGCAACGGCATTTTGAAACTCACCCAAACTTGGGTTACGCCCTGGTCGGAGAGGCGTTGGATTTGTTGTTTAAGCACGCCGTCGCTCGGAGTTTGCCTTGGAGCTCGAGCATGATGAACCACACGCACCTCTCCGTTGGGCATCTCCATCGTATCGCTCAATAACCAAACATGTCGCTTCATGACTTCATCAATCGAAATGACAGAGGCATGCCACGCAAGACGTAGGTCGCTCAACGAGCGAAGATGACCGTTTTTAATGTTCAAGACGAGCATGATCAGTGGGATGAGGAGGAATGCTAAGCCGCCCCAAATCAACAAGGCCACGCTAACTGGAAGGAGAACCACGGCGTCGGCCGTGGACGAGAAGACCAAGGGCACAGTAGCCCATGATGGTAACAACAACGTCACCCACATGAGCGCCTTTGCATCTGCACCACCGTGAAGCAAGCGGAAGCGCCAAGCCACATCAATGATGAAGATCACAAGGAAGACCGAAGCAGTCTTCCACCAAAGCATCCCCAATGCGTCCCCGTCGCCCAAGAGAACCTCAACTGGTGTTGTTGCTTGATAGCGGAGGGCACCAGCAACGAAGCCAACCATTGAGAGGACATACCACAACAAAAAGAGCTGGTCAATTCGCGACCCCTTTCTAGCATCGCCCCATGTTGGTCTGCCGAAAACGGATATGCTTGCATACGCTACGACACCTGAAGCGGTGAGGTAAATCGTCCAGTCGGCGCCTTGGTTCATGAGATCAAGTGCCCAAATGAAGACCGCAGGTTTTGACCATTCAATCCAATGCTCGTTCGCTACTCGCCTCTTTTTGTGGTCCATCCAAGCAGCAATGCCCATTCCAAGAAGCAGAACCACGATACGAGTCCAGCCCAAGATTGCCTCGCTGGTGACTTCCATGAGCAGAGCAGTGAGGCCATCATCTTAAAGACGGTCACCGTTTGGTTGCCAATGCGTGCAATTTGGTGAGACCTATGAATATCGAAGAACGACTCGAACAAGTGGCCTCAGTCATCAACCAAATTGATGATCCAAAAGTACCCCGGAACATTCGCCGTCAAGCCAAAGAGGCTTGCGAACAGTGGTTGCTCAACAAGGGCAAGAAGCTTGATGTTCGTATCGCTATGTCGCAATCAAAATTAGAAGAACTCTACGAGGACCCTAACATTCCTCCAGAGTTCGGTACGTTGATTCTAACCATCAACACCGAACTTGAACGAATCCTCAGAGAAGTTCTGTGATTCACTCTTCTTCGTCATCATCAAGGGCGAAAATGAGTTTTCCGATGAAAAGGCGCTCCATTACGCTGAGTTTTCCTTCAGTGACGATGTCTTCAAATTGTCCACCCCAAGCTCGAGGTTGCTCCATCATTGAGATACCAATACGGATCAATTTGATCTGGTCAATGCTCAAACGTCCTCGACGCAGGGCGTATTCCGCTGCGATCCGTGCAGATATCAATTTGACTTGTTGGTCTGAATAACCAAGGACATCTTGTAACTCTCGTAACATACGTTCTTCGTAGGCCGTAATCCTACCGTCCTTAATCGCCTCTCTCCATGCTTCCTCAAGCGTTGGAGCTCGTTCTGAAAGGAGAATGGCCAAAGGACGAGTTGCTTCGATGTTCTCGAGTACAATTTTCAAAATCACGATGAGCGGGATGGACAGAATCATACCCACAATGCCCCACACCCAGAAGGAAAAGGCAGTTACGACCAGGAGCAGTACCGGAGAGATATCGAGGGCACGGCCTGCCCAACGCGTTTCAATGACGTTACCCCAAAGTTGTTGGTTGGAGAGCAATAACACGGCCATGACCATCAGCATGGTAGGGTCAAGCAGGATGAAGCCGAGAATCAGTGGGGGAATTGTTGCCAAAAGTGAACCAATGTAGGGGACATAATTGAGCAAAAAAGTGAGCAACGCCCAAGTGAACCACAAATCAATTCCGAAGATGAGCATCACGATACCCGCACAAACGCCCGTTCCGAATCCAACACCGGTCTTGACAACGACGTAGGTGTTGACACTGGCTTCAATTTGGTCACGAATCATGTGAACGCGTTCACTCGCACCACCCGGATAAGCTCGTTCAATTCGCCCCGGCAAAAGGCTTGCTTCAAAAATAATGAAGAGTAAAAAGAAGAGTACTGTGACACCCATAATGAAGAGTGAACCGACACTTGCTAGCAAACCACTCATCACATCCTGTACCCCAGAATCATCAGCAAGAAGGCCCATGCTGGTCAAATCTTGGTCGATGGTTCCGTTGACCGTTGCTCCAGCGTCGAGTAAACTTTGACCGATGACAGGCATTTCCTTGACCTCTTCCCACCGCTCGTCTAATTTTTCCATGTATTCGTCCATACGTACTTCATCATCGAGTAATGTCGCAGCCTGTTGGTAAGCAAAGAATCCAGCACTTAGGACGATTAGAATCGCAAGCAACAACATGGTAATGTAAGAAAGCATGAGTGGAAATCCTTTCTTTGACATGTAGTCAGCACCGGGTTTCAAAACAAAATAGGTACCCAGTGCAATGAAGAGTGGTTGAAGGACATCAATGAGATAAACAAGCCAAATCGTGACCAATGTCATGATGATGGCGGCGTGAGATAACACCGTGAGACGATGGCGGAATTGCGAACCATCCCACACGCGCTTTTTTGTCTCCATATCCGCCCGAGAACCAATGACCTCTTGAAGACATCTCCGAATGTCACTCTGCTTCTTTTACGGAATTGTTAGGTTCTTCAAGCGTGGGTAATCGAAGCGTGAGAAGGGCTGAGATCACCATCAAAGCACCACATAAGTGGAAGGATGTATGGTAATCCCACGGGAATGTACCGCGATAGGAAAGTTCCCAAACAATGCCTCCGGTGAGCGGTCCAAGAATACGAGCGAATGCACCCAATGATTCTTGAGCACCCATGACCACACCCAATTCATAGCCCTCCTGGCGAGCAATCCGAGTGAGATAGGTTGAGGAGGAGGGTTGGAAGATACCGTTACCGATAGCAATGCATGACACCACGGCGAAGAGTTGAATCCATGCCATTGAAGCCTGAGTATACGGGATGAGGGTCAGTCCAATACCCGTGATGACAATGGAAACCGGCAGTAAACGTCGGGTGCCAAAGCGACGAGTCAAAGGTCCAATGAGCGCACCTTGGGTAAAAATACCCAAGAGGCCAATCATGGCAAATACACGACCATTGTCTTGCTCTGAAAAGGAAAGACCCCCAAGGTCAATGCTCATTTCAGTGTAGAGAATGAACACGGCATGCATAACGGTGAAACCAAAGGTAAAGAGCATGGTGACCCAAATCACGGCACCAATGCTTCCTTTACCTAACATCGCAAATGAATTGGCCATCATGGCAGACATCCGAGCGGACCAACTGCGATGGTCATCTGAACGCTTTCGCTGCGTGTCAACAGATTCTGGTAACTTGTAATAGGCGAGAACCAATGAGCCAGTGGAAAGAATGCTGGCAATCACGCACGGTAGGAGGTAGGGGTAGTTCTCGAAGACCGTACCGACAAAGAAATCCCATCGTTCCGCTGGACTTGAGAATTCACCACCCAAGAAGGGTCCGATTGTGAAGCCAAGTCCGAATGCAGCCCCGATAAGTCCCATTCGTGTTGCAAGTTGCTGTGGTGTGCTTACGTCACCAATGTAGGCCCGAGCGACGGCGATATTACCGTTGAACACACCCGCAAGGAATCGAGCGGCTAAAGCAAACATGAGCGTATTGGAGAAGCCAAAGGCCGTGAAGAAGACCGTATTTCCCATGAGGCCAATCATCAGCACCGGCCGTCGTCCAATGCTATCTGAAAGTGAACCCCAAAAAGGTGAAAACAAAAATTGAGCCGCCGAATACGAGGTCATCAAAAGACCTACCCAGAGGCCAACTTCAACAATTCCTTGATCCTGGGCGAGGTCTTTCACGAGATAGGTTAGAAAGGGTATGATGATGCCAAACCCAATCATATCGATCATTGTCACCATGAAGAGCACGAACAGTGCTGCTTTTCCGGCGTCCTGCTGTGGATATGACATCGTGCTTTCATCCCACCCATTGGGACTCGCTTCTTGTAGTCAACGATGAGATTCCCATCAATGAGTCGCTTTGTGATTCATACAAGGGAAATCTTACTCTGAACTTCAGGTGTCAGACGATCGATGACGGCTTCAAGACGCTCTACAAGGCCGGCCTTGTGCTCGTGCTTGATGAGTGCGTATTTCATGACTTCATCGAGAGTATCGACAGCAACGACCTCCACCATCTTCTCAAATCGTTCGTCAAGCAGGACATCCTGAATATTTGCTCGTGGAACGACGATGGTTTTCACACCGGACCGGGCGGCGGCTTCAATTTTAGCTGTCACGCCACCGATTGGTAGGACTTCTCCTCGGACGGAGAGTGAACCAGTCATGGCCAGGTCTTGACGAATCGGGATGTTCTCAAGAGCAGAGATGATGGCCGTAGCGATGGTAATCGATGCGGAATCTCCGTCAACGCCGTGGGTGTCAACGAATTGAATGTGAATGTCGTAATCAGAAATGTCCTTGCCCGTCAATTTTTTGATGACTGCGCTGACGTTGGTAACGCTTTCTTTCGCCAAGTCTGAGAGGCCCCCTGTCGCGTGAATCTTACCACCACCGCCTTGTGAGGGCGTGACGAGAGCTTCAACCGGTAGCATGATTCCACTGAAATCAGAAAGCCCTGAATTGGCCCCAAGCACTGCCAATCCATTGACGCGACCCACACGTTCGCCGGAGTTGACCAGCATGGCGTAATCTTGGCGTCGTTCAATCATACGGTCAGCCACTTGTTGTTCAAGTGGCTTGGCGATGTTACGAGCGCCGAGCACATGTTCTGCAGAAGTAAACGGCGCTCCTGCTTCTACGGCAAGGTCACCGGCGATGCGGACCAGGCCGCCGAGTTCACGAAGACGGAGCGATAATTTTCCACGACGGCCTGAGCGCCGCTGTGCCTCACGAAGAATGATGGAAACCGCACTTTTGTCAAAGTGGGGAATCTCACGTGCCGTGTCAATATCTCGGAGCACCTCTTGGGCGATGAATCGAATCAAACGACGTCGGTTACGAGAGGTGTCTGGCATCTCTGAGTTCACGTAGACTTCGTAGCCGTACCCACGGATACGGCTTCGCAGAGCAGGGTGCATGCCCTGTATGGCATCGAGATTACCCGCAGCGATGAGAATGAAGTCGCACGGTACGGGCTCTGACTTGGTCAATGCGCCAGAAGAGCGCTCTGAGCGGCCTGAGATTGGGAAGGCGCGCTCCTGCATTGCGGTGAGGAGGGCTTGTTGTTCCTCCAAACGCAAGAGATTGACTTCGTCGATGTAAAGGACACCCTTGTGCGCTCGGTGTATTGCTCCGGGTTCCACGCGGTCGTGCGCAGGCGTTTCCATTCCTCCGGATTGGAAAGGGTCGTGGCGAACATCGCCCAATAACGAGCCAGAGAGCGTAGCCGTAGCGTCAATGAAAGGCGGTAGTGCATTGAGTTCGTGTTTGACCAATACTTTTGGAATACGACTGTCATCCACGGCACCGAGACGACTGCGGATGAACATGTAACCGAAGACAAGGAGGAATCCACCAAAGAGCAAGGTGAAGAGGTCGCCGGACTGGAGTGCTGCAATGAGCAAGAGGAAACCAATGGCGGCGAAAGCGATGAACAGCATACGTTGAGATTTCTCGCGCTGTTGTCGAATGGCTTCTTTTTGCACTTTTACAATTCGGTCGGCTCGCCCAGCGGGAACGGTGCGAACACGAGGGATGTTTTGGTCATCTTCGTTAGGGTAAACCAACACATCCTCAAGGGCATCTTTGGGCAACAAATCCGTCATTGAGCGTGCGAGCATGGATTTGCCGGTACCTGGGTCACCGATCATCAGCATGTGACGACGTTGTTCAGCGGCTTTCTTGATCACGACCGAACCTGCTTCTTGACCGATAACCTGGTCAACAAGGCGGTCGGGAATGGGAACATCCGCGGTCGATTCAAACTCAACACCGGCAATCCATTCTTCAACGCTTGATGAAAGCACATCATCTGCGCCGGTGGGCTCCGGAGACCAAACGGTCACCTCCGTAGCATCCGCCCCTGAACCGGCTGAAATTTGGTTCGGGTCGACGGTAGGAGCAGTAGCTTGTTCACCGAGGATAGCCGTAGCATCCGCAACCTCTTGGGTTGGGTCATCAGAGCCAGCGAGGGGCTCTTCCGTATCTGGTGTTTCATCCGACACAATCTATCCTCTCCACGCTCCTCTTTAGGGCTATGCTTTCGCACAACCCATTCAAGGTGTCATAAATTCTGCCTTTATTGTTGGTTCATTTGGTCAAGGTATTGTTGCCCATAATGTGCCCATTGCTCCATGCTCCATCCAACTGGAAGCCCACCGGGTGGGAGGGGTGGTCCAGCTTGGACAACAGGTGCCACGGTTGGTTGCGCGACAGCGGCGATCGGTGGGACTGCAGCCACTGGCTGCTGGAAGATTTCTTGTGCTCCTCCATACATTGAGTTGGCGACCGTGTCGTGAACGGGGAGAGTTGCCTGGTCCCACTTGACTTCTTCGTGGTCGACACCCCTGCCGCCTCGCATGAACATGACGCCAAGCAGAGCAGCGATGATGAGAACTCCAATGATAATGAGGATGAGGTTCGTATCAAGGCCAGCGCTATCGGTTTGGGTTGAACTGCTCGCTTGTTCTTCAGGGCAGTCAGCACGAGGGTCATCACAGGCCACACCGAAATCGGTGTTGAGTGAAGCTAACTCTTCTTCAAGGGAGGTTGTGTCTCCTTCTGTAGCGGCGATGGTTGCTTCAAGTGCGGCGATGTCGGCGATGAGGCCTTCCACATAGGAGGAGAGCATCTCTTCATCCATATCTACTGGAGCAGGCATTTCTTCCTCAATCGTGAATTTCAATCCGTCTCCAAGGGTCTTGTAATCGTCACCGTTTTCGTCAACGGCGGCCGTGATTTTGAAATCGTAATAATCCTTGTACTGGGAACCAGATTCACGCATGTCGAGGGTCAGCGACCAGCCAACGTTTGATTTGGCGACATCAAGAGGTTGGTTCTTGGTGAAGAAGCAAACCCCTGTCAATTCACTGCAGAGATTGATGGTCAAGTCCATGCTTGTCATGACAGGTGCATCATCGGTGAGCAGCAATGTAGCCGTTGGAGTTTGGCCGATGTAGGTGTCTTCAAGTTGAACATACATGTGTCCACTGCCGTCATTGTCTCGGGAGAGATAGAAGGGCAGGGCATCGTAAACGTCAACGGTCATGGTGTAGGTATTTGTGGCAAACCCATCGGTTGAGGAGATGGTGACCGTCTGTTCACCGGTTTCCTCAAAGAGCAAAATCATGTTGCCGTCGAGGATATTGTAACGTGCTGCGCCAGGTTCTGATGGCGTGACGGTGATGAAGGCTTGCTCAAGCGGATTGTCGACATCCACCATACGGGCTTTGAGGTTCACGACCATTTGCTTGTTACGCTTGAGCGAGATGTCTTCGATATCGGTCATGTCAAGGCGAGGCGCGTCGTTGATGGGGTTGATTCGAATGGTGACCGTTTGGTCGGAGGATTGTTCGCCATCGCTTGCGCGGAGAGTCACCGTCGTTTCGCCGTTGACATCATCGTCAACAGCCTCAAAGGAGAGCATTGAATTCTTCAATTCTACGCTCACTGCTTCGGGATTGCTGTTGCTCATGACTTCGAGTGAAAGTGTGGATGAATCGACTTGTGCGCCCGTGTCATCGGTGTCGCTGAGGTATGGAGTGAGGGAAAGAAGTCCACTACCACCTTCCTCAATCATCTGAATTGGAAGCCCCTGCCAGCGAGGCTGGCCGTTTTCAATGATGTTGAAAAGGAGGGTCCCATATGGCAATTCACCGGTGTCGCTATAATCGCCACCGTCATCGACCTTGACTTCAATGCCCTTTTGGCCAACAGGGCAGCCGTTATCGTAAGGGAAGAGAACTTCAATTTCTTCGGTAGCAGCATGCCATGCGATGAAGTTTGCACTATCTGAGGTCACAATAAGTTCGCTAAGTGATGTCTCGGGGTCTGCAATGTTGTTGACCATGCTCACCTTGGTAGCGGAATCACACATGACAGTAGGGATCGGATCGGCTGTGACGGTTGGTCGGCCATTTGCCAATTCAAAGCCGTCTTGGGCAACTGCCCAGTTACTGACTTGGTTGCGGCTGTCAACGGTGCGTGAGCGAATGTCGTAGTTTCCAGCAGACATCTCCATGGAAGGTGTTACGATGTACTCTCTTCCCTCTTGGGCAGTGTCGCGGTAAACGATGTTTTCGCCACCCGTTACCACGCTGCCATCCCATGCGTTTTGACCGGCTGGAGAGATTTCGACTTCAAAGGTGAGTGTGTCAATGGAGTCAACGTTGTCGTCAGCGTCGCCTTTTGAAAGTACGGAGAGGTACTCTCCACGTTGGACAACATCTGAGCCAATCACTTGGGGCGTCTTGGACAAGGGTGGGCGGTCGTGGTCGATGAGCACTTCTCTGTTGTTGTTGGAGTTGCCCATGTCACCCGTAATACCCGTCAAACGAGCACCAAAGGTTGTGGACCATGCGTTGCTTGGAAGGTTTGAGGTGTCAAAGGTGCTGCTGGCGGTAAGATAGGCTGAACCGCTGGCAACATTGAGTGTAGGGACTGATACGGTGTCAATCGGTGTTGTGGTCACGCCGTTCTTGTAAAAGAATTCGAGGGAGCCTCCGTCGGTGTAGTCAAGGTCGCCGAGGTTTTTGACATCGGCTTCGAGCGTGAGTGTGTCGCCGATCACATACGACGAAGTCCCTGTCGGGTTAGAGACCTTCACATCGGTCACGCCAATGTCCATCTTAGGACCCATGGTAGAGTCAATGGCGTGGTAAACGTGAGGTGAACTTCCGCCGACGGAAACTTGGTTTCCAGCCATAAGGACGCCGATGACGATGGCCTTGCTCAATCCACCTGGGACGACAGAGGTTGGGACGCTCGACCATGTTTCGGTTTGGTCAGAGGAGGTCACGCTGACGCTGTGGAAGGCAGAACCTGTGCCTGAACTCTTCGATTTGTAGGTGTCTCCAGCGGTGAGCCAAGCCATCCAACAATTGTAGCCGTGAGGGATGCCAGAGGAGTAAGAGAAGCCTGTGCAGTCCTTGTCAACAAGGGCGGCGTAGAGTTTCATGTTGCTGGCAGCTGAACCGGACCCGGTATATTTGTATGAGATTGAGATGTCATAATTTCCACCGTTTTGGGAGATGGCTGCGGACATTCCGTAATCGTTGACGGTGCTGTGCATGCCTCCACCGGCTGAGTAGAGTGAATCGTAGGTGGTGTACTGATTGTTGGCTCCACCTTGGTTTTTGTCGGTTCGGTCTCCGAAATATGCATCGGGTGCACCTCCCGTTGACCAAGCCCAGTTGTA
>DACE01000014.1:0-18891 GCA_002494645.1 Euryarchaeota archaeon UBA256 | reverse complement strand
TATTCATCAGGATGATTTTGCTTGATGGAGTGGTGGGCGTCAGAGCCTCCACCGGTCTTGGAACAGTGTCCGCAGTTGTCCGAGGAGATGTATTGTCCAAAGACGACGTGGCCGGGGCTCGTTGCTTGGGAAGAGGTTGCAATGACTTGTTCTTCCTCAAGAATCTCAACAGGAGTCTGGTAAAGATTGGTCATCATTCCTGTGGCAAGACTGCCCAAGAAAATCGCAACAATCGCAAAGGCTATACTACGCGTGGCATGGTTCATGCCTTTCGCACGTTGGGGACAGTATATGAAACACTCGCCTTTTGGACTGAGAGCATATTAGGGCACTTTTGAACATCATTGTGCAAGTATCAAGATATCCTTATGACAAAACGACGCGCCCCTTCAAGCCATGAGCAGTGAACAGTGGGCCGTTCTCATCGAGGAAAGCGGCAAGGTTCACGTCGTTGAATTGACCAGTGGTACTGTGAAAATCAAAGGTTTGGGCGTATTTGACCCTCAGGCAACACTCGACGGAATATCCATCGGGGATACGGTGACCATCGGGCAGAAAGAATTACGCCGTCTGCCCCCCCGTCTTCCTGAACTCAGCAAGGGTATGCTTCGTCGTGCCCAAACCATCAGCGCAAAAGACGCAGGGTTCTTTGTGGCACGCCTCGGTATCGGCTCTGGCGATGCAGTGCTTGAAGCTGGTATCGGAAGCGCTGGACTTTCGCTGCACATCGCACGAGCCTTGGGCGGGACTGGAATTCACACCACGGTTGAACCTCGACAAGAACATGCAGAAGTCGGGCTTGAAAATTTGAGGAGAGCAAAAAGTGTCTGGCAAGAATTCCCACAGCATCATCATGTTGAAGGACGAATTGAGGATTCTACTGATGCAATCAAAGCCATTCATTCAACCTACGACGCCATCATTCTCGACCTTCCCGACCATCCCCCCGCTATTGCAGCGGTCGCGGAGTGCCTGTCCAAAGGTGGCAGACTGGCCTGTTATTGCCCAGTGACCTCGCAACTTGAAGCGGCTTGGGAGGCCTGTGAATCTGCTGGATTGCAGGTTGAGTGGGCTGGAGAATTAATGGAACGTGAATGGGGCAGAGCATCCCGTGGCGGTATGCGCCCCGTCAACGGACCTTTCGGCCATACGGCATTCCTTCTGGTTGCCCAGCGTTTGTGATCACTCGACGACACGGATTTTATTGCTGCATTTCGGGCAGGTAAAGCGGAACGGTGGCTCGCTACCACGGGGCACACCCAGGCGAGCCTCACATGTTGGGCAACTGACTTTGTTGTCCCCATCAAGGCGGCATTCATTGAAGCCAAGTTCTTCCTGGTCCTTGACCTCATCATCCTCTTCATCATCCGAGGATTCAATCAGTTCTGCGTCCTCTTCCTTCGGTGCTGAACGGCGGCGGAGTTGCAGCAACACCAAGGCGAGCAACCAACCGACACCCATGATGCTGAGTGTGATGGGTTGGCTGACAGACACACCCAGAGGCAAAGCGAGCCCGTTTGGAGGAAGCGCAGGACCTTCTATGGAGACTTGAAGCGGCACCGATTCGTCACTCGTGATGACGCCTGCTGCCGAAGAAGTGGCTCGAACAGTGAGGTCGGCGTTGCCTGTTCGCGCAGTATTTGAGATGATGGTGAGGGTGAAATCAATACTTGACCCTGCCGTCAAGGTGTAATCGTTGGTCATTTCTTGGTCGCTAAGGCGAAGCCATTCAAGCAAGACCAATCCTCCATCCTTACCCAACACATCCAGCGTACCGCTCACTTCGGTATTTCCGAGATTTTGGACGGTGACGACCGTTGTGGTTGAACTGTCAACACCGAGAGAAACTTTGGCATCCTCGAAACTTACAGCGACCAGGGTATTGCCCGGCCAATCCGCCTCAACCTCATAGAGTACTGAGTATTCTACGGCCACGTTGCTTCGCATGCTGCTCACCGCCCGGAAGGTGATGGCTTGTTGGCCGGCTTCGGCGTCGCTGGAGACGACACAGGACCACCCTAGAGCGGGAGATGAGAGGCCTGCCCCCAACGTGACGTTGGTGTCAAGACCACAATCAGCACCCACCGTTGAGATTGAAAGCGTGTCCTCAACATTGCCCGTATTGGTCATGGTCAGGGTTCCAAAAATGGATTGTCCAGGACGGGCTTCTCCATTCTCAATCACCGCAGTGATGTTAGCGCCCGCCGTAGCAGGTTGCACGGTGACGTCAAGTGAGTCTGTGTTGCTCGGATTGGTACTTGAGGTGACTGTAAAGGTGTAGAGGAGCCCATCAGCCGGCGCACCCGGAGCGATCTCAATAACACTCAAATCAATCGTTTCCGAAGCCCCCGGTCCGAGCGTAAGCGAAGAGCGTGAACGTGTAAATTCAAACCACGACGACGCTGATGTGGTCGACCAGTCGATCACGAATACTTCGGTAGCCGTTCCCAAATTGATGACCTCTACGCTCATGCTCTGCGAAGTCAATGGATTGGCGAAGAGATGGTCTTGCAAACTTGTCACCAGTACATCCTCCCTATCCACGACGATGAGGTCAAAGACGAGCGATTCCGAACGACCGGGTTCACTCACCTGAAGTTCAATTTCCGTGGTGGAGGCGAGCGCCCCCGCCTGGGCGGTGAAGGTGATGTTGACCACGGAGGATTCGCCGTGGCCAAGCAGAACCGTTGTTTCACTCATCGACACCGATACATCAGCAGGGAGGTTCAACAACGATACAGAGAGAGAAAGATTGGATGTGCCAGTGTTGGTGATGTTGACCAGCATGGTTTCAATCTGACCGGGTTGAATGAGCAGGCGGTCTTCGGAGCCAGCAGAAAGCGATAATGAGGCTACTTCGAGGAGGTTTACTTCAACATCCAAGACCACGAGGTGGCCGCCGTATTCAACGGAGAAGGTTTGTGTTTGGAGGCCAGAAAGCGATACATCACCCTCCGTGTGAACCGTCCAAGTACCAACCTGTCCTGGTCCAACCGTCACGCCAGAAGCCGTAACCAAAACGGTGTCAAGGCCAAGGCTCTCGTTGATGTCAAGGAAAAAGAGGGCTTGGTCACTGCCGTGGTTCGACAGGCGAATCTCGTAACTTCCGCCCTCCGAAGGCACGATGTCAACGATGTTGATTGGACCTGCAAGGGAGAAATTGACGGCCTCATCGATTTCAACGATGAATTCCAGTTCCTCAAGCAATGAAGTTGTGCCGCTTTGGTGAAGAGTTGCTGCCAGATTCAGCGTGCATTGGTCTGAACTGTCTGCAGTTTCATGAACGTCGACCATGAAGGAGAGATTTGTCACTTCATTTGGCTGGAGATTGAGAGTTTCTGCATCCACGAGCGACGGCGTGCACAACGACCCGACATCGGTTGTGAGGGCCCAACTCAAGTCCATTGCGGTATTTCCGGTATTGGTCACCTGCATGGCACTTAGCGAACTGCTCCCGGAAAGGAAGGCGTCGCTTTGTTGGAGGAAGGCGAGGGCAATTGCTGGTTCTGCAACGACTTCAATGACGATGATGGTTGAGGTGGTGACGTTCCCGTTCGTGGACCCCATGGTCAAGCGGTATCCGTAGAAATCAGGGGCTGCGTCGGCTGGAACCGTCACTGAGAGGGTTGCCGTTTGCGTGCTACCTGCGGCCATCTGGCTCAACTCATCATCGTCCCATTGAAGGTACCATCCGTTTGGAATACTGGAACCCATGCCAAAGGCTGATGTCCCAGTGATTTCCCAAGGATAATATGACATTCCCGTGGTCTGGTTGAACACGGTGTCGTCAGAGGCTTGCTGGAGTTGGAGTTTGATGGAGGCATTCAAAGAAACGGTGTCGTTGCTTGCTGAGCACACCTCTCCGCTCATGGTTGAAAACAAAACGCATGCTGCGAGGTAGGAGCCTTGCAGTGACGGATGGCTTCCGTCAGAAGTATACAAATCGTAGAAAAGGTTTCCAGATTGGGTTGCATTGGTGCCACTCGCCTCAACCGAATCATGAATGGTCTTGAAGGCCAGTCCGACTGGTGCAATCCAGACGGTGTTACCTGCAGCGCTCATGTTCTCTGCATATCGAGTATATCCCTCAGTTAACCTCTCTTGCATGACGGTGAAATTCTGATTGATATTGTATTGATGCCATTGCGTTCCAGATTCACCACTTCGTCGGCCCCATGTCATGAAGAGAACAGATTCTGCACCTTCAGCCTCAATTTCAGTGCTGATATCGACTGCTCCATTTTTGCTTGCAGTCCAATTTGAGTCGTTGGTTGGAAGGGACGGTATTTGGCTCTGATCTTGGAGAACGACATAATCCCAAGCAGCATTGCGTAGCGTTGTATTCCACTGATGTCCGGCGGTAGCAACGTTTTGTTCGTGCTCTGCAAGAGACATGCCCCCTCCAGAATTGGCATCAACCGTTCCGTTGACTCCTGATGCATCAATGATGCTTTCGACAAGGGCGTCGAGTCCGTTTGCACCCGTGTAACTATTGCCGTACATCAAGACGCTCAAACTGGAAGAAGTTGTGTTGGTACCATTGGTTGTATTTGTTCCATTCCCCGATGAATTACCACCGGTACTGTTGCTGTGATTGGCCCACCAAGCTGCGAGATCGGGTTGTACTTCGACATCGAGCAGAAAGGTATCGGTCACGGTACCGAGGTTCGTTGCATCAAAGGTAAGATTGGTGCTGGCTCCAGCAAACATTGGTGTCAAACCGTTGGCAGTTGGACTCAGTGAGGGGTGATAGGCAGGTGCAACCGTGACAAAAACCGTTATTGCGCTTGATACATTTGCACCAGGTTCTGTCGCAATCACCGTAAATTCACCGCTATCGCTGACCGTTGCGCCTTCACTCAGTCGGACGATGATGGTGGTATTCTTTGACCAAGTTGGAAAGACTTTGTTGACCACCGTTTCGGTGGGAATGACCTCCCAATACGTTGCCAAGGTGCTGTCGTCAATCGTGATGTTATACGATTCAATGCTCGATGCGTTATTTTCAATGGATAAGGTGATGTTGGCTGATTCACCTGGAGACATCACCACGTGATTGGTATCAACACTCAAGAGGATGGAAGAATGTGCAGAAGCCGTTGACATGAGTGGTGAAGCACTCATCAAAAGCAGTAGGGCGACACAGGTCACGGCCCGAGCAATTTGGCTCGTCATGGATTAACCAACAGGACACCGTTCAAGAGACTTCGGGACAATTGGCCCTCTAAATTATTGTAGGAATCGGTTGTTTTCGCTTCTTTTTGTCCGTTGAGCAGCGATGAGAGGCGAGCAGAGTGCAGCGAATCCTTCATGTTCTCTACCGTGACCCCAAGACCATGACCACTTGGCATCCTACCGCCTACCGAACGCATACCATGGGCGAAATCCAACGCATGGGTGCTGATTTGATCGACCAAGAAGTCACCATTGCTGGCTTCATGGAAGCGAACCGTGGAAAGGGTGCCATTTGCTTTGTTGACCTGCGAGACGGTACGGGTACAACTCAGGTCTTTCTGAAGGGCGACAATGTTGGGGATGAAGCCCTTGACATGGTTCAACGCATGACCCGAGAGTCCACCCTGCAGTTCACCGGTACCGTATCACAAAAGCGACCACCCAAAACCAAAGAGGGTGAGCCCACACCACCTCCAGCCTACGAAGTCGTTGCCACCTCTGTCACGGTGATTGCACGCGCGGAAGCGCCCCTTCCACTCGGCGTCACCGATACCGTCCATGTCGCACTCGACACCCGCTTAGACAACCGGTTCCTCGACCTTCGAAGAGCCCAAGTGAACGCCATGTTCCGCCTACGAGGAAGTGTACTACAGTACGGAAGAGAAGCCCTGATTGCTGAGGGATTCTTTGAGACCCACACCCCAAAGATTGTCGCCACTGCAACCGAAGGAGGCACCGACCTTTTTCCTATGATGTACTTTGAAACGCCAGCGTTTCTCAATCAGTCACCTCAATTGTACAAGCAACTCTGCATGTCGGGTGGACTCGAACGAGTCTTCGAAGTTGGCCCTGCCTTCCGAGCAGAAAAGCACGATACATACCGTCACCTCAACGAATTTATTTCCTTTGACATCGAGTGTTCATGGGCCAACGATGATGACGTGATGGGCGTGCTTGAACGAATGATTCATCACATTTGGAAATCCGTTGCA
Source organism: Euryarchaeota archaeon UBA256 (assembly GCA_002494645.1). Classification (GTDB taxonomy): domain Archaea; phylum Thermoplasmatota; class Poseidoniia; order Poseidoniales; family Poseidoniaceae; genus Poseidonia. The sequence continues at coordinate 12,724 of DACE01000014.1, read as the reverse complement.
GAAGACGATGCCTGCATGGCTCACATCAATACCATCAACGCTTACCGAGCAACACAGGATGAAGAACCCATTGAGGTTATTGTTCCTGAACTCCCCTTTCCAAGACTCTCGTATTGTGATGCAATTGCAACCATCAAAGCAAAGGGTGGCAGCATTGAGTGGGGTGACGACATTGACGCTGAGAATTCAGATCTGCTTGCTGAAGACTTGCCTCAATTTTACTTCCTCCCTCGCTGGCCAATGGACCTCAAACCCTTCTATATCCATCATGTCGAAGGCGAAATCGGCTCCACTGGAAAACAACTCAGTCGCGGATTCGACCTGAATTTTGGAAGGGATGAACTGACATCAGGCGGACAACGTGAGCACAGGATGGACGTTCTCATTGAAAATCTCAAAGACATGGATTTGGACCCTGAGGAGTTTGAGTTTTATGTCGCAGGATTCCGCCATGGCGTCCCTCCACACGCTGGATGGGGACTTGGCGTTGAACGTATTTTGATGAAACTCACTGGTGCAAAGAACGTTCGTGAAACGGTTCTCTTCCCCCGTGACCGGCGTCGCGTAAGCCCCTGAAAATCAGGCCACGTACGGTGATGATCCCTCAACTGAAGATGAGGATGTATCCCACACCGAATACCACAACGTCACATATGGCATGGGTGATGTATGGAATCCAAATGCTTCGGTAACGGACATACAGCCAACTGAATGCTGCTCCACCGATGAAGAGTCCCGTACATGCAAGAAGATTTGCAGACAGTGAGAAGCCCAAGAACCAGAGCGCAAAGAAATGGTGCAACACGAAAATACCTGCTGAGAGTGAAATGGTTGCCCATCCCGGGCCGAAGAGAACTTCTCCCTTCTCGACCAAGAACCATCGAAATACATACTCTTCGAGGACAGAATTACCAACCGTCCAAAAGATAGCTCCGGCGATGTAAGTGCTGGCTACGGTAAGTCCAAAGGGCTCAAGTGTGGTTCGAAATTCGGCTTTGTCGACACGGGATTCGCCGATGAGAAACCACGCAAGAATCATCACCAGAGCAAAAACGAGCCCCATGCCAGTAGCCATTGCAAAGCCTCCCTGAGTAGGCTTGGACCACGATAAGGCCTTTTTATCGATAGAAAGGTGCCAAAGCATTGGCAGCCCCAACATCCACAATTTGCTAACAAACCAAGCAAGTTGACCGGCCAATCCGTTACCTGAACCAAAGGAGGCGAAAATAGAAGCGGTGGGTGCAAGCCCTACTAGAATCAATGCGATGACGGCTTGTTGTTGAGCGTTCATTCTATTCCCCCAAATCCACGTTCATCTAAAGCCTCATATCCACCGCACGAGGCTCTGCTACAGATGCGATTGACAAAAGTGGAGTCAAAAGGGTCAAGAAATGGAACGAGGCCCTATATCGCACAAACTCCCTAACATGTATTGTTTGAAAGTCCTTCTGCTGCATGAGATATCACAAGCGTGATAGGCCAACGCTTCATGAACCAAACATGGCCGTAGACCGGATGCAATGGGGTGCAGAGCCGTGGCAATTCGCTGACCTTTACATGCCAGAAGACCCTTCTGCGTTTCAAAAAGATGTGGGCATTCCTTGTATCATGCTCATTCATGGGGGCTTTTGGAAGGAAGAATACGGCCTTGAGTTGATGCAGCCCATTGCCCAAGACCTTGCTGAAGCAGGTGTTGCCGCTTGGAACATTGAATTCAAACGCTGGTCAAAAGGTGACGAAGGAGTTTGGATGGACACACTTTCTGACGTGATGCGGGCTTGGGGGCAACTCGCTTTGTTGCCTGGCATTGACATTACTCGGTCCATGGTCATGGGTCATTCCGCTGGCGGACAATTGGCACTGCTGATGAGTGCGAAGGCAGAGCGGAAACCATGGCTCTCCATCGCACAAGCCCCCATTACAGACCTGATCGGAGCAGACCATGCGAAACTATCGGATGATGGAGACGCTGTCCGCCGCTGGATTGGCACTGCCCCCGAAGAAGCACCGGATGTTTGGAATCAACTCAATCCCGTCAACCACTCTCCGGCCACCTCAGTCTTGCTCTTTCACGGTGAAGCAGACGAAGATGTGCCGCTTGAACAATCAGAGACTTATGCCCGCGTCATGAAGGCGAAAGGCTGTGACGTGCAGAAAGTTTGGTTGCCCGGCAACCACTACGACATCATCGATGTAGCAAGCGATGATTGGCTGGTTCAACTCAACGCCATCCTTGATTGGTTGTAGCGAAGGGCTATCATGGAGAGCCGCGTGGCGGTTAACATGGACCTCTTGGGTGATGAGTTCCCGTTCGCACCAACGGCGCTTTCCGGAAAGCACGCCTTGGTCTGCGGGGCAAGCAAAGGCATCGGTGCTGCTACCGCAAAAATGATGGCAAAAGCTGGCGCACATGTCACCCTTTGCGCTCGAAATGAAGCGGCTTTGACCGAAGTACTTAGCGAACTTAACACGATGGGGACTGGCGACCATGCCCTCCTCGTCCTGGACCTTGAGCACACCGAGGAGATCCACGAAGCAGCGCAGAAGTTGCTTGAGACACGTGGGCCGGTTCATATTCTCATCAACAATGCAGGTGGCCCTCCCGGCGGCCCACTCATGAACAATGAAGTCCAAGATTTTGAAGCACCGTTCAAGCGCCACCTCCACGCAGCACATACGCTCGTTCAAGCCCTGGCACCATCCATGGAAGCCGAAGGGTACGGACGCATCGTTCAGATCATCTCAACCTCCGTCAAAGAGCCGATTCCGAACATTGGTTTGTCCAATACCCTACGTGGAGCCATGGCATCATGGGCAAAGTCACTTTCAAACGAATTAGCACCTTGCATCACCATCAACAATGTCTTGCCTGGTTTCACGGAAACTTCTCGGCTGGCCTCTCTTGCGAATTCCATCCAGCAACGTACCGGTCAATCAGCAGAACAAGTTCAACAAAACTGGCTCAATCAAGTGCCAATTCGCCGTCTGATTGACCCCTTGGAAACAGCCAGTGCCATCACCTTCCTCACACTCCCTGCATCGGGAGGTATTCGGGGCGTCAGCCTCGCCGTGGACGGCGGACGATTGCGCTCGATTTGAGGTGAACACATGCAAAGCGATGTCACCCCTGAACGCGCACGCCAAATCCTCGGCATGCTTACCGATGGAAGTTCAATGGACCACATCAACACATCCCTCGCCCTTCGCCTCATCCCCTTGGCCAAAGAACTGGATGATGAAGCCCTCATTGAACGACTCTTGAACCACGCCATGGAGATTGCTGAAAACGATAGCGAGCGAGGCTGGGCTCGATTTGAAAGTCTCAAATTGATCAACGCCACCGTGAAGAGTTTCCTTCATCTTGCCGAAGAAGCAGAACACATGGAAGACGGTGCAGGATTGGCCGCAGCCGTTCATCACTACATCGCTTTGGTCCAACTCGCCGAGGATAATTTAGACGAGGCGAGAACTTCTGCTCAACGCGCCCTACGACTTCGGGAATCTCGCGCCGACATGGAAGGCACCACCTATGGCTTAGCACTCTTGATGACGGTGGCAAAACGCCAACATGATTACGATACTGCTATTACGATTGGAACTGAACGCCTTGAACTTCTCACTCGCCTGCGAGATGAAGTGGGTCAGATGGAAGCGGTGGCTGAACTTGCTCACTGCCAAGCAACGATTGGAGAATTCAACACTGCTCAGGACTTGTACAACGATTCACTCGACCGTGCCAACGGACTTGAAAGTATTACGGGTCAACTTGTTGCACGGTGGGGATTGGCCGACATCGCAGAGATTCAGGAAGATTATGAATCGGCCATGTTGGTCCTTTCCGACAGCCTTCATGCATTCATCGCTGCAAACGTCCCAGCACCCGCTCAAGTCCGTCAACGGATTCACGACCTCACACAGCTCAACAACACCCCCAAAGGCAACAAGGAGACGAACTGACACGCCATACGAATTATGTGCCAAGGCGTCATGGAGAGGAACGGTGCGTGAAAATGGAACATGACATTTTCTTTTCCATCTCGCAAACGCCTGACGCTGAAGGCCATATCCCCAGTGAGTCGGTGATGCTCAACAATTACTTCGAACAACTCGCCTGTGCCGATGAACTCGGTTTTGGAGTAGGTTGGATTGCTCAAGCACATCTGTCAACTGAAACTCAAAAGTCAAATTCGAAACCTGTCGTACCTCACTGGCAAGGAGAAGTAGGACTGTGCACTGATTTTCCACAATTGGCCCTTGAATCCTTTCGCCGTACGACCTCAATTGAAATCGGGAGTGCAGTCGTCTCTATTCTCGCTTCGGGAGGGCCTATCGCTCAAGCGGAACGAATGGCAAATCTTCTGAGCCTTCATGGCCTTGACCCGTCTGAAACACGTCGCCTCCACGTCGGTTTTTCTGCTGGCCGCTTTGAATTCATGGCGCGCCCCTACGGCATCGTCCCGCGCAATGCGGTGGAAGAAGCGGCATGGCCTGCGCTCCGTGGTCAAATCTTCATGGAAGCGGCCGAAATATTCCTTCGATTGCTGCGAGGTGACGTCATCAATTCAACCCTCATCAGAGACACCGTACTCACACGGGACAATTTCAGGAGCGACGACGACTGGATCAAGGTCCAAGAGGCTGCTGTTGAATTTGAAGCCCTGAGCGAGCGACCCGATGTTATCGAGATTCCTCATCGCTACGTCTTTGAAGATTTGAAAATCATCCCCACCGAATTTCGTAAAGAATTGCTCCAACTTGTTGCGGGCACTCACGACCCAAGGGCTCAAACCTTCGTCAATTCCATCTTGCCCGTCAAGGTGTTCAATCTCTCCATCACTTCACCTGAAGTGATTGATGCAACTCATGAGAGGATGGCTGAAGTCTTTCATCCAAGCGGCGGCGTTTGGGTGAGGGGTGACATGCCACGAACGAGTTTTGTATTCATCAACGCCGAGGAAGGGTTGAGCGCTGAGGAACAGTCTGCAGCGGCTCATCAAGAGGCTGAAAAGGCACTCGGGGCTTATTGGAACGCACTTGAAGGCACCATTGACCCCGATAAGGTCACGAAGGCTGCTAACAATGCACTGATTGGAAATGTTGAGGAAGTTGCACAGCAAATGGTTGACCGCTTCCATCCTGACGACCGAATTATGGCCTGGTTTGATTTCTTCAATCACGATTCAAGCCGAGTTTGTCGGAACATGACCGCTTACATGCAACAGGTCGTACCTCGTGTTGAAGCGCTCCTCAAGGAGGCCTGAATGTGGGCGTTCACCATGACACCTTTTCTGCGGTGCAACCGGGGAAACCGGGATCGGCCATGTATCCGACCTCCCCCTTGGGAGAGCAAGTTGACGGCATTCCAACCGGCCGTGAAGTCGATTGGGAACCACTCGTGGATTACCGTCGTAACGGTGTATCGGAGACCACCATTCACGGTGCTGTCGCTTGGGCACATGGTGATGAAGTCATTCACTCCTTTGGCGGTAACGTCCTGTGTTACGGTCGCTCGATGATGAAGCCTTTCATGTTGAAGGCATTCACCGAAGAATTAGAAGATTGTACGTGGGAGCAAAAGTCCATTTCCGTGGCATCCCACAACGGTGATACGGAACACGTAGCGGCTGCTCAATCCTTGCTCGCAGAAGCAGAGTGGCCGTTGATGCTCACACCGCTTGATGTACCTTTGATTCAATTTGGACGGCAAGTCCGACGCCCACGACGATGGTACCATACTTGCTCGGGCGAACACGCAGCGATTTTGCGAGGCTGTCGCAGGAAAGGGTGGAACCGTGCGGGCTACACCCTGCCGAGTCACGAGGTCTTTCACGCCTACATGGAACAATTGAGAACCTATCTTGGCAAAGATTGGACTCCACTCCGAGTTGCCAAAGACGGTTGTGGACTACCAACCGTCTCCAACACCGTCTCAGAACTCGCTCAGATTTATGCTGGATTGGTTCGCGACAAAGACGACGATTGGATTTGGGAAGCTATGGTCCGTCATCCTGATCTCGTCGGTGGTTTCAACCGACTTGATTCTACGATTCTCAAAGCGGGTGAAGGCAGAGTCATCGCCAAGGAAGGGGCAGATGGCTTGTTGGGTATGGCGATTGAGCACCCGGACTATCCCAAAGGTTTGGGCATCGTCGTGAAAATCGCCCACGGTTGGAATTCACAAGCCACGTGGTATGTTGCGCGCGCCCTATTGGGTGTCTTGGGCATCAAGTTGAGAAATCCATATCCTCTGCATCGGCAAAAAGCGTTTATTGTCCCAGGCATTGTTCCCGAGCAGTACATCGACATTTTGGAAACCGTACCGACATGGGACGAATGGGACCCAGACCAAGACCGATGGCACTTCGAAGTGGAGGTGCAGGATTGAACCCCGTTCTCAACTATATCGATGGCCAATTTGTTGAATCTCATTCGGGAAAAACTCTCCTCACTGTGAACCCTGCAACGGGGGAACCATTGGCGGAAGTCGCTCGTTCAAACGGTGAGGATGTTGAAGCAGCAACTCAAGCAGCGCTCACAGCGTCAGCCTCGTGGAGTGCTACCACTCTTGAGCAACGCGTGAAATGGCTTCATACCATCGCTGACGCTCTTGAAGCAAAATCAGAAACCATCGCCCGTCTGGAATCACTGGATACGGGTAAACCGATATCACTTGCACGCAGGGTTGATGCGAGTCGGTCGGTCAGCAATTTCCGATTCTTCGCAAGCATGGGCGAAGATGATACTTCTCCAACCTTTTCTGACCACGGGGCTATCAATTATGTGCATCGCACGCCGGTGGGCTGTGTTGGATTGATCACTCCCTGGAATCTTCCCTTGTATCTTCTGACGTGGAAGGTCGCTCCTGCCTTGTTGATGGGCAACACCATCGTTGCCAAACCATCGGAATTAACACCACTTACCGCACACCTGCTGGCAGAAACTCTTCACGAACTGGAATTTCCAAAAGGTGTTTTCAATCTCGTCAACGGCTACGGTCCTGAGGTTGGGCAAGCCATTGTAGAGCATCCTTCAATCGGTGGAATCTCATTCACAGGAGGCACATCAACCGGCCGAATTGTCGCCGCTACAGCAGCACCCATGTTCAAAAAATTGTCATTGGAATTGGGTGGTAAAAATGCAACAATCCTTCTGGATGACGCCCCTCTTGACTCCATCATGGACGAGATTGTGCGGGCATCCTTTACCAACTCAGGACAAGTCTGCTTGTGCGGTTCAAGAATTTTGGTTCATGAAAGCATTTACGAGGCTTTTATTGATGCATTTACGGCAAAAGTCAGCGCGTTGAAGGTCGGCGACCCCATGAATGAAGCCACACAAATGGGATCGGTCATCTCCATGGACCACCGTGACAAGGTCGAGGCCTACATCACATTGGGTCTTGAGGAAGGTGGCAACATCCTCACAGGTGGTACGAGCACCCAAGCCCCCTTGGCCGACATGCCAGAGCAAGGGGCTTTCCTTCGCCCAACGGTCTTTGCCAACCTCCCCATATCATCTCGAACGGCCACTGAGGAAATTTTCGGACCTGTTGTCACCGTTCATACCTTCGCATCTGACGAAGAAGCCATCACCATGGCCAACGCCACCGATTATGGATTGGCTGGCTCAGTTTGGACCGCCGACATCCAACGCGGTCACACCTTCGCTCGAAACGTAGAAAGCGGCATCGTTTGGGTCAATACCTGGCTTAACCGAGACCTTCGCACGCCCTTCGGAGGCGTCAAACAATCGGGTGTTGGACGGGAAGGCGGGCGATGGTCAATGGACTTCTTTTCAGAATTGACCAACATTTGCATTCGTCAACCTTGAGAACACATGTTCAAAAGCCCAACGTCCATGCTATGTGTATGGACGAAGACGCCCTACCGCTCTTTGTGCTCCCCATGGTTCTTTTTCCTGGCGAAATCCAAGAATTAAGGGTCTTCGAGCCTCGCTATCGCCAAATGCTCGACACATGCATCCTTGATGAGCGACCCTTTGGACTCGTCCTCAATGATTCCTTTGCCCCTGCAAACGGTTGGGATGGTCCCCGACGCCACGGATGTGAAGCAATCATTGTTCATCATGAGACACGGGGAGTGCACCACTTCATCACCATCACTGGAGGGCGGCGATTTTTCATCGATGAAGTCATTGAGCCCGCATTACCACCCTTCAGCGACCCGAGCATGTCTGATTTGGTGAGCGATGAAGGCATGCTACCAGACGTCCATACGCTCATGGAGCAGGTTCCCGAAGACCATCCCAATCCTTCACTCTACATCTCAGGTAAAGTCACCTATCTTGAGGAAAAAGGTGTATTGGATGAAGATACACAGGATTACCTCAAGGACATCGTACGCAAGGTCGTGGCTCGTGCCGGAGAAAACATGAGCATCAACGAGACCATGCTCTCGGAGTGGATTGAAACGATTTGTGAGGAAAATGTCACCGAGTCCGTGAAATCCATCTACAACATCGCCGCTCTGTGTCTTGATGGACTTGAGGCTCGGCAGCAATTACTGGCATCATCAACCGTTGGCGAGATGATGAATGAATTCAACGAACACCTCCCCGCCTTCATTCGTGAATGGGAATAATGCCGGGGGAGCCTTTGAAAACACCGCTCCGCTTGGAATGTCCATGTCGGTTCACGGCAACGCTCGAAAGGTCACGACCCACACGCTTCAGGAAATGAAGCGAGCAGGTGAAAAAATCACCATGCTCACCGCATATGATTATTCTCTCGCCCGTCTTGTTGACCAAGCTGGTGTGGACGTCATCTTGGTGGGCGATTCAGCCTCCAACGTGATGGCTGGACAGGCCACCACCGTGCCGATGACCCTCGACCACATGATCTACCATGCGCAATGTGTTGAACGAGCCGTTGACCGAGCCCTCTTGGTCGTTGACATGCCCTTTGGAACCTATCAGGGAAATTCCCGCCATGCACTTGATTCGGCCATCAGAATCATGAAAGAAGCCAGTGGCCACGCCGTCAAACTCGAAGGAGGAAGTGAAATCGTCGAATCCGTTGAGCGAATTCTTACTGCTGGTATACCGGTCATGGGTCATCTGGGCTTAACCCCACAATCCATTTACAAATTTGGCACCTACTCTGTGCGGGCAAAAGAAGACACTGAGGCAGAGAAATTGATTGAAGATGCGAAATTACTCGAAGCCGCTGGCTGCTTTGCCATCGTTCTTGAAAAAATACCTCGTGAGTTGGCCAAGAAGGTCGCACAATCCATCAGCATTCCAACCATTGGCATTGGCGCTGGCCCGGACGTTGACGGTCAAGTCTTGGTGCTGCATGATTTGCTGGGCATCACCATGGACTTCTCGCCACGGTTTTTACGACGCTATCTCAACCTCGCTGAGGAAATTGACGGAGCATTGAAATCCTATTGTGGAGATGTTCGAAGCGGAGATTTCCCGAACGATGAGGAATCCTATACCTCGTGATCAGCCCACGATAGCGAACGCGAGAAAGGCACCTCCAAAGGCACCCATATTCACGCCCAGCGTATGCCACAAGGCCGAACGGAATGGTGGCAGGTGGAAGCGCCACCATGAGGTGCTGATGGCCACCCAGACGATGGCTGCGAGGTAGCCTCCGCAGACGAAACCTCCAACACCCATGAGCCAAACAACAACGAAAAACCCACCCAATACTGCGACGCCAAGGGCGTATTCCGTCCATCGTTTCATCGGCTGGTCGGTCAAAGCATAATGAAAGAGAGGGGAGAAGAGAAGCATCATCAGAAGTGCGCCTTGAATTGGATTGGGAAGACCCCAAGGGAGCATGGATTGTACTTTCCACTGCCATATGCTCGCAACGATCAGACCAAAGAGGGCAGGTGCGATGACGTTGATCCAGGTTTCCTTCCACGTCGCAGAAGGAGCAATCGGGGCAACGACTTCTTCAACGACAAGGCCTGAATCGCTCGCTTCGCTCACATGCGTTCCAAAGGCTCGTGGTGTTTGAGACTTAGCCTTGCTCAACGGTTGATGTGTTGTGTCCGATGATGACTTAAACCTCGGCGGGCTGGAGGAAACATGGTGAAGGGAAAAATCGTTGCAGGTTGCATCGCCCCACATCCGCCGCATTTGGTTTACGCAGAAAACCCTCCACAAAACGAACCTGTAGCCGAAGGTGGCTGGGAACAACTCAGATGGGGATACGAACGCTTGCGTGCCTCATTGGCTGATATTGAATACGATGCCATCGTTGTCCTTTCCCCGCACTGGCAAACCTACATTGGCACCCATTTTCTCGGGCTCCCACATTTCCAAGGCCTCTCAGTGGACCCAATATTCCCGAACCTCTTCCGCTATCACTACGATTTGAACATCGATGTTGACCTCGCCAAAGCCATACATGACGAAGCAGCATCGGCAGGATTGCCAGTCAAGATGATGGAGAATCCTGATTTCCGAGTCGATTATGGAACCATCACAACCGGTCACCTGTTCAACCCCGAATGGGATAAACCGATGGTGGTCCTCTCGAGCAACCGTTCTACTGCGTATTATTCGGTTGAGGTCATGCAAGAGATCATGATTGAACTTGGACGAGTAACACGGCGAGCGATTGAAGCAAGTGGAAAGCGAGTCGTTGTGCTGGCAAGCAATTCCCTCTCACACCGCCACTTTACTACGGAATCAGAAGTTCCTGAAGACATGAGTAAAGAACACATCACCAGCCACGCCATGCACTTGTGGGACATGCGAATCATCGAATACATGCGAACCGGACAGGCTCAGCGGATTCTCGATGAAATGCCTGAATTCACCGAACAAGCCATCGCAGAAAGTGATGGTGGGGGACTTTCTTGGTTACTGTCGACGCTTAACGTCCCTGACTATCCGGCCGTTCTTCACGGCTACGGAACGATCATCGGAACGGGCAATGCCGTTGTTGAATGGCCCTGCCACGCACATGAGGAGGCAGACGAATGACCGAAGGACAAGTCGTGGGCTCATTCGTGGTTCCTGTCCACCCGCACACCGTTCTTGCTCCCGAACAAAACGAGGGATGGCAGCGTTTGAGGGATGCTTTTGATATAGCAGCTCAGACCATCAAGGACCTGGATGCAGACCTCTTGGTCATTTACTCAACGACTTGGCCATCAATCATCGGGCATCAAATACAATCGGACCCGAATCCAGAGTGGGTAATGGTGGACCACGATTTTCATGACTTAGGTTCCATTGAATATTCATTCAATATCGACCAAGACTTCGCTCATGCTTGGGACGATGCGAACCGGAAACGTGGACTTCAAAGCCGTTGCGTGAACTACAAGGGATTTCCGATTGATGTCGGTTCGGTTGTTGCTCTGACACTCCTCAATCCCGATAATGCCATACCCGCAGTCATTGTATCCTCCAACATGTATGCAAACCGGAGCGAAACGACGGTGCTCGCTAAATCATGCCTTGACGTGATTAAGGCGCAGGGACGACGCGCCGTGGCGGTGACCGCAATGTCTCTTTCCAATCGAATGTTCACCGATTTCATCAACCCCGAAGAGGATAAAATCCACTCCCTCAAGGACGATGAATGGAATCTCAAAATCCTTGAATTCCTCAAACAAGGCCGATTGGAAGACGTCGGACAACTCTCCCGTACGATTCAGAGACAGATACGCGTGCAGAAGGTTGTGGCCTTCAAGCCCATGTGGTGGTTATCGGCAATGAACGGGAATAGGAACGACCTCTCGGGAGAGGTACTTGCCTACGAGCCGATTCACGGTGCAGGTGGTGCCGTAGTTTCAATCGACCCAACGCCATCAGGTGCTGGAGACAAAGAATACGACGAAGATGACGTTGAATACTTCCATGGTGAACGGGGTGTCCTCGATACGATTGACGAAAGCGATGATGCAGAGGATGTCACGGTGACAGAGCAAGCATCGTCGGGCCCCGGCCTTTGGGAGCCTACCCAAGCAGAAGGTTCGGTCAATACCGACGCTGCCCCAAAACCCGTCGGTGCTTATCCTCACGCCCGCAGGGTGGGCAACATGCTCTTCCTTTCGGGTGTTGGTCCACGCCAGCCCGGTACGAATGCCATTCCCGGAGGCCCGATTCACGATGAAAATGGAGAGCCATTGGATTATGACATCGAGGCTCAAACGCACGCTGTCGTGAACAACGTCAAACGAATTGTTGAGGAAGCAGGTGCGTCAATGGATCAGGTCGTGGACGTCACAACCTTCCTCGTTGACATGAAGCGTGACTTCAAAGGATACAATGACGTTTGGGCGGAGACACTGGGTAAGATTGGCCCTACCCGAACAACACTGGCCATCGATGCCCTTCCAACCCCTATCGCTGTTGAAATGAAAGTAATCGTACACCTCGGCGAATGATTTTATTCCGGATTTCGGGGATTGATGAGAGATAAAATACAAACTCCTAATATGTAACTGCATATTACCTTAGTTAAGAACAAACTTTACAGACATTATTCGGGGAATCGGTATGGCGAAGAGTTCGGTTGGAAAAATCATTCAGGGTGTTGCTTCAGGAGACATGAAAACGGTCTCAGATGAATTGAAGGTGACTCTCACACGCACCATCGGCCTCGCAGGTGTTGTCGTCATTTCCTTGTCAGCCATGCTGCCAGGGATTTTCGTCACACCGTCGTTTGCTGCAGAAATTATGGGGCCTGGCATATGGTTGGCCTTCCTTCTCGCTGCTTCGGTTGTGTTACCCGGTG
>DACE01000030.1:34706-36132 GCA_002494645.1 Euryarchaeota archaeon UBA256 | reverse complement strand
GCCACCAACGAGGCCTGGCATCATGCGAATTCGGCTACCCACTTCGAGGTCCATGTCGGCAATGTCAGCTGCGCTGACAAGTTGGTCGTTCACGAACACCCAAGCGCTGTTGTCGCTGGCTGCCTTGTTGGCAATTTCTTCTTGGTTCATCTGGACAATGGAGTGTCCAGATTTGTCTGCTACTTCTACGTTAAACATCGTTTTCTTATCCATGTGTAATCACTTCTGCAAGGCTTACACGGCCAGCCCATATAAACGATTGACCAACGATGGGGATAGAGGGCCCACGGGTGGAAAATTATTCATCGGCATCGGCCTGCTCACCTTGTGAGATGAGAAGTTCTTGAGTGGATATAAAGAATCAAATCTTCAAGTTGGCTTGGCGTGCTAAGAGGTGGATGTGCATGCTGTGTTCAAGCATCGCAGCATTGGCCCATGCTTGGTCGAAGTCTGCTCCGACTGCATAAGCGCCGTTTCCTCGTACGACAACGCAGCGCATGCCGCCCTGCTGAAGTGCTTCAGCCACTTGCCTCAGGTATTCTTCGGGTTGTTCGTCATCTCGGTCAACGATGACAATTTTTCCGATATGTTGCTTGCCCATTTCATCGATTGGAGTCACCACGATGAGGTCTTTCTCACAACTCGCCGCCGTGGTGTGAGGTCCGTGCATGTGGATGGCAGCAGCAGGACCGCCTGTAACCATCGCTACTGAGGCAAGAACAACTTCGAGGACGTGCCAATCCGAAGGAGCGCCCCGAGGAGAGGTCGTACCGAAGTGGCCTGCACAGAGACTGCGCTCACTCATACGAGGGAGGGGGGTCATATGTCGACTTGCAATCATGATGCCAGGTTGTTCAGGATGAACCATGGCAACGCTTCCCATGGTCGCACGAACGAGGTGTTCTCGGTCCAATTGACGACCGATTCGAACAAAGTCTCCGACAACGTAGGGTGGGACTACGATGCTTTCTTCGACCATCGGGGGCATTGGAGGTTCTTCCATTTGCTCGATCACTTCAGTTGCTCCAACAACCGATTGGCGCAATCTGGCGTTTTCCATGTGCAACCGTTCCAACTCTGCTTCTTTCTGTGCGAGGAGTTCTGCCGCGGAGGGTTGTCCATCTTCCGGAGATTCTTCTGGACGAGAATCAATGATGGGTTCGGACACTGCTGGTTCTTCTTCAGCAGGAGGCTCTTCTGGGATTGGTTCAGACGCTGCTTCAGCGACGGGTTCTGTTTCTGCCTCAGCCGCGGGTTCAACGACTGCATCTTGAATTCGTTCTTCTGGTGCTTCTCCCCCAGAGGTTGTTTCAGTTGGGGGCGGTGTCTCGGCCTCGTTCGGAGGTTCTTCGTTGGGAGGTTCAGCAGTGCTTGTTTCCGGCGGCCCCGATGGTGGACCGGACGGTGGGCCGCTCGGAGGGCCAGA
>DACE01000030.1:9696-34614 GCA_002494645.1 Euryarchaeota archaeon UBA256 | reverse complement strand
GGGCCGGACGGTGGGCCTGTGGGCGGTTGTGAAGGGGGGGATTCTGTCGCTTCTTCGGCTACAGGGTCTGGCAAAGCAGGGGTCGCGTCAACTGATTCTTTGGTTTCTTCTGGTCCCTCGGGTGCTTTTTCAAGAACTTCAATGTCTCCAAAAGCGCCCCCAAGCATGTTATCGAGCTGTGCAATTTCTGCCTCTTCGCGTGCAATTTCGGCTGATGTTTTTGGTTTCGCCATGGTGGCACCCATTTCACCCACATGGAGCGGCTTAAATAGCGGTTGCGTCCCCGAAGGACTGAAACTGCCCGCTTGGTGTAGAGGTTATCATGCAGGATTGTCATTCCTGCGACCCGGGTTCAATTCCCGGAGTGGGCGCCACCTTTACTCGTCTTCTCCGCCGATTGGAGGCGCTATTTTCTTGACCCCTTGCGCGGGGAAAAGGTACCACATGAACGGCAATACCAAGAGCGCATCGATGTTTTCGCCCAACTGAATTTCAAACGTTGATTCGAACGCGATGAATGAGTTGGCGTCTGCACTACCGTTCAATGGAACGGCTTCTGCCACCTGTGTCCGATTTTCAGGAGTGACAAGGCCGAGGTCGTATCCGGAAAAGTCCGCCTCCAGTTGGATTCCGAGCCAAATCAATTGGAAGTCTGTTGATGAATTGGTATGAACAAAGGAAACTGTCTCGATGTTGGCGCCAGGAGTATTGGTTGCAGTCGACTCATTCTCATTGTCTCCACCTTCACCCAAATCCATCGCATAGTACACGGGAAGGAGTGCAAAGGAAACAACCGTGAACAAAAAGACAAGTGTTCGCACATGATGCTTCCAACGGAACGAGGCCAGCATCAAGAGTTCACTCAGGACCAGCAGCACAAGCGAGGCTTTGATGCTATTTCGCCCGAAACTCAACCAGTCACGCTGTGCACCATTATCAGCCTCACCTTCATCATCCGCAACATCGCCCCCTTGAGAGTTATTCACGGGTACGGAGGCTCCGTCGTCCCGCTCAAGCGTGTAGAAGAAAAAGGCCGTTGCTCGTTCAATTCGTAGGTCAATTTGTGTCTGATCCTTGTCAATTGCCACCAAAGCGTGTGCTTCGGTAGGTGCTGGTTTACCTTCAGTATAGGCACCGTCGACCGTCGCGACAAGCCACGCTGAAATGAAGACATGGGTGGCCAAAAGTAGGGTGAAAGCCAAACGCAAGATGCCAAAGGCACGGTGCGGTTGAGGCCGTGGGAACACGGCCAGCCCTCTCCTTCATTCCTTTTGATTTCACGCGTTGTCGCCATGGCGGCGGTTGCCTGCAAGAGCAGCACAACCAATCATGGCAAGAACGGTCAAGGGCGAAAGGAAGGGGAGAAGACCAGCGCCTTCAGCAATATCTTCAGCCGTTTGTTCTGTATCGTCAGTGTTGCCATCACTATCGTCTTCAGGAGTGATTGAGTCAAGTTCTGAAGTATCCACGCCTGCTTCTTCGAGGATTTCTGCAAGTTCTGCGAGATCGTGGTTTTCAACATCAACAATATCATCCAAGTCTTGGAAATCAGCCATCTCCGTTTGAGCTTCTTGGGCGGGCACGCCAGTAAGGTAGCGCAGGCTGATGAAGGTCATTGGTAGGTCGTCGCTATATCCAGTGGTTTCAGGGCCTGCAATCACGTAGAGATTGTCACTGTCGTCGCCAGCATAAACACCAACGCCAACGATGGTTGCGTGGTCGTTGCTCCACAATGGAGCCCACATTCCGTCTGTGTAGGGGAATTCTGGTGTTTCTTGGTTTTCGGCGATGTCATCAAAGGTCGTAGCAAGGTTTTCTCCGAAGGCCTCAAGCACGTTGGTAAGGCTTGAGTCGGCCAAGGCTTCAGCAATTGTCATGAGGCGTTCACTTGGTTCACCTTCTTCGGAGACTTCCTCGCAGTTTTCCTTAGAATCGTAGCCTTCAGATGCGCCTGGGGCAATGAGAGAGACAATCACACAGTATTCGCCCTCATTCGACACGTCATAGGTTTCCTCAACGTAGGTGGAGTAATCCTCATCGTTGAGTGGTGTGGTGACTTCATGAATGACATTGTCGTTGGAGTCAATCCAAGCAAGGTGGATGCCAACATCTGATTCGGCGTCTGCTGAATCCCAGTGGCTTACGCTGACTTCAGCGTTGAGAGACATGCCCTCGCTGTTAGTGTTAAAATAACTGAGTTCTGGGCCAACCCACATGCCATCGCACATCATGGATTGTGCCATGATTTCGACCGCAGATGCGTCAGAAACAGACGCGACGGTGCACATTTCGTTTTCTCCGAAGGAAAGTGTCGGTGCGGCATCCAGGTCCATGTTGTAATTGCCGTGGTCCGTGGAGAGGTCGCATGTGCCCCAGGCCGTGCCATCGCAAATGCTTTGTGTGGCAGGTTGGGCGATAACATTTCCATTGCCGTCATACAATGATGCTGCAAGGGTGTAAATCTCGTTGGTTGTTCGTTCATCTGATCCGTCCGCGCAGTCTACTGAATAATCGTTCAAGTCTGACCAAGGAATACTTGCACCATCATCGCAGGTGAACATCTTGGTTCCATCCGAATCTTCATCGGAACCATCTGCACAATCATCGTTGTAATTTGCGACAGTGCCCCACATGACGGTTGCACCGTCGTCGCAGGTGAACATGCGGTCGGTAAAGGTGAGGCTGTCAACATCAACTTGTCCGCTTAGGGTGTGCACCTCTTCCTCCGTTTCCCAGTCCTCATAGGTGCCATAGTTAGCGTAAACCTCCATTTCATCTGAACCGTCCGGGCAGTCTTCGCCGCCGTCATTGACATACCACTCGGGGATGTATTCGCCAGTGTCGCACATCCACATGTTGGAATTGTGGTCGTATTCGTCGTAATCATCTTCAGCTTCATCGGCAAACATTGAACCCCAGATGGTGTCAACCAAGGAGTCCTCAAAGCTCGTAGCGAGGTCGTCTCCGATGGCTTCTCCAAATGCCACGGACGACAAGCCTAGAACGCCAGCCATCATGGTGAACATGACAGGGTTGCCGGGGGGGCAATCGGTACAGGCCGAGGCTTCGATCGTTTGTCCGTCGCCGAGGTCCACTTCGTAAGAATCCCCGTCCATAGCACCGTCCATGCTGACGGTAATGACGTCCTCACCAGACAAATCATCTTCATCGTAACTTCCTGATTGAGCAAAGATATCGCTCACTGAAAGGTCAAATTCACCAGCGTCAAACCCGAATTCTTCGGTTGGGATTCCGGTGAGGAACACTTCGTAGTCTGCTTCTCCCGTGTAGGTTCCAGAAATAGCCCCACAATCATCGTAAACATATGCAGTGCCCCAGTCGTCCTCAGTGCCTGTATCCTCGCCATCCTCAACACAGCTCATGCTGGTTCGGTCGTTCGCTGATGCTTCAATGTAGAAAGGGCTAGGCTCACCAAGACGCCAAACGGCGTCGGTGGATTGCATGCCGTAGCCGAAATTGACACCCATGTCGAAGTCAACCTCAAGGTCCTCTCCGCCGCCTTCGAGGGCGATGTCAACGCCTACGGACATGTCGGCTGAAACGCTCATGTCGATGTCCATATCAGCGCCCACTAATTTGTAAGCGTCGTTAAGGTATTCAGTGTAAAGAATGTCAACCGTCAGGACGTTCTCGAACTCGCTTTGAACGTTGATGTCAAAGGAGGTCGGGTCGCTTCCGAAGGTTGTCTCTGACCAATCGGTAAGGAGGATGCCGTTGAAGAGAAGGCCGTGTCGCAACACAACGTCGCTTGTACGGCTCCAGACAGTGACGTCGTTCCCGTCAAGGTCTTGAATGGTTTGAGGGGTAATGTCCTCGGTTTGATGTACATAGACATTGGATGAGCCTGTGGTCAACTGGCCGATATCAAGATTGAATCCGGCTGCGTCAGCGTCGTTCATAATTTCCATCAGCATCTCGTTAATGTCCAAACCTGTGACGTTTTGCAAATCGCTGTCCAGGCTTGTCCAGTCGTATTCTACGCCGTAGTAGAATTCTGATGCTTCTGTTGGTTGGGCTTGAACTGCCATTGGAGAGAGCGCCATAAGCGCCAAAAGGGTCACAAGCAAGCCAGATAGTGTGCGTCGGTTCATTGACATCAATTCTTCCCGCTATTTTGTCCATATTAAGTCTATTGATTAGCAATTCCGCAGAATTTGCCCAAAAATGGTGATGCGTGTTCATGTTCGCGCTGCTTCACAAACCTTCACGAAATTTTCAAACATTTCTTTCCCGAACTCGGAATCGTTGACTTCGGGGTGGAACTGGAGACCGAACCGGTCGCCTTGTTCATTTTCCATGCCTTGTACGGCGCATGAAGGGCTGCTTGCGGTGATAAAGAAGCCCTCGGGAACTTCGTGGACTTCGTCGTTATGAGATTCCCATACGGTTTGAGTTTCATTGGTGCCTGCGAAAATCTTACCTCCACCATCGTGGAGTTGAAGTTCCATCGCACCGAATTCTGGAATGAGTGATTCACGAGCGTCCCCCCCGTAATGGCGCGCCATGAATTGGTGGCCAGCACAGATACCCAGGATGGGAATGTCAAGTTCCAAAAAGGCCGCACAATTGCCCAACTCACCAGTCAAGCCGATACGGGCGGCCCCGCCAGAGAGAATCAAGCCGTCCAACTCTCGCAATTCCTCAACAGGTGTTGTGTTCGGGATGATTTGTGTGTCCACTTTGAGGTAACGCAACATTCTCCATTCCCGATGTGTCCATTGCCCTCCGTTATCCACGACATCGATGACGAGAGCTTTGTCTGACATGGGCTTCACTCATTCCTTGGTGGTGGTGGGACGACCATGAATATGCCGATGCTTCAAAGAGGAGGGGTGGGCTAGGTACTTCATGCGGAAGACTGTTGTTGTGGGAGTTCTGCTCACCTTCCTTCTTGCATCCTTGCCCCCTGCTGCGGCATGCGAGACTGAAGTAGCGAATGCTCTTGAAGGAAAATTCCCTTCACCTACCGGAATCTCTCCGAACAAAGACGACTCGGTACGAGAGGCCGTTCGATTGGCCGAGGTCGGTCAACACGTTGCCCGTGAAATGTTATGGCAGGTCTTGATGGGAGCAAATCTATCAGAGGCTTCCATCGCCTCTGAAATTGACCGGGCTATGATTGAAAATGGATCAAACCCAAACTGGCCTTCCTTCTCAACCATCGTTGCCTCTGGTGCTAACGGAGCCATCCCTCACGGCGACCCAGAAAACGATGGAGCAGGACCTAAACAAGTGCAAATTGGCGATGTCGTCGTGGTCGACCTTGGCGCCCGGGTCAACGATTGGGTGAGTGATGTGACCCGTAGTTATGTGGTAGGTGGCACCACCAACGAGACGATCATCAAAGCATACATGGCCGTATACGACGCCCAGAATCTCACCTTCCCGCTGATTGAAGCGGGTACCCCCGCATGGGCACTGGACGACATTGCGAGAACGCACATCGAGGAACAAGGGTTTGGTGAGAATTTTATTCATTCGCTCGGTCATGGTTTTGGCGTATGTGTCCACGAACCACCCTTGCTTTCCGGTGGTACAGATGACCCCTTATTCGGCCTGTCCTACAACCAGCAACCGTTGGCGCCCTATGACGCCATTACCATTGAACCCGGCATCTATCTCGACGGTTGGTTCGGCATACGCATCGAAGATGATTTCTTGGTCAATCAAGAAGACCACGAATTCATGACTGCTGAACTCCCACGTGATTTGGATTGGTTCATGATCCAAGTTGAAGACTACGATAGTTCCATGGCCTTCACGCCGCCTACGGACCGTGAAGAAGAAGTTGAGCGCTTTCTGCCTGTACCGGTTGGGCTGTTGGAAATTCTGTGTTTGGTGGGCCTAGCGGGTTGGAGAAAAGAACGCCCTGAGGACCGTGCCGTTGAGCCATCTGCTTAACGGCGATGGTGGGTTGTCACGATGCCGCAGACTTTGCACCATACTTTGGTGCCATCTTTACGAGGCGTCACACCTGCAATGTCGATGCTCGCACCGCAGTCGCACTTGACGATGTTGTCCATGGCCACGGGACAAGGCTGGCCTTCATGAAGTGAACGCTTTATTCCCATGCCAAAATGAGGTTAAATGCGATGAAACAACGCGTCGTTGAAAACCCTTTGATTTCCTCGACCTCAACCGATTGTGCAGTCGCTCCAGCCCCTTCAGCGATGGCGATGAGGTCTTCTTTCGTTTGAGGAAGCGATGCCCGCTCTACGATGGCCCATCCTCGCAAAAGGCGTTCTCCGGATTGATTCAAAATGGGAAGAAGGTCGGGTAAATGGGCTAAACTGTCGTGAGGAAGATTGACCAAAAGAGCATCCGCAATTCCCGACCGCATGGGGTCGTGTTGCCAGGCACGTGCATCATCACAGACCTGTAACGCTGGATTCAGTTCGCCTCCGTGCTTTGCAGACCAAATTTCAACATTCAGCCTCAGCAGGTCAACGGCCTTGGGATTGAGGTCGCCTGCAAGGTAGCCCGACAAAAGGTCTGGCTCAGACAGAAGAAGCGGGAGGGAGGGTCCGACACCAGCATAGGGGTCCGCAACCACAAGGCCACGGCCTAAACGCTGACGGAAAGACTGCAATCGTTCGAGGCTTTCTTGACGTTGGGTTGACAATCGGGCTGAAAAATACGCTTCGCTCGGGTCAACCCACATCATTGCGCCGTGTTCCTTAATTCGCGTTCGAGTCGACAGGTTCCCATCACGACTCACGAGAGGTGTCAATTCACGTACGCGGAAATCGCCGCTAACACCATTGTCCGCGCATACGATACGGACGTTGGGCAATTGGTCGAGCATGGCCTGAGCGATGGCGTGTTGATGCTCGGTAACGTTCGCCTCGAGTTTGACCATCAAGACGTCGCCTTGGATTTCGTAGGCGCTCGGCCAGATGTTGAACGGCAATGCTCTGAGAGCGGGTGGAAGCTGGTCAGTCCAATGGCTTGGCCCCTGTTGTTTGGGCTCTCTGTGAACCATAACATGCCCCTGCCAGACTCCATCCTCCTCCTCGGGCGCGTGGTCCTGCAACGGTATACCTCGCATGCCTTCATCCAACTGAAGGACTGAGGCTTTGGAGAGCCACCCCTCTTGACGACAGCGATGCAACCAAACTTGGGTTTGGTCGCTCGGCACTCTCAAATGACGCATGGCCTTCGCCCTATCCAAGCGTCACGGAGGTTTGAGCATGGCGGCACAGGAAAACGAAGACGGTTCATTCCCCTCCTCTGGCCTCTTACTGATCGGCATGGGCATGGGTTCGATGGAGGGCATGACTCAGGCCGCCATTGATGCCGCCAAGAGCGCAGACCACCGAAGGTATGAGGCTTACACGGCGCTTTGGCCCGATGATGAATTGGCCCGATTGGAGAAGGAGGTCGGGGCAATTGAACGTGTCATGCGCCCCGAGGTTGAACATCCCGAGGCGTTGTTTTCCCTCGCACGAGAAGGTCTTGTGGCTCTTTTGGTCGTGGGTGACCCGCTCCAAGCCACGACGCATGTTGACCTGCAATTACGGGCGGAACAAGCTGGCATTGAATGTCGCGTGTACCACGGCATCTCCATCACAACGGTGGCAACTGGAGCCGTCGGTCTGTCCAATTATCGCTTCGGCCGTCAAGTGACCTTGACCTATCCTTACGGGGATTGGATTGCCACTTCGCCCCTTGAATTGATGGCTGTCAACTGGTCGCGGAATCTTCACACACTCGTCCTGTTGGACCTCGATCCCACCGGGCAAGGGACGGGGGAGCAACGCCCGATGAAACCCGCTGACGCCGTTCACTCCATGCAGCTGATGTGGAAGAAATTGGACCTTACTGCGGACGACCCGATATCTGAAGATATCGCCCTCTTGGCTCACAAACAGGCTGTAGTCAAAGGCTACATGATGCAGGATATTGATGAATTACAGGTCATCCTTTGCTCCGATATGGGGACAGTGGACCAGCGAATCGTCACCACAACAATGGGGAATTTGGCCGACGAGCCTGGGGGTCGTTTGAACTGCCTGATTTTCCCAGCGGGAACGAGTGAGGTTGAAGAGAAGGCCCTCCTTCGGTGGAAACGGAGTGGGGAATAATGTTCGGTCTTTCCAACGATGTTTCGCTCCTCCTGTCCTTCTTGCTCTTCATGGGCTTCTTTGCCGGAGTTGGTCTTGCATCAATGCGCGTCAAAGAAGACACGACCGACGACTATCTTGTTGCTGGCCGGGGAATGCACCCCGCCTTGGCAGCCCTCAGCGCAGTAAGCACGTGGAATTCAGGCTACATGTTCATCGGTTTTATCGGCTTTATTTTTATTCAGGGCTACTCGGCCATTTGGATTGCACTGGTGTCCACTCTTGGGCAATTAGTCGCCTGGATATGGTTGTACAAGTACATCCAGCAACAGGGTGAGGAACGGGGTATCCGCTCCTTGTCATCGCTCGTGTCGAAAACGGCCGGCTCGCCCGAAGCCAAAGTCGCCGCTGTTCTTTCAGTCATTTTCCTTTCAATCTATGCGGCCGCCCAACTCACCGCTGGCGGTGTTGCTCTACAAACCATGCTGGGCTGGTCGGAAATCATTGGTATTCTCATCGGATTCGTCCTGGTCGTCGCCTACTGTTACGCTGGTGGAATCCGCGCTTCGATTTGGACAGATGCTGCCCAGTCCTGCGTCATGATCGTCGGCTCCACCATCCTCTGCGTGGTCGCCCTCAAAGGCACGGGCGGTCTTTCTGGATTGCACAATGAATTGAATGCCATCGACCCTGCCATGGTCAACATCTTTCCGAGCGGGTTAATGTTTGGGGCGACGCTTTGGATTGCTGCCTTTTTCCTCGGTGGATTGGGTGTTGCAGGTCAACCGCAAGTCGTTTCCCGAGTCATGACGCTGAAAGATGACAACGACCGCAAGCAAGCAATGGTTTGGTTTTTCGTCTGGCAAACGCCCTTTATTGCCCTCATGTTCCTCATCGGCCTAGCCTGCCGTGTTCTTCTCCCCGAACTCGGTGCCGAAGGTGCTGAAAGCGGTTTACCTCAATTGGCCATGGCAGAACTCAGTCCCTTTCTCGGCGGTTTGATTCTCGCATCGATTTTTGCCGCGACCATGTCAACCGCTGACAGTCAGGTGTTGGCTTGTACCGCTGCCATCACCGATGACGTACGCCCAGAGTGGAGTCAGGACCACAAGACGACCAAGCGAGTCACGCTGGTCGTTGCTATGTTTGCGACGGCGATTTCCCTCGTTGGCCAAGGTTTCCCTGGCTTTGGCGATTCCGTCTTTGCCCTTGTAGTCTTGGCAGTCTACGGTTTAGGTGGTATCTTTGTTCCTCTCATTCTCATTCGTATGGCTGGCTATGAGCCCGATACAACGCATTCGATTTCAATGATGATCGCAGCCATGAGTGCCGTTGTGGTTTGGTCAATCTTAGGCTTAGGGGACGAAATCTTCCCCTCCGTTCCGGGGATGGGGGCTGCATTTGCCGTTCACTTCGGCTTCTGCTGGTGGCGTCATGATTCCGTGAGCAATCCATTCGGACGTTACGCCGTACCAACACAAAAGACAATGGCCATCGCCGCTGGCATTTTATTTGCTTCCTTCGCTGTCGTGGAAGGTTCCTATCAGGCCTTTGCCCCCGAAGGTGATGGCGCAAGTTCGGGCAATGGAGCGTACCAACTCACCTACACCGTGAGCGAATGGACAGAGTCTCAAACGCTGTCGCTGGAAGACGGAGGAACCCAGACCTTTTCTGTCGTCATTGATGAAACGATGACGGCCGTGTTGCTCGCCGAGTTGACCATCACGTACAGCGATACGGGCGAAACCTTCACGGCCGTGTGTGACGATGTTATCACCAGTCCCGATTACAGCGGTCTCGCAGGGCCTTTCTCAGAGAGCGATGATGCGACACGAACGACGACGGCGTGTGATACGACGACTGTTGTTGGTAGTATCCGCCCCAATACCGACTTAGCACAGTATGCCGAAAACGGTGCGGGCGATTATGTATTGAACGGTACGGAAAATGACCTGATCGGCATCTTGGAATTCCTCGGGACAAGCCCTGAAATGGTCGGAACGATGAACATGGATGTCTCGCTTGAGACAAATAATGGAAACCCTGTTGGCAACGATGACAGCGAAAATGTCGTCGTAACCTTGCGCATGTTGGTATTCCAGCCCAGTGGAATGACGCCGGTTACAACGTGAACGTCATTCCTTGCTGAGCCACACCCCATCCCAGCGAGGTGACTTCTTGGTGCTGTATTGAGTCTTCATCGTGAAGAGGATTGGTGTGGTTGAGGTGGATGAAATGCATTTCAGGGTCGTCGTTCTTCCGTTGGCCGAGGCGCTCAATCGTTTCCTGAACGGGCGGGTGAGGCACCTCGTTTTGAATGCGTCCTGAAAGTTCGTCGGTACTCCAAAAGGTCCCGTCAATCAAGGCGATGTCAACCTTCATGCTGCTGAGCCATGCTCGGATGCTCGTGGATTGATGAAAGGCGAGGGTGCTTTCCCAACGGTCGTGGTCGGGTAGGAACAGGAGGCTTCGTTTCGGGCCACGGACGATGAAAGCATGCATGTCGGAGAGTTCGGCACGGTGAGGGACTTCAACGGGTTCAAGGATGCACCCTTGTCCGAGTTCAACATGCTGGCCTCCGCTGAGAATATGGGGTTCAAAGACGCCTTCTTCCACCATCAAATTCCATTGTGGTGTCGCCTCGACCAATGTTTTCATAGAGGTTGAAAGATACAAGGACAGTCCTTTGGCATTGAGCGTTTCCTTGCCAAAGAGACCAAGGCCGTCGACATGTCCAAAATGGGCATGAGTCAGCGACACTGAACGAATGGGGGGGTGCTTCCAGAGGTTGAGTTGCTCTGCGAGCGACCTCGTTGCTTCAATCAAGTGACCTTGGCCGTTCAAGTCAACAATTCCGAGACTCACTGGGTGGCGATGGTCTGAAGGAGTTAGGGCGTTGCAGCATTCCAACTGGCAGCCTGCTTGAGGGCGTCCACCGTCTTGGGCAGTTCCCAGCAGGGTGACCGTTACCATAGCAAGCGACACGCGGCGCTTCTCTTTGGCCTTTGCGAAGGAAAACCTCCATAGAAGCACTCAAACCTCACCACCGCGACGCTTGGGTTGGGGAGTATCGTGGCAGGGCCGTCCAAAGTAGAGTTCCCCGGTGAAAGGGACCATTGCGTGAAAATGTGTGGCACCATACTCGCCAACGAGGACACGAACTAACGGAGAGTGATGAGCTTGACTGAACGGCATATCCTCTTCGTCCCCTCTTGGTACCCAAGTTCAGACGCACCGCTTTTGGGCACATTCTTTCGTGAACAAGCGGAGATGTTTGCAGAAGTCGGTCACAAAGTCGGAGTCATTCATGCGAGATTTCACGACCTTCCCTCCTCAACTTGGTTGAAAGGGCCGAGCGAACCAATCACAATCAGTCGGGAGAACAATATCACCGTCGTTCGAGCCAGTAAACGATTAGTTCAACCCGGGCCATTTCATCGCATTCCCTTGATTTACCAATCCTCTGTCCGCTCTCGAGAGAGGTTGGCACTGAAGATGTATGATGCGTACAAAGAGGTCAATGGACCACCGGACATCATTCATGCCAAATGTGCAATGTGGGGAGCAATCCTTGCGAAAGCAATCTCTGAAAGAGAAAACATCCCCTATGTTGTGACGGTCGGTGCGAGCGTATTCGCAAGAGGAATTGTTGGCCCGAGGGAACGCAAAACCGCAGTGATTGCGTTAACATCGGCACACCGGCTACTATCGGTGAGCAGCACTTTGGCAACCGATTTAGAACGAATACTCAAGATTCCAGCGTCAGAATTCACCACCGTCCCCAACATGATTGATCCGAATAAATTTCCATTCACGCCATTGCCGAAGAACGAAACGTTCACCTTTGGTTACATGGCTAATTTGGTTGCTGATAAAGGACACTCCACCTTACTACAGGCATTCAAAGAAGTTCCATCGGCAAAGCTCCTTATTGCTGGAGACGGACCACTAAGAAGACAATTGGAACAACTCACATTCACACTTGGAATCAACCACAGGGTGGAGTTTCGAGGCCCAATCGCTCGTGATAAGGCATCTGGTTTTTTCCAAGAGATTGACGCATTCGTTCATCCAAGTCGATACGAAACGTTTGGGATTGTTTTGGTTGAAGCGCTTTCCACTGGTAGACCTGTCATCGCTACTCGCTGCGGTGGACCAAACGACATCGTCCGAAGCGAAGATGGCGTTCTGGTGGATGTCGATGACGCTGGAGGTCTAGCAGAAGCCATGCGCAACATGATTGGCATGGACTGGGACATTCAAGCAATGAGTGACGGTGTTGAAACGCGATATACGAAAGCCACGGTCCGTGAGCAATTGTTGGAAATCTACGACTCAATCATCTGAGTCACATCTACAAATCGTAGACTCACATCAGGAGTATCGTTGACGACGTTTGTATTCCTGATGCCGGCCACCCTTTTCTGAACACTGTGGAAATTGGGGCGGCGCAAAAGAAGTCGTCTTTACGAAGCGTGTTATTCGTTGATGAATCAATTCGGCCGTGTGTTGGTGTGAGATGGTTTCGGCTGGAATAGAACCGGCGACCATCCCGACGAAGAAGCATGTTGCTGCCAGAGGGAAAGGCCCATAGTTGGTCTTTGTGAAAGGAAACCTCCATAGAAGCACTCAAACATCACCACCGAGCCGCTTGGGTTGGGGAGCATCGTGGCAGGACCGTCCAAAGTTGAGTTTCCCGGCAAAAATAAGCAACGCGTGAAAATGCGAGGCACCAAACAAGCCAATGAGGCCACGTCCAAAAAGTTGGCAAAGCAACTCAAACAGTTTCAAGACAATCCTCGCGGGCATTTGCCAGCCATGACGTTTGAGGGCAAGATGCGTTGGGGGAGAACCGACCCTGTGACCAAAACGCTTCGCGACCTCGAACGGATCATCAAGAGGAAAGACGACGTGAAATGGCTCTCGAAGCAGATGATGGCGAAGCGCGGTGACCCTGTGGCGAAGGCTTTCGCTGGTTCCTTGCACGCGACTCATGACGAGCAATTTACTATGGTCGGACAGTTCAAATCAACCTCCTTCGGGTCTGCATCATATATCCGACGCGGGGACGGAAAGCCTGGATATCTCGCCGGAATTCAGAATTACAGCCATCTCACGCTGCGTATGCTGCCGTGGGAAGAACACGCCAAGCGAGGCATGTACTTCTTCAGTTGGGACGGGGGTTTTGTCTGCACTGGCCCCAAACCAAACCCACCCGAGGCTTGGTTGGGTGATGTTCTATCGCGCTCCCGTTTTGAGCTCAACGAATCCCGTGTTGATGACGCCCCCGTGTGGGCTACCGAAGACGTCGATCTGTCTCTTGCTCGGGAAGGTCGCCCCACAAAAGCGGGATATGTGAAAATTAATTTCAATCACGGACCCGCTGTCTACCTCGGTCTCGAAGCCATCGCCTCGTTCACCAAAAAAGACGCTCCGTTCATTCACCACCTCGCCCTTTCCATGCTCCCTCCGCTCCTGCCATCTATTTTGACGGTTGAAGCACATTGGGCCCCCGAAGGTTGGCCTACAGAGACGCCGCTCCCTCAACCGTGCATTGACGGCATCGGCCGAATTGTTGACGCCTGGCAGGGATTAACAATGAACGAAGGCGTTGTTGCTTCAGCGATTAAGCAGACCGTTTTGGAGGGTATTGATGAAGGCTTGTTGATCGGAGAACAATGGCTGGACGGGGGTTCGTTTGAAGCCATTCACGAGGCGTTGGCAGACCTTTCCGGTTCGAAAGAGGAGCAGGGGTTGACCGCTGAAATTCTCCGCCTGGCTCTCTTAGAACCCACCGAAGAAACTCAAGCGCTTCGCATTGAAGCAAAGGGCGGCACTGAATCCCGTGAGGAGGGATGTTTGCGAGTGATGGCGGGGGTGACGTGCGGCGACATTCTCAATGCCTTATGGGCGACCCACGGGGAGAAGAGTTTGGCGTATCTCGGCCTTGAGGGAGAAGATGCCCATGCCATTTGGGAAGACCAATTGAACTCTCCAAAGGCCTTTGGGAAATTCCTGAAGGGTCTTGACAAGGCTACGGCACTGGCCCAACAAAAAGCGCGCTTCCCTACAATGGATGAGGCGGGTGTAGCAACAAAAATGATCACCTCGTTCATCATCAAAGGCTTGACCACCGGCATGGGAGGAGTCGAACGGCTTGCAACCGCTCGCCACAACAGCGTGGATGAAGCCGCTGCTGCATGGGCATGGCTCATGGCCGTAGGCCGTTCGAGAGGACAAGAATGGCACTTCGATAACAACGCCAGAGACCGTGGTGGAGCGTGGTCACAGGCTACGGTTGCCTTGAATGAAATCGGTCAAGCATTACTCAACGCTGAAGTTGATGAAGTTAAAGCGCTTCAACAGAAGTGGAACGACGCTTGTGCTGTGCTCCGAGCGACTACGGGTGAATGAGATCAAGCCAAGGCTTGGTCAATGTCACGCCACAAATCCTCAACATCTTCAATGCCGATGCTCAATCGGACGAAGCCGGGTACAACCCCTGCGGCAACACGGACATCTTCTGGAACAAACATGTGGCTGGAATTGAACGGGCATTCAATGAGTGATTCAACCCCACCTAGGCTGGTTGCTTCGTAGATGATGTCAAGACCACGCATAAATTTCAACGCCGCTTCGTCACCGCCCTTCACGACAAAGGCCACCATTCCCGAGCCTTTAGGCATGGTTCGCTGAGCGACTTCAAAGTCAGGATGGCTTGCGAGGCTGGTATGGTAAACGCGCTCAATGGCGTCATGGCCTTCCAGACGGGTTGCGAGCGCTGCTGCATTTTCACAAATACGAGGCATACGAACGTCAAGCGTGCGCATTCCGCGCTCGAGAAGGTAACATGCATGGGGGTCTGGACTACCGCCAAAGTGGACCTTGCGCATAAAAATTTGAGCAATGAGGTCCTTTGCACCGATAACCGCGCCCCCGATAATATCTGAATGACCTCCGAGATATTTGGTGGTTGAATGGATGGCCAAGTCAGCACCCAAGGAGAGGGGTTGACAGCCCCAAGGTGAAGCGAAGGTGTTGTCGATGAGAAGAAGCAGGTCGTGGCGCTTAGCCACCTCAACCATAGCAGAAATATCGCATACTTTCAGCACCGGGTTGGTCAACGTCTCGATGTAGAGCAGTTTGGTATTGGGCTGGATGGCAGCCTCGTAGGAAGCGGGGTCGCGCATGTCAGCCATGGTGGTTGAGATGCCGAAGCGGGGTAATTCTTCGGTGAGCAGCCCGTAGGTTCCTCCGTATACATCTGCGCTCGCAACCATGTGATCTCCTTGGTTGAGTAAGGCCATGAGCGTACTGGAAATCGCAGCCATGCCCGAAGCGAATACTTCAGCATCTTCGCCGCCCTCAAGAGCGATCAATTTTTGCGCAACGGCATCTGAATTCACGGTTGAAAGACGAGCATAGAGAAGTGTGTGTTGTGCGCCAGCGGCCCATCCTGCATAGCGTTCGTCGGTCAACTTGTACGTTGAGGATTGGAAGATGGGAGTGTTGACCGCATCACCGATATGTTGTGTTCCACTGTGAACAGTGTGGGTGGCAAAGTGGTGGTGGTTGTTCTCCTCTGACATGTTGCCCAACAGTCCTACGAAATCATGGCGCTCTTTCAAGGGTTCTGCTCATTTTCTTGCTCCGTTTTGAACGATTCTTGCGGCGTGGTCAATTCAACCAAGATATTACCAGCGAGAAGTATGCCTCCTCCGAGCGGAATCCAAAGCGTCCAAGTAACGAGATTGAGGCCGAGGCCGAAGATGGTTGCCCAGACGGGTTCGAAGGCGTAGATAATCGCCGCTTGGACTGGATGCATGTGTCGCTGGAAAAGGTTGAGTGCGAGCAGGCAAAAGAACGAGCCTCCAAGTCCGAGTAAGAACAACGGCACCAGGACGCCCTCTCGTGAAAGTACATCGCTGGCCATATCGGGAAGTGATGGAGTGGATAGCAATACCAGAAGTAGGCAGCCTGCGGTGATGAATACAAAGGAGGTTGCAGTCAATCCTATGGGGTCAAACCGCTGAGTGAAGTGCTGCGTGAACACGATGTGGAGGGCGAAAAAGAAGGCTGAAAACACGGTCATAAATTCTCCCAAGCCCCATGATAAATGCGGTGGCCCTTCGATAAACCCCGCACCAAATGTTGCCATCAATACGCCCCAATACAGCGCTCTTCGCGGTGGATGTTCTGCCATACGAACGGTCAATAATGCCGTCATAACAACATAGAGCGACGTGAGGAAGGCTGAGGTTGAGGGGTTGATGTCGTCCAAAGCGACCATCTGGGTCACGAAGCCGACCAACATGAGAGAGCCGAGGATGCTACCCCCCTTCCACATGTCTCCTGCACGCAAACCATGTCTCGCCTTTGAAAAGAAAAGCAACACCAGAACCATGGCGATGAAGAAGCGGCCTGCGACAAGGAATGCGACCACTGGAAAGGTTCCATAATTGGTAATTTCCGGCTGGAGGGCATTGAGGGCTTGCTTCATCCAGATGAAGGTCGCACCCCAAACCAACGTCACACTCAATAAAACAAGAGCTGCTTTTCGACGCTGAGGGTGAAGGTCGACACCGGCTTCGTGGGCGACTCCATCCATAGCACGACCAAGGGCTGAAGGGTCATGAGTGTGGCGGTAAATCATCGTCTTGAAAGCATATCCTCAAAGAGTGCCCCCTCCCCATTCCTGTCATGGGCGCACCGAGAACAGGAGACGATGTTTCTTGGAAGCAGCCGATTGACTCGGGGGAAACTCCTGATGCTGGCGGCACTTACGATGCCATCGTGGTCGGTGGCGGCCCCGGAGGCTCTTCTGCGGCCGGTTACTTGGCCATGGAAGGCAAGCGAGTCTTGCTGATCGAAAAAGAAACATGGCCCCGCGACAAGATTTGTGGTGACGCCGTTGGCGGCAAATCACTGAGTCACGTCAAACGCCTTGGTGTCAAGCAGACCCTCGAATCCACCCCTCATTTCCGTGTAACTGGAATTCTCTTTTCTTCACCCAAGGGCCACAGCGTTCGAGTCGCACTACCAGAAGAAGACGTTGCTCGTTTGGAGGCTGGCTATTCTCTACCTCGCCAACAATTTGACCACATCCTCTTCAACCAAGTTCAAACGCTCGTAAGAGATGCTGGTGGTGCAATCATCCAGGGCGGAGATGTTCGTGATGTCCTCTACGATGATGGTGCAGGCGGGGAAGACCCTGGTGAAGGGTCTGAAGCGATGCGCCATGCGAAGGGAATCGTCGTTCGCATCGGTGGGCGCAAGGGTGAGGAACGAACCTATTACGCCACCAACATCATCGGAGCTGCTGGCTACCGGTGCCCTGTTGCCAAATCCATGGTCGAGGACACCTACGGCGAAGCAATGGTTGACCGTGATCATTATTGCGCCGGATACCGTGAATATTGGCGCGGTGTGAAAGGTTGTGAAGCCAACGTTGGGGACATTGAAATTCACTTTGTTGATACCGTAATTCCGGGATATTTCTGGCTCTTCCCCGTCGCAGAAGGAGTGGTCAATGTGGGCATTGGCATGGTGATGTCGCTGCTTGATAAACAGAAAAAGAAACTCAAATTGCTTCAACATGAAGTCATCCACGAACATCCGCTGTTCAAAGACCGATTCGCAGAGGCTTCGATGATTCCAGGAACTGGAAAAGGATGGCAATTACCGTTTGGCTCACCGAGAAAGAAAGCCAGCAACCAACCTCGACGCTCGTCAGCAAACGGCGTCTTCCTGGTTGGCGATGCTGCATCATTGGTCGACCCCTTCAGTGGCGAAGGTGTTGGTAATGCTCTGGTAAGTGGCGAAATGGCTGCCGACCATATTCTCAACAGCAAAACACCTGAGGCGTATCAAGCCGCCCTGTGGGCTGCACTCGGCCCTGAGTTGACCAATTCATTTCGCATGCAAAAAATGAGTCGCCGTGCTTGGCTGTTGAACTGGTTCGTAGGGAAAGCATCCAAGAAGCCTGCCATCCAAGAAATGATGACGGAGATGATCGCGAGCAAAGAGGCGCAAGAAAATCTGCATTCTCCGTGGTTTATGTTCAAGACCTTGATGTTCTGAGGGAAAATGATGAATGCTACACTCAACGACATCGATGCTGTATTCCTTGATTTGGACGGCACAATCTACCTCGGAGGGGAGCTCATTGATGGCGCCAAGGACTTCCTCGACCGTTGTCATGAACGAGGTATCCAGCGTTTCTTTCTCTCAAATAATTCGTCAAAATCGGTTGAGCAATATCTCGTGAAGTTGCACCACCTCGGACTTCCAGCAAGTGAGGAAGATGTTCTTCTCTCAACGCATGATTTGCTTGCATGGCTAGCGCGGAATGGAATTACTGAGACGTGGTTGGTCGGGACAGAGGGGATGAGGTCCATGCTGGAATCGGCTGGTATTTCCACGGAAAGCGAACGCCCACAGTACGTTGTGTTGGGCTACGATACAGAACTCACCTATCCGAAGATTGAGCGGGCCAGTATTTTCATGCATGCTGGCGTTCCTTTGGTGGCAAGCCACCCCGATATGGTCTGCCCGAGTCCTGACGGTGGTCTGCCCGATGTCGGCGCCTATCTTGCGATGTTCAAAGCGACGACTGGCGTTGACCCTGAACACATCACTGGAAAGCCAAACCCAGGAATGATTCTTCATAAAATCGAAGCCTTAGGTCTTCAGCCCGGCCGCTGCGCTATGGTAGGAGACCGCTTGTACACCGATATGGCCATGGCCTCACGCGCTGGGGTTGTTGGTGTACTCGTGCTTTCGGGCGAAGCAACCCAAGCTGATGTTGATGCCTTGCCGGACGGAGCCGAACAATGCCCAACGGTGATTGTCAACAGCGTCGATGAATTGCTGCGGTGAAATCATGAAATTGTCTGCACGCTGGTCATGGTGGCGGCAACGGCGGCGTGTGCATCCCCCCGATGACATCCATCGGGCGGGAGAAATGGCTGAGCAGCGTTTGGCTCGGATTTCTCGAGCCGCTGGAAAAGAGAATGGGTGGCACGTCTTTGAATCCGTCCGGATCCCCGATGAAGAACAGGGAGGAAAGCGTGAAATCGACCTTGTTATTGTTGGTGGAAACAGCCTTTTGGTGGTTGAGCAGAAGCATTGGTCGGGTACCTTTGTCATCAATGCAGAAGAAGAATTTATTCAACAACGAAAAAACGGAAGTAGCCACAATCACAGCACGGTTAACCAGCGCATTGCAAGGAAATCTCGCATGTTGATGGCCATGCATCAAGAACGGATTGGACGAAACGATGAGGTCGATGTCCGAGTGGTACTCGCATT
Organism: Euryarchaeota archaeon UBA256; assembly: GCA_002494645.1. Taxonomy (GTDB): domain Archaea; phylum Thermoplasmatota; class Poseidoniia; order Poseidoniales; family Poseidoniaceae; genus Poseidonia. The sequence continues at coordinate 15,220 of DACE01000030.1, read as the reverse complement.
CACCAACCGAAATCTTGACTGGCCTAAGAACGTCCATCTTCTAAGCAGTATCATCAAGGACGAGCGGGGCTTTATTTCGATGCTTGAAGAAGAAAAGCCCGGGGAACTCAACGAAGCATTACTTGAGACGATTGACGGTTTTGGAACGTGGGATGAAGTGGAGTTAAGTGGCGGTTTGATGTGTAAAGGTGATGTTCTTGACCTCGGGCTCGGCGACGATGTTCGTGAGTGGCAGGCTGAAAGGGCCGTCCCCTTATTGGCAGAAGTCACACACAAGAATGGGTTCTTTTCTCTCTTTTCTTCATCGCCAAGTTCTCTGAAGTTGACACACGGAGCTCAACACCTCAAAGCGACCCTGCCGTACGGGGCAGCCCTACGGATGCACGTCGTCGGTCGGAAAACGCCAGAGAACATCCCATGGTCCACCATCGCTTCCATCCATTTGTCCAAACCTCCACGCCATCCCAACCAATGAGGAGTAGTGAGACCGGGGCTGAAATCAGCAAACTGCATAGACAACCTTACCAAGATATCAAAAGTCAAACAAAGTCAGCCTCTATCATTATGAAAAAACAAGTTGCAATTTCTATCCTCGTCCTCCTCCTCTTCTCCCTGCCGTCCTACGCTGCTGCGGGGGGGGAAACGGACCCCGTTGAGAAGTTCGGCGTCGGCTTCAACGAATTTGTAATCGCTGATGCTTCTGATGCTCTTTCCAGTCCTCGAGATTTGGAATTCCACCCCGGACGGGCAAATGAGCTTTGGATCGCGAATAGAGGCACGGACAGCATAACCATCGTTGAAAATACGGGTCTTGCTAACCAAACATCTCAAAACCGAGAGGATTCAAACAGCAACCATTTCCTTGAGGAAGTGAGTGCGATTTCCTTTGGTGCCTATGATCCTGAATTTGACTGGATGTGGGGTTCTGCTCAGGAAACGGCCAATACCTATTGCGGCCAAGGCGTTGCGAACAATTTCATGGGGCCAACCCTATGGCCCTCTTCTTTGGACCACTATGCCGTGGAAAATCAAAACAGCGGCAATGGTCTGCTCGGCAGCCATATCGACATGAACCATGAGTCTCCATACGGCGTTGGAATTGCACATGATTACGATAACGTTTACTGGTATAACGACGGATATTACGGAGAATTGGTTCGCTATGATTTCAAAGAAGATCACGACACGGGTCAAGATGACCACTCAGACGCCGTAGTTCACCGCTATTCAGAAATTCAACTCTCCCACTTCTCAGGCAAGCCAGGCCACATGGTCATGGACAAGGCATCAGGAATTCTCTACATTGCAGATGCGGGCGCCAATCGGATCGTCTGGGTCAACACCGATGACCCGTCTACCAATAAGGCAAACATCATGAACGACGCATCCCGCCTCGAGCCACTTGCAGAATACTCTCGAATTACCGGAGTTGAATGGGGCGTTCTCGCTACAGGCCTCAGCATCCCTTCGGGGATTGCTCTGGACGAGGGGCAACTCTTCGTTTCCGAAAATGGAAACGGTAAAATCGCCGCATACGAACTTTCAGCAGATGGAAAAAGCGCCACCTTCCTCGATAAAATTCAAACCTCTGCGACGTCGATTATGGGTCTTGAAGTCGGTCCTCAAGGGCACCTGTATTATGTTGACAATGCACAAAATGAAGTCGTACGTATCGACCCCTACGAAGACGATGATGGAGATGGGGTTGGCAACGAAGTCGACAACTGCCCCTTCACACCCAATGCCCTTCAGTTGAACCGTGACGGGGACGCATTTGGAGACGTATGCGACGATGATGACGACGGCGATGGTGTTCTTGACCTCGGCGACGACTGCTCTGTTGGATACACCAATTGGACCGCTTCTAGTTCCACCGACCACGATGGTGATGGTTGTCATGATGCTGCGGAGGATGCGGACGACGACAATGACGGCCTGAATGATATGGCCGACCTTTGCGCCCTTGGCGCTTTGGATTGGCAATCGTCTGCCTCTACGGATTATGACGGCGATGGATGCCAAGATGCTGGCGAGGATGTTGACGATGACAACGACCGAATCTGTGATGCAAGTGCCTTGGATGACGCTTGGGCATGCACCGTTTCATCTGCGGGAAGTGACCTCTGTCCGACCAGCCCGCCATCGTTTACTTCCTATGCTGGCAATGACATGGACCGGGACGGCTGTGAAGATGCCGGAGAAGACCTCGACGACGACAACGATGGCACCAACGATGATGTGGACGACTGTCCGCGCACTGCTGGGACGAGTTCGTTGGGCACCGTCTTGGGTTGCGCTGACTTTGACAACGACGGGTACAGTGACACCACGGACGAGTTCCCTACGGAACCAACCCAATGGTTTGACGCTGATGAGGACGGGTTCGGAGATAACCCTGCAGGTCTTGAGAGTGATGCTTGTACTGAAACACCCGGCACTTCTACCGAAGACCGCTTCGGCTGTACCGATTCTGATACTGACGGATGGTCCGACCTGAATGACGCTTTCCCGTACGTAACCTCTCAGCATGCGGACGGAGACGATGACGGCTACGGGGATTCCAGTACTGGATTCGAACCGGATGCTTGTCCCGTTGAGTTCGGCACCTCTACCGAAGACCGCTTCGGGTGCATTGACGTTGATGGAGACGGGTGGTCGGATCTCAACGATGCTTTTCCAAACGAAGCCACCCAACATCAAGACGGGGATGGTGACGGTTACGGCGATAATGCTGACGGCGTTATGCCGGATAATTGTCCAGACCTCGCCGGTAGTTCATCACTCGAAAGTTTAGGATGCCCTGATTCGGACGGCGATGGCTGGGAAAACCGCTTAGATGCCTATGATGACGACCCTCTCCTTTGGTCCGACTCGGATGGTGACGGTTATGCTGACCAGACGGGAACCAATTCCTCGGACGATTGCCCAGATGAATTCGGAACGTCGATTGAAGACCGATACGGATGTTTGGATTCTGACAACGATGGTTGGTCCGACGATGCTGATGCTTACCCCTTGGACGCTTCAAAGCACTCGGAAACAGAACGTGAACTCGGCGCCATGCTCCTCTACCTTGGACTACCGTTGTTGCTCATCGGGGTCGGTGTTCTTCTCTTCTTTGGAAGGAAGCGTTCCTCGCTCCCAGTTGAGTTTGATGCACCTCTTCACCACTTGCCTCCTCTAACGCCAGTGGCTCCAATTCAACCTCAAACGATGCACGCAATGCCTCCATTACCCCCAGAGGGATTGCCTGCGGGGTGGACCATGGAGCAATGGACCTGGTACGGTGAAGAATACCTCAAGAACCGATAAGGGGTTGGGATTCGAGGCTCGGTCGCCTCATAGTGAAATGTACCCGAGCCCATAAGCCGCTCCGGCTGCCAATGCGGACAGAATCAAAAGGGCGAGTACCCACTTCTTACGACTTTTCTTAGCTGGAGTGGATATTTTCGCAACGAGAAGTTCGGGAAGGGGTAATGGCAGTCCGCCTTCGGGGAGGGGGAGTGGAAGTGGGAGGTTCGGCAGCATCGGCCCTTCGTCTGCTTCTGGCTTGATGCGATCACCCGGGTAGAGGTCGTCCAAATCTTCGAGGCCCGGGGCATCGGGAATCGTTCCGAGTATGTTGGCCCACTGGGCTTCAAGCGTTTCATTTGAAATCGGTTTTTGGAGCCAAGCCACGGCTCCTGCTGAAAATGCTGCATCCTTTGCCAGGTCAGCCATGCGCGCCGGTGCCACGAAAACGATGCGTTGTTCGCCCCCGTGCTCGCGCATTTCAAGGGCTGCAAGGTGTCCGTCCAACGAAGGAATGTCGAGGGACAGCACAACCAGTTCGGGGTCAAGGCGGATGTATTCATCAACGGCTTGGTCGCCATCTTCGCAATGTTCAACAATGAAATTTCGCGTTTTGAACAAATTTGAGAGGCGGAGGCTCGACATCGGGTTGTTGTCGACGATGAGCACGGTGGGTGCGCCTTCGTCATCAACTTCGGTCACAAGTCCCATACCAATCAAATCCTCGCAGGATGTTCTTGCACATCAAACAACCGCTATTCTTCGCCATCATCGGCCGAAGTTGAGAGGTCTTCGACCGGCCCGTCTTGGGGTTGAGAAAAGGTTTCACGAATGACGTCGCTTTGGGCTTGTTCACTTTGGCGTTCGCGGCGAAGTTGTGGCGCCTTTGTGAATTGCATTTGGAGTTCGCTGATGACGGTACGCAACAATTGGACCTCCTGGGCGTTGAGGTTGCCATCGGTCTTTTTCTGAAACATACGAATGACTTCAATCCCTTCTTTGGCTTCGAGAAGATCGTAGTGAAACTTACCGTCTTGGTCGGGTAGATAGCCCATGTGCAACATGGTTGAGCGTTGCAGCATCTGAATCATCTGGAAAAAACGTGCGGAGTCTTCGTCGGCAAACATATCGGCCATGTAACTCCCTGCGGGTGGGGGTCTTTTTGCCCTACGCCTCACTCAAAGAGTTGGTCAAGCAACCATTGAGGTTCAAACTGGAGTAAATCTTCGTAGTTTTGACCAATGCCTGCGAATACGATTGGGCGCCCGGTTGCAAAGGCGATGGAAAGTCCTGCACCGCCCTTGGCATCCGTATCCATTTTGGTTAATACGGCACCATCAAAACGCATGATTTCTTGAAACATTTTTGCCTGCTCGACCGCATCATTTCCGGCCAATGAATCTCCGACGAAGAGGGTGAGGTGCGGGTTTGTGACCTTGCGAACTTTATTTAATTCATTCATGAGATTCGTTTTGTTTTGCATGCGTCCGGCAGTATCTACCAAGACGACATCAATGCCCTTCGCCTTTGCAGAATCGATGGCGTCACGAGCGATTGCAGCCGAATCGCCTCCGCGTTGACTTGAGACGCAGCGAATACCAAGCCGTTCGCAGTGGGACTCAAGTTGTTGAATGGCGCCTGCGCGGAAGGTATCCCCAGCGGCTGCAATAACACTCAGGCCATTGTTCAGAAGCCGTTGAGCGATTTTTGCAGCAGTCGTGGTTTTACCCGTTCCGTTCACACCAACCAACATGATGACAACAGGAACGTCGCCCTTGTCAATAAAGGTCTTCACCGAGGCATCAAAGTCCCAATAACCCGCTTGAAGAAGCGTATGTAGGGCTCGCTTGAGTGCTGCTTCGAGCACTTTGGAGAGGTCTGCGCCCTTCCGTAAACGCGCCCCAATGAGCGCGTTGCGTAAACTGTCAATGATGGCACTGGTTGCTTGTTGGGAGATGTCGGACTCAAGCAGCGCCCACTCAAGTTCCTCGAGTAAATCGTCCAAGCCTTGACCGGGTTTGATGATGCGCCCGCCTTCGTTGACCACACCACCACCAAGGTCGATATCCACGGTTGCGCCTTGTTCAAGTTCAATTGTGGCGGTTTTACTCGACCCCTTTGGCGCTTGTTTGACTTCTACGAGTTGGCGGCCAGTGGTTGTTCGCATCATGCTCAAGTCTACTTTGGAGCCTTTTGGTCGGGCCATTTCAACAGCGCCACGTTTTTTCATGGC
>DACE01000030.1:0-9645 GCA_002494645.1 Euryarchaeota archaeon UBA256 | reverse complement strand
GTATCCCAATCATCATCTCCGTCGGTTTCGGGCGCTGCTTCGGGCGTGCTTTCGACATTCTCAAGATCGTCCCATTCTTCTTCTGGCTGAACTTGTGGAGTGGGTTGTAGCAACTCTTTGGCTTCCTCAGAAGCTGCATCCACCGAAAGTGCATCCTGGTCGGTTTCGTCTGCGACCTCATGGATACGCTTTCGGAATCGGTCAAACAGTCCCATGGCCTTCCCTCAATCATCCAATGTCAAATCGTTGCCGAACATCCCTCGTTTACGTTGACGGCGGGGCGGGGGTTGGTCCTCTGCAGGCTTTTCTTCCTCGTGTGGCGTGGGCGCTGGACTCAATGTTTGAGGTGCAGCAGCTTGATTCTGAAGGGTTTCGGCTAAGGCATTAAATTTCTGAGCGACCTCAGCGAGACTTGCTTCCGTTTGATCGGCCTGTTCCTTTAATTCATCTCTCAATTGTTGAATGTCTTGCCTTCGTTGGTCGGTGATAGCGTGCGCGTCCGACCATGGGCGTTCCCCAAATACACCTGCGCCGAGGTCGACCAGAGCGGTGCCTTCCTCCTTACCAGTATGCGAATAGGGAAGGCTCACTCCTGAGCCAATCGGAAGGTGTGTTGAAATGGACGCTTGGTCGGATGGCGCCGTCAGCGCCGACAAGACTGAGGTGGTGATGGCATGCTCTGCAAGGACGGTGTCAACTTGTTCAAGGCGGAGGTTGATTTCATCAAACCGCTTACGGAGGGCTTCAACCTCGCGTGCGTGTTGTTGCAATTGATTTCGATCAACCATCGTCTTCAGACCTCCCAACACCTCGGGGTAGAAGAAGGCGGTGGCGACTTCACTCTTCCTCGGCAGTAGGGGCGATGGTGCCACCTTGTGCTGCGATTTGTTCGCGGAAGTGGTGAAGAATCTGAGGCTCTGTTGAGGTGCGTGGGTCGATTTCAGAGACCGATTCAATCTTCACCATACGGCGGCCGATTCGATGGCGTGAGCCGAGAATTGAGTACACGTGGTGGGTAGCAGTATCTTCATTTTCCGCTGGAACATCAAAGGAAAATTGTTGTCGTTGGCTTCCAAAGGGTGCCGTTCCTGAAACTCGGTAGGCGTTCATCAAGCCGTCCGACCTGCCATCCATCCTTAAACGCGCTGGCGCGACATCAGGCAAACAACCCACCGATAGATTGAGGCAAACTGTGGGGCTGGCAGAGCCATGCGCACGGCATGGTGGCTTGTTCTCCTCTTCGTGCTCCCTCTTGCTTCAGGGTTCAACCCGCCCCCACAGGTGACCCCCCCTCAAAGTGAAGGAAAGGAGGAATTATTGCGCCTCAAAGAGGGTGTTTGGGATGCTCAAGGTTGGCAGGATATCGAAAGAACGGGTTTTGTCCCGCTACGAGTTGTGAGTCCAGAAACGCTCCTTGTGTGGAATCCAGAGCGAGTTGCTTTTCCCCCTCATGTTGAAGCAGTTTCGTTCAGCGATGCTGTTTGGAAGGGAGGATTGAGTAACGAACACTCTGAGCGGGTTCGCCTTGTCTTTGAACCCAATCTTCCTCTTTCCGTTAAAGACCAGGTTTTCAACCACCTGTTGACCCTTGGTGCTGTACCTGTTGATGATGCTGGCCTTGTTGCTTCGGTTTTGCCCACCTCCATCCAATTGAATGTTGCCTCTCAAACCCTTCTTGAGCAATTCCTTGAAACCGAAGGCGTGTTGTGGATTGAGCCTGTTTTGACAACAAAAGCACGAAACGGTCAAGCGAGTGACGTCATCCAAGACGGTTCGTTTTCCTCGCATCCCTTCTGGACTTTGGGGTTGGATGCTTCGGGGGTTGTTTTTGGCGTTGCGGATAGTGGCATAGATGCTGACCACGCTTGTTTTCGAAATGCTACAGACGACCAGTCTCCCCACGCTGAAATCAATGCAACCTACCCTGCGGTCGGTTTCTTTGGTGAGGCGCATCGGAAAATCCTCTTCTTCAACGACACCATTGACAGCAACGACACTCCCGGTCATAGCGATTACAGACATGGTACTCACGTTATTGCCTCGTTAGCATGTCGCGACGTATGGAGTCAGCGAACCAATGGTGAGCCCCTTAACGGCAGTACCTTGGCCCACGGGGCTCGCCTTGTTGTTCAGGACATTGTCAACGATTCAGGGTGGATGCCTCCTGATGTTGATGCGTTGCTCTATGAAGCCAGTGCACACGGTGCAATCATCCATTCAAACTCATGGGGCGACGATACGACGGCCTATACTCAACGCACGGGACACTTCGACAGTTATGCTCGGGCCATGCCTTGGTCACTCGCTTTCATCGCACCGGGGAACGGGGGCCAGGGCGTTCTTGAGCCGGCCAATGGAAGAAACGTCATCGCCGTGAGTGCGAGCACGAAAGATGTCTCGCCCGAGCGTTGGGGTTCAACCGCTTACGGACCGACTGATGAAGGCACCGATGGCATCTTCCTTTTAGCACCCGGAAAAAGCATTCAATCGGCCAATGGGGACGGCTTCTGGGATACAAATAACGATGGATTGAGGTCCTCGTCGGGGACCAGTATGGCCACGCCACTTGCCGCAGGTGGTGCAGGAATCATTCAGCAACTGTACGAAGAAGGATGGATACATGGGCCGTGGGAGCCAACAGCGAGCGTCAATCTCAGCGAAACTCAACCTCAATGGGCGACTCCGGATGCTCGAAGCGTGGTTCTCGGCGCTGGTTTCACGCCTTCCGGGCCACTTCTTCGGGCCACTCTTGCTCTGGCTGCAACCCCGCTGAGCGCTGAATTCCGCGAGGGAGGTGGCGGTTCTACTGCCCTTCACAACACCTACGACGGATGGGGTGTGCTCAACCTCAGCGCTCTTATTGACCTTGATTCATTGGTAAATGGTGAAGCGCCGGGTGGCCATCTTTGGGCTCATGATAGTTATCGGTTGGACAATACAACCGTTACGGATTGGCTCGGTGAATTCACCGATGACGGTGTGGGATTGGATGCTTTTGATGAACAACCGTGGTTTGGGCAAGGTGCATCTGGTCCCTTCTTGCAAACCGGTGATGTGTTTCGTCATCGCTTTACACCCATTGAAAATGAACCGGTTCAGGTTCGTTTGGCCTATCCTGCTAAAGCCCAACCCGCCCTTGTTGATGACCTTCAACTCCGAATTCGTTTGGATGATGGAACCGTTATGCTCGCCGATAGAATTCAGGGTGATGGAACGCCTACTTCCTTTTACGGAAACGTGGTTGATTTTAGTAATACAACACTCTTCCCGCAAAGCAATGAAACAACCTTCGGAATTGATATTCCTGCATCGCTGATCAATGATTCCCGTTTCATCGAGGTTGAGGTTGCTGCCCGTTACGTTGTACCGGGCGGCACTCCGGGTTCTGTTGGAAATGACGGAGATGCCGTGGGTTTCGCCCTTATTGTCAGTGGAGTTGAGCGTGATTCAAACGACCATTTAGACGGAGACGGAGACGGTGTAGACAATCTTGATGATCTCTGCCCCCTGGAGAATGCCAGTCTTTCAGACATGGATGGCGATGGATGCATTGACGATGACGATGGTGATGGAATCAACAATCTTGACGATGATTGTCCCGAAGAAAATGCGGTCGGGTTTGACACAAACTCCGACGGTTGCATAGATGATAGCGATGGAGATGGAATCCTTGACCCCATCGATACATGTATCACCAACGACCTCGCATGGCCGGTGAATACGTCGGGTTGCTATCCACTCGACCTTCCCCCTGTTCCCGTTCTTGTCGACGGCCCTACCAACCACAGCCTCATCGGCGACAACCTTCTCGTTTCATGGCGCGTCGAAGACGGAGATGGAGATGGATATGCTTCCAACCTCACGGTGCGTTTTGCGAATCAGTCGAATCTCGCGCTGCTCACGTGCACAGCAGTTGCGTCGACACCGGGGGCGTTGCATCAATGCAACTGGAGTATTCCAAACGACTTACCTCCATATTATATTCAATCTGCCTCGTACGAAATCGCTGTAAGTACAGAGACGATGAACCGGTCGCCCGCAGCCCATCGGTCGGCGGGAGCGAGTGTCGTGCGTCAAAACCTTTCATTTTCATGGAGTAATACCCTCTATGATGGCGAAATAGAGTCACCTCAAGATGAAACAAGTTTGATGATTCCGTCGATGGTGTTGATCGGGGGGGCGGGGGTGTTGTTGGGTTTCGTTGTTGCTCGGAGGCTACGAATGTTGAATGGACAAGTCCCCCGTCAAGAAAAAACATTTCCGCCCTTTTCAGGTACGTCTCCCGCTCAGGAGAATGGAAGTCCTCATGAACAAGAATAAACGGCTTACTGCGCTTTGTTTGGGCGCCGTTCCTTCTTCTATTCTCTTCAAATTAACAAGGTGAACCTTGAAGGTTGATGGCGAACTCGCCCATATGTCCGCAAGTCGGAAGGTGAATGAAATGAGTGACCGCCTTTATGTTGGAATTGACCTAGGAACCTACCAATCAACCATCGCTTCAAGCGCTGATAAGATGCATACAATTGAGACCGTCGTTGGTCGTCCAAAAGACGCTGTGGCTCGTAACTTCCTCGGCCGTGACGTCCTCTTCGGTGATGATGCTTTGAAAAACAAGCTCGCTTGCAACCTTTACCGCCCAATGGCCGCTGGTGTAACACAGGACGATGAAGCGAACTTGGCTGCTGCTAAGGCCTTCGTCTCTCACCTCCTCGAAACCGTAGACCCCGAAGAATACGACGAAGTTTTGGGCGTTATTTGCTCCCCAAGCCACGTTTCCTTCACAGACAAGTCCAACCTCGTAGCCACGTTGCGTGGACAAGTCAACGCCATTATGGTCGTCACCGAGCCCTTCGCTACCGCCTATGGAATCGACGAAATCGCTGGATCTATTGTAGTTGACATCGGAGCGGGCACCACTGATATTGCACGGGTGTACGGAACCTTCCCCACCGATGAAGACCAAGTTACCATCACCGAAGCAGGTGACTGGCTCGACCTCCAACTCATGGAACTCATCAAGAAGAAGTACACAGGCGCTCAAGTCACCAAAGACATGGTTCGCAAGTGGAAAGAAGAGTCGTCCTATGTTGGTGGCGATGCTCGAGAAGTCACTGTCAAATTATCCGTGGAAGGCAAGCAACAAGTTGTTGACATCGGCGATTTGATTCAGGAAGCCTGTGGATTGATTGTACCAAAGATTGGGAATGCTATCAAGAAGATCGTCGCTGGCGCTGACCCAGAATACCAACCCATTCTTCGCAACAACATCATTCTCTCTGGTGGCGGCTCGTTGATTGAAGGATCTGCAGAGCGTATCGCAAGCGAGATTTCCGATATTGGTGATGTCAAGGTTTGGTGTGTTGAAGACCCCATCAACTCGGTCGCCATTGGTGCGCTCAAACTCGCCAGTGACATGCCTGATGACATGTACACCTCAATCAACTGATTCGGTGGATAAATTAGGGTCTGAAATACGGCCTCATCGCCCCTGTACTGGCGGGAAGGTTCAAGTGTAGTCAATCGGGCATGCGTTGCCGTATGGCTGTAGAGAGTTCGTCCCCCGGAGGTATCCGTCGTGTTGGAAATTCATCCAACGATGAGCGCGCAGCGCTTGAAGGGATGCTCAAAGGCTACCCCGTTGAGCAACTCGTTGAAGAGGTCCTGGTCGCCTGGGACGAGCTCGGAAAACGCAATGACGAATTGGTTACGGTCAAGCAGCGCTTACGTGTTGTTGAACTGGATTTGGCAGAACGCCACGATAAGGTCGCACCGGAAGTGGCACGACTCGCCGAATCAGAGCAATCCATGAAGGAGGCTGATGCAAAGATTGTGCATCTCGAGCGCCTCCTCAATGATACAAAGGAAGAGTTGGCCAGCCAGCAATCCTCACTCTCGCAACAGGAACGAAGTTCAATGGAGCATGAAGTCTCCCAATTACGCGACCTCACTACGCAACAGGATGAGGTCATCGGCGAGATGGAGGGCCGAATAACACAAATGGTTGAGGCGTTGGAAAAAGCGGCTGATGCTGGGTTGACTTCAGTAACGGCCGAAGAAGTCCGACTGTTGAAGCAGCAAGTCGATGAGCGTCAACGTCAACTCGATGTTGAGAAAGCAGCGGCTGAAGCACTTGAAGAAGAACGCCAGCGTCTCCGTGATATCGCCGACCGCTTGCGCGGTCTTCTTGACGCACGAGACCGACGTTTGGAAGAGTTGGAGGAACAACTTGAACGGGTCATGCAAGGGCCGCGGTCTGTTTCTGCGGAACATGATTATCTGGTCGAGCAAATTGAAGAATTGAAGCGTCGCTTGCTTGAGCGAAACCGAGAATATGAGTCGCTACGACGTCGCGAGCGTCGCCTTCACAATGATGTCTTTGAACGCGATGAGCGTTTGCAACAAATGACCTTGACCATGACCGATATCGAGGCCGCACTCCAAGATCGGACTGCTGAATTACGCGAAATTGAGGATCAGCGTAGTTCAATGGAACATGAGTTGAATTCTGCTCGTCGAAGTGAACGAACTCGAGAAGTTGTTGGTCGGGTCTTTGCAGATTCTCTATCGTTGGTTCGGAGTCATGAAAGCCGTGAACTCAAGCGTGAGCTCTACGCTAATGCACCTGACCTTGAGCGTACCATCAAAGCACCAAGCACCGAAGATATGGCAAAGTTGGCCGAGGGTGCTGAACTTGATTTGAAAACCGATGAAACGGTGATTGAGAAAGGAATCGATGTCGATGAAGTGCGACCGCCCTCACCCGGCGGTACGGGTGACCCCGTCCTCTTTGACGACGATGCAGACGAATGATTCAAGCCGAACAGGCTTTGATAATTTCAGTGAGGCGTGTTCGTAATTCCTCAAGTGAGGAAGCGTCTTCTGTAACCGTTCCCGTAACAATCCAATCGGCACCAGAACGTACGGCTTTGGACACATCTTCCCCATTACGCAAGCCTCCACCAACCAGTAAGGTAAGCCCTTCAACGCTTCTTGCTTGAGCGATAAGGTCGGGATGGACCGGTGTTGTTGCTCCACTGCCTGCCTCGAGATAGAGCAGTGAAAAACCGTACATTTTAGCGCACAGAGCGTAGGCTTCAACAAGTTGGGTATCGGTTGACTGAATCAGTTCTGCCGCGCCAACTTCGCCAACGCGTCCACCTGGTGCGCAGACGAGATATCCGGTAGGCAGGGCCTCGACCCCGAATTGATGAAGATGAGGGGCGCCCCGAACTTGTTCGCCAACCAGAAATTCTCGTTTCGTAGAATTCATGAGCATCATGAAGGTAATAGCGTCTGCTGCGGGTGAAAGAGCGTGGGCACCTCCGGGGAACAAAACAACGGGGATATCCCAGTCCATCTCGTCGCTTTCTGGGTCCTGGCTGGCTGCGAACATTCTCAGTTCAAAGGATTCTTGAATCGCCGTACAGGTTGCATGGACTACTTTGTCGGGTGTGTCGGTAGAGCCTCCGACGAAAACCATCTTTGAACCGCATTCTACCGCCACCATTGCCCGTTGCGCTGCCACGTCTGGGCTTTGCTTCGCCGGGTCGATGAGGGTGATATGGCGCGCCGTGGAAGATGGGCGGCACACCTTGGCAAGAACCGTACCTTCCCCTACATGCATGCTGCTCAGTTGGCGGTTGTGGCGTGAAGGGCATAGGCGTTGCGCTCGTAGTGGAATGAAGCGAGCATTCTCAAGGCCTTGCCTTCTGGGCCTGCTATGAGCGAAGCGGGCCCCTTCAAACGACTCCTGTCGTACATGCGCCCACATCGTGGAACCATTCGCTTGGCCTCATTTTGCTCTATATTGAACAAAATTTGGGACCTTGCCCCCCCTCTACTCATTGGTTTAGCGGTGGATGTAGTCGTTCTGAGAGAAGATTCTCTGCTCGCTTCGCTTGGTGTAACTGACCCCTGGCATCAACTCGTTTTGCTCTCTGTTCTTACCTTCATCATCTGGGGACTTGAGTCTCTGTTCGAATATTTCTACGGCGTGTTATGGCGGAATCTAGCACAGACCGTTCAACATGAATTACGCTTGGATACCTTCGACCATGTCCAAAAACAGGGGATGGGATGGTTTGACGATCGCCAGAAGGGAGACATTCTGGCTATTCTCAATGACGATATCAATCAACTCGAACGATTCTTGGATAAAGGTGCCAATGATTTGTTGCAAGTTAGTACGACCGTCGTGGTCGTGGGGGCTGTTTTCCTGCTCATTTCATGGCAGGTAGCGCTGTTTGCTGTGTTACCCATCCCGATTATCGTATGGGGGTCTTTTCGCTATCAGCGCAGTTTGGAGCCGCGTTATGCACGCGTCCGTGAAGCAGCTGGTCGCATGAACGCTCTTTTGGAGAATGATTTATCGGGCATGTCCACGGTTCAATCCTTTACTGCTGAGGCTCACGAACTTGCGCGGGTTGAAGTCCTAAGCGAGGACTACAGGGCTGCAAATCGGGAGGCGATTCGTCTCTCTGCCGCATTTACTCCGTTAATCCGAATGGCGATTCTCGTCGGCTTTACCGCAACCCTTCTTCTTGGCGGATGGTTAACACTTGAGGGTACCTTAGCGATTGGAGCCTACTCGGTGTTGGTCTTCATGACCCAACGCCTGTTGTGGCCGCTGACCCGACTCGGTGAGACTTTTGACCTCTATCAGCGCGCTATGGCCTCTTCAACACGCGTCCTCGATGTTCTCGGCTCACCCATTGAAATTACCCAAGGGGAATACACGCCAGCACGGACGGAGGTCGAGGGAAGTGATCTCATATTGCAAGACATAACCTTTGGATATCCGGGCAGAGAGAGGATTTTTGATGCATTCAACTTGTCATTCAAGGCTGGACAGACAACCGGTGTCGTTGGTTCAACAGGGGCTGGAAAGACTACTCTCGTTAGGCTTTTGTTACGTTTCGCAGAGCCTCAAAGCGGCGCGATATCTTGGGCGGGGGAAGATTTACCGAAATGGCAATTGGAGGCGTTGCGGTCTTCTATCGCTTTGGTAGACCAGCATATCACCCTGTTTCCAACAAGTATCATGGAAAACATACGTTACGGTCGTCCGAGTGCCGATGATGATGAAGTGGTTGAAGCGGCTAAAATTGCTGAAGCTTTTGAGTTCGTTGAAGCACTACCTGACCAATGGGACACCATGGTAGGAGAGGGGGGCCATCGGCTCTCTGGTGGACAGCGACAACGTGTAGCTATTGCCCGAGCGGTACTGAAAGATGCCCCGTTGCTCATTCTTGATGAGGCAACCTCTGCCGTTGACAATGAGACTGAGGCTGCCCTCCAGCGTTCCATTGAACGAATCTCAAAGGGGCGGACGACCATCATTATCGCACATCGTCTCTCAACCATCCGAAGAGCAGACCGTATCCTTGTACTCGATGAAGGGGCAATAGCAGAGGAAGGTATCCATGAGGCGTTGCTCGACCGCAATGAAATCTACGCAAGATTGTGGTCGGTTCAGACCGGTGCGGTGACTGAATTTAAATGAAAAAAAGACGTGATTTTCCTCACAATAAAACATCCATTTATATACTCATTTAACAGGAATCCGAAATGAGAAACATGCTAACTGAAAAATTCTCCAAAACAACGAGCCTGCTTTTGATTGCCACAATCGCCCTTGCGATGGCC
>DACE01000012.1 GCA_002494645.1 Euryarchaeota archaeon UBA256 | reverse complement strand
TCCCGGTACGAGCACTCTCTTTCTGGAATTGGTTGGTAACCAAAATCCTACAAAAACAAATTTGAAACTGATTCTAAGTCCTAGGTTTTCAATAACCTCTTCAAGCTACATCTGGGGATGCGTAGCCCTAAACTATAGGCCTGTAGCCTGGGAAATTTGAATCGCCAGCAATGATTGGTGGTCCGACAAATCGATCTCCTCCGCTGGAAAGAAAAATTCCTGACTCGGTTCTTTCTGAGAAGTAATTTGAACAGATTTCTTCGTCCCATCCATCATAAATTGCATTAAATGTATCCAGCGTGCTACTTTCATTCACACCATTCACTCTGGCCCTAATATCATGATACAAAACAGAACGCTCTGCAGATTCTCCTTGATATCCTGTTACACAGTTTCCTTGTCGGTAAAAATCTTCAACGAAACTAGATGCTCTATCATTAACTGAGTCTGATTTGTACTCTTGAGTACCTAGACTAATTGGCCCAAAACCACGAGTAATATCTTCAAACATGAAAGTGTAAGATTGACAGTTTGTTCCACAATCCTGAATCTGTATCGAAGTTTGGTATGTATGCCCTGTAACAAGCATGTAATCATCTGGAAGACCCGTTATTGCTCCATATTGACTGGGAGGAAATTTTAGCCGACAACTAACTCCAGTCCCTTCTCCCGAGAAGCCAACTATTTGGTTGCATGAACCGTTATCAGTGATTTCAGCATCTCTCCCATTAGTATCCCAAGTTGAAAATATTACTGTCGTAGTATCTGCGTTGTTAAACTGAATTCCACCATAAGAACCCTTCCAGTTGATTGTTGAATAATACGTGCCCCGAGGCCCAGTGCCAGGAGTAGCACGAATACTAAATTCATCAAATTCTCCACTGAATTGATATCTTGACCAAATTGAAGCTGCAATGAGTCGAACGTCAGTAACCTCACCTGAGATATTTTGGTACATTTTCTCACCAGTTGGCCATGTAATGTATGCGCTCATATTTTGTTCTCCGATGATTCGCCCCGCTGTCCAATATCCGTATATCATACCTTCTGAATTCGTCTGTCTGTTAGCAGGGAAAAACCAACCATGATCTTCCTCTATTTCAAATCGAACTTCGCAGCCTTCGAGTGGAGTGCCGTTGAGTGTAACTTGGTATTGTATCGATTGAGGGTTATGGTCTTCATAATTTGAAACATTAGAGAAAACAACGCCTGGATTAGCATAAATCGATGGAATTGAAACTTTTGAGAGTACACTCCCCAATGGACAAGAATATGGATACAAGGCTGATTGGAGTTCGTCAATTGTGGATTGCATGTTCTGAATCAATGAGTTGAGTTCCAAGATTTCATTCGTGAGATTTGTATTCTCGGATTGTAAGCCACCAAGAAGTTCGATATAATCACTGATGCTTTGATCTCTATCTGACAAAGCTTGTTGGTATTCCAAAATCTGTGCATTTAAACTGACGATTGTTAGGTTTAAATCTCGATTTAAATCCTCCAATTCTGAGATTTTACTGTCGTTCACTGCTGAATCATTGTTCGCATGTAGAGAAGCAATTTCCAAATTAAGAGAAGCAATGTTTGCTTTGAGGGATGAAATTTCTGAATTAAGAGATTCTATTTGATTGAGATGGGAAGCAATCTCACTATTTTTATTTTCAATTTCATTATTAAGCAATTCAATTTCCTCTTCTAAAGAGGCAATATTATCTTCGTATTCTGAGGAAGGAATACCCTGATCTTCGCTTGATTCTAAACACCCAGCTAAAGAAATTGTTAACAGAAGAAACGAAAAAAGAGTCGCATGAAACATTTTCATGGATTTCTGTCTGAAGACACGGCTGTTATCTCTATTATCTAGATAAAACATGAATTTGCGAATAGCAAAGGGTATATCCCATTTGACCCTATAATTCCCCGAGATACGTAAGAAACATCGATTTTCCCGGTACGAGCACTCAATTAACGCCGTTCCCTCAGTTCTGCGCAGTACGGTTCAGAACACGAACACATCACTCTTTGTGTTAACTGCTGGCGCAAGTCGTGATTTACCCTCTGAATACCCTTCGATGACACGTCTATCGCTTCGGTAGCGTTGTGAATGTCTATTTCATGCACAAGGGGTTCTCTAATCGTTGCGACGAGCGGTCTACCGCTTCTCTTAAGCAGAATTATTAACAATATGAGGATGCTCGAAAAGGCGATAGCGATGGATACTACTCGTCAAGATTTACGATTAACGACAATTGTTGTATCGATCGCTTTTTTGATTCTCTTTCTGATGATTCGTGCGGTTGGAAGCAATTCAGTCATGTTGAATGAATATTCTGCTGTATTCTATTGTGCAGTGATTTGTATCGGCATGCAATGGGTTGCATGGATACCAGCCTCAATCGGAAAAACTGAACGCTTCTACGACATAGTAGGCGGCTTAACCTTCCTTACAGTAGTTGGATTCAGCCTTTGGGCTGGGGCTCAATCCGAACCCCCAAGTCCAAGAGAATTGATGATCAGTATTCTTGTTGTCATTTGGTCGCTACGCCTGTCAAGTTTTCTTTATTTTCGAATTCACCGAACTGGAAAAGATGGGCGTTTTGACAAACTCAAGACATCACCGATTCGATTTCTTGTACCATGGACTCTCCAAGGGTTGTGGGTGTTCCTAACATTGATCGTAGTTATTGTGATCAATAGCCAATCGGGTCCAGCCCCTGCGTTAGGAATTTGGGACGGTCTTGGGTTGTCGATCTGGCTGCTCGGATTTGGAATTGAAGTCGTGGCGGATCAACAAAAAACAGTGTTCAATAGAGACGCACAAAACAAGCGCAAATGGATTGATAGCGGTTTGTGGTCGTACTCGAGGCATCCCAACTACTTCGGAGAAATTCTCCTTTGGACCGGAATCGCCTTGTTCGGATTCTCTTGCTTTACAGGTTTGGAACGAGTAGCCTGGATATCGCCTCTCTTCATTTATGTCCTGTTAACGAATGTGAGTGGCATCCCAATACTCGATAAACGTGCTTTAGAGAAGTGGGGAGATGATGAAGAATATCAGAACTATCGGATTCGAACCCCTGCTCTTCTCCCACGGTTGAGGAAACAAGCATAAGTTCAGATTCAAATTCAACTTGTAAAATATGTTCACGTATCCCAAGTTTCGGGAAATTATCATGCGTCATCTTGCGCAGACGCTGTGCTGTAGGTATGACCGCCAATGGTGATTTTGGTGACCCGGTCCGTTGCGATATTCCTGTATCCTTCTCTTTGCATGTCAAAGACGGTTTTGAGATGATAGTCCGAAGGATTGTAGGACATTCCAGCACTGGTGACTTGAGGACTGCCATTGTCTTCCTTTGTCTCCATCAAAACTTCTTCTCGCGCAATCATGTTGCGGAGATTGCCATTGCGCATTTCAAATTGAATGGTAAAGACAACATTTTGATGTTGGGCCGATAATTCCAAAACTTGAGATTCCGGAAGAAATTCTCGTCCCGATGTTGAAGGTCGTCCTGCGACATAGGGTTCACGGCGTCGTGGGGGAGGCAGAGAAGCCCTCTGTTCTGCAGTCAATATTGAGCGCAGCGTTCGCGGGACGGCAACAGGGTCAACCTCAGAAGTACCAAGGAGCAAGATCATACTGGCAATCATGTCGGTGTGCAAGGGGCGAGGTCGAGTATTGAGGGAACGAACACAGGCATTGCCAGCGTTAAGACGAATGGGTAGGTGACCTGTTTGGAATTGTGAATTCATTCCAAGGTCCATCAAGGCAGCTTCGAGTGGGAATAGTTCAATCCGTTGTCCATTCATCGTACGTTGAAGTGACATGCTTGTTCCATCTGTCGCGGGCGTCCAGAGCGTCGATTCAAGGAGCGTTTCACACCAATGTAAGGCCCGCAGGACTGCATTGATTCTGTTTGTATCAATATGAGGCAGAAGAGGTAGATGTCCAAAAGGTGTTATGCGAACCATGGCGCAATATTCCTTCGACTCATAATAAATAATGGCCTCATATTGACCATAGTAGTGCTCGATGACTGGGGCTTCAGGAGATTATAACATACTGAAGAGCCACATGAGAGCCGTCATACAAAGGTGAGTCGCTTCAATCTATAGAATGAAGTGTGTATTCAAAACGTCATGACTTTTTCAGAAGAGGCAACCCAAGATGCGCATTCGGCCATGGTTGACTTCAATCCTTCATCGTAGTAGGGCTGGCCTTTACGAATTCCACAACGACTCTGACAGGTCCCGCAAACTTTCACAGCCACCCCTCGGTTGATCAGGTCACGAAGCATTTCAACCATGTCCTCGTGACCTTCTGGAGGAGAGATGCCATCTCTGGCAAGGTCAACTGAATCGTTCATGAGGAAGATTCGTACTTCATGCCCGTCTCCATGAAGTTTTCGTGCGAGGCGCAGGGCATTCCACGTCACATCAGTTCCGTCGTAGGGCTGTTGATTGAGGATGAACATCATAGGCATATGGGCTACTTATGAGGCGGGTAAATAAATGCAATCAACGCATCCCTTGACCTGCAAGGCAAGCTCGTTCATTCGATCTGCTCAGCCACCAGAACCTTTTCTTCATCTGGGCGGTTTTTCACAATCACTGTGGTAGCGACTCCAAGGGCGATGAGCAGAAGGAAGACGATGATCAAAGCATTGTTTTGAATAGCATCGGCCATCGAAGCAAAGAAACCACTGTCATCATCCCCACCACCTGTGCTCTTGGGTTGAATCAGTTGGACAACAGCCTGTTGATCGTAGGCGCCGCGGGTATAGGTGAGCATGCCTTCCATTGATTCATCATACACTTCTGAAGGCGCAATTGGATTCAAGTCAGAATAGAAATCAGGACGCTGGTCAAATTGAACATTCACAGGCTCATTCAAGGCCAAAGTAAGCACGACGTCAACGGTGTAAGGAATTCGTGACTCAAAAAATTCTGGGTCGTCGATAAAGCCGAAGAGGGTCACAGCTTGCCCAGTGACATCGAAATGAGCCCATTGCCCCCATGCGGATGAGTCAACGTCAAGGTCGTAATACCAGGTGTCCGCAACACGGGAACCTTGTCCTTGCGCGTCGTTACTTCCATCTTCACCGAGGTCAATTTCAAGTTGAAGAGAGCCTGCTTGCCCGCTATCAAGTTCAAATTCAGTAGCACTGAAGGTAGCCTCGAGCCGTTCAGTTCCATTAGGAATCCAAACGTAGTGAGAATCTTCGGTGTAATAGACGGCTCCTGTTTGACCGTTGTTGAAGTGGTTCCAGTCACCCTTCCATGAATGCCCCAAGCGGTCGGTGCTGAGAGACACGGTGGTTTCTGCCAACATGGTCTCGTAGATCTCCCAGGCATCCCAAACGGTGTATTCTGGGTGGTCGACCATACCGTCTCCGTCTTGGTCGCGCATCAATTGCAAGGTGCGTGCGAGTGCGACCGCTGCATCCGTATCGGTCAGACCGTGTCCAACGCGCCAGTCGTGGCATTCACCCGTTGCACTGACGTAGCATTCGGAAGGAATATCGCTGCACGTATCATCTGAATTACCATCTTCGCAGGAGTTTTGCATGCCTTCATAGGTTGCTGTTAATTCCAAGATGAGTTCAACTTCGTGAATTCGACTGTAATTGGCGGTGTCCCAATCTTCGAATTGTCCGTATGCGGCTGTGCCATCTCCGCCTACGAGGCTGTTGCCGAAGTCGTGATCTTCCCGATGGTAGTCTGCAACACCCAATGATGGAGCAACATTGATGAGCAGTCCCGCCATTCCACCAACGTGGGGTGTTGCCATGGAGGTGCCCGAGATGGCCATGTAATAGAGGTCGCCTTGCAGCCGAGTTGAGGCGTCAATGGCAGTACCACGAGGAGCAGTCGCCCAAATATCGCGGCCTGGTGCTCCGACATCGGGCCAAGTATGCTGTTGATTCATGCAACCTCGAGATGAAAACGAGGTGACTGCCGTTCCGTCGTGGGTAAGGGCTGCAACTGAGATTGCTGAAGGCGTATTTGCGTAGACATTGGTCTTCAATCCACCCGAACATTCTCCGCCAGAGCCGCCTGAGTTGGAGGCGGCAAAGATGACTGCTACCCCATTTTCGTAGGTCAAGCGGTCTGTGAGTTGTGCAATCACACCGTTGGGGTCGTAATCGCCATCCGTGCCCCAAGAGTTGGAGACAACGCGTACGTGGTGGTTGTTTTGACCAGGTGTGGAATGGGCAAAGGTCCATTCAAGGCCTTGCTCGGCAGCGAAAATGGAGGCTCCGTCACCCGTTCCTAGAGCGACTATTTGACCACCCTTTGCCACACCCGCACGACGGCCACCAGAAGCGTCACCGTTGCCAGCAATGGTCCCACCGACGTGTGTTCCGTGTCCAGAGGATGTATCCGAGTTACGGGTCTCAGTCCATTGAATACCATCAAATTTGGCAGAGTATATGACCTTCTCTCCAACCCAAGGTTCGAGATAATCAAAATCAGGGTGTCCTGCATCAACGCCTGTATCAAGGTCGACGATTGCCGTTCCGTCGCCGTCCCATTCAGTGAATGAAAGGTCGGTTTCGTACTCTATATCTCCCTGTGGTGAGATAATAATTCGGTCCCATGAGGTGGTTGCTTTCACGACGTGCGTTGTTTCGTGCATCATGATGCCCACTTCGCCTTCTTCAAGACTCGAGGGGTCCATGCCTCCATACTGGGAAGGTAGATAGAAGAAATCCAGTTCTTTGTTCAGTTCAAGGTATTCGATGCGGTCCCACATCGAGAGACTCCTCATGTCCGTGAGGGTTCCTTCAACTAAGCCACCGTCGACCAATGGTGCTTCGCCAAGCAATACCATTCTGTATGCTTCAAGACCCTCACGGTCCTCTGCAGTCATCGGTGAATTGAGTTGGAAGATGACTTCAACATACGTTGAGCCATCGCTGTCTTCGAGGGTCTGCAGAAGGTCAGCATTCATTTTCGTGGTGTCGCCGTACGGGTTCATGCCGTCTGCAACGGGTGCTGCGGTAGCACCGACCATGAGCGCCTGCATCAAAACCGCAAGAAGAACGAAGCGTCGCTGTTGTCGCATGGTTTTTTTTGCCTCCCGTTGTCTTATAATCGTGGTGGTAATTTGCAGACCGCATAAAAATATCAATTGAAGGAGAAAAAAAGAGTTCATCACGCAAAATCATACGGTTTTGGCGTTAACGAATCCGAGAAGGATATACAAACTGGTAGGTGATGGCTGGGTCATGGGCTACCTCGTCACCTCAAAGCAACGAGCCCTCGCGCTCATGTTGGTGAGTCTCATGGTGGTAGCACCTTGGGGCGCCCTGCCTGTGGCCAAGGACGGCCCTGATTCGCTCGACCTACAAAGAGAGCCAACTGCTGTGAGCCAACTGACGCAAAGTTTCCCCGTGGCGAACGGGTTCACCTACACCAATCTTTCACAATCTCCTCATACTGGCATCACCACACTTGAACGGCCTTCAATTTCATGGTCAGCCACCTCTGGCTTTGGGTTGACCAACTTACGTACAGGCGCATGTTCCGCCTACCTTCCAGCAACTGACGAAGTCTTTCTCATAGGAGGTCGTATTGACGGAGACCCCACGCAGACCGGTGACGAATCACCAACAAAAACCGTTGAAATATTTGACGTCGGCAATCAGGAATGGACACCCGCGATTGAGGAATTGAAGGAGGAGCAACAGTATCACAAGTGTGCAGTTGTCAACAATAAAATCTACACCATTGGCGACCACCATCCTTTTGCGACGCCAAGCGTACAGGCTACTGGCGTTGTGCAGGTCTATGACCCGTCGAATGGCAATTGGTCGTATGGGACCTCTATGCCGGCCGCAAAATCCGTTGGTCTGGCAGGTGTAGAAGCTCAAGGCGGCATGATCTATGTGGCTGGCGGTGTTTCACTCAAAGACCGTTCCGATGCAACCGACCGACTGATGAGATACGACCCACTGAACGACACGTGGACTGAAATGGCCAAAATGAACCACACACGACACTCCTTTGAATTGGTATCCTTCCGTGGTAAATTAATCGCCTATGGAGGAGTTGCAGAGTTCTTTGACCCTATTGCCAACACGACTGTTGAGGAAGAAACAAACCTCACGGAGGCTTACGACCCTATCACCAACACCTGGTCTCAACTCCCCAATGCAACCTATGCCATGTCTGCTTATGCAGCCGATGTTTTCAATGATGAAATCGTCATCGTGGGCGGGTATTCGATTTCGGGGTGGCAGGCTTCGTTGAATGACAAAACCTACGGTTATGACCCCTATGTGAACCGTTGGGACACCTATGCGACCTCGCAGATTGGCTTCTTCGATTCAACCCTCGCACGGGCCAATTCCACCCTAGTATACGCGACGGGCGACATGTCATCATCACGCTTTTCGACGTGGAGCGTGCAATATTTGGCTGAGAATGAATGCTTCCTAAACCCGACCATGCGAGAAGGTTGGCTCACCTCACCTACCCAAGACCTCAGGCCCAGCGTTCACGGTTCGGCGAGCCCCATTTGGCTCAACTTTGACGCCTCAACGCCACAGGGTACTGAGTTGGGCCTACAGTACAGAACGGCAGAAACTGCACAAGGCATCGCAAGTGCATCTTGGAAACCAACAACTGTGCCGGTGTTCACCTATCTTAGCGAAGCGAATCACTCACTCACTGAAATTCCGGAAAACAGCCCTTTCATACAGTACAGGGCAAAATACACAACGACTGAAATCATGGATTGGGTCACGCCCTCGCTACAAACGATGAGCCTCGGTTACGATGACGTCGCTTTTGGTTCACAACTTCCCGAAACAATGCAGCCGACATCTACACCAATCCACATTCAGACCTTACACCACGGTGCAACAGAAAGCGCAGATTACGCCCTCTCCCTTCATGCAACAAATGAAATCGGCACGCTCGAACAGACATCGCAATGGACTCGGCTCGTATGGAATTCAAGCACTTCAACGCTGTCTATTGAAGACCCGGACGGTCTCCTTTTCAATACTCAAGCCAATGCTGTACAAGGGCAATTGAGCGGTGATGGTCACACCATGGACTGGTCCTTTTCTCTCAGTGGAACCCTTCCTACGGATTACCTCCGCTTCAAAGCGAGTACGCATGCGCTACGCAACGTCACCTACCTTCACCCCGACATCGTTTCCATTGACCGTGAAGTGAGTCTGATGATCACCAACATCACTGCTGACGCTTCGAGCCAGGGTGGAGCAGAAGTCATGAGTGAAG
This sequence comes from Euryarchaeota archaeon UBA256, assembly GCA_002494645.1. GTDB lineage: Archaea > Thermoplasmatota > Poseidoniia > Poseidoniales > Poseidoniaceae > Poseidonia. The sequence continues at coordinate 12,003 of DACE01000012.1, read as the reverse complement.
AAGTTCTTCCGGGCAATGCTGGCTTGAATATCAGCATTGACCACGCTTTCAAAAACAGTGGCCTTCGCCTGATGGGAGGTGCATTCCAAGCCCGCATCCATGTAGACATACTCACCTTTGATCGTGATATTGACCAACAGAGGATATGGTTCAATGAAAGTTCTGAATGGTTTGATTTGCCGGCAGGACAACTCTATCATGCCCTCCTCAATCTTCCCGAAGGCCAGTCTGGAAATGTATCCCTGTGGTTCGAAGCACGGACAAGTGAGGATTGGACCATTGATTTTTCGACAGAACCCCATCAATTTGTGGTCAATGGAGAGGGCCCAACCCTTCTTAGCGTCACTCCTGCACTTGACACCTACCTCAACGAAAATACCTATCAAACGGTGAGTTTTGAGTTCTACGACGTAGGGGGCTTCGACAACCAAACGCTTCAAGCCTCTTCTTGGATAGAAGCAAGAGATGACGGAAGCAACGGTAATCCAGCAGATGGTATTGCTCAGCGTAATGAATACCAGCCCACCATCTTCTATCTTCATCAAAATGAAAACCGCTGGTGGGTCAACATCACCGTAAACGATACCATCAATGATGACCACCAGTGGAACCGAGTCCTGTTGGAAGGGGACGACCTCGCCGGATTTGGTGTTCCTTTGGCTACAGCGGCAGACGGACACGCACGATGGGAATCCCGTACACCTCTCAAATCGGAGTTGATCAGCCTCGAGCCGGTTGGTCAATTTGCACAACCTGACCTCCTCCGCCTTGAACCTCAACAATACTTTGGATGGTCACTCACCGTCAGCGACGCTAATGGTTTCGAGGACATCAATGAAGTACGAATTGAAATGGGGAACGATGACCGACTCGGCTTTGCTTACACCACCATCGACAACATCTGTGCTCCTCTCGATGAACGTTTGGTAATGCTTCCTGGAGATTGTGTAGTTCGTCAAGTAGGTCAAGAGTTACTGATCGATTTCAGTGCTACCGTTGCTTGGAGTTTCACCTTAGCAGGTGTCATTCAAGGTGAAGTTGACCTCTACCTCCGCGACTATGACGGCATCCAACATTACGACTACAGCGGGGCATGGGTTCTCCAACGCGAACTGACAATTGAGGTTGAGTCATTGCGAGATGAAACAGGTCCTGTGCAACAAGGCATTGACGAAGGCGTATCGGTCATGAGCGGGGATGCTTTGAACCTCACAGCCACCATCACACATCGCTTCAGCGGAACTCCTTACACCGGCGACCTACGTCTTGGATGGAATGGGCTACAGCAAAGTGACAACTGGAGAGGCAGCGCATCAATCTCAGTTGTCGACGGAATACTTACGCACGGCATTCCCACACCAGAAGGCTCGGGCCTGATGCACGAAATCGTCCTCTCTCTTTGGGACCCGCTTGAAGTTGAACAACTGTCAACATATGACGTCCCCTCTTTCAGACTCGACGGAGAAGCACCGCGTTTGCTTCCAACAACCATCGCAACCGATATTTCACGCTACCATCTTGACGCAGTGGACATCGGAGTGAACATCCTCGAGGAGCAAGGTTGGTCATCCACGGTCACCCTCAAGTGTCAAATCCGCTCCCTTGACTCGAGCTGGAATACGACGACCATGACCCGCAACGCAACCATCTTTTTCGACGGGAAAACCATGTTCAGTTTCTCCTTTGATTTCAGTCAACTCGGCGACCCATCGACCTTGTCTCAACAAGCAAATCTGATGTGCTGGGCGGAAGGGATGGACGATGCGGGATGGGAGCTCACATCCGAAGTAGGCAACAGTGAATTCGACCCTTGGCTGGAAGCACCGCTCAATAATATTGGACCCGACCTAGCACTGGAAAACATCGAGATGACGCAAGATGTTGAGGCGGGTCAAGATGTCCGTCTCTCTTTCTTTGTGGTCAATGAAGGTGAGTCACTTGACACTGCCTTCAACGTGAGTATTGAGATCGTTCAAGGCGAAAAACGCACTCTTATCGGCCGTTCTATATATTCATCGATGGATGAAAATACTGCTAAATCTGTGAAGCGTTCCTTTAAGGCACCTGAAGGTAAGTGGACGCTCGAAATCACCGTTGACCAGGAAGGGTTGATTTGGGAAATAGATGAAACCAATAACGTTTGGAGTTCAATACAAACAAGCGATTCGGGAGGCTTTGGCGCGGTATTCATTGCAGGAGGCGGAATTTCAGTGCTCCTCTTGATTGGGGGACTTGTCTTGCTTCGACGACGAAATTCCAGTACCATTGACGAAGAGAAGATTGTCGCTGCCATCGGTCCGGTTTCGCCACCCGACGAAGTGACTGCCGCCTCAGAAGTACCCGTCAAGCGACGAGGGCCTCCGGGTGGAAAGATTGCGACAACGACCAGTAAGAAGCCGTCAAAAGGTCCACCGAGAGGACCTCCGAAAACTACGACTCCAGCAGAAGAACAAACGCCTCAAGCCATGGCAGCTCAATACATGGATGCGCTTGGAACGGTTGCAACCGAGCCGAATCCCGAAGCATCGGAGGGTCAAACACATGCTGCAGACTATTCGCAACTCCCCGGAGGTGGCGAGTATGAATACACCCCTGATGCGACCTATTACGTCGGAGAATCGTGTGGGAGATGGATCCTCAACGAAGACAAAACCTTCACACGTCTTACCGATGAAGGTTGAAGCCTATCTTGATGAAGGCTGACATGGTGTGATGGTCATGACCGAGGCGGCGAGGGATGTACGCCGCGTTCTCACCATTGCATTTCGAGGAAGAGATTCCATCGGACAAATGGACCTTGAGCGCTTTCTTTCCTTCGACATGGAATGGGTAGCGCCCCATGAAGCTGAGCAAGCCGTTCAAGCCCTCACCAAAGCAGGATGGTTGAGTCTCAATGAAGGGGCATTGACTGTTTCAGTTACGCTCGGAGAGGTTACAGTACCGTTGGGATGGTTCCCCCGACCGTCACGCTTGCTTTCTCCAGTGGGTGCCCATGACGCAGACCCTACAACAGCAATCACAGAACAACCTGTATCAGTAAACCAAGCAGAACCTCGCCGTACAATCCAGACCACTGAAGGAGTTTCTTCGGATCCACGCAGCCGATTGACCAAGCGTTTGGTCAAATTTATTGCTCGCAAAAGTGGCTTAGAAGCGAGTGAACTTCAGCGCAGAGCAGAACGCAAAATATCGGCATTTCATAACATCACACCCTGGTTGGCTTACGCTCTGGTTGCGAGAGAACAAGGATTACCAATGGAAGAGATCGTTGAAGCGTTAGCTGTCGTCTAACTCACTCATCTTTCGTTTCAATGGCCGATTCTTTTCCACGAGCAGAAAGCTCGACGAGAACGGGCAACACCATGACCGCTAGAATCAGGGAAAAGAGAACAGTAATCGCCGTGATGAGTCCGAAGTCTTGAATCACAGGCATGGGTGAAAACAGCAACACTGCAAAGCCGGCCATGGTTGTAACTGCACTGAGCATCAAAGCAACACCCGTGGTGTTAAGGGCTGCTCGTAACGCTTCCCAGTGGTCACCACGTTTGGATAATTCAACCTCAAAGCGCCGCCACATGTGAATGGAATAATCGATGCCGATTCCTAAGGTCAATGCCGTTACCATCACCGTAAGAACGTTCCATTTGAGGCCGATGAGCGCCATTGAGCCAACGACCCAAAGTGATGCGATACCGACAGGGAAGAGAACGATGACGGCAGGCATAATCCGCCGAGTCAGAATGAAGAGGACGAGGAATGAAACCGTCAGTGAGATGGCGGTACTCTCAATTTGGGTCACACTCAATCCCTCGAGTACCGTTTGAAGCATGATTAAATCACCTGTCACATGAAGCACCGCGTGGTCTTTGAGTTCGTAGGTCAATGTTCCGGAATCTTCGGTAGAACCCAAAATTTCAATGAAATTCTCAACGACACGGTCGGATTCGACAGAGGTTGAAGCCTCGACTCGAACTTCATGACGCAGATAGGTGATCCCATTGCCCTCAAGATAGACCGAATTGGCCAAACGTTCGTCCCAAGACTCACCAGTCAAGGGGTCAGCCGTGCTGGTGTTATCAACCAGTACAGCAAAGAACAGACCCAAATCAACCGGTTGTTCTCGGTCAATGGAATAGACTTCACCAGCAAAAACTTCCATATTGTGTTCTTGGCCGAGACTTTCATTTCTCAAAATGGCATCCCGAATCAGCGGATAAGGTCCCTCATAGGAAGGAGAAGAAATTCTGAAATTCGTTCCCACGACATCGTTATTGGATTGAAGGTCTGAGTGTAAATTCCGCAACTCACTCAACAACTCTTCATCGCCCGGTATGGTTGATTCACCTTCAGCAGGTTCCATCAAGATGTGAATAATCTTCCACCCTGCGCTCTCGTAACTCTCTTCCAGAGCGTCGCGAACGGTCATGATTTCCATGTCTTGGTCGACGAAATCGGCAAGATCAAAATCGGTCTCAAGCGATGCAGCACCGTAAATCGAGAGTCCAGAAATTAACACGGTCACCAAAAGCACTCCGACTTGTTGCTTCTGTTGTACTTTCAGGATTTGACCAGAGAGGGCCGGGAGCGATAGAGAAGCAGGCGCTAACGACCGTTCCCTTCCATCAAACATCACGTGGAGGGCACCAACAAATACTGTGGATGAAAGGAAGGCACAAATGACGCCCAACGACAAGGCATAGCCCAACGTGGCCAGTGGGGGCAAGGGCGAGATTATGTTGGCGAGGAATGCGGCCACCGTCGTGACCACCGCAAGACTGAGAGGGATTGAGAGGTGGCCTACGGCGCGAAGCCATGATTCAGCAGCGTCGGGAAATTCATCGGTATAGGAACGCTGTGAACGTTGAAGATGTATGGCATAATCAATACCCAATCCCAAAACAAGCGGTGCAACGGTGGCCTCAAGGGCTGTGAATCGTGCTCCAGCAAGGTTGAGGATGCCGTAGGTCCAAATCAGGGCACTTGACAGGCCGATGATTGGAAATGCCACGCGTTTGACCGACCTGAACGCAATGCTGAGCATCAGGACAACCACGACAAAGGCCAAGATGATCAGGAAAAGTAGATTGTCAAATGTGCCCTCATCGATGTCGTGAGCTAAAAGATCGTTTGAGATGACTTCGTAATTCAAATCAGATGTTGTTGAACGCTCGTCAAATACCGTTCTCAACTGATCTTGAAGTTCTCGACGGACCTGTTCTTCGAGTTCCGGGTTGACCTCAAGAACCCAGAGTGTCGATGAGGCTTTTGGCGTTGCTAATCCAGTCCCATCGCTCAAGTAAGTACATACTTCTTCATAATCAAAATCTTGATTCAACAAGGCAGATGATGCATAGGTGGCTGCTGAAAGGAGTTGATCATCGGCCGTAAGCCCGCAGGTCTCATTCTCATCAAAGAGAAGGTCCACAACTTCACTCCATCCAGAAAGAGAGCCCAAGGCTTCTGCATTGGCCTCTTCATTAAGGCTCAATTGAACAATACCTGGCGCTGTGGTCCATACCTGAACAAAATTTTGGCGTTTCGCCGACTCATTTTGGAAGTGAAGGAGGTCCTCTTGCATCGATTTCATGTGGTCAAATGCCAACACATTGGAACCATTATCAGAAGTCACATGGACGAAGAGGGGGCGTGTTTCGTCAGGGAAATATTCGTGAATGCGATCGTGAGCAATCGAAGCTTCAGACTCCGGGGCAAAGTCATTCAAATCGGTTTGGAACGTGGGTGGTGATACGTAGAGTTGACTGGCTAAAAGGAAAGTAATCACAGAGAAACAAACGACGAGAAAAGGTGCTGCCTGCTTGAATTGAGGCGCCCGCTGGGCCAATCGTTCTTCAAGGCCCCCAGTATCCATGACCCTCCTCGGCAAAGATGGCATAAAAAGAAGCAGGGTTTTTTGCTATCGAGCACCCGCTCTTTAGACTGCTTTGAGACAAAAGCACGGACCCCTTAGAGGAGAAGGTTCAAAACGAGTTGGCTGGTGGGCAGGACGGTTAACATGTCAGTGACAGTGCTCAAGAAAGAGAAGAACGAACTCCGACTTCGCATTATCGGCGAAAGTCACACCGCACTCCAAGTCCTTCGTGAGCGCTTGAATGCCCACAAAGACGTGGATTACGCCAACTACTTCCCAGGGCATCCCGAACTTGACGACCCTGAGTTTTACATTCGCACAACTTCGAAGTCTGGCGTTGACAAAGTCTTGAATGAAATCATCGGCGGAGTTTCCTCTGAGTTCAAAGACGCCACCCTCTGAGGAGGAGGCCGTCATGGTGGACGCCGTCGCAAAAGTCATCGGTCTCTTGGGCTATGCCACAAAGACAGAAGGCATCGGCGGCCTCATCAAAGCAAGAGTCACTGATTTCCGAGTTGAAGAAATTGCTACACCCGTACATCTCGATAATCGCGGCCGGTTCACGGCTGCCAAAGTTACCTTGACCAATTGGGAAACAAACCGATTCTGTAACCAATTAGCAGCGAAATTGAAAATACCACGCAATCGAATCTTCTTTGCGGGTACAAAGGACAAACGTGCTGTCACCTCACAACTCTTTGTCATCGATGCACCCATGAATAGGGTAGCCGCTGTGGAATTACCAGATGTTGAAATCGAAGTATTAGGCCGAACTCATCAAAAAATCGGCTTTGGTAACCATCGAGGAAACCGATTCACCATCGTGGTCCGAGGATGCTGTGACAGTGAAGGCAATCCTCTAAGCAACGAAGAGGCTTTGGCCGAAGTTCACCGAATCCAAACCGAAATGGAGGAATCACTTGGCCCCAACCGATTTCCTAACTGGATTGGGCCCCAACGCTTTGGTTCGGGGCGTCCTGTGACACCTGTTGTTGGACGACATGCTGTCAACGGAGATTGGAAAGAGGCCGTCATGGCCTATCTTGGCATGGAAGGTCAATCGGAAGAAGAGGAAGCACAGCTCGTCCGAAAGTACATTCGTGAAAAGGGGGTTGACGAGTCTCTCCTTGAGAAATTACCCCGTTGGATGGGTTTTGAGCGACGTATGATCGAACATCTCCTGTCCCATCCCGAAGATTACACGGGAGCCTTCAGAAAATTGCCAGCAAATCTCCAATTAATGACCGTTCACGCTTTGCAGTCAATTGTATTCAACAAATCCCTGCATCGACGTTTGGAGGCCGGCCTTCCACTCGCAACACCAGTCGTGGGCGACATTGTTGGTCGAATTGATGAAAAGGGACAATTGGACGTGAAATCATGCGTCACCGTTGAACCTCGAACACTGAATCGAATTTCTCGTAATTGTGACATCGGACGTCTCACGCCAACGGGGCCTCTCCCCGGTAGTGAAATCTCGACTTCAAGCGGTGATCCCGGTCAACACGAGCAAGATATTCTCAAGCAAGAAGGTCTTGACAACGTGACTTGGCATGTTGAAGAAATCCCTCGCCTTTCAACAAAAGGGACTCGACGTGGCTTGGTATCACAATTCACAGAATTTACGGCCGACACCGTGGCAAGAGCTGATGGTTCGACCATGGGAAAGCGTTGGGAAGAAGGCCCAACCGAAGACACACGTTGGCACCCCGAGGGAGCCTGCATCCGTTTCAGATTCACGTTAAGTTCAGGCAGTTATGCAACTGTCCTACTGAGAGAATTTATGCAGGCACCTGTTTCACAAATGTGAAACGGGCTCAAATCAAGCCCATTGATAGGACTTCGATTTCGCCAACACCGTGAATACTCGCCATTTGAGCCTCAAAGGCGTCAGCGAGTCCTTCACCATCGTTCATCTTGACGTGAACTTGGACGAATTTGAGACCGAAAGCAAGAGGCTTCGTCTCAATTTGTTGAATATCATAGGTCTCGTTGCGTAGGCCACCGATGGATTCTGCAATCGCATCCGTGTCAACATCTTCAAGATCGGAATCTGGATTCACTTTGTACGTCATGACTACCATACCCATACAATCACCTCAGGGTCCAACGAAGCCACAGTTGGGGCACTTGTAGGGCACGCCTTGGTTGCGCACACGGGGGCTGCGTCCAATGGGATTGAAACATCCAGGACAGGGGAAGGTGGTTGAACCGGCTTCTGCCAGTGGGATGCCAGACGATGTGCAGTGGGTTGCTCGTTCACTCATGAGTAGGCCTCGTAACGACTCTGCCACGCCCTCCCCTTCTTTATGGTTGCGTGAGGGCCTCACCGCTCAATCCTCCTCAAAACGACGTATGACTGAGATTCTACCATGACGGCCTGTACTGACCACGAGGGCTCCGTCACGCGACCTGCACCAACCGGATTCAAGGCAAATCACGTCGCCGACACGTATCGCATTGATCTGTTCATTCCAAAGTACCAGTCCGACGAGCCCTGTTGTATCTCTTCCACATGCGGCAGCAACAGGACCCGTGTATCGAGGCGAAACAATCAATCGTTGCGGATAGATTCGTAACACGACCATTTCCAAATCCTTCACGGGAGTATTGGGCCGTAGGTGGGCAATGGTTCGGGCAGGTATTGGCCAATCATGCGGTTGTGGTGATGACATGAAGCGTTGGTTTCGCTTCAACCCACTTTAATCATTCAGTCAGATTTTTTCCGGCGCACAGAAAATGTTGAGGCCATCGGTTCGGGACCTTCTTCAATTTCGTCACCACCCACCAAACGATTCACACCAATTTCGTAGCGTTCCCGAACAGACTGGTTTGGCGCTTTCCAGGGGGTGTGATTACGGCAGATGAGGTAGACTTCGGAAGAAGAATTTCTTGAAGCATCAGGTGAAAACCTCCGTACCGTTGAGAAATGAGGGCGGACGGCTTCAATCAACTCCTCAACGCCGATACCTTGGAATAATTTTGTCGTGAAACAACCGCCTTTTTTGAGAAGTGGAAGAGAAAAGTCGAATACATCGGCGACCAATGTCATCGCAACGGATTGGTCCATGTCCCATTTTCCAGTAATATCTGGAGAAATATCCGAGATAATGACATTGAGACGTTCCCCGCCTAATTCAGCGAGAATACGATCCTGGGTGATGGATTCAGTAATATCTCCAGTAAGCAGTACTGCCCCCTCAACAGGCTGGCAAGGGAGAAGGTCTACACCGACTACATGCCCCTCGCTGCCGACCAATTCAACGGCAACTTGAGCCCATCCTCCAGGATGGCAACCCACATCAAGTACCAAGTCACCCTCACGGACCAGTCCAAAGCGCTCTTGGATTTGCTTTAATTTGAAGGCTGAACGAGCACGGTAGCCGCTGGCTTTGGCCTGACGACGCCACGAATCACGCTTGTGATTCTCAATCCAGTGGTCTGCCAATGTTACTCCCTCTTGGTTTGGTGACGACCTCGCCCTCATGAACCCTTTTCTTAACAACCGCCCAAAAGCAAGCAATCAAGGGCGGGAAAGAGGTCGGCGGAGCATGGCCAGCAGGCACAAGTTAGGGGGCAGGTTCACTCCGAGCCTCTTGTTGCTGATTTTCATGCTGCTCAGTGTACCGTGGACTCCTAACAGTCAAGGCCGTGTGGTTGACCTTGAAACTTCATTCGATGAACCCGTCAGCAGTGGCCTCGGTGGACGCACGCTCTTGGTCGAAGAAATAACAGCCACTTGGTGTCCAACATGTGCCAGCATCGACCCCGAACTCGTTCAGGTTGCAGACAGCCATGGCTCTCGTATCGCCCTCATCGCTTTGCACCCAAGCGATGGAGAAGATGCCTTTCAACCTGAAGCGAGCCAACAACGGATTGAACGTTTGAAAACGATTCAACCGGACGTCGCTGATTCAACGCCGACCTTCGTTGTCGAAGCAGGAGTTCCTCGCAAAGGATACGATGCTTGGCAAGAAGTGCAGCGGGACATCCTCAACACGGAATTGACACGGCAGTCCACCAGCCAACTTGAGTTTGAAGTCATCAAAACCGGGACTGGATATCAGGCCACCATCACGACTGCATCGTTAATCGAGGCCGAGGGAAGCCAACTTACGTTTATGCTCCTCGAACATGAGAAGCCAATGCCTGAGGGAGCGATCAATCCAGGGGGAGATTCCCGAGACAGGGTACTCGTTGGCTTAGCTGAATGCAACGTTGGCAACAATACAATCACCTCAGCGTTCGGTTATTCGGGAGTTAGCATCAATTCAACATGCGCATCTTCTTTTTCTGTTGAATTCGGTGAAATGGAATCGTGGAGCCTCATACTCGTTCACGAAGCCACAACTGAATCCATCAAAGATGGCGGGCCAACGTCGACCTACGGAGCGGTGGAGTTGGCGAAGCGGTCATTGGCACCTGCATCAATGGAGTCGTCAGCCACATCCTTGCTCATCGGGAGTTGTGCCGTGCTAAGCATACTTGCAATTATTCGTAAAAAGTAATATTTTATCCATTAATTTCAACTTATAGGTTTGAAAGTGGTAGTTTCTTTCACGAATCCGGTAATGTATCTCACATCTTGTGCAAGGTTTGATAAACTGCTCTGCCAATGTATAACCATGACAAACACATGGGAAGACGTCACTTGGGAAGAGGAACACTCACTCAAGGAATGGGTTGTGGAATACATTGCCAAGGTTGGCGAAGATTCAACCCACCACCTCACCGTGATTCACGGTACGGGTATGGAGGATGTCCAAAAGCAACTGATGCACGAACTGAGAACTACCTACATGGAAGCAAGTGAAATTGAGGTCACTGTGCTGAGAATGGAAGAGATCGAAACCGAACCAAATGCATTCATGTTCAACGACACGTTCACGCCCTAAGCCTTGTCTCGGAACACAAGATCGATGGTCTGACCGTCCGCCAGAATGTGATTTTGGAACGAGGTCACTTCCTCTTGATTTCCACCAGCATCTGTGACGAACATCAGAAATTCTGTTGTTTCGTTGACGAGGTAATCGTCAAAACCAGTTGAATCCATGTGCTTCCCCCAGATGTCGAAAAAGGCCTCGAGTGGTGCCTCAGTGCCTTCCTCTTTCATTTCAATGTGGATTTTACCATCTGCAGAATGTGTATGAAGCGGACGCATTGAACAACCCTCATCGTTCAATCCAACATCGTCGGGTATGGAAATAAATTCGCCGTGAATAGAGACACGTACCGTTGCATGGTAGTGCTCGGCTAAACCTCCTTCGTGACTGCCGATGCATTCCTTGGCAAGTGCGTGCCGCTCATCAGCTGTTGAAAACGGGGGTTCCCCGTCGCTTTCACCCAATAAAAAGCCGATAGCACCGAGTGCGCTAATTGTTATAATCATCCAAAAGATTGTTTCTTTATTCATATAGGTCACCTCTCTCATCATGAGGATGAAGGCTCTTCATCCTTCCATTCGCCATCTTCATGCATTTTACTGGCCCGCCAGAACCCGTACATGGCAATCACGTTTGCAACGTGGGCGGTTGTGCAATATTGACATATTTTTTCCATTTCAATCTCGTAAGATACCAGGAGTGCAATAACGAGAAGTCCGCTTGCGGTGAGGTAGAAACCCCACTTCATGTATTGGCCAGACCAGCGAGCATCGGGGTCTTTGGAAACGCTGTTGGCCATAAAGAGAAACGTTCCAAAGGCAAACATACCGATGAGTCCCCACGATATACCAAAGATCGGATCAACGTTGTAGGAAGCATTGCCAAGTACGTCATCGCAAGAAAAGACCGTGGCGCTCGAGCATACTTCACCTCCTTCGCTAATTTTATTGGTAATCCACAAGGTATGCACTGAAATGGCAAAGCCAACCAAGGTGACGATGTTCAAACCGAGTAGATGCCGACGACGGCGATGCACGAGTGTAGGATAGCGGCCTGCGAGCGAGACCCCCATGGCATCGCCTGCCCTGGTCATGAAGGCTGTACCAACGAGGAGGGGAATGATGTAAAAGAGGAGAATGATGTTTTCATTCATCGGGCATCAACCCCTGTTCGTTAAAAATCCTGAAGAGGCCGTCAGAGACCTTCTCCTCGGGGTGTTCTGAATGAACCCAGGCCACGATTCCATCGGGC
>DACE01000005.1:5727-116049 GCA_002494645.1 Euryarchaeota archaeon UBA256 | reverse complement strand
CAAGGTCAAGGCCAAGGTCAAGGACAAGGCCAAGGTCAAGGCCAAGGTCAGCAGCAAGGTGGTCAACAAGGCCAGCAAGGTCAACAAGGCCAGCAAGGTCAACAAGGCCAGCAAGGTCAACAAGGCCAGCAGCAAGACAACGGACAAGGTCAACAGCAACAAGGCGGCCAACAAGGCGGCCAGCAAGGCGATCAGTCCGGCCAAGACCAAAACGGTCAGAACCAAAACGGTCAGAACGAGCAACAGCAAGGTCAGACGCAGAACGGACAACAAGGTCAACAAGGCCAACAGTCCGAACAGCAACAAGGTCAGCAACTCGACAACCAAGCTGAGAACGGAGAAAACGACAACGACGGCGACGGTATCCCTAATGATGTGGACAACGACGACGACAATGACGGAATCCCCGATTCAGTTGATGACTCCCCAATGGATCACGACAACGACGGCATCGATGATGCTGAAGATGACGACGATGATGGTGATGGAATCAACGACAGCGAAGAAGTCGATGATGGCGACCCCAACACCAACATCTACGACCACGACAACGACGGAATTTCCGACGCTGTTGACCTCGACATCGACAACGATGGTATTGACAACCGCAATGACATTGGCGACATGGGCGAAGATTTGTCCCGAGACCACGACAACGACGGTCTCAACGACGCTGACGATGCAGACGACGACAACGACGACATCTTGGATGTTGACGAAGCCGACGGTGCAACCGGCAGTTACCGCTACGACCATGACAACGATGGCATCTGGGATCTTACTGACAACGATGACGACAACGACGGTCTTTTGGACTGGTTTGAAGTCAACGATGGCAACGATCTTACGGGTCAATTTGACGCTGATAACGACGGTCTCGACGATAACGAGGACGCTGACGACGATAACGACGGCATCCTTGACATCTACGAATTCTGAAGTTAGCACACGCAACGTCTGTCAAAGAACCGACTCTGTCGGGTACAACAGGCGCCTCGGGGTTACGACCCCAGGGCGTCTCTCTTTTTCTCTCCCTCTTCCATTGGCTGAGCTGGCTGTTCAGCACATTCTCTTGCGAGTGATACGCATTCTCCTTCGTGATACGCAAACACCCGTTTCCACCATGCCTTTCAAATAGGGTATTTCGGTGGGGAAGCGATTACGAGGTGCCCGTATGCTATCCAAACAACGAAAAGAAACCATCCAAGAACGACAACAACTCTCAATGGCCGTTATTCTTGTATTTTTGATGCTCGCCAGCAGCCTCCTTGCCATCGTGCAAGGCATGACTGAAACCCAAGACGCTCCGCTTCAACACCGAATGATTCAAGGTGGTAGCGTGGACATGGCGTCTGCCCAATCCACCGACCAAGGAGGTCAAGGCGGTTGGGAAGGCAACCACGATGGTGGCTTTTCTCTCGCCCATGAGGCCCTCATGGACATGATGTGGTCCGACCCCGGCGTTTCATCCGGTATCATCATGGATCTTTCCGTACTTGAATCTGTGATCCCTGCATACGCACCTATGCTTGAGGAAACCAATGCCGGAGACCACGACAACGACGGTATCGACGATTTGAATGACCTTGACGACGATAACGACGGTATTTACGACCTCCTCGAGCGATTTGACGGATGCTATGGGACTGACCCTTACGATCACGATAATGATGGTATTCTCGACGTTGACGATTGGGACGATGACAACGATGGTATCCTCGAAGGACCGATTGACTACGAGGCCTTGGAAGCGCAAGGGCTTGACCCACGCAATGTTTCCACCGACCGATATCTGGACCCAACCATTGACCACCCCTACTCAAACATTGGACAGATTGGCAACTTCTATCTCGCTGACCAAAACCCAATGGACCACGATAACGACGGCGTTACTGATGAAGACAGCGATGGCTCCGGAGCTGGCCGATACGATGAAGACGATGATAACGATGGCCGAATAGACCAATTTACGTGGCCGTGCGACCTTGATTCAGACGGCATCCCCGACTACTTTGACACCGACGACGATAACGATGGCACACTCGACGCTGTTGACGAACACCCCTACGATGCATCCAAATCCGGTACAATGACTGCAGCGGCCGCTGCAAGCAGCACGGACGACCTGAATTACAGTGCAGCCTCGCTTTGGAATTTCAATCAATACCGCGATTACTCCGGAGGCGTGGATTACGTTGACTGGGAACGCAACCGTGTCAATGCACAAGGTGCCTCCGCATCCGGCTTCTTTGGCGGACTGGACAGTTTCATTACCGGTGCGCAAGGAACTCCATCATTTACCCAAATCTGGGACGGCGACCTTGACGGCGACGGCTCACCTAACTTCCTCGACCCCGATAACGACAACGACGGTACACCTGATAGCGCAGATACAGACGACGACAACGATGGTATCCTCGACATGGTCGACCCCGATGACGACAACGATGGCATCCTTGATACCTGTATTGAAATTGATACCAATGGTGATCAGACCAGCGATTATACCGGTCTCAAAAACGGCGGCGTAACGGGCGTATCCATCAGCGACGGTGGCGGCAGTTACGTCGATGCAACGGATGTTGCCACTTTATCCGCAACCAGTGCCGGAACGGGCATGACCGTTGACATCACCACGACAGCCGGCGCGGTTACCAGCGTCACCATCAACCGCCCTGGCTCAGGATACGCAGTCTCGGATTTCGTAACCATTACCGGAGGTAATTCTGCAGCAGAGCTCAGTATCACAAGCATCTCCACGACGGTGTTTGAGATTCCCGGCGGCGACGGCGATAGCGACGGAGTTATCGATTGTGAACTTGATTACGACAACGACCTCGACGACGATATCCGCCGACCGTTTGACCAGAATTACAACGGCATCTACGACTGGCTTGACACCGATCTTGGAGGAACCCCCTCACCGGACAACCTCGGCAACTTTGCCGTTGGTGGAGCGGACCTACCCTACGACACTGACAACGATAATATCGAAAATGAGAATGACTCGTTCCCCCTTGACTCAGCGGCCGACGTATCCACTTGGAACTGCCCAACACAGGCCAACCCTAACCCAGTGAGCCCAGACCCGCGCTGTCAAACTCGTCGCGCCTCTTTCTCCCAGTTCAACGACTGGGATGGTGACGGCATCAGCAACTGGGACGACGTTGACGATGATAACGACGGAATCATTGACATTCTCGATATCGATTGGGATTGTGATCTTGATAACGACAATGATTTGCATACGATTAACGGTGCATTGTACCGAGACGATGGACCAAACGATGTCGACTCAGACGTTGATGGTGACGGTCTTGAAAACAGCATTGACTGGGACGATGACAACGATGGAGTTTCTGACCTGTACGACCCAGACGACGGAAATTGCGGAATCCTTGACTTCGATCAAACCGACGCCTTCTCCAACCCGTACTATCCAGTGAACGACGGTGGAGCACTCGACGGAAGCAACGACGGGCAACTCTACGGAACCAACTCAACCGACCACTGGAACATGGTCTTCCAACACTATCCGTTCAGCGATGTTGTGCTCAACTACAACGGCTACGACAGCACGACCAATCCAGTCACTCCAGGACTTGTTCCTGAATTCTATTGGTTCTTCTTTGCTCGCTGGTCACCTTACAACGGTGGTAATGAATGGGATATTGATTCGGACGGCGACTCCCTCATCAACGGACTTGATATTGACCAAGATGCCGACGGTATGCCCGATTGGTGGGACCAAGATGAAGGCAACGATGGCGTTCTCGATGTCGACGATGTCAAAATGGGAGGCTCCTACAACCTGACAACCTGTGGATGGACTGCAGGTAATCTCGGCCAAGGATTTGTTTGCGGTTATGCCTATGCCCTCGCCTACAAAATGCCCCTCAATGGCGTAAATGCGCAATTTGGCTCACCTTATTCTACACGCCCAGATGCAGCCTTTGACCAAGGGGCAACTGCTGGTGGCCCCTCTGGCAACTGGAGTTGTACGCCCGTTGGAGGCATTGGATGCTGGCATTATGACTTCGGAGCCGACGGTAACGTCGACTCAGGAATCACCTTCACGCAAATCAACGACAATCGCGATGCATACAACACGTGGATTGGTCTGGTTTCAGGAATCTGGCAGTGGAACAGCGACAACGGTCCCGAAGCGGATTTCCCAGATGAATTGGGTGCGGATTTACTCAAGAACGACGTTGATGGCGACGTTGATGGCGACTTCACCAACTCAACCATTGACCTTGATGATGACTACGACGCAATTTTTGATTGGTTTGACGTCGATGACGACAACGATGGAATTTGGGATTACTTTGAAATTGACAGTAACTTTGACCTCGACGACGATACGGGCCAGAATAACGGCAATTTCTTCCAAGGCGACAATTGTGCCGATAACGATGATGACGGAAACGATGCAGACGCTGACGAAGACGGCTTCTACCAGGCCGTTTGGGACCAAGGAATCATGTCTCAAGGTCTGCGAACCCCCAGCATCTATGACGTCGACAACGACAATGACGGAATCCCTGACGGAGAAGACCCCGATGACGATAACGATGGACGATTGGACGTTGACCAAGAACAACTCGCCAATTGTTTCTGGGGAGAAGAACAATCCACATGGGACAATGACAACGACGGTATTGTGAACTGGGCTGACGATGATTGGGATGGCGATGGATTGACCAACGCCGTTGAATTGTTAGAAAGCATCACTGCACCATTCGACCACGACAACGACGGTACTCGTGATGACCTTGATGAGGACGACGACGAAGACGGCATGCACGATGAAGACGAAGTTCTGCTGTGGCCCACTCGCTTTGACCGCAACTCGACCAACCCCTGGGATCACGATGATTTCGGCGATGGTGAAGCACTCGCCAACCCTATGGATTCGTCCACAGGGCCGGATGCAATTGACGACGATGACGACAACGACACTCGAGTTGACCTTGACTTTGACCACACCGAAGATGCAGAGTTGACCTCAGACTGGGACTTTGACAACGACGGTATTTCAGATGCAGACGACAAGATGCCCACCTACATCACGCTCAACCTGCCCGACAATCTCTGGCTGGATGCACAAAGCCCGACCATATTCTCGGGCCATGTGGACTGGATTAACCCCGTTACGGGACTCTTTGAAGCGGCACCAGAACTGCCGGTTCAAGTCCATATTGAATGGACGGGCAACAACACCACGGCTATCGAAACCATTGACGTATTGACCAACGCAGGAGGCAACTTCAGTGTCGGACAATTCCTCTACCCAGAAGACCTCACCGTAGGCGACAACACGACATACCGTGTTTATGCTGAAGTGACCGAGATGTTTGTGTTCAATGGAAATCAGTCTCAATCCTACTACGTCGGAGCAGAAGCCAACATGACAGTTGACTACTCTGCTTGGAATTACTTCCGAAGCGACGAGCAACCCTTCTGGTTGGATTTCAAAGCACATTATGCCGCAGATTGGGACCGAGGGCTCTTTGACAACCGAATCAAGAACTCTCCAATCACCTTCTCCATCTTTGGTGGTCTTTTTGGTAACCTCACCGCTCCGACCAATTTCACTGGCCTGGGCAACAACGGATACCGCACGGATGCTACAGGCTGGGCTTCACTCACCTTCGTTCAAGACCTCGGGATTTCTGGAACCTGGAAGCAAGTACAGTGGAATTCAACCGCCGATAACGGCGTAGGGCAAATACCGGGTGCATACGAACAGATCGCTTGGAATGACTTGACCAAGCAACACGATATCGTTCTCGACAACAACGGCGACCCGTTACGGTACAATTACACCAATACGAGTTTGCCAGCAGGCGATATTGAAATTGTAGCTCGGGTATCTCCAGAGTTGGCGACTGAATGGCCGTTCCCGTTCCTGCACGGTGACGAGGCTGAACCCTTCTCAGTTCGAGTCATGCATCGAATGAACATTGAAGGAACGATGATCGTTGATGGATTGAGTCCAATCTACTACTACGATTCAACCGTCAACAACGGCGACGGTACTTTCGGAGACTGGGCAACACTGTTCCACCAACCAGCGCTAGACGCGGCGAGCATTGACTACAACACGGTGTCTGCGTTCAAGCCTTACCCAACCTCTTGGGATGGTTTGCCAGCGTCTCTAACCGGACAAGCAGCAAGCCTAAGGCCGTTCCTTTCCGCCAACGGCTCGCATTGGTTCATCAATTTGGTTAACGGCGGCGACGGCAACCTACCGCCTTGTGGCCCGGTTGACCGAAACGACCCCAACAGTCCGATTCGCTGTGAAGTTGTTCCAGAAATGAATACGGGTGAATCACTCCAAGTCATTGGCACGGTAACCAACCGAACCAACGAAGCTTGGGACCAAGACCCGATTGCTCTGCAAGTTGACGTCGATAAGAACGGTCAATTCCTCGGTGCAGGTGAAACGGCCTACACCCAACGACCTATCATGAAAGATGGTGATGCTACCTACGATTACAACTGGTCGTGGTTCAGCCAATACGGTGCTGGAACCTACGGAATGCGTGTTGACTTCACCAATTCAGCGTACTACTTTACAGGCAATTCATCCACCCTTGCACCGACTGGCGCTTACATCAACGTCACCGTTGTCGGAACGACTGATTTCCTCACCACATCACTCCCACGTCTGTATCGAAACACGAACACCACCATTCAAGCAAAGTTGGTTGACAACTCATTACAACCCGTTCGAGATGCACCGGTGAACTACACTTGGTCCTTCGACGGACGCACAGGTGTCAATTATACGGATAGCAACGGGTTCTTCGAGATACCATTCAACGTGTCGGCCTCTGATGATTTGGGTAATTTCACACTGCAGTTTGAGTACGCGGGAACGCCTCTTCTCAAGGGAGCAACTGTGTCCCAATATGTCTGGGTCGTCTCTCGCACCTACATGCAAGTCATTCAGTCGGACGAAAATCTGCGGCGATCGGGCGATAAATGGGACTTTACCGCTCAGGTCAGTGACGATAACAAAACCAGTGTACGTGACTCCGGAGGTACGGCCCTCACGGGCTCACAAGCCCCTAACGGCGGGTTGGTTGATGTCATCTTTGAAGGCACAGACTTCCAAGGTACATTGCATCGGCAAGTTGTAGCAACCATCGCTCCAAGTGCTGGTGTGATTTCACTACCGGAAATTGAACCGGATGGCTCGCACCTTTGCTTCTATGACGGTAATGGTGACAATGTTCCCGACCGCGACCTCGACGGTGACGGATTGGAAGCAGAAGAGACCGTTGGCTGTTTGAAGTCAAACATCTCTCCGTTGAACCCGCAATTATTGCGAGATGACCCTGAATCCTTCCTTCCAGATGGATTTGGACCTGTGAACGTGATACTGCGATTCCAAGAATCGCTACCGAACGAGGGCTGTCAACCACTTGATGTGAGTTACCTTGGTATTCAAGGTGCATGGGATCCGTGCACACAAATCCCAGGAAACGACCATTTCAGAGTGATCATGACCAACAACGCCAACGGATTCAATCTCATTGGCCGAACGGTCATGACCGTTGACGACCAAATCGTCTACACCAGCGAAATTGATCCGATGACAGGGGAAGTTGTTCCAAAGCCGATGGTCGTTACCGGCCACCTCAGTGATGAGTTGGGCGTGAATCTCACCGACCGTAACATCCGCGTCAATTATGAGATGGTCAACGGGCAAACAGGCCCCGTTGCTTGCCAGTCAGGTATGACAGACAATGATGGGTTCTTCTCAATCACCTGTCCGCTCTCAGACGTCATGGCAGGAAAGGCGAAAGTGACCGTGACCTATTCCTCTTACGACAACAACGACGCTTACCGCTATGAGAACAAGACCGTTCAAACAGAGTTTGAAGTGTTCTCAAACTCGACCCTTCAAATCACTGAAGTTGGACCGTTCAAGTCCAGTGTTGACCAGTGGGTGGCTCAAAATGGTTCACGATATCCTGTGTTGTATCTCAAGGAATCCTTCCACGTTGATGCCTTCCTCGCTCAATCGAACGGCCAGTCCGTCGGTGGCAAGTGTCTGAACCTCTACTTGGATCCTGATGATAACATCCGCCCACTTGCAACTGTTCGCACCAGCGACATCGATGGTACCGTTGAATGGTTCAGCGGCGATCCGACTCAGAACCCAACACTGCGAGGTGTTGAGACAACCGGCGGTAAGCTGGAAGGTTTCCGAACGCTCCGTGTCGCCTTTGAGCCAGACCGTAACGTACCTGGTGGATGCGACAAGGACAACTCCAACGCCCTCAATGGTTCAGCCATGGACCTCCAAGTTCTCGTGCGATCCCGCGTTGACTTGCAAGTGAAGCAAACATGGAGTAATTCTGGTGCTAACGGTGTCGACGAAGGCCAACCAGTCTATGGTGAAATCGCCTTGCTGCGAGACCGCTTGGACTTGGCTGTGGAGAATGAAGAAGTGATATTCTCCTATCAGTACTTTGACGATGCGACCGGAGAATGGGTGGTTTCAGATCTGAACAATAAGTCGCGCACCAACGAGCAGGGTATCGCTTCGTTCGAGTGGGCCTTTGATGGAAAGAATTGTGACGGCCAGCCTTGTACGGGTATGTGGCGAATTACTGCCTTCTACCCCGGTTCAACGTATTTCTCACCGTCCCAAGATAACATCACGCACGAAGTTTCCTACAAGAAAGCAGATGCCGCAGCTGCTGGCAGCGGTCTTCTCTCACCAGGGAACCTGCTTGGCTTTGCGATTGTCTTGATGGCCTTGCTCATCGCTGGGGCCATCTATTACCAACGCGTCCAAGAACGTCGTCAGGTGCAAGCCTTGCGTGGTATCTTGACCGATGCAATGATGCAATTGGAAGCGAGCAACGAATACATTGCTGCCATCTTCGACTGCTACAAGAGTTTGGTCAAGCACTTCAAGAAATACGGCTTCATGAAGAAGGTCTACGAAACGGCTCGTGAATTCGAAGCGGCTGTCCGTTCGGCATTCAATATGGTTCCAACAGATCAATTGGATAACTTCCTGTCGATCTTCGAAGAAGCCCGTTATTCCGAGCACACCATTGATGCAACGCATCGCGACCGTGCAATCCAGACCTTGAACGCCATCACCAACTCATTGACAATGTCACTGGGCGAAGAGGCTACGGTCAAGCGCGTTGACGTGGCTAGCCTTTACGAAAACCAGACGAAGGCAGGGCAATTCGTTGACGCTGATGGAACAGTACGTCAAGCCGGCATCGTTGAAGGTGAAGGCAGCGACTTCAAGATTTGAGGACAACCTCGCTCCTTGCGAAAGGATGGTGTGAGCGTAAGCCTTGCATGGCCTAACCTTCAAAGGGAGGAGGCCCTGTGTCGGTTCATGGACGACTGGAAGTCTATCATTGACCAAGCCATGCAGATTGAAACAACCGACACCATCGGTGCTCACGGGCTCTATGAATCAGCTGTTCGTGCAGCGCTTGCACAATCACAGATGTTGCTAGGAGACCTTGAGGCGGCTCAAATTATTGAGTCCATTTACGGTGCTCTGGTCGCTTACTCTCAGACCGTTATGCTGCGAATGAAGGCAGAAGACCCCGAAGTCGGTGGACCGGATCATGCATTCCGTGCAGGCCAAGCTTACGGCGTCAGTTGTGTCCTCAATCACCTTATCGACCGTCTGACCGATGTGGCCGGTATCACGGCCCTTGGTGCCCTTGATGACTTTTCAGATACACTTCACGACGAAATCATCATCCAAGCACGGGCAGCCGGCCTGATGATTGAACTCCTCGATGCAAAGGGCGAAATCATCCTCGAATGAAACCAACCTCCCGCAATTCAGTAGGGAAACGCCGTACAGCGGCGCGTTGAATGTCCAAAGCGCGTCGGTGCCTTCATAACGGGAAGGGCGGTCGGCAAGTTGCTTCAAAGCATCGAGGGAGTCAAATGAGTAACCCAGAACGTAAGACAAACGCCCAACTGGTTGACATGATCAACCAGTTGAAAGCCCAGTCTCGCGACACCGGAGTAGCTGTTTGGCGAGATGTGGCCTTGCGACTCTCAAAGAGCCGTAAGAATTGGGCCCAACCCAACCTCAGCCGTGTAAGCCGCTACGCCCCCGAGGGCTCAACAGTCCTCGTTCCAGGCAAGCTGCTCGGCTCAGGTGAGTTGACCAACGGTCACACTATCGCCGCCTACAGCGTGAGCAACGGTGCCCGTGAGAAAATAGAAGCCGCTGGAGGTCGAATCATGACCTACGGCGAGCTGATGAACGAAAACCCAACCGGAACAGGAGTTGTTATCCTTGGCTGATGCAACAACCTACGTGTTTGATGCAGACGGGCTCATCATGGGCCGCCTTGCATCTGCTTCAGCGGATATCCTTCTCAAGGCTGCCCGCGAAGACAGAGATGACAAAGTGATCATCGTCAACGCAGAACGAGCCGTCGTTTCCGGCCGCCCACGTTCCGTCTTGAACATCTATCACAAGAAGTACGAGTTGAACCACGCCCGTAAAGGACCGTTCTACCCTCGTATGCCTGACATGATCCTGAAGCGAGCCGTCCGCGGTATGCTCCCTTACCAAAAGAAGAGCAGCGGACGCCGAGCCCTACGCAATCTACGCGTTGAAATCGGCTGCCCCAACCATCTCTCAGGTGACCTTCCCGAAGGCCACGAGCGCGGTGATGACAGCAAGTTCCGCCGTGCTTTGCCCGACCGCTTCATTCTGTTGGGTGATATCAGCGCAGACTTGGGTGCACCCGCCCACCGCTGGAATGGAGGTGACCAATGATGGCACGTAAGAAGAAGTCAGTAGAGATGTCCGGAAAGCGAAAGACAGCTGTTGCACGCGCATCAGTCAAGGCTGGAAAAGGCCGAGTTCGCGTGAACTCCGAACCCATTGAAATCATGCAACCGTCTCTCGCTCGTCGCAAGTCGATGGAGCCACTGATCATCGCAGACGCCATGAACCGTTTGGCCAAGGTTGACATTTACGTGACCACCACAGGGGGAGGCATCATGGGTCAAACCGATGCCATACGCACTGCTATTGCACGCGGACTGGTCCACTACAACGGTGGAGCAGAAGGTGTTGACGAAGAACTTCGTGACGAATACCTTCGCTTTGACCGCAGTCTTTTGGTCAACGATCCACGACGTAAGGAACCAAAGCACCAACTTGGACGTGGTGCTCGTCGCAAGAAGCAGAAGTCCTATCGATGAGGTGAGATGATGATTATTCCAGTACGATGTTTCAGCTGTGGCGGCGTTGTCGCCCACAAGTGGGAAGAATTCAAGCAATTGTTGGCGGATGGCAAAACAGACGCTGAAGCTCTCGATTCCGTGGGCCTCAAGCGCTACTGCTGCCGCCGTATGTACGTTGGACACCTCGATCTCATCGAAGAGGTCGCACCGTTCAGCGCTGCACGCAACTGAGTTTACACTCGGGCCCGTGGGTTAGCTTGGCCTATACTTGGCGGCTGGGGGCCGTCAGACCCCGGTTCAAATCCGGGCGGGCCCACCATTTTTTCCTTCTGTGTGGATACTTTGTGCGACGCGAGGCCTTTGGTTTGATATGGCCATACCTTAACGCCCAATCATGCGAACACGCAACGCCCTTGCTCTGACCGCTCTTCTTCTGATGATGTCGCTGTCACCAGTCATCTCTGCTGCGGACAGCACGGTCACGGTCAATACGACATGGTCGGGCAGTATGACGCTGACCGGGAACGTGACCGTCGCACAGGGTGCAACCCTTACCATAGCATCGGGTACAAGCGTTGATGCTGGCGAATATGGTATTCTTGTTGAAGGACACCTGGACGCTGAGGAAGCCGTGTTTTTCTCTTCGGTCCCTCCACTCACACAGGGTTCACACGGACAAGGTCTGTGGCCTGGTATTGAAATCGCCTCATCGGGGTCTGCCGAATTGAACAATGTCACCGTCGCAAACGCCTCCGCTGCTCTTCTCGTTCGAGGAAGTTTGGAGGGGAGTGACCTCGTGCTCAATGATGCATACAGAGGATTGAGCCTTCTTGGTGGGCAGGCTACCTTGGATGGAGTTGACGCTCACCGGATGGATTACGAAGCCTTCTACGTCGATGGTGGCAGCCTCACTCTCAACGATGCATCAGCCGTTGAAGTCGCCGTTGGTATGGACCTCAACGGGCAAGTCAATGCTTCTGAAATCACGGTTCACGAAGCAGGCGTTGGAATCAGAACCTCAGGAGGATATCTCAATGCAACGGGCATTGGAATCGTCAACGCCAGTGTTGGACTGGCTACGAAGGCGGGGGCCTTGTCCACAATTTCAAGCGTATATGCCACGGGTGTCTCTCTCGGCATTGATGCAAGTAATACCGACGGGCTCACGCTCAGTGACGCTGCCATGCAGGGCGAGCGGATGCTCGTTGCGCAAGGAGCAACCTCCATGATTCTGGATGATGTTTCTTTTATCGCGGACGGCCTTGAGTTACGCTATGTTTTTGACGCAGGGTGTGACGGATTGTGTACCCTCAATCACGTCACGATCGGTAATGCAAAAAAGGGTGTATCCTGGTCAGGTAGCGGTACGTTTGATGTGAGCAACAGTAGTTTTCACGGGGATATGCGAGCCATGGCAGCATCAGGTAACGGCCATCTCTTGCTTGAGGATGTCACGCTGACTTCACCAATGACCGCACTTGCCGTGCAGACGCCCACGAGCACGCTTTCCGACGTTCACATCACGCTCACCTCTTCGGACGGTGTCGGCATTGATGTTCTGGGTGGAGACCATGATTGGGGCGCCATCACTATCGAAAAGCCGTTCGTATCGAGCGATGCAAGTTCAACGGGCGTACGAGCATGGTACAGTACAATGGAGGCAGAACACCTTACGCTACGCAATGTATCGACAAGCCTCCACTTTGAAGATACAGATGCT
This sequence comes from Euryarchaeota archaeon UBA256, assembly GCA_002494645.1. Lineage (GTDB taxonomy): Archaea > Thermoplasmatota > Poseidoniia > Poseidoniales > Poseidoniaceae > Poseidonia. The sequence continues at coordinate 103,121 of DACE01000005.1, read as the reverse complement.
GTGGTGGCAAATGCTGAACTCAACATAGGATCGGTTGCAGGCCTGCATCTGATTGACTCGTCGTATGTCGGTACGACCTTGACGACGGTTGCACAAAGCAAAGGTGTCTTGATGGAAGGGCCATCGTCCATTCAATTGCATGATTGGACCGCTCAACTACACGACACGCCTCTGATGATGGCGACGGGAAGCGAAGGCGTCATTCGCTCCTTTTCTCCAGTCAATACCGCCCCATCCTCTTCGGACGCACTTGGAGACGGTGTGCTCTATTACGGGAGCACCGGCAACCCCTCAATCTCTGTTTCATCAGCCTATGAGTTGTTGGAAACTCCTGTGACGTTCACTGATTTACAAGGTAACCCGGTCGAAGCAGATGTGGAAGTTCACGGATTTTCACTGGCCAGCAATAGCAACGGAGCCCTTACCCTTCCGTTGACCAGTACTGGCTCTGTTGTTGACGCCACTCTTGAGGGCGCTGGAGTCCGTGTGGTGCTCTATGGTGGTCAAAGCGGGCAGTCTGTTCAAGTTCCAGTGATTCCCCAAGGTGATTGGACACTCACCTCGGGTCAAGACGTTGTCTTGGGCCCGCGGCCCGACGGACAGGCCCACCAACTCACTGGCGACCTTGTTGTAAGCAATAATGCAAAACTCACGCTTCAAGGGACCACGCTTGTTGTCGACCAAGCCAACTCAGTCTCGCTACAGGGAAGCGGCGAACTTATCGGACACGATGCGACGCTCGATGCCTCCGTCATCCAAGCCAGCGGTAGCAGCATGCTCCAAGGCACAGACGCTGCCTCATTGACCATCAATGGGGAAGTGCAGTGGGCTTGCATCTCCAAGCGTACGGTCAATGCCCTGATGGTCATGGGCAATCTCACCGTTCAGCCCAGTTGTGAAATTGACCTCTACAACGGGCAAGTCAATGGAATGATTGATGCTGGCACAGGGGCTGTCTTCACTGCTTATTCAGCCCTCGAAGTGAAGGTTCTTGACAAGGGAACACCGGTTGAAGGGGCACTGATTTCAATTGACGGCGCAGTCTCATTCACCGACTCTGAGGGGGAAGTATCAACCTCTGGCGTAGCACGCACGGTGACCGATAGTGGAGAAACGTGGGCGGGTATCAAAACGGTAACCCTGCAACAAAATTCCTTTTCGGACTTCGTCACATGGGATTCTAATCAGAGCCTCTCACACACCTTCATGGCTTCAACGGTGCCTTCTGGAACGGTTACGGATTGGTTGGTTCTTGAGCGGGAATGGAGCCCTTACACACTGGATCAATCCCTTACGCTCTCGTCGTCATCAACGATGACCATCCAAGACGGCGTGTCTCTTCGCATCGCTGAAGGTTCAACCATTACCGTCAACGGAGTGCTTGATGCAGGTTCGTCGATTCTTTCATCAACTGGTTCAGGAGCTCGTTGGGGCGGTTTGGTGCTCGGAACCTCTGCAGCAGCCTCCATTGAACTCACCGGCACCAATCTTGTTGAAGCAACGCCCGCCATGACCGTTTCAGGCATTGGGGAAGTTCGTGCTGACGACGTGACCTTCGCCCGTTCAGGTGCAGATGCATTGCTCTACGTTCAGTCAGGGAACAGTGCAGATGTTTTGTTGCGCAATTCCCACTTCCAAGACAGCGGGGATGGGTGTGTCAAACTCTTCCCTTCAAGCGGCACCATCACCATGACGAACGTGACGTTCACTTCCTGCTACGGCAGTGCTGTTTGGGCTCAACAGGTACCCTTGGCATTCTCAGAATTGATGATTGGGGAAGCGACACCTCAAGGTCTCACGCTCACCGGAGTCACAGGCTATGTTGAGCATGTCGATGCGCTTTCCTTTGTGGGCGATGAAAGCATCATCTCCCTCAATTCAATTGACGGTAATTTCCTTCTTTCCAATGTCAAGGGCAACGTAACGGGAACCAGCGGTATTGCGGGAGATGCCAATCGCGAACTCAATATCGATCACGTTTTGCTCTACGGTGCACCCGCCCTGGACATTGACGATTCTGCTGGGTTGCTGAGCCACCTCGAACTCATCGGTGACAATTCAGGGACTGCATTTGTCTCCCACCATGGCCGCTCAATGGACAGCTTGGTTGTTGAACATCTCAACCTCTCGGGGTACAGCGTTGGACTCGGATTACATCTTGACGAAGGAGAGGTCAGTGCGCCCTTCATTCTGCGCGATTCAGTAATGACGGCTTCCACCGCAATCTCCACCGAAGGTTATCCCGTTCGTCTCGAACAGACTACACTGATTGGTGACATGGAGATGTACGGCGCAGAAGTATCAGCGATTGATGGGAACATCGGTAATGTTGACGCCACAGAAGGAGCCTCATTCACAGCCTATCGAACCTTTGTTTTGGACGCTCGCCAAAACAGTCAGCCCGTTGAAGCGAGTTTCACATTGGACTTTGAAGCATCAACCATGAACGCAATGCAAGTTTCCGGTACTACGGTGGATGTTGAACTCCCCTATCGAACCGTCACCGATTCAGGTGAAACGATGGTGGCTTCAGTGACCATTACCGCATCAAGAGCGGGCTCTCCATCAACTACCTTGACACTCACATCTCCCGCATCAGCCGATGCACTCGTCGTATTCAACATCGCCATCAACCAGGCGCCGACGGTTGAATTGTTGGAACCCTATGCGGGCCAACGAGTGATGGAGTCCGAATTCATTCGAGCCACGGCTACTGCAAGCGATGATTTGGATGACGAATCTGCTCTAGTCTTTTCGTGGAAGGTCTACGATGCTCAAGGCAATGCTGTTCTACAGAGTGGAAACGAGAAGGTCTACAACATCACAGATTTGACTGCGGGCTATTACGTCGTTGAAGTGACGGCAACCGACACTTACGGAGCCAGTAGCACCGCTTCGAAGGACTTCGAATATACCCAACTTGACACTGACGGCGACTGGACTTCTTCTTGTTCAAGTGACACGTGGTTTGACGCCACTACAGGAAAGTCATGCGGACCCAACGTCTACGACGAGGACGACGACAATGACGGATTCAGCGACAGTAAGGACGCTTTCCCGCTTGACCCCTGCGCTCAGGTTGATACGGACGGAGACACCCAACCCGATGTTCTTGATTGTCCCGAAGGCTACACCAGTTGGCTCACTGAGGATATGGACGATGATGGAGACGGCACCCCCGATGTATTGGAGGGCACAACGACTGCGGATTCAGACACCAACCTGAATGCACTTCTTCTCGTAGTCACGCTCTTTGTCGTCGGAGTCTTGCTCTTCTTCGTTCGCCTCCGCCGAGGCGGTCCGGGTGATTTGACGGGTCTTGACCAAACACATCTGTGAGTGGATGAACGATGGAGACCTATCTTCCCAGTGCCGAGGCCGTGGCGATGACCGCCGTGACCGTCCTGGCACTCATCGTCCTCTGGGATGCGTTTTGGCTCACACGCCAGCGCAGCGATGTACCCGATTTAGGAACGCTTCCATCCGGCGGCTTCGCTTGGGAGAGTGAAGGCGTTCACGAACTTGTTCGCCAGTGGGGCAACCTCGGGTCAATGGCAGCGATGATGGTATTGCCGTGGGGTTTGCTTGAAGTCAGCAATACTCCGATGATCTACGCCATCGTTTGGGATATCCTCCTTGCGCTTCATCTGATTTCCCTCGTGATTCCAAAGCGTTACGCCATCACCTCAACCCATCTCTTTGCTGACGGACAGCGCTACCCGTGGGAACGTCTGCGTTTGGCAAAACGCCAACCAAAGCGACGTATCATGCTGCTTCGAAATGGATGGGGTCCGTTCGGACCTCTGCCTCTGGGGGGCGATGCAACCTCCCTCAAGACGGCCCGGGCCTACATCGAGGCCATGGAACAGGCGCGTCGCCTTCCCGATTCAACGGAAAGCGAATGATGCGTAGTCTCATGAGGCATCGCTACGAGGGCGCACCATGGAATGGACGCGAAGTAACGATGACCTCTTTGTTCGATTGGATCCTGGAGAAGAAATACACGCCTCGCTTCAAGCGTTAGCAGATGAGGTAGGATTTGATGCTGCAGCCATCACAAGTGGCATTGGCCGCACACGAGAGAGCACCTATGGGTACATGGACGACGACCACGTGTATCATCGCGTGACCCTTGAGGCTGGCACAGAATTGGTCACGCTTCAAGGCAACCTTGCACGCAGAGAATCAGGGGAAGCCTTCACTCACCTCCACGCGACTTTTTCCGATGATGACCTCAAACCTCATGCGGGTCATATGTTCACCGCAACTGTCCACGTCGTGGCAGAAATTCACCTTCGCATCTTAACCCATGCCATTATGACGCGATGCCCGTTAGAGAACAGCGAATTCGTAGCCTTGAAGTTTGATTGAGGCATCAACAAGCGATGCTTCTTATCCTGTCGTCTGCGTGTTCACCACATGAGCGGAGGTGCTGAGAAAACCGACGATTCGCCCGAGCGAATCTCCTATCTCGCCGAGCAAATCGCCCACCATTCGAACCTCTACTACAACCTCGCTCAACCGGTCCTTTCAGACGTTGAATTCGATGCACTTTGGGACGAACTCAAAACCCTTGACCCCCATCATCCACAACTTGACCGCGTTGGCGCGGACATCCCTCCGGGAAGCGTCAAGGTTGACCACCTCTTCCCTATGCGCAGTCTTGACAAAGCCACAACGGATGAGGAAATTTCACACTTTGTCAACGCAACGACCGGGGGGGCCACCCGCTTTCTTTCTCAACCGAAATTGGACGGTTCTGCCCTTTCCATCGAATACCGCATGGGTCGTTTGGTCCGTGCAGCGACCCGTGGAAGCGGAGAGCGGGGCGAAGATGTCACCCGCAATGCCAGAAAAGTCACCAATATTCCAGACCGCTTGCCTTTGCCTGTTGACGTCCATGTTCGGGGCGAAGTGGTCATGCCGTTGGATGTGTTTGAAGCAAAATACCGCGATGTTTCACCCAACCCTCGGAATTTAGCAGCCGGCGCCCTTCGCCAAAAATACGATGACGGGAAGGCCGATGCGGCAGACTTGGTGTTCCAAGCCTACGATGCTCAACTTCCCTCTGGCGAAGACCGCCACCCCGACAGTCAGGCAGCTCCACGTTGTTTGAACGATACCGAACTTCTCGTCTGGCTTGAACAGGACTTGGGCATTCAGCCTGCGCCGTGGGTTCTTCACGAAGCATCGTCTCCTGCTGATACAGCTCATCTGATGTCAATGCATACTGCAGAGTGGGCCAAAAAGAGGTCAACCTATTCGTACGAAATTGACGGGGTTGTGTTCAAACTCGACCATCTCGCGCAGCGGGAAAGGCTTGGAATGACAGCCCACCATCCACGTTGGGCTCTGGCATGGAAATTCCCACCCGAAGAGGCGACCTCGGTTCTCCTTGAAGTGGAATGGCAGACCGGACGAACCGGCAACATCACACCGGTGGCACGTATTGCACCGCAGCGTGTAGGTGGTGTCACGGTAGAAAATACCACCCTGCATAACTTGGGAGAGGTCCAAAGGCTGAACGTACAGATTGGGGACAAGGTCCTCATTGTGCGCAGAGGTGATGTTATTCCTAAGATCGAGCGTTCTCTCGGCCCTGCAAGCCAGGACGACCTTAACGGGCGAATTCACGCATCCGGCGAGGCATTTGTAGCCCAGTTACCTTCTGCCCGCTCAATTGAACCTCCATCGGGATGCCCGGCTTGCGGGGGGAAAATCACTGCAGATGGGGCCTTCATCAAATGCATGAGTCTGCACTGCGATGCTCGGATTTCACGATCGATGCTCTATTGGTGCCGAGCGTTGGAGATGGACGGAATTGGAGAAAAATTGGTTGAACAACTTCTCGAAGCGGGTGCAATACAGACGCTTGGCGACCTCTACCGTCTTTCCATGGAGACGCTCCTCGACCTCGAACGAATGGGAGAAAAATCAGCAACGAATGTACTCAATGAAGTCGAGAAAAGTAGGAGCATGAGTCTCGGACGCTTCCTTCACGCCCTTGGGCTTCCCGGTATCGGGCCGGAACTCGCCCTGTCCGTGGCTCGTGAATTAGGCGATGCTGATGGTTTGATGTTGTGGCTCAACGAAGCACATCTCCTTCCGGAAGACGTTGAATTTGGACCATCTCAAGACGAGTCTGGAAAGGGCCACGAACACAATCAAGCTCTGCGCCGTTTGATGGCCCTTGAAGGCGTGGGGGCGGTTGTCGCACTTCACGTCCGAGACGGCCTTGAAGCAAGGCGCAGTACCGTTGAAGACCTCCTCAATGAGGTAACGGTCACGGCCGAATCTCAACCAAGTGAAGGGGGCGTTTTTGACGGTATGACTTTCTGTGTGACTGGGACGTTGTCAAAGCCACGAAAAGAAATTCAACAATTGATCACTGAGGCTGGTGGAAAAATCGTCGGTAGCGTTTCTGCAAAACTCAACGTTTTGGTTGCAGGTGAAAAGGCGGGGTCGAAAAAAGCCAAAGCGGAGCAACTTGATGTTCGTGTGTGGGCCGAAGACGACCTCATGACCCATCTTGGGCATGAAGAATCAACCCTTCAACCGGACGCAGATGGACAAGTGAAGAAGCAACCTTCGCTTCTGGACTTCGAGTGAATTCAACCATAGAGCATGGCATTGCTGCTGGGTGAACCCTGCTCACTTCCTCCAGCCGCCTCCATCAAGGCTTTGAGTTGCTCCTCCAGCATCTCGGCCTCAGCGATGAGGGGCTCTTGGGGCAAATCCATACTGGGCAGTAAGGTATTGAGTCGTTCAATCAAGGCGGCTGCAGCCCGAGCATCAGGGAATCTTGGGTCGGCTTCGACCATAATCGACATCGTACCAATGCCCCGACGCATGGCTTCACTCAGGATACCACCGTTCATTCCGCGAATAACTCCCTGCTGCAGGAGAGGGATGTCCATCTCTTTGAGCATCTCTCGGACTGCTTTATTGCAACCGATTCCAACCACGTCAATCGCTTCAGTGTCCTCGTATTCAACGACGGGATCCACACCATCCATGCCACTCTTCATCCCCGCTTTGGGAAAGGCGTCAACGACGATACCAGCAAGCACCTTGTGTTCCTTGGACCACTCAAAGAGCGCCCACACGATTTTATGAACCAAGGTCTCTGGAACTACCATTTCACTCATGAGCAAAATGACCTGGTCGCATCCATCAATGGAACACTGTGGTTTTCCAGCATAGGCTCGAATAGGGGGTAGGGGGACGCCCTCTTGAATCAAGGCGAGAGCGGGCAGACGATCATCGACCAACCCTCCTACAAATTCAAGGTCGAGATGGTCAATGAGATAATGAGCGACGATACTTGAGACCATACCAACACTCGGGAAGCAGGTGATTACCATTGTATTTTCATGTTCAATGGTCGCATTGATACGTAGGCTTGGGGCATCCATATCCTTTCGTGCAGCCCGACACCCTTCAACACTTTCCCTCGCCGCTCCATCAAAGCCTTCATCATGGAAACCGTCAAGCGAAGTTCATGGAGGGCGAAGAAAAGAGGGCTACACGCCCACACCAACTTTCTCCATCGGCTTGGAACCGCTACGAAACCTGTCCTAGGATGTACTGGTTGAGCCGACAACGACTCCCGCGCAAGGCTGGAATGGCTGCCTCTTTGGGAACAGCCGTCCACGCCTCAGTTGAAGATTTGCTGAACATGAGCCTTGACGGCCGTGACGACGACGAAGCAGGATGGCTCCCTCTTGCTGCGGAAGGCTTTCTCAAAGACCGTTGGGAGGAGGAAAAAGCCGTCTTTATGGCAACGCCCCGCCGACCTGATTGGAAGGAGAGTAAATGGAATGAAGCAAAGAAGCAACAGAAAGGCGGAATTATCCTCCTGCTCGACCACATCAATGCGAGAGAATTGCCCCATGAACGCATCACGATTGCCTTATGGAAGCACCTTCAATCGCTTGCTATTGCCGTTGAAGGCGAACTCGTGACCAGTGATGAACGCCTCATGGGTCGCTTGGACCTCTTATTTGCCGACCTTGACGAACACGGAGCCATGAAAGGGTGGCTGGTGGCCGATTTGAAGACAGGAAATGCTCCTACAAAAGTTCTGAAGACAGAGGTCAATCGGCAACTTCGGATGTATCGAGATATCCTGCTTGCCAATAACCCAGCAGCCCCTCCAGTGCGGACCGAAGGTTGGTACACAAAAACCGCCTCAAAATGGCCAGCTGAAGGAGAGAGTGTCCTCGAGGCTGCTTATGCGGCATGGGAAGCAACACAACCAACTACCATGCCGATGGAAGCCCAACCCGGGCCTGAAACCTGCGGTGGATTCTGCGATTGGAAAGCATGGTGCCCTCACTGGTGGACTTGGAGGCAATCCTCAGGCACCCTTCACCAAAGTGATTTCAGTGACGCAGTAGTCCTGTTGCATCGGTTTGATGAAAGCAGCGGAGCCGCAGTTCTCGAATTGTGTGAACCACTTGATGAAAGTGGCCGAGCCATCCCCACGGGACACCAAATCACCGCACAGTTCGACGGGCGGGGCAAGGAGGCGCTGGAGGAACTCACGGCCAGCGGACATCAAGGAGCGATTTTCCTTGGCTCAGTTATGACGAGCCGAAGGAATTGGCGAGTTGGACCGTGGTGCGACGTGTTACCATGGTCGCCCATGCCCGATGGTATTCCCTACGAGCGAACATCATGAAGCAAGGTGCTCGCGAATCACATCTTTGGTCGCTTCACATTCCAACCCATTGGATGAGAGCAACCACCCGACATAACTCGGCTCTGAGGCTTGAATTTCATTGATGGAGCGCCCCCGATGCCGTCCAAAGGTGACAATGAGTTGCCCCTCATCACGGCGAATTTTACCCAACGAATCAACCGGCTCCAAATCATTCAAACCGCGTCCAAGTTCGGAAGCATCCTTTGCACCATCTCCGCTCACAATCCATCGTTCCAACTCAGGTATTGATTTGCGAAATGAGCCTGCGTTTTCAACCGAGAGTCTCCAAAACAACAGCATGGTGGCTGCAGCATCAGCAGCGGCGGTATGCGCTGCTTCGAGGCGTATGCCGTGACGGTGGCACAACGAGCCAAGGTTGTGAGGGCGCGGTATCTTCAATCGTCGGACAAGCTCAAGTGTATCCATGATCGCTTTTGGCTGAGGAGCCAATCGTCCGATGCGTAGAAATTCATTTTTCAACATGGCGTAATCGAACTTCCTGACGTTGTGACCTACAAGAATGGCCCCTTCAATCAATTCTGCTAATTCATCCGCCACTTCTGAGAATGGAGCCTGGTGCCGGACATCTTCGTTGTAGAGGCCGTGAATCTTACTTGCATCGTAAGGAATTGACATCTTTGGGTTCACAATACGTTCGAGGTTGACCGACGTACCGTCTTCAAGAGTTCCAATCAATGCAAATTGAACGATTCGGTCTCGCTGAGTAGAGACTCCAGTGGTCTCAAGGTCAAAGGCCAACACCTTTTCGCCTTTGAAAAGGTCATCGCCCATAAAGAAAGAACGGAGGGCACACTCTTTCAACATCACTCTCAAACACGATGACTCCTTGAGAGCGACCATGGGGCTTCGAGATTGGTTGAAAAAGAAAGAAACCTCACCCGACGTCACTTCAACTGACATACCGGATGAAGAGGCAGATGAAGAGGGCGCCTTCGCACAATTACAAGAGCGCCGCAGACTTGAGGCACGTTCCCTCTTTGACGAAGATGAGATAATTCCCGAGGTTGAAGAACTGCAATCTGCACCTTATGATGCAAGTGATGCACTCGTTGATGACCTTCATGAATCAAGTGAGGAAAGTTTCACCCACGCCGATGAAGTTGAAATTGAGGACGTCGCTCTCCTCGACGACCCTTACGCAGACGCCCGAATTGAGGGTGATGTGCCCGAACCGGTTGAACTTTGACGGTTGGAAAAAACGTCCATTGTTTAATCACGCGAACCGAACCATTAGAAAGGGATAGGTCAGCCAAGTTGTATGGTGAGGATGAAAGGAAAATGGAAATTTTCCGTTTTTGCAGGTCACCTGCTTCTGTTGTCCGCTCTGGCCGGATGCATGGGCGCTCTCGACTCAACCATTGACCCTCGGGCTACACTCGAAGCCTATCCGACCCTCATCCAAGAGGGAGAAATGATCACCCTCGATGCCCGAGAATCATCTCCGATTGAGGGTGTCATCACCAATTATGCTTGGGACTTTGGAGACGGGACCACCGCTGAAACCCTCGTAGGATTCACCTCCCACACCTATTTTGCCTACGGCCAATACACGGTCCGTCTCACCGTAACCAACGACCAAGGAGGAACTGACGATGCTTCTGCTTCCATCATTGTCAACGGTGCTCCGTCGATTAATATCAGCATGCCCAAGTCAGTGCGCGCTGGCGATGTTGCCCTTCTCGATGCCTCAAACTCCTACGACCCAGAAGGAGACGATTTGACCTTTTCATGGGACTTGAACACTGCCGAAGACAGTGACGGTGATGGTGACCCAATGAACGATGCAGACGCTACGAGCAGCGAAGTCTTCGTCGATACCGCTGCTTCTGGTGTCATCAACGGTATGCTCAGGGTGGATGATGCTGCGGGCGCCTTTGCCTTCGAACCCTTTGAACTCAACATCACAACCCGAACCTACCAGGTGAAATGGGTGACCGAAACTCTTGACCTCACATGGGGTGAATATCTCAACCAAGGCGAGACATGGTCAGGCAACGTGACGCCGGGAGACAGCGGGCGAGTGATGGCGTTGCATGCTCTGTTGGAACTCGACCAAGACGTTGCCCCACCTCACGATAACTTTACTCTGGCACTCAACATTGTGGATGATGGATTCAGAATGAGCGTCGATACCGAGGCTGGGAATTATACAACCAACGAACCAGCCCAAGCTGAAATGAGTGTTGAGAAAATGAATCCTCGCGGAGAAGACGGCCTCTATACTTCGGATTCACCCGACGCCCTCATCGCGTTCCTTTTGCAGGGCGCAGCGGGCGAGCGAGGGCAGGGCCTCTGGATTTGGTCGGTAGTTGCGCAGCAGTCAGACCCCGATCCTGTGATTGGAGAATTTGACCCCGATCCTGGTAACGATTGGACCCTCACCGTGGAAGTGGTCATCATGCGCCCTTCGTTGACCGAGGTCGCGATGGGCGATGGCAGCGTTTGAAAGAGAAAGGTGTATGAAGCGGAGCCGACTGGGTAGGAGCGATTACGATGGTGGACACGGTTGAAATCAGTCGCATCACGTTGCGAGATACCCTTTCGCTTGATCTCTCAGTTTGGATGCATCACCCCGATGACTGGGATTTTCGTCCTCAACTGCATTATGCTAACAACACGCTCACCATCAACTGCGCCAACGAAGGTAAAATGCTTGCAAGCATTGACCTCGATGATGAGCAGGACGAAATTCTTCAACGCGACCGAGTCGCAGAACTTCGGGTGAAATTCCAAGTTCATGGCATGCACGGTCGCCTTAACGATCTTCACCCAATCGTTGCGGATGGAAAAGCCAAGAAACTCGCTACGGCTAACTGGAAGACGACTCAACCGGTTGTCTTTGAATAAACTCCCAGCGAATCTTTGATAATGGTTCACTTAGTTTTCTCCTCTTATGCCTCATCATGAAGGAAAAGGGAGCCAAAAACGAGCGAGATTTGAACGACTACGACGCGAAGTCCGCCGCTTTGTCTTCGCCAATCCAGGTTGTTCAGCTCAAGCCATCGTCGCCAATTTGAACCACGATCAGAAACTTCGAAATCACGGCCTCACCCCGCGCAAGGTTGGTTTCTTCATCACTCGTCACCTCAAGGAAACGCTCACGTGGTGGCAAGACCATCGTGCGGGCCGTCGTGTCTATGGTCCCACCGATGAACATACGCTCTGATGCGCCCATACACCTCCGTTTCAAGCGGTTCGCTCATGTAGGTTGCATGTGAGCGCTAAGCATGGAGGGCAGGGTCGCAGCCTACTTTGACTTGGATGGCACGTTGCTCAACGCCTCAAGTGAGAAGACGCTCACAGTACATCTCGCTCGCCGCCGCCCTTGGAGAATCCCTTGGGGCGCCTTGGCGTGGACGACAGGCTTCCTGACCAATCTCCTTCGGGGGCGCGCCGTCTATGATGCTGCTCGAAATCGAGGCCATCTTTCCCTCGCCTCTTGGAAAACCTTGGAAGACTACTCGAAATATCTTGCAGAACATACATTGAAAGCAAGTATTTCTTCATCCGCATGGGAGCGTTTGGAGTGGCATCGCTCCCAAGGCCACCGACTTGTTCTGGTGACAGCCACCGTAGCACCGATGGCGGAGGCCATGGCTGAAGTCTTGGGCATGGACGCCGTATACGGATGTGGACCTGATGAACGGAAGGGGGTGCTTTCGGGATCAGAGCGAGGATGGAGCGTCCCTCGGCGAAAGGGCAAAGTCCCCGTCGTCCAAACTGATGCAGAGAACAATGGGCATGACCTTTCGCAATGTTACGGTTATGGAAACACTCTCGCTGACTCATGGTTCATGACTCTGTGTGGCCACCCCATTGCCATCAATCCCGAAGGGCCACTGTTGCGTCACGCGACCAAACACGGCTGGGAACATTTTGATTGGAACTGAATTCTTTATCAGTGCTCACGCGACGATATCATTATGGATAATTGGGGAGAACTCTTTGGGTTTCGTGATGATGAAGGCGACGATGGTGTGAAACAAACAACTCCTATGGATGAACAACAAGAACGCCGAGAGAACATGCTCGAGACCATGCTCATGATGTCGGAAGCCTCCAAGCGCGCTGCCTACTGGGTTGAAGAAATCATTAGCAATAACGAAGGCCGTATGAAACTGGACAATGAGGGACGCCTTCTCATCACAGGTCAATTAGCATTTTACCGCGTCAACATCAACGCCTTTCTTTCAAAGTTCAACAACCCCTTTGACTACAATTCCTTTGATTCAGTCGAAGTACATCCGAAATCCGGCTTGGTCGAATCCCCTAAGACTGCCTGCGTTCAAATCCGAACATCAGGGAGCATGCCAGCGTATGATTTTCTCGGGGGGTATATCCTCGGTCTGATGAACGACAGCGCATCTTGGTTGGATGAGAGCATGCACCCCTTGCGCCGAACTCTGTTCGACATTTACGGGCTCGCCCCCTCCCCGCTGACCGATTCACTCGCACGTTATTTTGAGCAAACGGTTGATGGCAAGTTCAATTGGCAGGAAGACACCGTTACCTTCCGCGGAACAAATGGATGGAAGTGGCGAATCAACTTCGCTAACCCCCTCGCTCAAGGCTACGCAATTTTCTATCAAAAGCCACGGCAAACTTGGTGGAATCACATGTTCTCAGACCACACCAAAGAGACAACAGGCCATCATACGATGTCAGGTTTCTTCGGGCTTGTTCAGCACCTTAGTGAATCACCAAAATTGTTGAAAACAGCATCCGAATGGGAGACTGACCCCATTTTCATTCGAAAAGTTGCATCTGTTTATCCCGCACTCGCTAAGGTGTTGATTCACCGAATTGAAGATGAAGGCTACAGTGCCGACCAAATCTACAGCTTTTACGATGAACCCATTGAATCAGATGAGGCGGAGCGCGTGAGTATACTTGACGAAATCATTCGTCAAACAGTCTCGGCTTGAAGCGAAGGAATGGCGGCCCCACCGCGATTCGAACACGGGTTCGAGGCTCCGCAAGCCTCTGTGATATCCAAGCTACACTATAGGGCCGTTTCGCTCCAACGGCCACCCCAATATAAGCGCGAGGGTGTCCCTACCCAAGCACCTCACAAGGGTTCATGGGCGGCCAACATCAGCAGTCACCATGGCTGTTACCTTGCAACGCTCGGTGGAGTTTTCAATGATGGACATGGCCAAAGTAGCCTACTATCCGAGCATATACGATTTAGCCCACCGATTTTTTGAATCCGCATGGGAGCAAATGTGCGGCGTGAGTTACGTGACGATGATCACTGAACGCAGGCTCGGTTTCCCAGTGGTCAACATCACATCGGAATTCCTCGCACCCCTTCGGTATGGCGACACCATCACTGCACACCTTTCCATCACCCACCTCGGCACCGCTTCTTTGGGTTGGTCCTATCGTTTTGAAAACCAAGAAGGCAAGGTTGTCTGGACGTCTCAACAAACTACGGTGTGCGTGAACATGGAGACGATGAAAAAGCAAGCGATTCCCGAAGACCTACGAACCGGACTAAGCAACCACGTCGAGGGAGAGGATTGAGGGTGGAAGGAGAACCAATAACCGATATTCGCCCTGACCTCAAAGGGCCAAAGAACATCGCAATTCTTCTCTTCATCAGTGCTTTTTTGGTTGCAGGGATGGGGTATCAAGATTGGCAACTTCATCATGGTGGGCTGAATGACGCTCAAATCGAAGTCTTCCTCACCACTCCCAACAGTCAGGAAGGCGAACCAACCTCGGTAGAAGATTACCGAGACTTTGAAGCCTCTGTTCAAGAAGAAAGTGGATACTTGATTCGGGCGGTCGCCTTACTCTCAACCTCCATATGTCTGCTCGTGGGTTCAGTCCTCCTTCATCGGCTTCAGCGACGAGGTGCTCTCCTCTGTGTGGTTGGTGCAAGCACCGGCTTGGTCGGTGGAGTCGCCGGCAGCATCATCATCAATCAGAACGCTCAGGAATACCTTGGTGAAGCGATGAAATTGACCTATGAAATATGGGTCTATCTTTGCGGGTCCATCATGGGGCTTTGCCTTGCTGTTACGGCTTTGCCTCTCCTGAACGCACGAGCACGCTTGGCCTTGACGCCACGGGTTCAACTTTCGGAATCTGAAGAATGATTCGCTGGGCGTGGCCACTTCTTCGCCAACGCCTTGCGTAGGTCATCATCCATCGTGGCATTCCACCAGTCGCTGCCCTGCCAAATAGCATATTTGCCCCGTATACCACGAAGGTCTGCTCCTGCAAATTGACAATTCTTGAAATTTGAAAGATTCAATCGGGCCTTTCGTAAGTCTGCTCCCCTAAAATCAGAGCCATCAAATGCTGATTTCATCAAATCTGCTTCGACCATCGATGCCCGCCGGAAGTCACAGGCCGTGAAATCACCTTCTGTGAGGTCAGCTTGGTCAAAGATTGTACGACGAAAGTTGGAGCCGGTGTGACGCCCTTTTCTTAAGATCGCTTTTTTGTGATTCTGAAAGGAATAATCAATCACAGTAGCCTGTTCTGAAGTGGTATCATCGTCCCGAGGGTCTCCCTGCCCCCCACCAGACATCACCATTTCTTGCACCTCAAGCGCGAGAGCGCTTATCGAGGTGTGCTTGGCCTTCGGGTGTAAGGGTTGCGAACCGATTCTTATCGTCCTTGCCGGATGGAACGACGAGGAAACTTCGCTCCTTGAGGCGGTTTAGGTAGAGTGAAAGATTACCTGGAGGGTCAATCCCTGCGTCAGCGAAGAGTTGATTCACGACCCTTGGAGGGCTGTCAGCGACGCCCTCAACGTCACGTAAGTAGTGAATTGCTCCAAGAACTTGGTCGGGCTTTCGGTTGAGTGCGCAGTTCTCCAAGAGGGCTCGGAAGGCAGACCCTCGGTCGGGGAGTCCGGCTTCGCGGGCCGCTGTGACGGCAGCCTCGAGTGCTTGTTCTCTCGCATCGCGAATGCGTTCGAGGAGTGCAGTCCACGTATGCTCCATCTTCGTGTGAGCAATTTGTTCGTCGATTTGAATGGCAGCACCTTCCAAATCTATTTCGATGTCTCCAGCCTGTACGCTTAGTCGCAAATCTTACGCCCTCATCGGCAAGATTTCATCAATCATTGATAACCTTATGTTGAGAAAAATGATACATTTTTCACCAAATTGGAGCGTTCAATAAGGCGAAACCGCCATAACGGGTGAGATAGAGCGAAGAGGTGAGGCCTCTTGATGCAGCGTCGCCATCTCTTCGGATTTTTCTTTGTCTTTCTCCTCATAGGTCCTGCTTGGGCGGGTGTTTTCGCTTCTGCGAGTAGCACCCCTATCTCCACCTTTTCAACAGGTTCTGCAGAAGAGACGGTCACCATTACAAACGGCCAACACGCTGTCATTGGCTTTGACTTAGAGCGGAATACGACCATTATTTCGTCAAGCTTTTTCATCAAACCCGATAGTTCAGGGAATTCCCCTGGCGCTCTTTCAATGGACCTTGACCAAGACGGCCTTCCTGAGTGGTCCTTTAATCAAACGGGTTACGGTGATTTTGGCCTTCAGAATGTTTTCACATCCGGGCAGGCCACTACCAGCCAATTTATTGCGCCCAACCAAGCTAATTCAGGAGCATTGATTTCACCGGATTTTAATCTGCCTTATGGTGCAACAATGACGGATGCATCCATAGGCATTCATTTCTCACCGACCCTCACAGGGGGTTTCTTCCCACTTGGCTCCATCGCTGCAACCGACAAAGGAGATTTTAACAACGATTCGAATGATGATTTCGTGTTTTTATCAACTTCAAATGCCAGCACGCAAGGCAACGGGACGGCCTTTAACACGGCAAGTTTTGACCCGCAAGTTGGCCTTCACTTCAGCGGATGGAACCCGACCTGCACCAATGCAACCGATGTCTTTGCAGGAGATATCAATGGCGATAATTACTCCGATGTCATCGCTTACGCGTCCAGTGAGGACAAGTTATGCATTCATTACTACAATTCAACCACCATGGTCTTTGAGTCCTCTCTCAACGTGACACATTCAAGCAACATCATTGAATTGGACTTTTTGGACATGAACGGCAATGGTGTAGACAATCTCGTAGCGATTCGCTCGGGAGGCAAAGTGAGCGTTGACCAATTCAGCAACAAAACAAATTCATTTGGCAACCTCGATGAACTCATTGTCTATCAGCCAGGGACGACAACCGCTGCTTCGTTGACGCACTTCTTTGCTGACCATTTCTCAGGCACACTCAATCCCCCCAGCCTCATGGTAGCCGATCAGGTCAACGATGGAGCACAAATCAGTTGGGATGCAACCAATGGGGTACTTATCCGTCAGACCACCAATGCCATTTCAGGGATAGCGCCTCAAACTGTCGTGGGCGACTTTGATGGCGATGGCGATTTAGATCTCGTTGGGCCGTCTTCGACCGGTCACCGTTCGATCGAAAACCAGGGGCCTAACGGCTGGGATGGCGATACTCACAATTCCATTTATGACTTTACAAATGCCACTATTTTGGACCATGACTACGACATGAACGCCTCCATCCTCTTCCCCCTCATGGGACAAAGTGACGGCAATTCGGCCACAATTGAAGGGAATTTAACCGCCCTATCGTTCCGTTCTGGCAATAATTATGACAACCGAATCTCAACCTCTAATTCCGAAGTCCTTCTTCCGTGGAGTGCGCCCAGGGCGATCTATTCCGGCGATATGGACGGCGATGGGATCGCTGAGCAAATCGTCCTTGCAGGCGAAGGAACTCAACTCGGTGTCTTTATTTCTGCATGGCACGAAATTGGCTACGACGTTGATCAAAATGGGATTCCCGATATTGAGGCAAAAGGGTACTCGGGTAATGGTACGAACGGGTTGAGCATGCTTGGTATCGAGGACCCCTTTGGCAACCTTACTGCCGATTTAAACACACTTTCGATGGGCCGTACCTATTCCACCGACAGCTATGGCATACAGATGTCAAACATCAATTTCACAATGACGTCCCTTACAGAGGGCCATTTCATGTACTCAAATTTGAGCATGACCTACATTTCAGAATTCCTGGTCAATACCAATCCTCACCTCTCGGGTAATCTCACCAATGTGCTCAACCAACAAATGACGGCTGGTACCGGAACCCTCCTCGTCCCTCTCCTGTTCAATTCAACCCAAGACGGAAGTTTTGTTCTGGCCAACCCATCCCTCTTCTCCACACAAGGAGCGCCAAATTTAGCCCTCCCACCTACGCCACAACTTCGCTTGGTTGACCTCCAACCGGACCGTGTTGGCATCGAATGGCAAAACATGAGTGATTTTGGTGATGACCTCTTGAATTTCTTGGTGTACAGGGCCAACCAAACAGAATCTGTTGATTTGCAAAATGCATACGCCTCTTCCATGACCAACCAAACGGTAGATTTTGACGTCAATCCTGGTGAAGCATTGACCTATTGGGTTCGAAGCGTACACTCCTTTGGTGTGACGAGCAACCTTTCAGCACCAATCAATGTGAATGTCCCTTATCCACTTCCACCCTCATATATTCCTAACGTGACGGCCACCGACCGTCCCAATGACGACGGAGGTGCTCTGGAGATTCGCTGGGATTCTGGGGATGACTCAATTGAACAACATCGGGTCTATGTTAGCGAGGTCAACATGACATCAATCGCTGGCATGACGCCAACTGCTATGACCAACAACTCTACTTTCAACATCACCGTTTCCTCGAGTGATTCCGGGCAAGCCATTGAAAATGGTGTAGCGTACTATGTTGCAGTTGTTGGTGAAGACGGATTCGGAAATTTTTCGGAGAGCGTCACAGCCATAGGGCCCGTATATGCCCGCAACGATGCTGCACTGGAAACTACGATCGACGTGATGTACACTGATTTCTCAAACGGAACGGTTGCAAACACCATTCTTCTGAGTACGCAAAGCGGTTTGGACGCGGTCGCTCATCTCCATCACGGCGGTGCGGGTCTTGCTGACAAAACGCTCACGCTCCATATTTTGTCCAATCAGCAGACATTGGAACTCGATGCCGTTACCAACAGCACCGGACATGCCGTTTTTAACATCGGGAAACTTGCAGACCTCGGGCCGATTCAAGCCTTTGGACCGATGTCGTTGGAAGTCACCTATGATGGCGATGAGGGCGACGACCTGACCCAACCCTTGGCAGCAGCCGAACAACGTGACGACGCCTTTGGAACGGTGGAAACCGTTCTCACCCCAGACACCTTGATTCCTCTAACCAATGCCAGCACCTTTGAAACCATTGTAGCCGTTGACGCACGCTCCAGTCTTCAGCAAAACCTGCTCGCCAACATGCAAATCAGTTGGGTTGCGGTGGACGCAAATGGAACAGAAGTGGGTAACGGCACATCTGAGGTGAAAGGAAACTCTCTTGAAATTTCAGGCATGGGCGCTTACGGTGGCGTGCTTCACATGTACCTTGACCAAGCCAATCCAGAATTCTATGCAACCAATATGATGGTCAGTGTTCCCTTTGAAGCCGCCGTCGTCATCGTTGACAATGAAACCAATGAAACGAACCAAACCGCCACCCCCACCTTCCCCGAAACAATCCTCGCTGGAACAATTGATTGTGGAACTGCAACCTACGCATGGGAAAACGGCACAGAAGATGAAACGATCACGTGTACGGTCTCCAACCCCAATCCATTCGATGTCTTGCTCGGGTTCTCTTGGAAGGTGTATCCAACCACACCTCCCCCGCTGACTTTTGAGGAATCATCCTTTGGAGGCGATACACCGAGCGTAACAATTCCAGCAAACGGTTCAATCCAACTTGAATTCACTCCGATCCGAAATGGCCCATCCGATGGATTATTCCCCGGTATCCAAGGTGTCGGCTATGTGTTCTACTTCACATGTTTAGAATACGGAACCAACCTCTGTGATTCCATGACGCTCTCCTCAGTAAGTATAGAGGGCGAACTTCAATGGACACTTGGCGAGATGCCAGTGACAGATAACACGTCAAACGATGTCGTTGAGGACGACCCCTCCAGTGCAATGACTCCCGTACTCGTCGGCATTGGAATTGTTATCTTTATCGCAGTAGCAATCGGTGGCGTGATTTTCATGCGGCAACGTAATGATAATTTCTTTGAAGACGACGAGGATGACGATTACTACGAAGAAGCCATGGCAGTGCCAGATTCAAGAGCAGAAGAACGCATTGATTTGAACTCTTCACGGTCCCTTGACGAATTGAAAAATGAAGGCAAAGAACTCCATGAAGAAGCTCCTGAAGGACTCGCATCCTCACCAGCGTTGGGAAGTAGCGCCGATGCCTTCGAGTTTGGTGCAACCGCAGAGGATGCCATCCCTGAACCGGTTGAAGATGACGAAGAGTGGGCCGAAGATGCTGAAGAAGAAAGTGGCATATCCGTTGACGAACAAGGTACTGAATGGTGGGAAGATGAAGAAGGCGTCTGGTGGTATCGCGAAGAAGGCTGGGAAGATTGGGCTGTTTGGGAAGAATGATTCTTCCGTGAGCCTTTTTATTGCCGATGCATTGGACCGGAACTGGAGGCAACGACATGGACGCTAATCTACAGTCCTATGCTCTCGTTCTCCACAAAGACGCCGACCCGACAACCGGTGGCGTGGCAATCTGCGGTTTTACGACTGCAGGGATGGTTGGCGTCATAGCGACTTCTCACATCATCAAAGCGTTGGGATTAAATCAATTGGGAACGGTCATGAACGCTGATTTTCCAGCCGTTGCACTGATTCACAATGAAGTCCCAAAGCATCCTGTTCGCGTCTATCAGGGTGATGGAATTGGTGTTTTCACATCGGAAATACAATTCGGCACTGACACGGATATTCCCTTTGCAACAACCGTTCTTGAATGGTTCACAAAAGGTGGATTTGACCATCTCATCATCATTGACGGCTTGGTTCGCCCGGAAAAGGAATTGAGTAACGGTGAATTGTTTGGCGTAGGGTCAACCTCTGCTGCCCGAGCACGCCTCAAAGGCTTGGATATCGAACCGATTCAACAGGGCATTGTGGCCGGAATCACGGGTTTCTTGCTTGGAGAAGGTGACCGCCTCGGCATCGATGTGACCGCTCTTCTTTCAGAGGCCAACCCCATGTATCCCGATGCCCGTGCAGCCGCCTTGGCTGTTGAAGCCATCAGTGACATGACAGGGCTCGAGATTCCCCTCAGCGAGTTGTTGGAAAACGCCCGTGAGATCGAAGACAACGTTCGAAATATCATCGAGAATGCCTCTCAAATGCTACCTGCACCTGAGAGCGAGAACGTGACCGATATTGACCCGTCTTTTGGCTGAGGCTTGAGCACAAGACCAAGGGGCCATCAATGCTTTTTTGCAGCCCATCTATAGGGAAGCGACGAGAGACCTAACGCAATCCAAAACGGTTTCAAGAGGGGCATCGGAGACGAAAAACGGGTCAATATCTGGGATTCGAGCAGCCGAATATCCACGTTCTTGGATGCTTGAAAAAAGAGTTTCCATTTTCGGAGCATGGGGTACACCCGCCATATTGGGGACATCATCGATGTGCAAGAGCAAGTGCTCACGACTCATCAAATCTGCAGCCTCAGCGATGTGACGGACGCTACGACGTATCTCGCGTTGCGCGTACTCTTGGTCGTCTTGGCCCCAATCAAGTCCAGCGTCTTTGGCATCAGCGATTTCCTTGTCCGATGGTGAGCACAACCGCAGGGCGTGTTCCTCCGTCATCCTTCCAGTGATTTCCTTGTCCCACAGCGCGCCAACCCACATAGGTCCACTGCCATGTTCTACTTCTTCGGGGGTTGGATGTTGCACAAAGTGATATTTTCCTTCGGGAAGACGAACGCGCCAACCCATTGAATCCATCACCTTTGATGCCCGCTCTTTACTGCGTAGCACTTTCACACTAACACGAACATGGTGGCCGTCAAAGAGGGCTAAAACCGGCTCGATCACCCGGTCGTGGCGAGCCGCTGTGGTAGCAACCAAGCCAAGCAACACACGCACAGCGTCATCATGAGCGTAGGTATCGACAATTCCCTTTGCCCCGTACCTGCGTTGCTGTGAAGAGGCGCTCGACCCAGTGAGGGCAGCGGTATCGGTTGCCGTGACCTCGAGAAAGCCGACTCGAGCGAGGCCTTGAATCGCGGCATCAAGGAAATTGACAGGAGAGCCAAAGGGGTCGAGGTCAATCCACTGGTATGCAGCCTCCATGAGGGCGATACGGGCGTCGTTTTGCATGACAAAAATACCGTTTTCCATTTCACCTTGCGGAGGTCGTTCATAGCGGTCATCCTCAAGGGCGTGGTCCACGCTGACGTGAGGGGGAAATGCTTTGTGAGACCGTTTGAGCCAATTCAATGCAAATTCATCGAGGTCATTCGCCGCAATGCGAAGCCGTGGTTGAAGTGCCTCTGGAATCTCATTGCGCCACCGCCTTACGCGCACGCCCGTGGCGCACAAGGCGTCCAAAGTCCGAAGGTCGTGGCCCGGTTTGACCAGCCAGTGATGTTCTAAGGCGTCGGCTAACAACATCACCGAACGGGTTCTTGCGGGCGCCATAGCAGGGTTAAGAAAACCCGGACCTGTTCGTTTTGCAGGGCCGCGAGGCATGTGTGTGGGCCGTTGCTGATCCTCGCGAAGATGAACCAAGGTCTTGCCCTCAAGCCAAAGGTGACCGGGGCGAATTGCTTCGTCATCTCCCTCGGCCATGCCTCTGCGAGATAATTCTCCCTCAAGACCACACCGATGTATACAGCATCAATAATGTGTGAATTCAACACCGTCTATGGCGTGGCTTACACGATGACCGTCGTTCGTGACTTCGCCGACAATTGCAGTTCCTGGAAGCCGTTGTTCAAGCCAACTCAATATCTCTGTTGCATGCTCTTGAGCCACTGCGAGAATCATTCCAGTTCCCATGTTGAAGGTGCGGTACATCTCACGAGTTTCCACGTTGCCAGCATCTTGGAGCCACTGGAATTCCGGTAAGACGGGAAGGGGTGAATGAATGGACCAACCAAGGGAATCATGCAGTCGAAGAAGGTTGGACAAACCTCCGCCAGTGATGTGACAAATACCGTGGATGTTTTCGATGGCAAAGGAGGCTTCGCCTCGTGCAACATTGAGTAAATCCACAACGGGGTCGCAGTAAATCCGTGTGGGGTTGAGCACCACTTCACCAAGCGTTGCCCTGCCTTCGGTCCAACGGTGGAGGTCACGGTTGGGATGGTTCGCATCAAATGGAGCCTCGTCCTCATAGTTGAGGCCGGCATGTTCAACGATACGTCGCACCAAGGAATAGCCGTTTGAGTGGATTCCAGAGGCAGGCAGACCAATCAGGACATCACCAGCTTGGAGGTGTTCACCGGTGATGGCTTCTCCTTTGGGCAACCATCCGAGAGCAGTACCAGACAGGTCAAGTTCTGTGACGATGCCAGGAAGTGAAGCGGTTTCTCCACCCGCCAAAGTGACGCGAGCCTGGCGACACGCTTCGGCCAAGGACGCCCCGAGGGCTGCATGAATTGCAGGGTCAGGCTTTGGAACGGCGACATAATCGACGAAGGCGATGGGTTCAGCCCCAACGCAAAGAAGGTCATTGACATTCATAGCCATGCAGTCAATACCAACACCTCCCCACTGCTTGAGTGAGGTTGCGATTTGCAATTTGCTACCAACCCCATCCGTCGCCATGGCCAGTAGGTTGTCACCAAATTCAATGAGGCCCCCAAAACCTCCGGGGAGATGTACTGGAGCACCAGGACTTCCCGGCGCTCTGACGCTCTTTGACAAGGCACCGATCAGTGAGGCGACTGCCGAGCCTTCGAGGTCGATGTCGACTCCAGCACTGGCATAGTCCATCGGCTCGCCCATGCATCGTCCACACGAAAGCGTCTCATGAAGAAACCGCTTGAATGACTTGCTCAATTTGAACGGAGCGCCGCTGCCAAAAGTGGAAGAGAAACATCGAGACGATGATCAATTCCGCTGTGTGTGCCGGCAAATTCTTCGTAATGATGTGGCACATTGAGTTCCTTGAGACGCTGGGTAAAGCGACGGGTTCCGTAGTGGATGTTGTATTGGTCAGCATTTCCACAATCGATGAAACAGAGGTTCAGTTCCTTGAGGGCCGAATGGTTCAGTTCAACCATGGTGAGCGGATCAAATGCAAGCCATCGCATCCATGCCTTTTGGTCCACTTGGCACGTCTGGAAATCAACGGGCAAACAGACGCCGATGTCGCCTTCTTCACTCGCTTCCCGAGGGTCGTAGGAGGCTGCTAAAGCGCACATCATGAGGGCGTGGAAATCTGCACTTCTCATTGAAGGGGAAGCCGCAATATGGCGGACATAAGCCTCGCCGGACCTTTGTGGGGCGAGATGCGTGATCGTTTCACCCCAACTGCCCCCGTACATCAAATCAAAACCGACGTCTCCTGAATGTGAAGCAATGGCCTGCCACGCCTTTGGTTGAAGCATGACGTTAACCATGGCACCGTAGCCCCCCGAAGATTTCCCCACCAATCCAAATTGTCCATTGGTGAGGTAACGGGACTTTATTTCTGATTTAAGGTCCTCAGCCAACCAAGTAGACCACTGTCCCATGATAGGCGAGTCAACGTATTGGTTTCCACCAAGCGACGTGAAGGTGTCGGGCATCACGAGAATCACAGGCTCCATTGCCGAACATGCTACCAGACGCTCGTGTCGCTGCGGGAGCGTCTCAGCAAAGGCCTTCCATCCTGCACGTTGGGGCCCGCTGCCCGTGAAGGGTGCGAGGTAAACGATGACGGGTAATTCCTTCCCGCGTTCCATCGCTTCAATTCCCTCTGGTGAGAGGTGAACCAATACCTCGCGCTCCTCGGGGTCGTTCAGCCGATTGTTAAGCCGTGCAGAGGAAAAGCACCATCGGTCAATTCGGCCTCGAATGGGTGTGAAGGCGTGGTCAGGCATGGCAGGCCATGCAGGCAGTTCTTCAAGGCCTCTGCGGTCACGGCGATGTTCCAATGGACGCCGCGAATGCAGCAAAAAGAAGGGCCGTAAGACATGATTCTTCCAGTGGAAAGCAGGGGGTACACAAATCGCGTCTAAGCCATTAAGAACCGTTGGTGATATTGCTCAGTCTCCCGGCGGTGAATACTATGGCAGCGATTCAAGAATTTGACCTCCCAGCGCGATGGACTTCCCTCCTCCAAGACAAGTATTCAGAAGCCGTTCACAACCTTGCGAAAATGTGGCCTGACGAGCGTTCTCTCGATGTCTCATACCGTGAGGTTGAAGGTTACGATCACGAATTCGCCCAAGACATTCTCGCCAACCCCGAACACCACTTTCTCGCAGCCAACCAAGCGCTTCGTCAGTTCCTCCTCGATGCAGGCGAAGGGAACATCATGCCCTTCGTTCGAATCGTTCACCTACCAAGCGACCAAGTCCGAACGGTATCTCAATTGCGTGCGGATGACATCGGGATGCTCATCGCTATCGATGCGGTCACGACCAAAATTTCAGGTGTCCGCCCACGACTTTACACTGCTGTGTTTGAATGCGTTGCATGCGGACATGTGATTGAATTGAATCAGCCCAACGAACAGGAACTGATTGAACCTCTTGAGTGTTCACAAATCGACGGTGGTTGTGGACGACCAAAACGTCAAACACGGTTTTTGCTTCAGCAACAAGCCTCGTTCCTCATCAATTCCCAATTCATCGAACTACAAGAACTTCCAGAACAGATGAAAGGTGGCATTCAGCCTGAGCGCATCATCTGCATTGGAGAACAAGACCTCGCAGGGCGGCTCAACCCCGGAGACCGTGTCAAAGCCAACGGTGTTCTCTTCATCCGTTCTCAACGCAAAGGAGGCAAAGATACGCCCGTGTTTGACATCTTTTTGCGCATTCATTCCCTCGAACGTCAAAACATTCCACTCGAAGAAATCAGTATTTCCGAAGAAGAAGAAAATGAAATCAAAGATATCGCTCGTGACCCTGGTGTCTACGACCTGTTGACCAACAGCATCGCTCCCTCAATTTTCGGCATGGAGCGAATCAAAGAATCCCTCATGCTACAGTTGTTTGGTGGCGAGGCTCAGGTTAACGAAGACGGCACTCGAAATCGCGGCGACATCCACATCTTACTGATGGGTGACCCTGGAGTAGCCAAATCACAACTGTTGCACTACATGTCCACAATTTCACCTCGCGGCCGCTTTGCCTCAGGACAATCTGCTTCAGCAGCAGGGCTAACTGCAGCAGCGGTGCAAGACGCCGCTGCTGACGGCCGATGGACGCTTGAAGCCGGCGCACTTGTACTGGCCGACCTCGGCCTTGCAGCCATTGACGAATTCGACAAAATGAACACTGCTGACCGCTCGAGTATGCACGAAGCCATGGAACAACAAAGCATCTCTATCTCCAAAGCAGGAATCAACGCAAGCCTACGAACACGATGCGCAGTTCTTGCGGCAGCAAACCCCACCAGCGGTCGGTTTGAACCAGTGAGCGACGTGCCATTTACCTCGCAAATCAACTTGGCACCCCCCTTGATTTCTCGTTTTGATATCATTTGGTTGATGACCGACACTCCAGACGAATCCAGTGATGAGAAAATCGCTCAACACATCATTCAAAACCGGTCCAAAGGGAAGAGCGAATTGCTCGTCAACGACGGTACAATCCCTCACCCCTCAAGAGACGCAGCCTCAAAGAAAGAAGCCGTTAAGGTCAACGGGAAATATGCAATTTTGCCCAGGGAAGTATTGCGGAAATATGTAGCCTTTTCAAAGCGTAATTTCCACCCCAAACTGAACGATGAGGCCCGAGCTCACATTGTAGCCTATTACGTGAAGACCCGAAAGCAGGGTGGAGATTCGGCCGACAGCGTAGCGATTACGGCCCGGTCATTGGAAGCCCTCTCACGCCTCGCTGAAGCCAGCGCTCGGATTCGACTTTGCGACATTGCAACCGTTGAGGATGCGCAGCGAGCGGTCAGGTTGACGGAGACATGGCGCCATGAATTAATGGGTGACCATTTCGACTTGACAACCATCGAATCTGGAAAGAAGGGCAAGGTCCGCAACCAAGAGAAAGTCATCATCGACATCGTTTCGAAATTACAAAACCAATCTGGGAGTAGCGCCCAGCTCTTGGAGGTCTTGACCGAGGCAGAACGCCAAGATATCCCCCGAGGAAAAGCCGAGGATATCATTGACAAGTTGTGCAGAGACGGACGAATGATGCGCCCTTCAGGCTACGAGACCTTACAGGTTGTTTGAACCGTCTTCAAGGGTTTGGCTCATGAAGGGTGAGCACATCGCAGGAACATGGCCGGTGAACCGCAAGGCGACATCACTCGGCCGGAAGAATTGGACCCTGAAGCCCTCGGCTTCATGTGCGGCATTGAGGTCCATCAGCAACTCGCAACGGGGAAATTACACTCCCGTCAATCCGGTGAACTCTATGATATAACCATAGAAACCATCCCCGAAGCATGGCCGCGCTACAATCGGAAATTACGAGCCGCTCGTGGTGAAGGTGGAACCATCGATGTCGCCGCACGCTTTGAATCAAAGCGTAATCGTTCCTTTGTGTACGTTCAAACTCCAAATTCAGGCCTCATTGAACTGGACGAACAACCCCCATTAGCCTTGGACTCCTCGGCCCTCGATATCTCATTGACGGTCGCTGCACTGCTTTCCGCACAACCCGTCTCAACCGTCCAAACCATGCGAAAGACGGTTGTGGACGGTTCAAACACCAGCGGGTTTCAGCGAACCTCTCTGATTGCAACCGCCGGAATTCTTCACACCGATGGTGGACCTGTTGGTATGGACGTATTGTGCCTTGAAGAGGACAGCGCTCGTAAGTTAGACACCATCGATGTCGAAGGCGGCCAGCAAGTGATCTACAATCTTGACCGCCTTGGTTTGCCCCTCATTGAAATCGCAACAGCGCCCGACATCACATCTCCAGACCATGCCAAGGTAACCGCCATGGCACTGGGGCGCGTCCTGCGCCAAACTCGAAGGGTGCGACGAGGGCTCGGGAGCATCCGTCAAGACCTCAACGTCTCCATTGGGGCGGGTGACCGCGTTGAGATCAAAGGATGTCAAGATTTAGCGTGGATTCCTCGCATCATCCGCTTAGAAATGGCTCGACAACTCCACTTTTACCGCCTTTCAAATGACTTGAGAGCCCAGCTCGATTTACCCTCGCTACCCACGCATCGTTCAGAGGATGATTCAGGCATTGAAGCGTCGGTCAGCGAGCGTGTTGCATCGCATCTCCCTCTTTCAATTCACGATGTGACTGAAGCCTTCACGGCGTGTGAATCCTCCATGGTTCAACAGAGTCTGTCTTCTGGAGCCCTCATGCTCGGTTTACCCTTACCCGCAATGGCCGGGCGCTTGGGTGTCAAAACCCTCGACGTTGACGGCGCGCAACTACCTCGGCTGGGGCGAGAATTAGCAGGAGCAGCTAAACTTGCAGGTGTCAAAGGAATCTTCCATTCGGATGAATTACCTGCTTATGGTATCGGGCAGGAAGATGTTGAGGCCGTCCGAACAATGCTCAATTTGGCCGCCGAAGATGCTTTTGTTTTGTGCTGCGCTCCTTCTTGGCAAGCGCATCTGGCGCTCGAAGCCGTACTCGCTCGAGCCCGCCTTGCATGGCATCGAATACCACAAGAGGTGCGAAATGTTGTGATCAAGAAAGGTGCTCCCGAAGACGGCACGACCTCGCCGATGCGTCCCTTACCGGGGCGTTCGAGGATGTATCCGGAAACCGATGTCCCACCCCACATGATCGACGACACTCACTGGGACCATATTTGCGCTCATCTGCCCATGTCAGATGACGCCCGAGCACAGCGTCTCAACGAGTATCCCATCTCCGAGGATCAAGCCTCTCAGATATTGGCCCGAGAACTTGATGACATTTTTGTTGGCCATGCCAGCCAAGTTCCTGCCAAGGCATGGGCTTCCTTACTGCTTGCCCACGATGAAATCAATCCCGCCTTCCTCGTGCAGGCGATATCGATGAAGGAAGACGGGACGCTTTCAAGAGAACATATTGAAACCGTTATTGATGCCTACCGCCAAGGTTTGGTCGACGTGAGTTCACTGGCTGATTATTGTCTGGAACACGAACTTGCGCCGGCTGACGTTGGTGGACTTGCGGAAATTATTGAAGGGATTATCGCTCAACGGCTTGATTTTGTCAAAGAGCGAGGCATGGGTGCTATGGGACCTCTCATGGGCGTGGTCATGCAAGAAGCAGGTGGCGCTGACGGAAAAGAAGTCAGTGCTTTGCTGCGTGCCGCCATTCAGTCCGTGATGGAGTGAGCCCATGCGTTTTGTGAGCACCTTTCTCATCGCAAGCATCCTCCTCATCCTGCTTCCTTTGAATGCGGCTGCTGAAGAGTGGTCGATGGAATGGCAGGTTGATTTGGGTGAAGGGTACATCACCACCTCGCCAGTCATTTTTGATGGACACCTCTTCGTTCGTACGTCTGGCTTCTGGACAGGTGATGAACGTCCTCAAGTCTTCTCATTTACACTTGAAGGCAACGAAGGATGGAATCGCACCAGCCCGACGACGATTCAACACGACCTTTCTCCTCTCCAACCCGTTGCCAGCGGGCAGGGAGATTGTGGCACTTGGCCAGACCTCCTGTTGATCGGTTGGGCCGATGGCGTGGTTGAAGCCGTCCATCCGTCCAATGGCTCCGTTGTATGGTCAGCCACCTCACTTGTTGACGGATGGGGCAT
Source organism: Euryarchaeota archaeon UBA256 (assembly GCA_002494645.1). Taxonomy (GTDB): domain Archaea; phylum Thermoplasmatota; class Poseidoniia; order Poseidoniales; family Poseidoniaceae; genus Poseidonia. Next base: position 73,649 of record DACE01000005.1, on the reverse strand, counting down.
CACAGGAGCCATGGCTTTGAACGAAGACCACGTACTTATCCCGACCCGCAATGGAATGCAACGGCACTGCCTCTCAAATGGAGCATTGGATTTTTCCACAAATCTTTCTCTTGGATGGAGAAATGGAGTACTCTCAACTCCAGATGGCTATTGGCAGGGTGATGAACAGGGCCGCTTGTGGATGGTGAATCAAAACGGCACCGTCGAGACATCTTTTGATTTCGGCGGAGCCATTCGGCACACACCGTTGGCAGTTCCCACTGGCCTTCTCCTCCACGTTCAATACCCTACGGAAAGCAAGATCATGCATCTCGAAACCGAAACGATGACCGCCACCACGCTGCAAACATCCGGCCCCTCCCCAGCCGTCCCCATTCAACAAGGCAATTTGTCCGTGTTTGGAGACAGCGATTCGATTACAAGCGTGCTTTGTGAAGTAATATGTACGGTGCAAGACCGTCTGGAAAGTACGATGAACGGCGAGTTTAGTTGGTCTCAGTCCGCTCAAATTTATGCGCCCATCAATACCCCAGAAGGAGGATGGATGGTCATTCAAATTGATGCACAAGGCTCCTTCCTTTCCAATTCAACGTTCACAACAGCATACGATGGTTACGGCACAGCCGCACCAGCTTTTGACGAATCATCTTTGTTTTTGGGTAACGATGCCGGATGGCTCATGGCATATACGAACTCCCAATCTACTGCGGAGATGACAAGTTATGATTGGACTCCGTTATTGGGTGCGATGCTGGTCGTTATGTTGTTGACGGTTCTTGCAAGCATCACTCGGTCGAGTGGAAGTGAATGGGGCCTTCGACTCTTTGCGCTCATGGTACTTTCAATCTCACTCCTTTTGCTTCAGGATATTGCTCAACAATGGTCAGAGCGACTTCCTCCGGTAAATGAGCCCACGACCCAAGGGTCATGGGATTCATCGTGGCCAGAAACTTGGCTTGGAACCCAAATCGTTGTGTTTGACTTTGGGGATGATGAGAAGGTGACGAGGGGAGGGTTCCTGGGTCATGAAACCGTTGAAACGTTGACGCAAGCCGCTTTGGAAGAATCGGGAATGGCCGCTGAGATTGAACAGACAGAGATTGGACCCTACCTCCTCTCCATCAACGGACAATCCGGTGGAGGGTGGGAATACTTTGTCGATGGACAACGAGGCGCTTTAGCGATTGATTCTGCGGGGATTGAGTCCACCACAATTCTCCATTGGCGCATGGTCTAAGGTAGGGAATCCTCAAGGAGGCCGCCCTCTTCGGCTTGTTTATGTTCCAAGCATTCGGTGTCCACGGGCCCGAATTGACACCCGTTGCTGACTTGGTGATCGACGTCGTTTTGGTCACCTTCGCTTTCGCATTTTTGATCACCGCACCTCGCTCCAATCGCTATGATGTGGCACTTCTTGGTACGATGGTGGTTGCCGTCACAGCCCTTCGCGTGCTGATGCAACCATTGCCCAACGTCCAACCCGTTACTGTAGCAGCGCTCTTGGTCGGTGCGCAACTCGGTGCCCGGCGTGGCGTCGCCTTTGCGATCTTGGTCACGCTTCTGTCAAATTCGCTCATTGGAGATGGATGGTGGACTCTCTTCCAGGCAGCAGGATGGAGTTCGGTAGCCCTTTTGGGTTCACGAATCGCTCTCGTGAAGAACGGTGAATTCAATCATGGACAACTGTACCTCACAGTCATCGCTTCCGCCTTCCTCTTCGACGCAATCGCCTCACTCTCCATCCTCACGTCAGCGATGAGTGTGGCAGATTTCGGCATTTACCTCGCTCACGGAATTCCTTTCGACATCCTGCATGCATTGGGCAACCTTGCCTTCGCTGTTTGGTTTGGACCCTTCGTCCATCGTCAACTTGGCGGCTTGGAATCGTCCAATACCTTCGAACAATCGGTTGTGGAGCACCATGTCATCGACGGATAATGCTCCTACCATGGCGCTCATTGTACGAGAAGACCTCAATCTTTCAACGGGTAAAACTGCGGCTCAGTGCGCTCATGCGGCCGTTGAAATTGCTCTGGTAGCCCGCCGACAGTCAAAGCGACTGTTTCAGGGATGGCGAGAACATGGGGGCCGTAAAATCGTTCTTCATGCAGAAAACATCCAAGCCCTTGATGAGATTGTTGCTGATATCGCCCACGGTATTGTTTGGCATTTGGTGAAGGATGCAGGGCATACTGAAGTTGCTCCAGGAACGGTGACCGTTCTTGGATTATTGGGGCCGCGTCGTTCAGTTGACCGTCTCATCGGTCATCTTGAGACACTGTGAGGAGTCAAGATGGGATTTCGTTCTTTTCTTCATCGGCTCACAGCGCCACGACCATCAAGCCGGCCTTCCAGCACATCGGTGAAGTTGGTGTGTGTTGTCAATCAAGGTTTGAAAATGGGAAAGGGAAAACTTGCTGCACAGGTTGGTCACGCCTCAGTAGAAGCATTTCTCAAAAGTGGTGTGAGTCATCCGCACCACGTCGAGGCATGGCTGGCAAGCGGCCAGAAAAAAATCTGCGTAAAAGTTCCAGATGATCAAACCATGAACGCCATCCAAGTAAAGGCACAACAACGGTCGATTCCCTCGCTTATTGTCCGTGATGCTGGACACACACAAATTCCTCGGGGCTCTCAAACGGTTCTCGCATTGGGTCCCTATGATGAAGAAGCCCTTGACCTTCTTACGGGGGATTTGAAACTTCTTTGATGAACATGGACTTGATGAAGGAGGGCGTGGAGCCAGCCTCATGCGCGAACACCCCTCATCCCGCATCGACTTTCGCTCAGATACTGTGACGCAACCAACCAAAGCCATGCGTGAGGCCATGATGAACGCCCCCGTAGGTGACGATGTTTTGGGTGATGACATGACGGTCATTGAACTGCAAGACCGTGTTGCAACAATGTTTGGAAAGGAAGCCGGTTTGTTCATTGCTTCGGGGACCATGTCAAACGCCATTGCTCTGCGCACCCACACGGTTCCGGGTGACGAAATTGTATGCGATAAGACAGCCCACATCTATCGCTACGAAGGAGGCGGTTATGCTGCCCTTTGCGGAGCTTCGATTGCACTCGTAGACGGCGAAAAAAGCCTCATGACTCCCGAGCAAGTCAAAGCCTCAATTCGGAAAGCAAACGGCTCTGGGAGTCACTACCCCAACGGGAGTTTGGTGTGTGTTGAGAATACTTCAAACCTCGGTGGAGGCGCATGTTATGATTTGGCAACGCTCGATGCCATTGCAGAGGTTGCAAAGTCAATGGACTGTAAGACCCATGTGGATGGGGCGCGAATATTCAACGCAGCCATCGCTACCGGGGTGGACGTGGCACGAATGTGTCAGGCCTACGACTCGGTTTCGATTTGCTTCTCAAAAGGCCTCGGAGCACCCGTGGGCTCTCTTCTCGTAGGTTCATCTGAATTCATCGCCCGCGCCCATCGCTGGCGCAAGATGTTCGGAGGAGGCTGGCGACAAGCCGGCCTTCTTGCTGCAGGCTGTCTGTACGCTCTCGACCATCATGTTGAGCGTCTTGAGGAGGATCATGAACGAGCCCGTTATATCGCAAAGGAGCTCAATTCACTGGATGCCTTCTCAGTGGATTTGGATACGGTTCAAACCAACATGGTTTATGTCGAATGCAAGCGCCCTGCAGCGGAAGTCGCCGCAACGCTTGCTGCTTCGGGAATTGACGTCTTTGATATCTCTCCTACGCATGTTCGAATTGTCATTCACCTGCACATTACCGATGATGATGTTCAACGTCTCATCGATGTTTGCACATCAGAGTTTTGAACGTACTTGAAATAGCCTCAGCGTATATCTCTTGCATGAGTAGGTCTACTGAACCCACTACTTGCATCCATAATGAAGCATCTTCTGAAGAACACCTCGTCTGTGATTGGTGCCGTTCAATCCTTGACTACAGCCCGGCTGAAGGTTGGTATGTGCCCCTTACGCCTCAAGAACACGAGTATGCAATTTCTCAGTTCGGAGGCCCCACGTTAACCTCGCGACAACGATGGAATGCTCTTTCAGACAGCATGCTTGGAACAAAGCATGTTGAATGGGCGCGCCTCGAAGACGGCCAAGACCCGGTCGAACATTTGCCGTGCACAGATGAAGAATTAACCCTCTTGGCGGAACGTTGTGCCCGTGGGGATCAATTGACTACCGACCAGGAAAACATACTCAGTGAGGGTTTTGTTTTTCATGACGGGTCAAAACTCCTCTATCTCGATCAAACCTTGTTCTTGAATGGCGTGAAACTACCTGGATTGAACCTCTCAGCAGTCCTACCAGTCCTATGCAATTCACAACTTCGAACCGGCTGGGATGTACCATCGCTTATCCTTGGCTTATCTTCCTGTTCACCCCTCAATAACGCCGATAATTACCGCTATCGTCACGGCACTCAAGAGACGATAGAAACGTCCTACCGCCCCCTTGCAGGGATGTTAGCATGGCTCTCGAAACGGGTCTGGGTTGACCGGTCTCTCGCCGAGAAGAAACACTCCTACCAAGGATATATTGCGTGGGCTCATGACATCAATCAGCGCCTCTTGACGGGTCAACCAAGGAGGTTCTATGCTGCTTTCAATGATGCCTTAATGAATCACCCTCAGGGGTTATTTGAGGCGTATAAACGTCCTTGGATGGAGGAATGGCAAGAACTCAAAGAAGCGGAAGAAACGCCCAATGTCCTTAACTGGGTAGTGAATACAGACGGAAAGAACATTCGTTTCCGCGTCCGAACACAACGGGGCACAACCCGCCTCATTCAAGTCCCGCCCAATCCGATGCATTGGGCCTATCTGATTTCCCTCGCCCTCTCTCCAGTCAATTCTCAACCCGGAAAATTGCTGCTTGGGATTCAACACAATTGGTCGGTTCCTTATCTGGCTAAGCAAGAACCAAGTCGCCCACTGATCAAATCATTGGAATTCTGCCATCAAATCATGAACGGTCTTTCCGGACAGATTCACATTGAACAATCCACAGCACTTGTGGTAGGGAAACTTGGCCATCTCTATCAGGTCACCGTAGGAATCGGTCAGCACGGCGCCCCTTACACCATCGAGCACATTCATCACTTGGAGCATCGTCGGCACTCCTCAATCTGCATTCACAGCGGCCAACACAACAGCAAGCTCCCTTTGGGTGATATCATGGGAGGTGTCTTGCTTTCGATGGTTAACGATACGCTTGCATGTGACAAGATCCCGAGCTTGGGTGAAATCATTTCCCAAAACCCACCCTTCGGCTTTCCCAAGGGGACTCCCCCTCAACATTGGGTCGAGGCGCTTGACCAAGATGCATTGAATTCCCTTAAGCAGGGAATTCATAGCCGACATTATCCTGCTTGGTTTCGAAACGATGAACATGAGTACGCTGAGATGCATGAGAATGAAGAAATTCCAAGAAATGCTCGGGCATTTCATGGCCTTATTCACCGCAATTTCGGGCGAGGTCAACGGGGTATGACCGTCGAGTCAGGATGGGTTGACCGCTATACACAATCATTGGACGGCGAAGGCCGCTTCCCCTACGACGAGGTCATTGAATCATGGCGAAGCACCGTTCGCCCTTACAATCCAGAACGTAGCCAATTGAGGCCCAATCGGCCAGGCCGTCTCTATGAACGCCGCCTCCACCGCCACTTGCGTCGAATGATGCCTCACCGCCGCCAAGGTGATGTGCATGAGGTGGGTAATATACGGGACGGTGAGCGACGCTGGGGGCAGGTTTACTCCCGCGTTTGGGAAGTCCTTCTCCGCCAACCAATCGGGTCTACTGTTCGCGTCCCGACCACGCGAGGAGGGACTCTTTCGTTTGAACACGCAGGGCTTCGTATCACAATTCGGGATGGGCGCGAACGTGCTTTCGTTAATCGGGTTGCTCGAGCTTTGGGCTATATCCGGAGCGAGGAGGGAGAGGGGCATATTGTCCACACTCGGCGCGACCACCCTCGTCAGGACGCCCGTTTGAGGTTGAGTGAATGGCTCAACGATCTGCAACGACAGCAAGGCGTCCGCAATGCGCCGCCTCGTTGGTGGGATTACATCAACATCATCGCTGCTCCAGCGGAGGTGGAGCCTCTGAATTGGCAACTTCACGTTGATTTGACAGACCTTCGGGAAGAACGGGAATCTGGATTCGGAGATGTCTTCATCAATCGTTACGACGACTGAATGCAGCCATCAGCAAGGCCGTAGTGGTCGCCACGAAGGAAAGAGAGGGTGTGTCTTCACTTTTCTTGGGTGCAACGACCTCTTCATCATCTTCAACAATTGGCATCACCTCATAGATGAGGTGGACTTCCAAGTCATCATCATCAAATGCTTCGGGAAGGTTGATTGTCGCTGATCCCTGAAGCGAATCTCCAAGCGGAATAATTTCTCGCAGAATGTGAGGGTAGGTGCCAAGACCGTTGGTCCCTTCCTCAAAGACCGCTCCTGTTTCTACAATCCATGCTGTGACATTGAGCGTTGCATTCTCCAAATGTGCTTGATCGATGTCCAGTGCCCATGTGAGGGCTCCACTCTGAGCCCCGGAGGGCGTCCATGAGAAGGATGTTGAACCATCGCCAAGGCCAAGGCTTTGGTTTGCCATATTGTAGAATTCCACGTACAGAGAGGCTTCGTCCGTCACACTTCCTTCCTTCATCATCGTCCCGTTGAACACAACGCCAGGGGGCTGTTGTCCGCCGGTAATCGATGTCGCTCCATATCTGGCCTTCCATCGAGAATCCAAAGCCTCCGTCCCGAAAGGGTCCTGGCTTTCTCCAATGGAGCGATGGATGTGATACTGCTGTAGTGCGCCTTCTGCTTGAACATCATCAAGACCGTGTTCAACGTCGACACAATTCTCACACCACGTTGCAGTGAATACTTCAACCACAGCAGGCAGGTCACTCAGATTCGTGAGGCTCGTAGTAGCATTACCTGCTTGGCTCCACTGGCCGCCAAATACCATCCCATGTTCAACGGGTGCCGGGGGCAAGGCAGAATGGGCGGGCAAGGAAATGACGAGTAGTGAAGATACAGCAAGGAGACTCAAGAGTCGTCGCATGGACCTTGCGAAGTGCTGGCGGGATATGAAACCCGCTACGATTACTCTTCAACGCCTTCTTCAGCGCCTTCTTCAGACGCGTCTTCCTCGCTACCGCTTTTCTTCTCGAAAAGAATCACACCCTCTGCAAACAAACCTGCTTCCACAGCGTCTTTGATGACCTGCAGGCGACTCTTGACCCCGGCCCCTGATAGGGAGACGGCTCGAGCAATGCAGGCAAGGTTCTGGTGAGATACGCCGAGTGAGTCCAAGGCTGCAAACATGACACAAGCAGCGACCATGTTGACGGGAACGTTGCCGGTATGCGCTTCAAGCGAAGGCTCTCCGATTCCCGTAAGCATCCCCCAGAAGGTCTCCATGATAGCGTCCATTTCGGCACTTGAAAAGCGGGAAGACAGCGCAACGATGAGGTTGTCGACAGCCATGTCCAACTGGTCGGCGCGTAGAGCAGCACGGTGCAAGACGGCGGGCGGTTGGGCCCACCCTTGGCGGACGCGTGCCTTATAGTGCTTGGAAATGGTTGCCTTGGCATTCTTGAATTGAGCTTCAGTGATGCCGTATCGGTCCATCAAGAGTTGGCGATTGATGGGTGCGGTTCGGAACCATTCATGGGCGAGCACGCCGATCGCAAGGGCCATAATCAACAGATTCTCACGGTCGCTGCTTCCTTTGATACCATCGGGTTTGCGGGTGATTGATGTTTTGGGACATTTGAGGAGAGCTTTCTCTCCCGGAGAGAGTGTGCGACGCTTTGACTCTTGCAGACGAGTCAGTTTTCGAGCTGTTGCACTGGCGAGTAAGATGGCCGCTTTGGCGATGTCTTCAGAGAAAATTTCCTTGATTGTGGAAACGAGGAGACGGAACATTGGGTCAGATTCTCGCTGAGAATTTCGGTCAGCCCATGCGCCACGGCGTGCGCGCTTGCGCTGTTCTGAGGTGAGCAACTTACCGTGAGCGTCGTACTTGTCGTTGGGGTTCATGCGGGTGCTGGACGCACGCTCACCTTCCTTGGCAAGACTGTCTACTGCTTCGTGGGTTCGTCCGTCGCCAAGCGCTGAATTGCTGTTGGTCTGCGCGTCGTTGAGCGGAATGTTTGAGACCAGCCCGCAAGAGCAGACTCGTTCGCCTCGCACCGTATCAAGTTCGTAATCAGTTCCGCCGCAGTCATCGCATTTTTCTTCTTTTTTCATCTTTTTTTCCTCCACTGAGATCAATATAATTCCTCGACCACTTATAAAGAATCCACATCTCCCTTGGAGGGGTTGCTTCATACGGGATGTGGGACGTTTCATATCTTGACATATTCTTATTAGTCTATGCCCTATTTAAATGTTGTGGTAATAGACCCGCCTGCGATGGCCAGAAATGCCGTAAGAGTGCGAAATAAACCCATCGCTCCAACCAGCGGGGCAGTTCCTCTTCAAGGTTGTCATGTCATTCAACCGAAAACAACTACTTATCTTGTTTCAACCGATTTTTGCATCCTCTCAGGGGAATCATAGCACAGGTTCAAGAAGTGTCGCCTGACCTTTCCCCAATGGGTAGTGAGATGACGTCCGGTTATGTGACTCAAGAGTACGTACCCGCAGGGCGCGGCCTCCCGACATGGCTCATGGATGCTTACGAAAAGGAATCATCCCCACCGTTCCTTTTGTTACACCCCAACGAACTCCATCGCCGTCAAACGCTCGACCGCCTCCAACGTTTGGGCTACAACGTATCACCTCAGCATCATATGACGCTCAACCAATTGGTTCGGACATTGCACACCGATCTCCGCCTTCCGGTCCTTCTTGACAACGATACAAGTTCAGCGATGATCATTCACTCAATGTGCGTTACGGCTGCGGAGTCCTATCACTTCCCGCTCCTGCATACTCCTGGTACAACTCCTTGGAGCTTCAACAAATCTCAACGCCTCCATCGCCTCTATTCGGAGGTTATGAGCCTCAGAAAGCCATTCAATTGGGAAGGAAACCCGGGCCTTGAGACCTATCATGATGTGATTCTTTCTTTTGAGAAACAAGCCGGTGGTAGCCATCCGACCCTTGTTCCTCGACACGTTCTAACAGCGCTTCAAGCCATTGAGGAAGCGCCATTCCACCTGCGACATCTTGACGGTATGATCGTGCTGGACCAGGCGCCAGATTTTACTGAAATCGAACAGGATATCCTTCTTGCCCTCTCACGTTTTTGCCCGATCCACCAACTCCTCAACCCTGGCTCATTCCGACTTGGCCACCACGGAGCTTATCTGGTCGATCAAGAAGCAGTCAACGAGCGTAGTTTACCCGATTGGGTACCCAAACACCACCTTTGGGGCAGTAAGGGAGAAACCTGGAATACCGTTGTTTCACAGGAGTATCAAACCCAATACACGCGACTTCCAGTCGATCAGCGTCAACAGGTCATCCCGGCCACTTTGGCGTTGTTAGCAAACTATTTTGACAGCAATCAAGGTCGAGTTTTGATTGTAGACGGGGCCGTTCAAGAGCGTGAATTGGCATGGGCGAATGCTCTGTCTGGACTCGGGCTGGCGTGGCGGCGCTCTTCTTCAACGCTCAGTCGGCAACCTGCACATCATGCCCTCCTCCAAGCGGCTCAATTGCCTCAGGGTATGAGCGCATGGTCCATTGAATCGCTCCGTTCTACGTTTGCATCCTCGACCCTACCGTTCAATTCGGACATGCACGCAGGCCTTTCACATCCATCTCAAGAGTCTTGGCAACCACGCCTTCACATGGACGTTCTCGAAAGCATGGCTGAACGCTTCCACGTCCTTGGTGGCCCTGGTGCGCTCGCACGTTGGCTGGGCGTTCTTTCCCGAGCGCGCCCCTCCCTCACGGAACGCCGACCAGAAGAAAAACGACAGGCTCTCGAGGAAACTCAGTGGTGGCTCGCCTGTACAATGAAGGTTTGGAAACCCCTGCTCATGGATGAAGATCAACATCTCCTACGCTACGATGTAGAAGGATGTAGCACCGGTCAACTTCTACCCACGCCATCTCCTCCATCATCGGGTATGGCGTGGTTGACACAGGTGATTCGACTGCTTGATTTTGAATCAATCAATCAGCGCAGAGCCCCCCATGATAGCGGTCTGGGCACAGTACAAGCATTGGTGGATGCTCTCAATGAAGTCCGGCATTCGATGCTGAGTCTTGGTGCAACCTTCCCGCACACTGGAAAAGCCTTCGTTGACTTGATTGATTTCGTCGGAGAAAGTACACGCATCCAACACAGTATGTCCGTGACGCCAGCGATTGATGTCGTGACGCCTGAGGAAGCCCTTGGATGTGAGGCTGACCTCCTCATCCTTGCCGGTTTAGATGTCGACTCGTGGCCGATGAAGAGTCCTGTGATTCCTTGGCTTGATGCGAAAGCGCTCCTCGAGTTAGGCATCTTTCAAACCGACGGGCCAATCCGCAGAGGGCGCCATCACCTTCGCCATTTATTCAACGCAGCGCCTCATGTCATCGTGTTTGACTCAAGTCCCGAAGAAGGAGGTGGCCCGAGCGCTCCTTTGGCCGAGTGGTTGAGTGACATACGCCGCTCCAAGGAATGGGACCGAATGAGGGATGCGCCCTCTTTCCTTCCCCCATCCACATATTCTGGAAGTGATGGGGCGAAGCCATGGCGATGGGTCATTAGGGAACGCGGCCACGGAAGTTGGCTCTCCCCCCAACAATACAGCCTTGAACATCAAACTCCGACTCCCCGGCTTGTTCGACACGGCCATCAAGGGCGAGATCAACGCCAACAACTGGGCTTGGATTTCGTGAATAATCAGCCCGTGGGGGCAATCATGAACAACGCGAACGCGCTCCTTCAGGCGTTCGAACCAAGCATACAGGCGGACCGTCAACGACGTCAACCAATGGCACGTCAGATGAATCCCGGTGAAGTTTTCGGATGGGGCCAGCGCCATAATCTCCTAAGTACTGACGCCTTGATCTTACGCCCTACAAAAGCCTCCTTGAAAGCAAGAGGAAGCCTTTCACCAGCCTGGCCGCACCTCGGCTTCAAAGACGCAAAGAAACTTGCTCCTGCTGTTGACCCGCGACCCTTACCCGCATACGATGCCCAAGGCTTGGCATTGACCGAGCGATTCGGGCGAATTGAACATGAAATTACTCGTAAGGTTTGGTCTCCAAGTCGCTTGGAAGCTTGGCTTAAATGCCCTCGCCAAGCATGGACGAAACAGGTTCTGAAGGCTGATGATGAAGCGGGTGCAAGTTCTGAAGACGTCAACATGCGCATTCGTGGTGAGGTCGTTCACCAAGCAGAGGCAGCCTTGCTAGAAGGCCACGGAATTGAAATCACCAAAGAAACATCAACCGATATTCTGCCGCTTCATTTGGGCCCGATGGGCGTTGATGACGCAGGATGGCAACGGATTCTTCAATTCCTTCAAAATGATGTTCTCTGGCTTGGTCGCCACAATGCCGTGTCCGTACACCGTACCAGAGACTTGGTGGATGCGAGTGCAGAAGAATGGCGTGCTTATCTCGAAGGAGAAGGCAGCCTGCCAGCCAGCGGCCGCCTCGCTCGAATGCTTCACGCCGACCTTGCACTACATCACGCTGCCCCGGTTGCGTCGGAATGGGCAACGGTAAGAAATCGGGAAAAGTCAGTGACCATGACCGTTGATGTCGATGGAGAAGAGGCGCAGTTTGAACTCTTTGGTTTTGCTGATAGAGTGGATGTTTTGCTTCCTTCGCCCTCTCAACAAAAAGGACTCGAAGAAGCGGGAGTTTTAGGCGAGCAATCCTATGACTCACCCTACCCACTTGACGGCACGCCACGCACTGCTCAACGTTTGGTCATTATTCGCGACCTCAAAACCGTGTACGGGCCCAAGCCAAAAACCGAAGGTCTTCGGCATGCACGCAGTCTCTTTGAAGATCTCCAATTGGCACTTTATGCGAGAGCGTGGGAGGTTCTCCACCCCAACGACCGCGTCATTGGAGTAGGGGCAACCGAAATCGGTGAAAACACCGTTCACTATGTCGAGCTTGATAGTGACCTTTTGCCCCTACGAGCGGAACTCGAAATCGGAGAGATCACCGATTACTTTCCCCTTCAGTTCCCAGCCCTCAATGACGAAAATGTGCACCGAACTCCTCTACGGACATGGCTCTATGAGCGCTTAATCGTGGCCCACCGAGCCGTTGCAACCGCAGCATCAGGGCAGGTCAATCCGACACCTGGAAAGCACTGTGACTATTGTTCCCTTTCTCATTCCTGTGCTGTTTCAACCTATTCCGGAGGCGGGTTTTGATGGTTGAATTCAACAAGAGCCAGCGCCTCGGTTTGGACCTTGACAGGCACATTGCTTTGGATGCAGGAGCGGGGACTGGAAAAACGACGGTCATGGCGGAACGTTATGTTCAGCACCTCATCGCTACTGAACAACGAGCGACGCACATGACGCCTCCAGGTCCAAGAGTTCCACTCAGCGGCCATGGAGCCCTTCGTTCACCCAAAAAAGAACGAACCGAACTTGAAGACTGGAAAGGATTGTTGCCCTCAGAAGTTGTTGCGATTACCTTCACGAGAAAAGCAGCAGCAGAACTCAAGGCGAGAATTCGAGATCGACTGGCTCAAAGTCGAGCACAACCTCTCGCATACGGCGATACAGACGGGATTTATGACCCGCGTCTCCGTCACGATTCTGATGTCGAAATGCTCCTTTCAGGTTTGGATGAAGCGCCCATCTCAACCATTGACGCCTTTCTCAATCGTCTCGTTCAGCCCTATATCGACCTCGTTGCCTTGTATCCATCTCACCAACAGATCTCAGAAGAGCGAGCACCGTTGATATTGAATGACACCCTGAACGCGGTGTGGAGAATTCGTACGGTTTCAGACGCTCATGAAGCGGGTATCCTTCATCACCACGAAGAATTCCTGCTTGCACGAAATCGACTTGTCACGAGATTGGGCGGGCAAGGCAATGCAGAAACTGTTCTCGGAGGTTTGATGGACCGATCACTCTTTGTTGAACAATCCCATCGTGCTATGATTCAGCGTGCTGAGGAACTGGGGTTGGATTGGGCCGGTCGCGGCCCCGCCCCCGCAACAATCTTGCTGGACATGATCGCAGAACCAGTGGCCCAACAACTACCAGGATTTGTGACAACACTGGCAGAAGAACTCATCGGATGGACCAGTGAATTCCTTCCTTACGCCGCCTCATGCCTGCATCCAGCAGAAGCGGATACTGAATTGACGCGGTTCAATCACCTCGTACGAACGCTGAGCGAGCCGGTTCCCGACCAAGTAGGCGAGCAATTGGTCTGGGTTTGGAAGGTCCTTCTCGGCCTGGCAACCTCGAGTGGATTGAAAAAAGGGACACCGACCTTTTTCCCAAGTGGCATTTTGCCCAAAGGTGACAAATGGCCTTCAGGCTTGACCTCAAAAACCAATGCGCAAGGGCTTTCAAAAGACGAGAAGGATGCGCTTTATCATCGCTCTGGACAGCGTATCAACAGGATGAAAGCGCACCTTGAAACATCAACTGCAAAACTTATCTCACTGTTGGCGAGGTCGGCCTTTTTACTCAATCCTGGAAACGGATTTGATGGAATGCCCCTCGACTGCCCCTTACGTTTGGACCCGCTTGAAGACCCGATTCCAGTGGAGCCTGGAGAGCGAGACATGTACGTCTCATCAACGCTTCAAATGGAGGTCTTGAGCGACCTGATTGTTCTCCATCAGGGATGCAATCAAATTCTAGCACGGCGAAAGTCCGTAGACGGATTACACGATTTTAACGACCTCCAACGCTTTGCTGCTGACCTGCTCCTTGCCCGTTGCCCTGATGTGTGCCGCCACACATACCCTCCCGAAGTGATCGACGCCTTGGATGGGTTGGGGGATGAGCCATGGAACGACGCGCACATCTCGCGAGCCATTACGCTCTTGAATGACCGCCCGCAACTTCAAGCAGACTTACATCGGCGCGTCCAAATTCTATCGGAATTACGACGTCAATTCCGCGCCTTTATCATCGATGAATACCAGGACACTAATCCATCGCATTATCGCCTTCTTGCTCGGTTGTGGGGTCGTCGCGCTCACCGTGCCGATGACCCACCTTGTCCCAGTGGTTTGTGGGACCCCACCGTCTGCATTGTTGGGGACATGAAGCAGAGCATCTACCGTTTCCGACAGGCCGAGGTGTCGGTGATGCTCCGTGCAGTAGCCACGATACGCTTGTGCAACAGCATTGAATCACACGAGCCAAGACTTGACCATCTTCGTCAGCCCGGATGCGGCCGTGACCCAAGACCCATTGGCGCAGGTGGTTTAACCGGCTCATTCTCGAATGAACATACGGGTGAAGAATCAGCCCCCCACACCTTCGTTCCCTTCGAAGAGGAAGATGTGGAAGGTCAACCAGCCATCACAGGAGATCGGCTTGTCCGTCGCCAAGAAGGCCACATCGACCTTACCTCAAATCACCGTACACGTCATGATTTGATGGAAACGATGAACGATATGTTTGACGAAGTCTTTGATGCTCGATACCATGCACTGCCCGGCGATTGGCATGCTGAGGCTCAGCGTCTTCGCCCTGCCAGAGATTTGGACGAACCAGGTGCGCTTGAGTGGCTCCTCCCGATTCAAGGACAACTCCAGGGGGTTTCAACAGATCTCGATGTCGCTCTCAACACCTTTGGAGACCCGAATGCCAAAGGCTTCCAACTCGAACACGAACTCCTCGCAGATCGCATCCAAGCTCTCCTCAATCAAGACCCCACCCAAGTGTGGTCATCAAGTGAAACAGGATGGGTGTCAGTTGAAGAAAACGGGGCGGAGGTCCGTCCCGAAGACATCATGATTCTCATCAATTCAAGAACTCATTTACCCGACATGGTTGAACGACTCCGCGCTCGTAATATCCCCGTGATGGCTGACCGACAGGGGCTCTTGCTCCTGCAACCCGTCATCCAGCCGCTGATGTCCTTGTTGGCTATCATGGCCAATCCACGCTTGCGTAAAGCAGGAATTGAGTTTGCTCGTTCAGCAGTGGTGGGAATGAGCGACAGTAGCGTGCATACAGCTTTTTCATCGCTGGAAGACGGAGCACCAGTATGGCCCAGTTTAATCGCTCATGCTCCGACTCCTGCCGTCGGCGCCCTTCTTGAGCGCCTTCATCAACGTTCATCATGGGGTGCAATTTACGATGTGTTCGATGATGTATTCGACCATTCCGACCTCTTTGTCGTGTATTCAGACGACGCTCAACGCCAGCATGCAGAGGCATGGCTGGGTATGATTCAATCCATAGGGAATGAAGTCGGTCACGACGCCTCAGCATTGTATCGTCGAATGGGTGAACTACGAACACTTGGCCGCCAAGGCCCTCAAGCCATAACACGGCCCGGGCAAGCAGCGGTTCAAATCATGACCATTCACGGTTCAAAGGGCTTGCAGGCTCCTGTCGTAGCGGTCACCGGTTTGTTTACTGGAGGGATGGCTGATGCGTCAATTTCTGTTCAAGATAACGTACTTGTCACCCCGCAAGTTATTGCTGGGCGCCTGCGACCCTATGCGGCCAAAAACCCTCCTGAGGACGGTCTTTGGGCCTTTGCAAGCCAAATGAACAAGGCCCAAGATAAGGCAGAATTACGACGCAAATTTTACGTGGCTCTTACTCGGGTCAAAGACCGCCTTATCATCACTGGCTCCCCAGGAGATTCATCGACCTTTGACGAAGATTCTGGCGTGCTGTCGGTGAAGATCAAGCCTGACCCGAGGACGATGGGTCGCATGTTTGTTGAGGGCCTGCGAAGAGCTGCATGGTGTGCCAATGATGCCGCTTCGCCCTGGCTGTTGGCAGGTGACGCTGAAAAGGATGAACTTCCATTGTTCAATCCAGGTTCCGAAGAGGTTTTACTCAACCCCGCTCACCTTCTTGCATCAAGTCCACTTGGACAAGCGGGCGTTCAAGGCATAAGGCTCTATCATCATCCATCATGCTTCGGTACTCAAGAGATTTTCTCGCCTCAACAACGCGCACGACACCTTCAGCAACGCCTGAGTGAAGACCTTGAAGGAGAGGTTCCAATACCCCAAGTCATCGTTCAGGACCGAGCCATCAAAGGCGCAGCCCACCATTTGGATTCTACCAATGCTTGCCCTCGGAAATACTGGCTCGAACACGTCAAGGGGTGGGTAAGTGAACCCTTCATGTTCCCGAACACGGAACCTTCAGAAACTGAATCACCTCTTTGGCCAAAGGCAACAGAATTCGGATTGATGATGCACAGAGTTCTTGAAATTGGACTTCGCAATCCGCTGAATCACATCGCATCCCACGCGCCACTTGACCGAGAATGGCTCCATAAAAGCGATGATCAAGTCCTGGCATCATCAACAACAATCGCGAGGGTCATGAATGAATTTGGATACGGAGAAACTCAACGCGAGGGCACACCGGAAGCGACCTGGCGAGACCGCCTCATGCACCTCTCCGAACTTATTGACAGGGGAATCTTAGGCCAGTGGGTCAAAGGTGAGCATGTGAATGAGTACAGCGTCGAAGCCGTTCGTACAGAATTGCCATTCTTCCACCGTCACGAAATTGATGCCTCTGAGATGCCCGTCCCCATCTTTTCTCCCCGAGGTCAAAGCGAACTGCCGATGGTCAAGAGCATCAACATGGATTTCAGCGGCCGTGCAGATTTGGTGTTAGCTCTTGCAGACGCCAAAGGTCGAGGGTATCTTCAGGTTGTTGACCTTAAAACACAAGGCTGCCTTCAGCCCTTCAACGAGAACGACTCCACGAAAGGGCATGGTTTGCAGACCACGCCGCCCACCACGACCACGCCCTACCCAATAGGGCCATATGAGCGAGGAATTCTTGACGAACACCGATTGCAGTTGACGCTGTATTCCATGGCTCTTGAAGCCATTGAACAACGAAAACCAAAGGAACACCGACGGACGATCCTTCCCCCCGCAATTCTGATTGGGGCTAATGGGCGTATGGTCCAGTTAACGATCGACGAATTTGAAACATCTCGTGAAGAACTGCTCGAGCACCTCTTCTGGCGCAGCATGCTTCATCTCAATTCTGAAACCGAGGAACCACCTCGCCTCCCTACCGATTCGAAACTATGTGAACAGTGCCCATTTTATCGTGGTGACATTCGACGTTGTGGGCCCGAAGGCGCCCCTCTTGGGCTGCAGTGATTTAGAGTTTTGATGCCGTGATGACAAGCGTACCCGCCCATCCTTCTTTTGCTCCAGTTTGTGCCGTTGAAACGTTGATGAAACCAGCCTCAATCATGCCGTTTCGCCACTGCTCAATGGAAAGTGTAGTCATGTGCACGTTGAGTGCCTCAGGCCAGTCGTGACTCGATGGATTTTCGAGGTAGTGGTCAACTCCAATGACGATATTTCCACCGGGGTTGAGCCAGTCAGCGTGCAGAGTTTTGAGAAAGTCCAATGGGTCGTGGAGATAATACAAACATTCCATGCTGTGAAGAAGGTCGACGGCATGTTCGGGCTTCCACTGTGGAAGCATCGCTTCGGTGTACGAGCCTTCCGGGTCCACAGCTTTTGCTTTTGCAATCATGGCGGGCGCACCATCAACACCGGAAGCACCAGTGCAAAGAGGATGGGCCATCAATTTACGAACAACCCAACCGTTTCCACACCCAATATCCATGGCAGTGAATGGATGTTGCAAGTCTGCAAGAACTCCTCCGAGCATCACCTCGACGCTTGGTTCGTGCCCCCGCTCCATCCCTTCGTCTCTCCCAGCCTCTGCCCATTCGCTGAAAACATCGGTTGCCTTTCTCTGACTCATATGCTCCACCCCTCATCGGTCGTCCATGAAGATGTTCATGGCGAAAAGAAGATGCTCGCCCTCGATATGGAGGCAACATGTTGGACACGACAACGAGCCTTGAAGACGTACTTTACCCTCCCATAGAGGCATATGAAACTGGATTTCTCAAGGTTGCTGAACTACATACCATCGCATGGGAGCGAAGCGGTAATCCAAACGGCATACCGGTTGTTGTAATTCACGGAGGACCGGGCGGGGGAGGTCAGCCATCGTATCGTCGATACTTTGACCCATCCGCTTTTGACATCATACAATTTGACCAACGCGGGTGTGGACAATCAACACCTCACGCCGAGCTCGAAGACAATACGACGCAGGCTTTGGTCGGAGATATCGAACAACTCAGAGAGCATTTAGGAATTGAAACATGGCATGTTTTCGGCGGCTCATGGGGTTCAACGCTATCGCTGATCTATGCTCAACATCATCCACAACGAGCTATTAGTTTGGTTCTCCGAGGAATTTTTATGTGCCGTAAAAGTGAACTTCGCTGGTTCTATCAAGACGGAGCAAGCCATATTTTCCCAGATGCCTTTGAACCCTATCGTAATCATATTCCCGAGGCCGAACAAGACGACCTTATCACCGCCTATTATTCACGGTTGACGAGCGAAGATGCAGATGTTCGCCGTGCTGCGGCAAAGGAGTGGACTCGATGGGAAATGGCGACAAGCCGACTTTTCCCCGATCCAGAATATCTTGAGAAAGCCGAAGACCTCGACTTTGCAGTAGCCTTCGCTCGTATCGAATGCCATTATTTCATCAATGCAATCTTCGTCGAAGAAGCCCACATTCTCAACAATGTGGCTTCTATTCAACACATTCCGACTGTGATTGTTCAGGGCCGTTATGACGTGGTTTGCCCGCCACGCAGTGCTTGGGAATTGCACAAAGCATTACCGCAGAGCCGTTTGGTGATGGTAAGCGATGCAGGTCACTCAATGGGCGAGGTCAGTATTGCTCGGGAATTGGTCAGCGCCACCAATAACCTTCGTTAGGAAGGAAGGCCTCTCATAGTGAGGTGAAATGGTGCTCTTTCAAGCGTCGGCTTGATAGGGAGGAGAGAACTCGCCGTATGTGGAGGCTTGACCTCCCGGTGAGAATATGACGGAAGGAACCATCACGCCTGAGGTCCGCATCAAGGAATTGGAAGAAGCACTTGCCACTGAGACAGACCGTTTACAAAAACTGTTTGCAGCCTATGAATCTCAAGAAAAGGAACTCGTAGATTCTCGAGCAGAAATCGAAGTCCTTGAGAAAGAAATCATTGACCGAGAAATCGAAAAAGAATCGCTTGAGTCCATCATTGCTGAGAAAGACGTTCGTGTCCGTGAGTTGGAAATGAAAGCCACGAAATCCTCCAAGCGTGTTGAACACCTTGAACCTGAATTGGACAAGATGGAAGAAAAGTACTCCCGTGAAAAAGACCGATTGGGCAAAGTCTTCGGCATTGCTGAGGAATTGGATAACGACCTGCGTCTCGCCGTGACTGAGATGAAAGCCCGTGACGACTGGTATGTTGGTCACATGCAAATTTTTGAAGATTTGAACAAGGCCATCAAAGAGCGCTACGAGATGATCGAGCGTGCCGTTGAATCCGAGCGCAAGTCACAACACATGTCCCGAGCCTTTACCGAACGCATTGAAGAAATGGTTCAAGCGCGCAGTGAGGAAAAGAGCGAAGCTGAGGCTGAAGCAGCAGAAGCAGAAGAAGCCACTGCGGCGGTCGAAGTCGTTGAGGACCTCCCCGAAGCACCACCAGCAGAAGAGCCAGTCGCAGAAGATGCTGAAGACGAACCCGAGGCGACTTCCGAAGAACCCCCCGCAGATTGGGGCGATGGCGAAGACCCTTGGTCCTCTGACTAGGTGAGATGATGGCAGGTCTGGCCCCCGGAGGCCACGGGCCAGTATTGATGATGAGCATGATGGGCGTCAGCGCCCTCATCATTGGCACCATCATTGACCCCGTCGCAGGACTCATTCCCCTGTTTGGCATACTGTGCCTAATGGCAGCGGCCTTTTTCGTGAATTTCTGGCGAGATCCAGACCGCCCTGTTCCGCGAACGGAAGGGGTTCTGGTATCACCTGCTGACGGCCATGCGATGTTTTTGCGGCGCGAACGCGCCATTGGTCGCCGACCAACGCAGAAAGAAGTTCAGCAAGGGCATACCGAAAGCGATGCGCTTTCGGGAGACTGGTACCCTCGCCCCCTTGAAACACCCCTTTCATTTGCAACAGAACAGCGTTTTGAATCCGTTGCGCCCGGCCAAGAAGGCCCGAATGACGTCTTTCGCCTCGCTATTTTCATGTCCCCTCTCGACGTTCACGTGAACCGAGCGCCGGACGCTGGTGTATTGGAACGCATTGAGCACCGAACCGGAAAAGGCATGCGCCGAGGGCCTTTTCGTGCGGCGTTCAAAAAAGAAAGCCAGTACAATGAACGGGTCCGTTCAGTCTATCGCCTTGAGAACGGGACTCGCCTTGAAATGACACAGATTTCTGGTGCCTTGGCTCGTACAGTCTTGCCCTACGTGGGCCAGGACGCCCACGTTCGGCGGGGCCAGCGAATCGGCATGATTCGTCTTGGTTCACGTGTGGACCTTCGCGTTCCGGCTCACCTGTATTCGTCGTCGGTCATTACCGCAGAAAACGGTGATACGGCTCATCCCAAGGGCATGCATCTTCAAGCAGGGCGGAGTGTCGTGTTTACATTAGCGGGGGACGATGAATGAGTGGATGGAAGCGAGCAGTGCCGGCAATTCTTGTGCTGCTCATCGCCAGCATGCCCTTGGTTTACTACCAACTCGGAAACTTGGTTTACACACAGGCTGCTGCCAGCAGCCCGGATTGTTCTGGCCATGCCGCACGAAACTCGCCTGACAATTTCAGCGTGGAGTTGTGGCACGAAGACGTCAGCGTTGTGACGCATGAGAAAAACGACACACTGTCGTCTCACTTGGAACCGTTGTGGTTTGACTCTTGGGACAATGCCACCATTGACGTTCCTGACGAACCCATCACGCTGGCGGCGTGGGTCATGGAGCACAACGCCAGCGACCCTTGGGTGATTGTGGTTCACGGAATTAGGTCGTGCAAAGCCAACCATGAGGCCCTGATCCCCGCTGCTTGGCTTCACCAAGCCGGGTTCAATGTCATCCTGTTCGACATGCGAGACCACGGAAACAGCACCGTAGAAGACGGTCTTGTGTCCGCAGGACAACGGGAGCATCGGGACGTGTTAGCAGTTTGGCATTGGCTGCAGGACACCAAAGGGGCTGAACCTGAGCACATCGGGGCCGTCGGCATTTCAATGGGGGCTGGCGCTGTCACCATCGCCTTTGAGCAAGAGCCAGCGCTCCAATCCGTGTTTTTGGAGTCCCCGTACTCATCGATGGGCAACGTCATTGAAGAGGAATTGGTGTTCGCCGGTTTCCCAGTGTTCCTCAAGGACGCCGCCCTCTTTGCTGGCAAGGTCTCCTCAGGCGACAATTTGGTGAAGTACGAACCGATTGAAGCGATGAATGTGGTGGGAAACCGCTCGGTGTTCGTGACGCATTCTCTGGAAGATGTCCGTATCAATACCTACCACGGAAAATCCATGTGTGAAGCAGCTCAAGCCAGCGTGGACGCCAACGGTACAGTTGATTGCTGGTTCGCCTCGTCGGCTATTTCTCACAACGATGGCGACCGCGAAGGTGTCCTCTCTCACATTACGCTGATGCTGACCCAACCCGACATGTACAGAGACAAACTCGTCGACTTCTTCAACAACAGCATTGGCCAACCCAATGCGGTGGTTTGAAACCACGAACGCTCACCCAAGACCGAGGCGAACCCATGTCCCAACCCAGCGGTCTTCGGATGATTGGTGAAGGCAGTAAGGGATTGCGCATTCACGATTTGGTCAAGGCCCCTGCAAATACGCCGTGGGCCAAAGCCAAACAACAATCTTGGGATGCCAGTGAACCAGCAACGGTCTATGTCACACCCGAAGTGTTAGCAGACGGCACACCCTGTTCGGCCGTTACCGTGATTCTTCGAACAAAAGGATGTCACTGGTGGTGGTCCTCGGGGTGCACCTTTTGTGGTTATTTCAACGACACGCGCGATGATGTCACCAGTGAAGATCTCCACGCTCAGTGGGATGCAGCGAAAGTGAAATTCGACCAATTTGCCGACCAAGCCATGGTCAAGGTCTACACTTCAGGAAGTCTGCTGGAAGACCGAGAAATACCCGTTGATTTCCAGGAAACAGTGCTTCGTGATTGCGCAGAACTCGGAAAAGAACTCATCGTAGAAAGCCGCTGTGAACAGTTGACCGAAGAGAAATTATCCTGGGCCACCAAAATCAATCCCTCCTTTACCGTCGCCATTGGTTTGGAAGCATACGATGACGAAGTCTTGCGCTTCCACGTCAACAAAGGTTTCACGACATCATCATGGGACCGGGCGGTATCAAATCTTGAGACGTTCAACCTCCGAGTCAAAACCTACCTCATGTTCAAACCCCCTTTCATGAGCGAGGCTGATGCACTTGATCACAGCGTCAAATGGATTGAGGCGGTAGCACATCGCAGCGATGAAATTTCAGTCAACCCGATGAACATTCAACGAGGCACGGTCATCGACCGATTGCATCGTCACAACGAATACCGGCCACCGTGGCTTTGGTCCCTCGTAGAAATGATTCGTCGTGCCCACCCCAGCCTTCATCCCGATGGTGGCTCAAATTCTCAAGGAGAGGCCGTGAGTCGCCTCATCGTTCATCCAACGGCTGGAGGAAAGGTACGAGGGTCTCACAATTGTGGTTCCTGTGATGCAGAGGTTGTAGCGGCCATTGAACGCTATGCAGTGTCCGGCGATTTGTTGGAATTTGAGGGCCTTGCTTGCTCATGCCAGACCGTTTGGGAAAGCGAACTCACACTTGAACGCCAACTCCCCCTTCCCCTCGGCCTTTCAAAACCCCGCCGCGGCCGAGTCCTTGAACGCCTCCGCTCACCTTGAAAAAGAGGGCCGAAGGCCTTCATTTTCGTCAATTCATGTGGTGAATGTTTATCACCGCCCGTCAAGTCGGATGTTTTGACCCCTATGGGGTCATATTGAGGTGCCCTTCGTGACAAATTCCACAGCCCTGCCAGATACAACCGTCGGAACAGGTGAACCCACAGCGAGCCGAATCGTGCTTACGCTCCTCTTCGTGGGCCTTCTCGGTCTCTATTCACTCTTCTCAAATGTCTTTGGTTGGGACAACCTTCCACTGCTCGGAGAACTCGTTCCGCTCATCGAAAACCTCGGCGGCAGCGGCATCTGGTACTATCTCATCGGTTTCTTGGTTGGAATCGGTGCGATTGTGGCAACATTGGTGGGCGAGGTTCTCGCAGAATAAGGGAGGTGTCATGAATGGAAACGATTTTCTTGTCCGGTGGCTTTCTCCTCTTCGCTCTCTTCTTTATGTCCCAGTCTCTCGTCAAAGGCGTGGGTTCCGTCGGTGGAGCCTTGACGCAAATCGGCTTGTTCATCCTCCGGAAAAACCCACCCGGCCTCGTCGATATTTTTGACGATAAGAACGGTAGCGGGTCTCGAACATGGATGAATTTCGGTATGCTCTGGCTCGTGTTCGCCGGCCTGCTCGGTTTCTTGGGAGGCTGGCATAATTACGATCCAACAGCACTGGACTCGTTGGCAAGTGTAGGCTGGTCCTATGATGACGGTTCATCCCTGCGGGCTGTGACCCTTACTCTCCTGAACTTCGCTCTTCTCTACGGTCTGATTGGAGCAGGTATGGTTGCCGTCTCCCGCAACGGTAACGGACGCTTAGCCAGTGAAGCAAACGCTTCGCTGATGGCCGTGGTTCTCACAGGACTCATCCTCTTGCGCTACCTCCTGCCTTTCATCTTCGGTTTCCTCGACATCAATACCGAAACCGGTGCGGTAGCAACCATGCTCTACAGTTTCCAGACCCTTGCGGTTGGTCTCGTGCTTGTACCCGTTCTCATCAATATCCTCATCACAGCAGCAAGCCGTGGTGAAGAAGAACTCCAAACCAGTTCTTGGTTCCTCATCATGGGGGTTACCGCAAACATCCTTGCCATGCTCTACATGTTCTTTGGAGAACTCGCTGGAGCCACTCAAACCGTATGGCTCGCTGAACGTGTTGCCCACGGCTGGGTTCCACTTGCCCTCATCTTTGCAGTAGGATACCACGTCGTTCCAATGGCGGCCAAGCAACCCATTTGGTCAGCCTCCATGCGAAGCGCCAGCATGTTCCTCTTGTTCATCACGATTCCACCCTTTTTCATGACCGATGCATCCGGAAGCAATTTCCTGACCAACGTAGGTGCTATTTTGCTCACGTTGGGCGTTCTCCCAATATTTGCAGCCTCCATCAACATCATCATGACTGCCAGTTCAGGCCTCAGTTCAACGGTCAAGAATCCAGGAGCTGTCGCTGCTTTGTTGGCCTTTACCATGCTCCCATTCTTTGCTATCGGCGGTTATTTCACCGCTATGGACGAATTTGTAGGAACCGGTGATTTAGGCGCTATGGCCCATTCAGTCGATATGGGCATGCTGTTCACGATTGGCGGACTCATGGTCCTCGCCGGCGTCTTCTCCAACTACCCCCTCGCTATCGGTAAGCCACTCGCAACCCCATCAACGGCCAACTTGGCCGCATGGATGGTTCTCGTTGGGGGCGTCGCTTCAACGATCACCTTTGTAGTCGGTGATTTCACGACCAACGCCGTCGCTTCGTCCGGAGTTGAAGATGTCGTCGCCAACAGTGGCGGATTTTTCCTCACAGGATCTGGCCTCTTCTATCTCTTGGGCATCGGTACCATCATGGCTACCTTGGTGACCATTCGAACTGGCATTTCCGCCACTGGACGCACCATTGAAGCAAGTGCGGTGTCAGATGTAGCGAAGTTCACCCTCGTTGCCGGTTCTTCCACAACCATCCGTTCTCTCATCGGCCGTGGTGTGGGCGTGGATACTGAACTTCTCATCAGTCACGCTGAGCAAAAGGAAGGAGGTTCAACCATCATTGACGTGAGTGCTGAACTTCACAACGACGAAGTCACGGAGTTCCCTCCAAGTGCATCTTCTGCTTTGGTTGAATTTGTTCAATACCTGACCGACTCTGGACAATCCGTTTTTGATGTCTTCCGCTCCATGGATTTGGATGAATCTGGAAAGGTCGACAGCAAGGAATTGCTTGCCGCCCTTGAATCATCAGATATCAACGCATTGAATTCCATTGAATCAGCCGAACTCGTCGAACTCATGGACTTGGATGGCGACGGAGAACTTAACCTCCCTGAACTTGACATTGCCATTGCGCAAATCAAGCGAGACCATGGCATTGTAGCCTCCTCCGAAGAGGAGTGATTCGGGCATCGGAAGTGATGCACGTGCGCATTGGTCTGGTCGGCAAACCCAACGTGGGAAAATCAACCTTCTTTAGCGCTGCAACTCTCGCTCAGGTCGACATTGCGAATTATCCCTTCTGTACGATTGACCCCAATGTTGGTGTCGCTTTCGTAGAGGCGCGCCTCCCTTGTCCCTGTAAGGACCTGCGAGAAAAATTGGAAGGCGAGGGCCGACTTGACCCCGTTGCAATTGATGATCCCCGTCAGGGAAGTCTGTGCGAACCACGAACTGGTACATGTGCCGGGCACCGCCGCTCCGTCCCCGTAGCCCTCGTTGACGTTGCAGGACTTGTTCCTGGTGCCAGTGAAGGACGAGGACGCGGCAATGCTTTCCTCGCAGACCTCGCCAACAGCGACGTTCTCATTCAAGTGCTCGATGCAGCGGGTACCACGGATATTGAAGGACAGTTCATGGGGACAGAAGCAACTCTTGAACAGGCACAAGATGCCATGCGGGCAGAGATTGAATTTCTTCAGCATGAACTTGATGCTTGGATTGGAGGTCTTCTCGAAGACGGATGGAGTCGAGGTGTACGACGTGTCCAAGCCGAGGGTGAAAAGGGACTGATATCCTTCATCCAAGAACGATTGAGTGGACTTGGTGCTACCATGAACATGGTGAATCAAGCTATGTTGGAATTCAATGCTGCCGTTGAAAGTACGCAACAACCGTGGGAATGGGATACCTCCGTTCTCCACCGCCTCGGCCAAACACTCCGTGGACATCTTTTCCCAATCGCCTATGCTGCTAATAAATTTGATATCGCTCCAGCGGGCGTGCTTCATGGCTTCCCTCAACACAACATGGTAGGTTGTATGGCAGATGTCGAGTTGGCACTTCGCCGTGCACAAACTGCAGGGCTCGTCGATTATCGACCAGGTGCCCCTTCATTCTCGCTGACCAACGAATCCTCATTGAATGACGCTCAACGAAAGGCCCTCAACCATATGGGGGCTCGTCTTGAGGCGCATGGGGGTACGGGCTTGGCCCGTTTGCTTGACCGTGTTCTCTTTGACCACCTCGAGCGGATCGTCGTTTATCCAGTTCAAGATGAAACGCATTGGGTTGATGGCGATGGGCGAGTTCTTCCAGATGCGTTCGTGGTTCCTGCTCAGCTTCAAGCCAAAGCCCTCGCCTATCATGTGCACAGCGACCTCGGTGATGGATTCATCAGAGGAGTTGACGGCCGGACTCGTCGCGTGGTCGGTGCTGAGCACGAGTTAGAAGATGGTGACGTGCTCAAGATTCACGCTAAATCGTGATCAGTGACCCTTTGGTCGGTCATAAGCAGGGCTCAACCGTGCCATGTCGCCAGAATATCGCCCGCCGCGGTAGATGAAAATCACCGGGGCTGCAAGGGTCAGAAGCAAAAGAAGGCCGAGGAAAAAGAGCCCCCACGGTTCAACATCAGAGAGGGTAGCACCCCACAGCATCCAAAGGAATGGAAGATAGAGAAAAATGCTGTAACGGCGAGCAACAGCGGAGAAACGTGCACTTGCCATGTCCTTTTCAAACAGAACAGGGACCTCTTCTTTGGTCACCAAACCGTGGTCTACGCCACACTGGACGCAGACTTGCGCCTTCGGGCCGATTCCATGGATGAAGAACTCACGCGGGTAGGTGCTTCCACAATGGCGGCAGGCTGGCATAGGCTATCCTCATCCACGGGAGCGGTAAGGGATTCTTCAACCATCCGATTGAATTTGAAGAAATTGTTGCATCAAAAGCATTCCAAGTTCTGAACCGACGGATTCCGGATGAACCTGTAGGCTGTGAATTGGGAGTGTTGGATGTACAAGTCCCATCGGTAATCCCGTACCGACTTCATGCGCGCAGACGTTCAGTGCATGAGACCCGCCGTCTTTGATGACGAGCGAATTGTACCTCGTCAGCATGACGGGAGAATCCATTCCAGAAAACAGTGAATCTTGAACGTGCTCAACGGCCACAGGTGAGCCATGAACCGGTCCAAAGGGAGAAGGCTCAACCGAGTAACCGTCGGCAAGGGCAAGGGCCTGATGACCCAAACAGATGCCGAGTACGGGCATCTCCAGTTGACCGGCGAGTGCGTGGTGTGCAAGGGCAACGGTCAGGGCGGCATCAAGTGGCGTGCCGGGTCCCGGTCCGAGGATGAGATGTGAGGGCTGCAGGCGTTCGAGGAGATTGTGGAGGTTTACCGGGTCGAGGTAAGGAGCCGATACTGCTGAGCGGGCCAACATCACCACAACATCGTGCCCAAGTTCGGTAACCGCATTGACGATGTTGTAAGAAAACGAATCAAGATTTTCAATGAAGAGGATGCATCCGACTTCTCTTGATTGCAACGCCTGTTCGAGGGTGAACACCGAACCCGTGGACGTGGATGGTGCTCGCTGGACACCTTGTTCGATGGGATATAGTTCCAACCCTCCTTTGGAGACATTGGATTGCTCGGCAGTGATCCACCCTGCTGCTAAGCGAAGTGCTGCAGCCTTCCAAGCGGCTTCTTCAACTTCTTTGGTCGGCTCAGAACCGATGGTGATTCCACCGCCTGCTCCAATGCTACCCGACCATCTTCTTCCAATTCGCTTTGCTTCAAGGGTGCGAATGAGTATATTCCACGAAGACGCGCCTGTATGGACGTCCATCCATCCGACGGAACCCGTCCAAAAAGAGCGAGGCATCTGCTCCACAGCATCGATGGCTGCACATACCATGGTCCGGGGGCATCCAGTGATTGAGCCACCGGGGAAGACGGCTTGAATGGCTGATTGCCCCGAAGCATCGGGGCGCAGTCTTCCAGAAATGTGGCTGACAAGATGCTGAACATTGGTGTATACTTCCACGTCAAAACGGTCAACACCGACCGTCCCAGGTTCACAAACACGGGTCAGGTCATTGCGCATCAGATCCACCAACATTCGGTGCTCTGCACGCTCTTTCTCACTTTCAAGCATCGCCGTTCTGAAGGCCTCACTTTCTTCGGGAGAATTCCCACGAGGGCAGGTGCCTTTGATTGGAGAGGTTCGAACGGTGGTTCCATCACAGGCGAGAAGCGATTCAGGCGATGAACTAGCGAGTGCAAATCCCAAGTCTTCGGCCTCAACATAAGCCGAAAATGGAGCGGGGTTGTGCTGTGTTAATCGCTGAAATACACGGTAGGGGTGGTCGATATCGCCTTGCCAGTGCTTGCCAATGTTGACCTGATAGACTTGGCCGGCAACGATGCCTTGTTGGATTCTGCGGATGTTTTCCTCGTGAGTTTCATCCGTATGCGTCGTTGATTCTCTTCCGAGTTTGGCTTCTGGAATTGTGATGGCCTTCCACGGCTGTTCAAGCGTCGCCTTACACGCCTCAACCCACGCCACGTCCTGCCCAAAGGCCGTGATGGTTCCCGTTTTACATTCTTCAACGACACCATTGTCAACATACCACAACACGGCAAGGAGCGCTCCTTCATCGGGTGGGTGTTGGAGGCGTATCGGTTGAGTCCATTGTACCAGATCGTAGGCGAGTGCTCCCGACCAAAATGGACGCTGAGGACAATTCTCTGGTAGTAGTTGCTGAAAGGTATCTTGATTGGTGAGCGGTTTGAGTTTCTCCATCATGTCGCCGAGATGCTTTGCACGCAGCGTCACTCGGTGGTACCAACTGCCGTGTTTCCACTCCTCAACCTCAGCCAAGAGGACATCGGGCATCGGCGTGAGTTGAATGCCGTCATGGAGCGGTGAATGGGGCTCGCCCCGAGGTAGGTCACTTCGACTTGGTTGGCGAATCGATACTCGAAAGGACGGTGGGCCAGCCATCATGGACCATTGAGCGAGATGGGACGCAGGTCCTCCGGAAACAAGCATGACACGGTCCGGGCTTCCGTAACGGAAAGCACCCTTACCGGTCAAATCAGCTTCCGCTAATTGCTCAGCAAGCGCCATCAATCGGTCACTCATCGTGCGTCCTCAGGTCAGACCATGTGGCCTCATCGGTAAAATGTTGGTCAAGGATACGATGACCCATTGATGAGAGAACAGAGGATGAACCAACCTGC
Organism: Euryarchaeota archaeon UBA256; assembly: GCA_002494645.1. Lineage (GTDB taxonomy): Archaea > Thermoplasmatota > Poseidoniia > Poseidoniales > Poseidoniaceae > Poseidonia. The sequence continues at coordinate 44,263 of DACE01000005.1, read as the reverse complement.
TCACCATCGATTGATTCCACGCGACAAACGCCCATGCCCGTGCCGACAAGAATCAATTCATGACACCGAGCGACCAAGCGTTCGTTCAAGCGTCCTCGGTTAACAGGAAACCCATTGCCTTTCAATTCACGTTCAAAGAGTGCTGCAGTTATTCCGTCAACACCTCCATCGGATTCGCTGGCCATCCAAACGGTGCCGTCCTCATCCAAGAGAATTGGAGTTGCCCGGTCTGCGTCGACGATGGCGTGTTCATGAATCAGTAGGGCCGCGTCACACCCAGCATCCACCGCTGATTGGAGCGCCTGCCTGTAAGCGCCCCAATCGCCGTGCTTGCACCCGTTGGTACGCTGATTCCACCGAGGTGCTGGGAGCGTGATGGCGTCAATGGCTTCATTACGCACATTGACTGGGCGATATTCAACAATCCATTCTTGGTTTTGAGCGTTGACTGAGACCCGCATCAGTTGCCATTCGTGCTGTTCAGGGGGTTGGAGAATCGGAGTGCCGTCAGGTAAGGTGATGCGTAATCGCTCCGCATGGCGCTCGAGACGAGAGCGATGGTCAGACCAATCAGCAACCTGCCTGTTTTGATGAACCAGAAGCGTTGTGAAAACGCTGCTGCGAGGTCCGACATCGCTCATGACCTCACCTCATAGCAAGTCGTCAAGGAAGGAAGTATCAATTTGAGGTGACGGTGGTGCTTGTTGTTGGTCGTCCAATAATCCGTCCAAGAGGGCGGTGTTGACCTGAGGTTGCAATACGGGCTGAGTGTTTTGGTAAGCAGGTCGTCCATATTGGTCGGCGGGAGCTCGGTCGCCAGAAGCATAGACTTCGCTACCTTGCTGTGCGGTCATTCCCGGCGGCGGTGCAGGCGTTCCTTGTGACGGTGCTGCTGGTGGCGTTGAAGCACCCCAGCCATCGTTTTCTTGAATCCCCCACGTGGCTTCTTGAAGTTCCCAATTCTTGTTACGCTGCGTTGCATTGCCTCGAGATCGCACGATGATCACGAGAAGAAGTACAACGATGAGTAACATACCTGCGGCGATGAGGTTGGGTCCAGTAAGTAAGGATTCAAGAGAGAGTTGCCCGTTTTCATCGGTAGGAGTTCCGTCGGTTCCCTGTTCGCCAAAGGGTAAGACTTCTATTGATTCAACCGTAGTTTTGCTCACACTGTCATCAAAGGGAACAACGGCGACATGCCAGGATGAAGCATTGGTCAAATCTCCGAAGACATCCGAGGTGATGAGCAAGGAATTCGAGGCACGAACCTCACCGACCATCGTAGCATCATCGGTTGTGGTGAAGGCATCATCTCCGATGAAAACGAGGTAGCCGCGCACGCTTGCATCGGTAGAATGTGTCCATTCTACGAAGATGCTTTGTTCCTCAAACCATGATGCAGTCACGCCTTCGATGTCGGGAAGATAGCCGCCTAGGTCGGTGACGCCATCGTCGATGGACTTCGCTTGAACGCTAAGTAAATCTGTCATGTGGGAGTTACCCGAGGTGTCTTCGACAACAACGGCTACCCATATCGACTGACCTGGCAGTACCGGTGTATCACCAGCAACGATGTCAATGGTCAACGGAAGGGCGGGGTTACGGTCCAGCGTTGCAATGGGCAGTTGTGGGCCGTCGCCTTGCAAGGTGACATCGTTGAAGTCATAGGTAGCAGCATAGACCTTGTAGGTGGCAACATCGTCTGAAGCAGAGAGGTCAAAGTCCAGCAGCAAAGCGCTGCCGTCGTCATTGGGTCGGTCGGTCAGTGAAAGAGCACTCAAGCGGTCTGGTGCAGTGGTGTCGTCGATGTTGTTGATTGGAGTGACCGTTGCCTGCGTCAGATTGGTGAGGTAGACATTCCCCTTGAGGTCGTGAACGGTAACCGCCACATAGAGTTCAATATCTGGTTTGATTAACTGTGGCGTCGTTTCGGTGAGATCCATCATTCCGCCTGAATCTCCGTAGAGTGCAGTTGAGATGGTTAATTCAATCGGGTTGGTTCGCTCATCAATCCACTGTTTGTTGAAGGTGAAACATCCACATACAGCTTCGTTGGTGCCAAAGGTGGCATAGGCGACAGAGAGGTCCTTGACAGGTTGGTCAGCAACCCACACTGTGTAGGACGCGAAATCTTCGACGGTTGAAGGCTCCCAAATCACGTCAATGGCCGTACCGTCATCATCGGCATGGTCGAAGGCTAAAAGTGAGGTGATACGCGCTGGGGTTGAGCCCTGGCCGAGGATGTTTTGGAATGGAGTAGCGGTCACAAGGAGCACTTCGTCAGTGTTTCCATTCAACCACAGGTCGTAGGCTACGACGCCAAGGGTGTAGGTTTGTCCGTCGATGAGCGGGACGCCATCCAATGATGAGATGATGGCTTGAGTCTCTTCGCAGGTGTTGATGACAGAGGCTTGAGAATATCCGTCCACAGAAACCAATTCACCTTCATCCGAAAGGAGCATGCCCTGTTGCATGAAAACAACATAGAAAGCGCAATCATCGGCGGTACTTTGATTCCATGTGACGGCAATCCGTCCTCCTTCATCCTCAGGAATGTCGTAGGCTTGTGTCCCTTCTATTGGGTCAGGAGCATCGTTGTCATTGAGTTCGCCGGTTGGAACAACAGGTCCGACAACGGTGACATTGGACAAATTCTCTTGATTTGCTTCATCAACACAGGTAAATCCAATCCACACCGGTACGCCAGGCGTAAGGCTGAGGATGCTTTGGTTGCCTTCATTGGGCTGCACTGCCGTTTCGGGAGTCATGCCAAGAACATCGGTCATCACGGAGCGTGAAACATAGATATTGGTGCGAGCGAGGTCCAGTGCCGTACATCGGGCCCATTCCAGTTCCAGGTCACCATCGTCTCCGTTGTCACCCATTGGCGAGGCTGTAGCCCACAAAGGTGCACCGGGGATTTCATCAGAAGGCGAGGCGGGGCCTAAAGGAGCGGATACCTCGCCCCAGCGACCGTCGTTGTATTCAACGACCACAACGGCATAGTACTCTCTACCGTCGACCAGCGGCACTCCATTGGCAGTTTCGATGTCTGCTCCGAGTCGGCTGTGCATTGAAATGGCTTTATCGGGCGTTTGCCCCATGAGGTTAAGCTCGTTTGGCACCACGCTCCATGGGCCTTCGTTGACAAAGACCAGATACCGAGCAAAGTCCTCATCGTGAACCAGTGACCATGTGGCCGTGAGGACGCCACCTCCATCATCCGGGCGGTCGACCAGAGCATCCAAGGCAACGGGTGTGTCGTTGCGCACGTAATCGTAGGTCATTCGCACTTCCATGGTGCCGTTTGAGGGCGAGTAAAGACGCAAGGAAACGTGACGTGTATTGTCGTAGAGCAGACCGTTGTCCACGGCAGATTGAAGGTTGAGTTCAAGGTTCGAGTCTTGGCTCAAATCCAAGGTAGCATCGTACTTGAGTGACACGGATTTGGCCCAAATCGCTGCGCCCTCGACAGGTGAGGTGAAAATAAGAGGGACGTTTTGGAACAGAAGACCATGAACTCCAGGTGCTCCTGTGTCGGAATCAAGGGCATAGGAAGCGGCTGGGTTCACAAGTTCAATGGCCATGCCGGGATGGGTCATCTCCGTGATGTTGGTGCCCCCTCCGTTGGTGAGTGCCTTCACGGTGAGGGGTGAGGCTGAACGCATGTATTCGCCTTCTACGGGAGCGTACAATCCACCTTTCTCAAAGCCCCAAAGCCCCGTGGTTGTGGTCATCCAAATGTGGTTTGAAGTGATGACAGCGTCCGAGTTGACACCTTGGTTGAGTATGGTTCCATAGGTCCACCCGTGCGATGGCGTGGTTGATTCAATGACATTGAACATGGTGTTGTCAAAGGCCAAGAGTGTATGGCCGTCGCTCACTAATGACGTCGGCAAGCCATACATCGTACCGTAATTGAGGCCGTCCTCAAAATCACCGCTGCTACCGTTCCAGTGAGTCAAGGGTCCCGTATCGGTGCCGATGTGAAGTCCCCACCAATCACTTGCCAGAGATATCACGCCGTTGGATGGTAACTGGTCAAAGCGATGCGTCGCGGTAACGAGCTGCGAACTCGTATCCATCATGGTCACGCCGGGCCGTTCTGCTCCTCGACCATCATGACTCATGATGAGGGTGACCGCACCATTGGCACCGTTGGATGTCGAGAGACCCCAAACGGAGTTGCCCATAAGGCCGTTTGCTGTGGTGTAGGTACTTCCAGTGTTCGTACTTTCATCCCAAACATAGAGTCCTGCTGGCGTGGCGATGTAAATGTCAGTCCCAATCGCCACGATATCTTCAACCACAGAACTTGGCAACCCGCTGGTGATTGGGTCCATCCAGTCTGACAGCGTGTAGTTGAAGCGTCCAATTCCGCCGTTGGTGGCGACATACATGATGTTGGAGGTTGCTGCAAATCCATTGACGATGCTCGATGGAAGACCAGCGACCAATCGTCCGTTTCCAAATTGCTGTGTCGTCAAGTCGAAGACCTGCACACCAGGTGGGCTTCCGCCATCACCCGCAAGGCCGATGATCAATTCACTGCCGTAGAGATGCATGGTGTCAAATTTATTGTGGACCGCACCGTTGATTGCCGTCATGGTCCGGGTGGTCGTGTCGAGTTTGATCATGCCAGTAGGATTAGAGGCGATGAAAAGGTCTGTTCCGCTCAAGTAGAGGTCATTCACTTCTGAATTACCAGCGAGCGTCCATCCAAATTGCCATTCAACTTCGCCGTTGGGCAAAAATGCGCCTTGAAGTAAACCGGACCCAGTGCCTGAAATCTGGTTTTGTCCGGGTTGTCCGCCAACCGCTGCCCAAATGTGAGTGGCATTGCTGATCATGGTCGGTACTTGCCCGCTGACGAGCCCTGGAAGGTCGACGACCTTCTGCATCCCCAGAGCGTTGAGTGTTGAGACATGGCTGTAGCCTGAGGAACCTCCGGCTTGCCCCATCATCCACCCTGAACTGCCGCCCAGCCACTGGAAGGAAGTGACTGAAGACCCGCTGCCTTGAACCGAGGCTTGTGTTGTCGTGGCTCCGTTAGAGGACATGATCGAGTATCCCCCACCGATGATGTTGCTGCCTTGCAGACCAAGACCATGTCCGACGATCAACTGTCCGTTTTCATGCGCCAGAGAATCGTACCATATGCGATCACTTGGGAGATTGTGGCTCGAGGTGGTGAGGCTGCTGAGGAATGCGTTGCTTTGGAAACTGTATTTTGAAATTGGTTGGTTGTCTGCATAATAGCCGACATACAGCGTATCTGAAGCATCACACGTCACAGACGCAGGCGATGTACCGTCGAGCTGGCTGCGGTCGAAGCCTGAAAGAACCGTGCCGTTGGCGAGGTCAATTCGAGCAATGCCGCCGTTATTATTGTACATCGCAACGTTAAGTGCTCCACCGCACATTTCCATCGAAATCGGATAACCGTCGGCGATGTTGCTGTAGGAATCTGCAGGATAGGATGACCAGCTTCCCGTGGCATCAAGGTGGGAGATGATACCTTCTCTGAAGCCACCCCAATTCTGGAAGGTGGCTCCACCGACCACCAAATTACTGCCGTCGGTCCAGAGTTCATAGAATCGTGAACCAGCATTGTTCGGCAGGCCGTTCCCAGCATACCATGTGGTGTTCCATGTGTTCGTGATTTCGTTGTAGCGCGCAATACCGCCTTCAGTGGCGAACAATGTCTCTCCGTCGTACTCAACGATGCCCCGAATGGGGAGTTCAAAGGTCGTCCAAGAATTCACTCGCACGCCCGTTGAATTGTAGAGGTCAAGCCTCAATTCGCCCCATGCAACCCAAGTATTACCCGTGCTGGACCTGTAGGATGTAACGCGGTCGATGGAGCCTGTTGGCAAGATGTTGCTCGCATATGAGCCGTTGCTGGTGTTGTACATGGCGATTCCACCTGACCCGTCAACTTGCCACCACTGTCCTGAAGCCACGCTGACCATCAGCACGTCGCCGGCCATTTCCATACCGATGATATCGCCACCGTTCTGGCCGACTCGTTGACCGATGTCGAGGTTACCCACGCTTGTGAGGTTAGCGACATCCATGCGGCTGACTTCGTCGCTAGCGGTACTGGAGTGGTAATACATGATGTTGTTGTGAATCATCATGCCGTAAGGACTGCCTGCAGCATCGTAGAGGTTGTTATTTCGCTCGATATCATAGGCTTCAGCCCCGGTTGTGACGTTGATCAGCTGGAACCCGTCCGAGCCGCCAACCCACAACAGGTTTGCACGGATATCAGCAACTAAGCCGGTGACATCGTCGTTTCCACCGTCGAGCACACCGTTGTCTTCGGTGAAAGGAACAAGCCATTGATTGGAGGTGATGTTGTAGCGCATGACGCCAAGACCATCGGTTCCGATGTAGGCGATATCGCCCATGATTTCCACAACTGCATTGCCGGTTTGTGTGCCTTCGCCCCAGTTACTATCATGTTGGAAATTCGATTTATCGATGAGGCCAACACCTGAGGTTGTACCACCGTATACTGTATCAGCATCAACTGCTACCGAGTACGTGGCCCAGTTTGGCATACCATCGTAGACGTTTTGACAGTCATCAATGGCAAGGTTGCTGAGGCTGTATTTACAGGCACCAATGTTGGTCCCTGCGTAAATGGAACCGCCATCAATTTCGAAGTCAAAGAATGAGGTTGGCCGTGTGGTCCATGATGAGCCTTGTCCGAAGGTTGTAGCTTGGTTTCCGTCCCACTTCCGTGCGCCTTGTTGCGTACCGACATACAGATTATTTCCGTCTGATTCAAGCGCATAGATTTGCGCAGAGGGCAATACTCCGCCCCTGTTGCTGGCAAGGAGGGGTGAAAGAAGCTCGCCGTTTGAGAGGTCCTTCCGAACCACACCGAAGCCCTGAAGCCCAAGATGGAGAATGTCACCTACAAGGGCAACGGGGGCGTAGTCAACTCCGTTCACGCCCGTTGAACCCCAGGGTTCAAGCCATGTGTCATTGGTGATGTCGTAGCGTAATACGCCCTTATCTTCGCTTGCAACGTAAGCCTTGTCAGCATACAGTGCAACATCGCCGAGGAAGGAAGAGGGTATGCCGTTGGTCGTATCGTAGCCAGTACATGACCCCGAAGCCCGGTCGAGTATGACAAAGCCCCCGTTTTCCAACGAAGCGACAATCACGTCGCCGTCAACATCCATACTAAGGAAATCAGAACTGGTTCCCCAGCAACCTTGGCTTGTCCATTCAAGCAGAGTGGTTCCTGCCGTGTCCATTTGAGTGATGGTGCTGGCTGAGGAAGCCACGAAGAGGTCGGTGCCGTCGGTGGTAAGGGTCAAAGCATCGCCATTGAAGGGAAGCGGCTGAAGCCAGAGCGTGTTGCCGATGTCGTATCGATTGATCCCCGTACCGTCAAGGCTGGCGATGTAGAGTACATTGTTCAGTTCGGCGAGAGCACCCATCTCTTCGGTTCCAGGGCCGCTCGCGAGGCGCAGCGTTCCTTCCAACAGAGGGTTCTTGCCCGGAATGAGGTGAGCGAGAAGTCCGCTTGCATCACTTACCACCAGAGCGTCTTGAGTTGGTGAGGCCGCTCCGATGGATGGCCATACCATCATGGCTGCACCCGATTGGCTCAACCCGAAATCTTGGAGTTCATAGGCCGCCGTGAAGACACCGTTACTCGTGTTGTAGGGTTGGAGGTAATCGCCGTTGAGGATGAAGAGTTGGTTCCCAACGCGCTCAATGCCGAAAATTTCGTTATCATCAAGCCAATTCGCTGAGGTCCATGTTGAGAGCCAAAAGCCCTGAGCATAGTCAAATCGACCAACGCCGTTGTCGGCTGAGCCAAGGAGGAGTTGGTTACCAGACTGCGTCATGTGCGTGATACTGTCGGAGTGGAGGTTGTTGGCCGTGCTCCACGTTGAGAGAGCGGCGTTGGTTGCTAAATCGTAACGCATGATGCCCACACCGTCAATTGAAACGTACAATAGATTGTTCAACTCCAAAATGGCGAGCGCATCACGAGGTCCATCACTGGCAGGAGCGGTCATCAACGAAGACCATTGCGAGCCGTCAAACATCATCACGCCATTTCCTGAAGCAGCGGCTACACTACCATCGCTGAGCAATGCCATAACATCCATGACTTCGCCCGGGTCGGGTAAGCCGCTTGCCGAACTTCCATCGGCAAGCGTCTGTGCGAGGAACGTCCCGTCGCTTCCCAGCATGTGGATAAGTCCGTTGGCCTCATCCACGACGAGGTTCGTGACGCCTCCATAGGCGTCCATGTCGAGGACATCAACAGCGAGAGGCGAGGTTTGGGCGTTGAGCATGAAGACATCATTGTTTGCTGCAAGATAGAGCATGCCGCTGTCGGGATGGATGGCGGCAGCGTGGATGTCGAGTGTGAATGGAGTCAGGGAAACCAAGGGGTCGCGAGGAGCGAGGGCCTCGATGATCATCTCTGTAATCTCTGCGTCAGACGGTAGGTCCCATCCTGCATTGGAATTCGTATTTGGGTTGAGCCGGCCGGCGTAGGTAGGGCCTGCAGCAAATGCATCCTGTTGCCCGAGGACGCCCAAGGTGCGCCAGTCGAACAAGTTGGTTCCCATACCGTTGACCGCAAGAAGCGGTTCTTCGATGGTCATACCGTTTTGTCCGCTGACTCGCACCTCAAGTGAGACGTTAGAGAGTTCAGCACCGGGTGCGAAAGAGAGGTTCCAGTCGGCGGTTGCCTGTGTCCCGACCGAACCATCGGCGCCCGACGTAGTGAGTGTGACCCATCCTGTGTCGTTGCTGCCCTCCAAAGGCCACGTGACTCCACTGGGCTCAGCGTGGGCTGAAACGGAGTGCAGTGTGAGGATTGGACTCATCGACATGAGCACCATAAGCAGGACCATCCCTATGGCTCTCGGCTCGTGACGAGCAGGGCGAGGCGTGCGGCCAGTGGTGTTCATAGGGAGAACGGGGCTTTCACCGTATTTGAAAGCGGCCCCTTCGTGACTAAACAAAAGACGCGTAAAAGATGGGAAAAAACTCAATTTTTCGCCTTTTTTTGGTTAACGATGATAAGGCAAAGGGTGCGATATTAGGGGTCTTGACGGATTTCATGCGCACAACACTCAAACGATAGACCCATACCGACAGAAAGGGGATTCTCATGGAACCAGAAAAGAGAGAGCGTCTTTTGCGTAAAGAAGCACTGGAATATCACGAGGCTGAACCCCGTGGTAAAATCAAAGTGGTCCCAACGAAACCTCACGCAACCGCCCACGAGTTGAGCCTCGCGTATTCACCCGGTGTAGCATATCCGTGCTTGGAAATCGAAGAGCGCCCAGAAGACGCTTATCGTTACACATCGAAGGGCAACCTTGTCGCAGTTATTTCAAACGGAACAGCAGTTCTCGGCTTAGGGAACATCGGCGCACTTGCCAGCAAGCCGGTGATGGAAGGCAAAGGCTTGCTGCTCAAGACCTTCGCAGGTATCGATGTGTTTGACATTGAAGTAGACACTGAGGACCCTGAGGAATTTATCAGCACCGTGGTGAATATCTCCAAGACCTTTGGAGGGATCAATCTCGAGGATATCAAAGCACCTGAGTGCTTTGAAATTGAGCGTAGAATTGCTGAGGCAACCGATATTCCGGTGATGCATGACGACCAACATGGGACGGCAATTATTTCGGCTGCTGCACTCATCAATGCGGTGGAACTTCAAGGAAAGAAACTCAGCGATGTGAACGTCGTTGTTATCGGGGCTGGAGCATCTGCAATCGCTTGCGCAAACCACTATGTTGCTGTTGGTGTATCAATGGCCAACATCACACTGGTCGATAGCGGTGGCATCGTCACGAAGAAGCGATTGGAAGCGGGGGAATTGAACGAGTACAAAGCTCCCTTTGCCCGTGACAGTGAACCTGGTGACCTCGCTGACGCCATGAAAGGCGCCGATGTGATGTTGGGACTTTCACGAGGTGGATTGGTGTCTCCCGAGATGGTTGCCAGTATGGCTGAACAACCCATCATTTTTGCACTGGCCAACCCAACCCCTGAAATTCTTCCCGAGGAGGTTCTCAGCGTACGTACCGATGCCATTATCGCAACGGGTCGTTCAGATTATTCCAACCAAGTCAACAACGTGCTGGGATTCCCTTACATTTTCCGCGGGGCGCTTGACGTTCGAGCACGGGATATTACACAGAACATGAAAATGGCAGCTACGAGGGCGCTTGCCGCCCTTGCCAAGGAACCCGTTCCAGATTATATCTCAGCGGCTTACGACGGCGTCGTTATGCAGTATGGCCCGGAATACATCATCCCCAAACCCTTTGATCGTCGCGTCTTGATATGGGAGGCTGCAGCCGTTGCTGAAGCCGCCATTGAGGAAGGAGTCGCGGGTGTCTCGGCAGATGAATTTGACCTCGTTGCTTACCGAGAAGAGCTTGAATCACGCCTGGGCGAATCCTATTCAGTCATGCGGCAGGTCATCAACCAAGTCAAGGGCAAAGGAAAGCGTATCGTCTTTCCTGAAGGCGACCATGAGACCGTACTGAGAGCCGCTGCACAACTTGCCGAACAGCGGATTTGTTTCCCAATTCTGCTCGGCCCCGTTGACCGTATTGACAGGATGGTGGAAGAAATCGGCCTTCATTTTGAGTACGAACGCTACGACCCGAGATATGATGAGCGAAGGAAAACTGTCTATGCTGATGCCTTTTTCAAGCGCCGTCAACGCAAGGGTACGACCCTTCCAGATGCAGCCCGCTTGCTGAAGAGCCGACCTTATTTTGCTTCTCAAATGGTGCAGGCAGGAGACGCTGATGGTTTCGTAGGAGGAGTGAGCCGAAATTATGCTGACGTTCTACGGCCCACGCTGGAATTGATTGGCAAAGATGAAAACAGTCACTGCGTGATTGGGTGCTACATGATGAACATCAAAGGTCGAACCATCTTCCTCGCTGACGCCACGGTCAACGTGTATCCCGACAGCCGCACGCTTGCAGAAATTGCCGTTCAGACTGCTAAAGTAGCGCGACGTTTTGGTGTGATTCCAAGAGTCGCCATGCTATCATTCTCCAATTTCGGCTCCACTCGGGCGCAACGCAGTGAGCGCATTGAAGACGCAGTGGAGATCGCCAAGAGTCTTGACCCTTCGCTGATGATCGACGGTCCGATGCAGAGTGATACGGCTCTCAATCCAACGGTTCAGAAGGAATATCCCTTCATGGACCTCATCGGACCAGCCAACGTCTTGATTCTACCCAACCTCGCAGCAGCGAACATCGCCTACAAATTACTGGAAGAATTAGGAGACGCTGAGATGACGGGCCCGATTCTTGAGGGTATGGCTCACCCCGTTCAATTGGTCGCTCGCCAAGACGGTGTTCGGCACATCGTGAATATGGCCACGATCTGTACGGCTGATGCGATTCGCAGTGATTCTTATTGGGAGTCATTGAGCGAACCATCCGACTCTTGAGTTGCATCCTCAAAGGTGAGAACTGAGCGACGTGGGCGCCAAATGGCCCCGGTGAAGAACCCTGCACACAGGCCTCCAAAGAGCAAGTTCACCCATCCTTCACTGGCATAATCACCCATGCCCCGCATGATAGGGATGAGGAACGAAGGAATGATTCCCAACACGGTAGTCCAAAAAACCTCGGAGCGAACATTGGACCAAAGGTCGGTGTTTTCAGGAACTCGGAGAGGTGAACCAGTGCGTACAGGGCTGATAACAAGCCTTGCGACAACATTGGGCAGTGGACGCTCAAGAGGCACACTCGTGACTGCAATAACCGATGGTTTTCGAGGATGGACAGCAATGGCTGCAGCCTGCGAGGATGCGGGGCCCAACAATTCATTGGGGCGCGGCCGTCCGTCCATCATCGCACCACGATAGTTGGAGGCGGGGGCATCAGCAAGCCGTTCGGTAAGCCCTCCATCAAGGTGAATTTTCTTCTGAGCGTGGGCTTGTCGCCATTCCGCTTCGGTTGGAGTGCGAAGTTCCCACTCACCCGGATTGGTTTCAAGAAAGGCTCCAAACTCATCGGTTTGACTCAACGTGTTGGCAAGTTCGTGAAGGTCAAAGGAAGTCAAGCATTCCATGAAAGAGTCTGCACCGTCATTCTTCAATCCCAAGATTGCACCTACTTGGCTTGACCGAAGGGGATGTTCAAGGGTGAAGAAGGTCGGTAGTTTGGCTTCAAAACTTGGTCGTTGACCGCTGTAAACCCAACCGCCTTTTGTCGTACCCAGGACGACGGTTCCGTCCGTGACAGGTTGGAAGGCCAATCCACCGATCTTCACGGTCACTTGATTCGCCTCACGCCAGGGTGCCTTCCATGCGCTTGTACCACGCCATACCCGCCTCGTGGTCGGTGAGAAGGTTGAATTGAGGGAAGGGTGAAATTGAGCGCATGTAGCCAAAGGCCGAGAAATCAACGAGGTCTGGGGAAGCACCTCCAAAGAAAGGTTGCCCCTCGTGTGCGGTCGTGAATTCTGTTAGCAAATCATGCCATAACTGCTTTGGCTTTCGACCGTCTTTCTTGACACGCTTTTTTGCGATGATGCCCCACATGATTGGAAATCCAGCCCATGCGTAGAGACGTTTTGAGATAAAGCCAAAATCTTCCAATTTCGCAATTCTGGTCGTTGTTTTGAGTGCAGAACCCAAGGTGCCGTAAAGAATCGGGACCGTCGCTTTTGATAACTTGGCATCGGTCCATTCCATCCACGTATCTTGTCGGGATGAGTCGCCTTGAGCAGCCATTTTTCCGTCGTTATATACGGCATCAATGTGGCGCAAAATTGGTGTTGAGTTGACCACGTGTTCACCCTGCTCATCGGTGAATACAGGTACTTTACCCCAGTCGCCTGCAAAGGCAACGGACTTTTTGATCTTCATGCCGTTGACACCGATGTAGTCCACATCCATGCCAAGGTGTTCGATGAGGCCGCGAACCTTCCAACAAAAAGGACAGGTATAGAGCAGATGGAGTGAAGCCTTTTGGCTCATGGTCGGCGGTGGTAATGCCTCCTTCTTCAAGGCTCGTTCGCCTCATGATTCTCAGGTTTCCATCCCGCCTTCCAGAAATCAAGGTTGTCCAACCATGCCAACCATTCTTTATCGGTGCAGGTTAACAACCGGAACGCACGACTCTCCAACCCCTCTCGTGTGCTTGGAGGTAGCACGCCATGATCCAGCGCTTCCTTCCACTCAACCTGCATGTGGCGGATTTGACGACGCGCTTCCTCGGGCTTGTCAAAATTGAGTTCACAAGCGTCTCTTAACTCGCTCAGCCACGTCCGTGTATCCTTGAGAATCGGGTCGTTTGAGTTGGAGGCTTTTTTGGTTGACTTTTTGCCAAACGGCCACCAACCCATGGTTCCAAGGGAGCCTTCATGGTTTTTGGTCTTGTCCATCATCCACGGGATTGAAGAAGCCGACCGTGAAGAGCAGGGCATGGGCCGAATCACGCTTCACGTTCACGGCGCCCCCCGAGAGCGAGCGATGAATGCCTTGATTGAAATGTACGCTCAACGGCTTCAAAGCCGTGGTGTAAGGTATGAATTCCATTCATCCAAACTTACGCCTGAGGCCTATGCAGAGCGTCTCTTAGCCCAGAGTGGAATGCTGTATTTGCTTGATGAAGCGGGCATTCGAGATGACTCCATGGCCTTTGCTCAACGCGTTGAAACCTGGACGCTGTCCAATGAAACCGTCCACCTTGCCATCGGCCCTGCAGAGGGTTGGCCTCCACTGGATTCATTGAGCAACCTTCCAAGACTCTCTCTTTCTGCCATGACCTTCCCCCATGAATTGGCAGCTGTTGTTTTGATTGAACAGCTCTACCGTGCGACTGAGATTTCGAGGGGTTCGAAGTATCACAAAGCATGATATTAGACCGATGATTCAGTCGTTTGAGGGCAGACGATGTTGATTGATGAAGCGATGGGCAAAACCCTCGTCCTTTTGCTCATGACGGTTCTTTCCGCCTCGCTGGTCATTGGGAGTCGACATCAACCCTTCCCAGAAATTTCCGGTCGTTTTGGATGGCTTTTGGCCAGCATCACCGGATTGTTGTGGATCGGCGAGCAAGCACCTCGGCCAATGAGCATTGATGCTCTTCTCGTGGTGACGCTTGCTCTGGGCAGTTATGGGATCCTCGTGGGCGTCCATCACATGGTCCGCACGCGGCGCGATGTCTTCATTGCCCCCATGACCGGCTTCTTGTTCTGCACTGGAGCAGGTGGGCTCATGGTTTTGAGTTGGCCCGACTTAAACACGCTTGAACAATGGTCGGGTTTTCTCTTACTCGTTCTCTTGGGTGGGGGCCAAACCTGGATGGTCTTCCGTGGTTTGCTGATCGGCCGTTTACCTCTAGCATGGAGTCAAGCAGGTATGGTTGCGCTCCAACGGAAACAACTTGAAGGCCCTCAAGGAGCACTGGCTTGCTTTGAGAAAGGATGGGATGCTGACGAAGAACACCTCAACCCCATGGCCTATGTTGCCCTCCATCGAATTCATCTGTTCTTAGATGACCAAAAAGAAGCCAAACAGTGGCACGATGCCTTTGAGGACGCAGGAGGCACATCATCGGTCGCACCTCAATGGATTGAAGCAATTCACAAGGCACTCAGGGCTATGGGCGGCGATGCCACACTTTTCCCCTCACTTGATGATGACTCGGAATAGGGCCTTTCGTTCCATAAACTGGAAATGAGGCACACAAAAGAAACGAGGACTTATATCTCTAGAGGTCGATATAATATCATGGAAAAGAATACCGAGACGCGAAAAGACTGGCCAGTGGGGACCCTTCTTTGGTTCGCTGTCGTGATCTGGTTTTCATCCAGCCTTCTCTCCCAGTCCGCCTACCTTGCTATCAACGGCTTGCCCTACGATGCAGTGTCCATGCTGAAGTCTCTTGGACCGATTTATTACGTCATTATCGGTCTTGAAATTGCAATGTGGGTGGGATTGCTCACTTGGGGCGGTCGCCGCCTTGCTCGCCGCCGCGAAGACCCGGTGAAGTCGCCAACACCTCCTGTTGCCGGAAGTTGATTTTTCGGCTAAAAACAGTGATTCTTCATCGGCGACTTCCGATGTATTGAAAGAGTGTCAAGTGAAGCCGTAACCGTGCGTATTCCTCAAGACGAACCTTCCTATTCGGGTCTTCCTATGGAGCTCGACGCACTTTCACCCGAGGCAATCTTGCCCTATCCTCTTCCTGAAGGCGCCATGGTTGTGACCATTGAGGAAGCCCGCTCCTCGCTGGTTGAGGCTAGTAATGTGCTCATGGTGCTCCAGGCGATGAGTGATGAGGCACACGACCTCACCGACGAGTTGGAATTGCTTCTTGACCAGTACAAGATGACACATCCACATGTGATGGAAGTTGCCGAACATCTCGGGCAACTCGTGAACCAATGGCAGGGTAACGTTGCTCGTCTGGAATCCATTGGCGCCCGCATCGTTTCAATGGACCCAGGTCGTTTGGAATGGTACGGTGTTGTTGACCATCAAATGGCCCTCTTTTCTTGGGCTGTTGGAGAGACTGATATTGAATGGTATTATCGGATGGAGGAGGGTTTCCCTGCCCGCAAACCACTCATAGAAGCATGATGTCCCGAGGAATGAGGCAGCCCCATGGTCAAGATTACCCGTGTTTACACCGGTGGAGGTGACAAAGGGGAATCTTCCCTCGTCGACGGTTCACGACGTATGAAATCGGACCTGCGTTTTGAGGTCGTGGGCGTGTGTGATGAGTTGAACAGTCTCATCGGCACGGTTCTGATGGAAATACAGCGCCTTCCAAGTCATGAAGATGGGGGCGAGCGAACCAATGTCCAACGGGTGCAAAAAGTCGTGGGAGAAGCCTTCGGACGCATCCAAAATGAACTCTTTGACCTCGGTGCAGAATTGGCCTGCCCTCCTGAAAATCTACCTGAATACATGGTTCTTCTTAGCGAAACGCAAGCGGATCTATTGGTTGAGGAAATGGATGTTTGGCTTGAAGACCTCGAACCCCTGTCAAGTTTTATTCTTCCAACGGGGCCTGCGCCAGTGGCAATGATGCACCTGAGTCGTACCGTCACACGCCGTTTGGAACGGGCTACGGTCCGCCTTATGGAACACGAAGGAGAAGGGGCCGTCCGCGCCATC
Source organism: Euryarchaeota archaeon UBA256 (assembly GCA_002494645.1). Classification (GTDB taxonomy): domain Archaea; phylum Thermoplasmatota; class Poseidoniia; order Poseidoniales; family Poseidoniaceae; genus Poseidonia. The sequence goes on along the minus strand of DACE01000005.1, from coordinate 28,104 downwards.
ACTTTGGTCTACATCAACCGATTTTCGGATTGGTTATTCATTCTTGGCCGATGGGTCAGTTCACAATTGAATCACGATGAGTCTTTGTGGGTTCCACTTGGTCAGCGCCCAGCAGAACAAGGTGTTGCAGGACGCGTTCGTATGATGCGCTCGAACGACGATGATTTCACAGATTTGTGATTATTGTCGGCCGTTGAGTTGCACGAAACGCTGGGCTGCTCGTACAACGGCTCGCGTCTCATCATGAGTGATGGTTTCCAATGCCTGCTCCCAGTCCAGCCACAAATACCCCCGATGCTCATGAGAAAGTCGAACTTCAATCACGTCGGTTTCGGCAATATACCAGTACACCTGCTTTTCCTTCCGCTTACCTTTGTGTCGGAACGAATATTCCGTCCGTTGTTCAAATCCTTCAAGCAACTCAACAGCAGCAATGCCCGTTTCTTCTTCCAGTTCCCGCAGCATGGTCGAATGCCGGTCATCATCATCGAGTTCCACATGGCCTTTGGGTAAGTCCCAATGTCCCTGCGGGTATTGGAGGAGAAGAACGGTGCCGTAATTCACGAGCACTACGCCACAGGAAGTTTCCATACCTCCCTGCAAGAAGTACTCATTCATGGTCATAGCGGAGAAAAGCATCCCGAATGTTGATGACTCTCACTCACAGCGGTCAAACCATGACGATTCAAGCCCTGAGGGTTGACGAAGTCCCTCACTACTCGAGAATTGTCGCTGATTCTGACCTTGATGGCCTGTGCGGTGCTGCAGTATTGAAGGCTTTTCGTCCGGGTGCTGAAGTGTTTTTTTCACATGCTGCTGCCATTCGATCCGGCCATGTTGACGACATCATCAATGCTGATACGGTCATGATCGACCTTCCTTTTCATCCAGCCTGCGGTTGGTATGTCGATCATCATTTGACCAACCGTCCAAGCGAGGAAGAAGCCTTACTCTTTGACAAGGGCGGGGGGACGCGTCATTGGAAGCACACACCCTCAGCAGCCCGTTTAGCCTACGAGTTATTAGCTGAAGTTACCGATATGCACCATCTTGAGCCAATGATGCCCTTAGTCGATGCATTGGATTCGGGCGGCATCAGCAAGGATGCGTTTCTTGAAGACGGTCCCGTGCTTCAATTCGCACGGACCTGTACTCCACGCGAACAGGAGTACATGCAGCAAGTTGTTGACCATCTCGCAGCAGGCGCTACACTCGATGATCTTCTCGACCACCCCCTGGTTCAACCACATCTTGAACGCGTGCGCGCTGAGCGTGAAATGGCACAAGCCCATGTAGCCGAACGTACAGAGATTATCGACCGTTTAGCCGTATGCCGACTGGATGAAACGCCGCTTCGCATCAACGGTTACTTGGTGACTGCCTGGGCGGGTGATGCAGTGGATGCTTGCTGCATCATTCACGGGTACAGTGACGGTTCAATCCAAACTCCTGAACGGCCAGCATTAGGGGCGAGTTTCTACGCCAATTCCTTTCTTCCAGAAGGACAAGGGCGCTACGACCTCTCACGTTTGGCTACTGCTTTGGACCCCACGGGCGGTGGGCACGCAAATGCATGTGGTTGTCGAATACAAGACCCCGGTCTGCAAGCGAATCTCAATCACTGGTTAGAACTGTGGGCACAGCGAGAGACGGTGCTGAGAATCTAAGCCTCAGAACTTCTGCATGTTCGTGCTGTTTTCAAGGTCTAATTCTTCTTCAATGACCTCATCGACGGGTTGGTCCTTTTCCAACCGCTTGATGGTAGCTTTGAGAACTTCAAATTCGATCTCCAGGTCCTCAAGCGCCTCTTTGGTATCCTCAATGTGTTTTTCAACACGCTTGAGCATCTTCCCTACTTTCTTGAGGGTACGGTCCCTTGCCATGGTTCGTCCTCTGACCAATCTCGTTTGAAGATTTGCCCTATGAGATGGCTCTGCAAACAATGTAATTCAAACGAGAATTCGCGTACTGCGGGGAAGACGCAGACGAAGGAGGCAACCCTCTTTCGGAGTTATGGGTTCATTCCTCTGCACTGTCGTTGGGGCCATGCGACGAGGACGGGCGCAGGAAGGCAGGTGCCCACCAATTCCATTTCCCCATCAAGCGCATCGTGGAGGGAACGACCAGCGCACGAACGAAGGTGGCATCGATGAAAATTGCCAAAGCAAGACCTAAACCGATTTGCTTGAGGATGATGACCGATGAGAGTCCAAAGGCCCCAAAGACGACGACCATGATGGCTGCAGCCCCGGTAATGAGGCCCCCCGTCTTTTGCAAGCCGTTGGCCACGGCGAGGGTGTTGTCACCGGTTCGCTCCCACTCTTCGTGAATGCGCGACAGCATCAGCACTTCGTAATCCATGGACAGGCCGAAGACGATACAGAACATGATGACAGGATTTCCTGAATCAATGGGTTGGGCGGTGAAGTTGAGCAAATCCGCTCCATAGCCCCACTGGAAGACCCAAACCAGCATGCCGAAGGACGCTGAAATGGAGAGGATGTTCATGGCGATGGCCTTGATGGGTATCACCACGGAACGAACCTGAATGAAGATCAGAAGGGAGGTTGCAATGAGAATGAAGGCCAAGGCCCGTGGCAGGTTGTCTGCAATAGCGTCGAGGTTATCGGCATTGTAGGCAGCGAATCCAGCAACGAGCAAGCGGTCGTTTTCTCCGGTCAATTCCCCGAGGATGACATCGCGCTCATCCCGTACGTCCTCAACGACCTTCCTCGAATCTACGTTGGTTTGAGCACCGATGAGTTGAACCGACATCATCGTTGCGTTTTCACCAACGAAGGCGCCTCTGAGGCTTTCTCGGACGGCGAGTTGTTCAGGTGGCATCATTTCGTCAGGCGTCGCCCAAAATTGAACCACATCGTCGGCCGTCATGTTCGGGGCTGGCAGACCAATACCGATGCCTCCAGCGACCCTTGAGTCGTTGAGCAGGTCGTTGAGATAGGCATGCTGCGCACGAAGATTGGCTTCCGAAAGCGGGTCTGCACCGTCGGTATCAATGACGAGGAAGATTGAATTCGCTGCTTGGTCAGGCCATTGCTCATCGATAAGTTCCATGCCTTGGCGGGACTCGTCATCGGGCGGCAGGGCCTTCCATGACGAGAGTGAAAACTCAGCATAGGCGAAAGGAAGGCCCGCTCCGATGAGAAGAATGAGCGTGGGGATGAGGACAGCCCAGGGACGGTCCATGACGCGCTTAGCGATTCGAGCCCACATCCCGTCATCTTTGGCCCTCATGTCAAATGCATAGGGGACCTTCAAATTGTTGATGTTCGGGCCAAGTGAGGCCATAACGGCAGGTAGTACGATGGTCGAGTAAATCATAGCGATGGTCACTGCGATGGTCCCTCCAATTCCCAACGAAGGAAGCGACGTATTCGTGAAAAAGAGCATGCCCATCAAGCCGATGGCGACGGTGATTCCGGAGTAAAAGACGGCTTTTCCAGCGGTCGCACAACTCATTGCCGTTGCGGTGCGAACATCGTGACCTCGGTCCAACTCTTCTCTGAAACGATTCACGAGGAACAGCGAATAATCAATGGAGACACCAATTCCGATGAGTGAAACAATGTTGGTAGCGTACACGGTTACGTCCGTCACATTTGACAGCCAGATGGTCATACCAACCGCTGCAAGCAAGGTGCCTCCACCGATGCCCATTGGCAACACAGCGGCAATGACCGACCCGAAAATAAGACCGAGAATAATCAGCGTCAGAGGAATAGCAACAACTTCAGCCTTCACTAAATCCTTCTTGATTCGGTCATCAAAGGTCCAGTCGATGAAGATACCATCGGTCATCCATGCATCAAACCCAGAACGTAGGTCAACGGAGTCATGAAGTTCATCAATGAGGGCTTTTGCATCTTTTCTGTCAGTGGTGATGGTGATTTTATTGATGGCGTAAAAACCGTCTCCATCTGCTGCAGTCACGTCTTCTCTGTCGACATCCTCAACCTCCCAAGAATATTCAACAACAACATCGGGATGGTCTTGAAAAGGCTTGAGTGCATTGGTGACAGCATCCTGCCACACCGGTGCCGTATCGTTGATGACAGGGTGGTATACGAGATAACGGAAGGATTGACCTCCATCATCGCTATCGGTGGCGAAGCGTTGTGAGATTAAACGTCCAGCGTTGACGGATTCGACGTCGTCTTCTCCAAAACCCTCTGCCCAATCAGCGCCGATGGTGATGAGGCTGCCCATCAACATACAGGAAATAAGTCCGAAGGCAATCATTGCTTTTCGGTTGTCGTGAATGAACAAACCCATTTTGAAGAAGGCTCTGTCTTTGAGCATTGCAGGATCTGTAGCGCCTTCCATGAGCGTGCGTTCATCAAGGGGTATTTGAAAAAGCGTCTTGGGGCTGAACACCAAGTGTTGTCCGAACAACCTGCTTGCGTTTGAGGCATCTTCAAAGACTGCCTACCGTACATCTGAATCGTGAATCTCAAAGACCACATCCGCAGCCATCCGGATTTTCCGAAACCTGGCATCTTGTTCTATGACATCGCTAGCCTGTTGAATGAACCCTCAGCCCTCACATTCTGCTTCGATGAACTTGAGGGAATATTGCGACAGTGGAATCCTGATGTCATTGCAGGTATTGAAAGTCGGGGCTTTCTTTTCGCAGTCCCTCTCGCCCAGCGTCTTGGTCTTCCGATGATGATGATTCGCAAAGAAGGGAAATTACCAGGCCCCACGCACGGCCACACGTATGATTTAGAATACGGGACTGACACCGTTGAAATCCAACAAGACGCACTATCGGCAGGTCAACGAGTCGTGATTCTCGATGACCTTCTTGCTACGGGAGGGACACTTGCTGCTTCAGTGAAGCTGTGCGAAACGGTGGGTGCGAAGGTGGTTGGTTGCGCAGTCGTGATTGAACTACCCTTCCTTGATGGTCGCCGTCAAATCAATTCACCCCTCCACTCACTTGTATGTTATGAATCTGGCTGATTTTCTATACCATTGCGTTTTTCTTGCCAAAAAAGCCGTTTTTTCACCTCAAGTATATTAACCGCGAGAAATAGAACAATGTCTAACCGTAAAGGAGATATGAATTATGGGATATGAGCAAAATATTGCAAACTTCTTCAAATTTGAAGAACGAGGAGCCACATTAAATGGAGAAATGAGAGCAGGGTTGACCACCTTTTTGACGATGGCATACATTTTGATTGTCAATCCGTCGATGTTGCATAATTTTGGTGCAACCGGAATTCCATACGACGATGCCCTCTTCGCCACAGCAGTCGCAGCCTTCGTTGGTTGTGTCGTCATGGGACTGTGGGCCAATCTGCCCTTTGCTCTTGCCCCGGGTATGGGCCTCAATGCCTACTTTACCTTCGCCGTGGTGCTTGGTATGGGCATTCCCTGGGAAATTGCCCTCGCAGCGGTTCTCGTGGAAGGTATCATTTTCATGATTATTTCGCTACCACAAATCGGATGGCGCACCAAAATGATCAATGCCATTCCAAAGGACCTCAAAATAGCAACGGGCGCTGGTATCGGAATGTTCCTCGCCATTATCGGCTTGCGTGAGATGGGCTGGATTCAAGATGACGGGGCCACCTTGGTGAACCTGGCCACAACAGAGGCTTGGGGCGCAGGCGAGTATGCCATCTACCAGCATGGCGCTGTGATCTCAATGGTCGCCCTATTGGCCATCGCAGTCATGATGGCGCGTGGCATCAAAGGCGCTATCATTTACGGCATCCTTGGCGCTTCCGTCTACGGATGGATCGTTGGTGCTTACGACCCCTACAACGACTTTGCCGCTGGCGGGGCTGGTTGGGCTGCGGCTGAGGCTACTTGGCCGGAAGAATGGGCTGGTTTCGTAGGTATGCCAGATGAAACCTTGGGTGCTGCCTTCGGAGCCTTTGGTGACATTGGGGACAACCTTGCCGACTTCATGCTGGTCATGATCGCTTTCCTGTTCGTTGACATCTTCGATACGGCTGGGACCCTCTATTCAGTTGGCCGTCAAGCAGGATACGTCAATGAAGACGATGAACTTCAGAACTCTGATGAAGCCTTCATGGCTGACGCCGCCGCAACCATCGTCGGTGCAGTGACTGGAACGAGCACCACGACCACCTACATCGAATCCGCCGCAGGTGTTGAGGAAGGTGGAAAGACTGGGCTGACCGCAGTGGTCGTCGGTGTCTTGATGCTTTCAGGCTTGTTCTTTTCAGGAATTTTCCAAGCCATTCCAACCTTCGCTGCAGCCTGTGCACTGGTCATTGTCGGTGCTACCATGATGAAGCAAGCTACGGAAATTGACTGGGACGACAAAGAAATGGTCTTACCTGCCTTTTTGACCATGGTCTTGATGCCCTTCACCTACTCCATTGCAGACGGTATCGCTTGGGGTGTCATCTCCTACGTTGTCATCAAAATGGGAATGGGCAAGTTCGATGAACCAGGCCCCATCATGTACGGCATCGCCGTTTTCATGACCATGTTCTACCTTGGCCCTGGCGACATGTCGACCTTTGGCTGGTTGTTTGATACCATCCTTGGATGATCCTGTTTGGGACTTCCTGCTTCGTGCAGTTCCCTGCTGTTGGCCAGAGGCTGTTCAGCTGAGGACATCAAAGGTGTAGATGAAGCCCAAGAAGGCGTGAATGAAGACAAGGTAGATGATGACATCGGCAGCTCGCCCGTGCTTGAGTTTGCTTACAGCAAAAGATTCTCCAGCCTCCCGCTGGGCTCTGGCTTGCTTCCCGTAGCGTGTGAGGACGACCATCAGGGCAAAACCCACGGGCCCCATAAACCCGTGAAGTGATTGGGGCAGAAGGGCTGACCACGGATCGCCTTGGGTGTACCACCCGTTCACGGCACGTCCAGCGAAGGCAACCAGAATCACGAAACCCGCAGCCCAGAGTAAACGCTCCCCGTTCTTCTCATGCAGGGTGCGATGATGCTCCCGCTCCTCGCCTTTCAACTCATATGATTTCTTACGCCATGCATACTGCCACCACACCCAAATCACAAGTCCACTGGCCAGAATGGGGTGGAGGAGAAGAGCGACGGTGGGGATGAGTTCCATGGTTGCACCCGTTGCGGCTGAGGGTGCCTTGGTTCAAGGAAGTATGTGTTTGCGGCCCCCTTCCGTTCATCTATCTCCATCGGTGCATTGAAAGCAAGCCGAATCGGGCGAGGGATTGAGGGGATGAATCGTTGGATGAGGCATACATGGAAACCTGCTTGAAGGCAGCGTTTTCACGACCCATGACAAAGAATGTCAGGGTTGCCACCATGAACAGGGAAGCAGCATGGAAAATGCTGGACAAACCCCTTCGCTCCATCCTTGTTTACGCTGCACATGAGGAAGAACCACCTGCTGCTGATGAGGACGAGGACACACCCACTCCACGCCGGTCAAACATGAACCGTCCACGAGGCCGTATGCGTCGTGGTGGTCGAGGTGCTGGACAATCGCACACAAGTTGGCTGCCCCTGCCGCAAGTCATTGTCGATGACGCCCCTTACTCGACCGCATTCCAACTCGCCACTCTCCTTATCCACAAGCAAATGGATGCAGACGAGTGGGACGAGGCTTGGAACGATAATGAAAAGTCCTTGCGAGAAATTTGCATGAATGAAGGCGTCCATCCTGTTTGGCACCTTATTGGCGAAAAAACGATGTTGCTCTCACAATTTCTTGCCTTTTCGAAAGCCAAGGCCAAACAGCAAAGCAAAAAGAAGTCCATGGGGACCTCCTTTTTCAACATCGACCCGCGCGACCGTGAGGAATTGCTGACCGTGCTGAAACTTGCCAGCGCAGGCGCTGAAGACCCTGAGACGAAAGTCGCCCTCCAAAAGGTGACCAATCAAGTCAATGGCAATCGAAAAGTCGCTCTTGACGATCACCTCATGGGCATCAAGGATTCACTCGCATTTGTGACCTTCCTCGTTATGATTCACGCTGGACAAACCGTGACCAAATCCATCTCAAACGCTTGTAAAAAAGCGGATGAAGCTTTGCATGAAGCACTCGAAGACCTCGTATCCCTCATGGCAGGCAAGGTCAACGATTGGTCTGGAACCTTGGCTGTTGAAGGTGAAGATTCCCTCACCAAAGCCCGTCACTTATTGGCGTGGGAACATGCTCCAAATGATGCTGAATCACTCACCTCTTCCGAACTTCAAGCGGGATTAACCCTGCTTTCTCAAGCAGGGGTCAGCGAAGCCATCGATCGTCTCACTTGGTGGCGCCTCAAGGCCCTTCACCGCGAGAAGAATGACGAAGAAGCCCTCCATGTTCTGGAAGGGCTACGATTGGATGTACATTCAGACGTTGTAGAATTGCTTCCTCTCATTATCTCTCTGAATGACCAGCGAGCCAACGATTGGCTGCTCAACTTCCTGCCCGACCTTGACGAACAAGCATGGTTTCACATCATCAGTGAAATCAACCTCCCCAACTCCATTCGCCTTGCATCCGCCAAGGCCTTGGCCGACTTGCAAGGCCATACATGGTCAGACATCAAACCGACCGTCATTCATCTTCTGATGGAGGGGTTGGACATTGAACGATTGGCCCGTATCGCTTCCACGGATTCAATGCTGCCGCTCTCGCACCCCTATGTGGCGCTTTTCGTCAGTCACGTCGCTCCTGCTCGGCTCCCTTACGAACTTCGAGAACACTTAGTGCATTGCCGTGAACAGGCACTTCAAGCCATCCATGGAGCAGAGGTTCCATCCGTATTGACGCCCATCGCCGAACACCTCTTGCTGCTGATGGAAGGAATCTACAAGGACACACCCGAATTAGCGGCTGTGTTCAATACCACCGCCATGAAAGCCTTCTCCCCAATCAGCCGTGCATTAACCAGCGATGGTGTCGTAAGCCATACCCACATCAAGAATATGGGCAATAGTTTGGACGAATTGGACATATCACCCATTGAGCGTCGTCTCTTTGAGGTCATGTTGCTCTCTTTGACGATGAATGGCTATCTTCAACGCTATCACATTGGCATGGCGCAATCGGAAGACGCCACAGCAATCAACGCTATGATGGACGATCAGCATCTCCCCATGCGCCTCATCGACTCCTTTGCCTTCCTTGTGCTTGAACACGATTTGGGCTTGACTGGCGTAGTTGAATGGTACCAACAACATGACCCACGTTCTCCTTGGGCGCCCCTTGCACGTGCCGCCCTCTTCGCTTCCGACGGAGATGAACTCAACTCGGCCAGAGAATATACGCGAGCTGCCGAATTGTTCAGCGCTCAGCGCCACGGCACAAAGCGAAAAGACCGATCTGGTGAAAGTGATGACGACGATTCAGCCATTGCCTTGCCACTGGCCCTTTATCGCAAAGCTCTCATCCACTACGCCCACGCCCAGCAATACGCTGAAGCAGTTTCACTGATGCAGAAGGTACCTGCACTGAAAACAGCCATTACGGAGCGATTCAAACTCTATCTCAATGTGTGCCACACAGCATCCAAAGATACCGATGCCGCCACACGGCTCGTCCGTACCCATGTTCAGATGCGAAAGACCTACACAGAGGAAGATGTTGAAGGAAACCTCATCGAAAAATCACGTACGGTCTACAATGAAGAAGAATTGGATTTGTTGAGAAATTACCCCTACGAAAAATCCCACATTTTACCGCCAGAACCTTTCCTCGGTCGTGTCACGGCTGCTTCCACCCGCATCAGCAGAGACCTACGCCGTTCAAGAAGCCAGATTGAACAACAATTCCGACAAATCATGCAGAGTTCTTCACCAACCATGAACGAAATCTATGAACTTGCCAAGAGTGCTGCAGAAGAGGGCGCATTTGAGGGCTTGATGTACCTTGAACGAGCCCAAAATTCAACCAAATTCTCCGTTTCAGACCGTCGCCGACTGGCTGGTGTTGAGCAATCCCTCTTCTCTCAATACAAAGATAACATCACCACTTCAAAGCGACGCTTCCTTCGTAATCTTTCCCTCGCACCCTTGGTCATCATCGATACGAACATTCTCGTCGATGCTTTGGTTGAGCGAGTCTACCAGCACATGAAACTGGTCTTTGAGACCAACCTCAATATTCTGGGCTCCAATCGCTTCCACCACATTCTCCTCCACCATGCAACAGAAAAGCGCCTTTTCCTCATGATTCCAGACGATGTTCGAGGTGAATTGAAACAATTTGCCAAAGATAATCGGTTGATGCATCGTTTCCAAGGCGCTATGGTCGATTCAGATACGCTGAAGAAAACATTGAGCGAGGACGTCATGCTGTCGTTGGTTGAAGAAATTCTCACCCAATACAATACGTGGACGCCCACCTCTGAGATGCTCGCGGAATTGCCATCCTCTTCCGAAGAACTCGACACCTTCCTGAAACATCACACCGATGTCTTCGCTGACCTAACCGCCTTGAAGCAGATGCGAGGCATCACCTACCGTACTACCATTGAGAACAAGGAAATTTATCCAGAGGAAACGGATTTGGACATTTTCCGACTCGCTATGCATTTGGCTTCCCAACCGCTCCCAGATATCGGTTCGGTTCTTGTGGCCACGATGGACGGAGATTTCACACTACTCGACAGGGCTATTGAGGAGAAATTCGGATTCAGCGTTACCAAGAATCATCGTACACTCAAGCCGTGGCTCAAGCATTGAAGTCCTTTGAGACTTCACATGTGTTCGATCATCGCATCGCCAAAGGCACTGCATGAAAGCAAGGTTGCATCGCCCATCAGGCGTTCAAAGTCATAGGTCACCGTCTTGTTTGAAATCGCTCCCTCCATTCCTTTGACGATGAGGTCTGCGGCTTCTTTCCATCCCATGTGACGCAACATCATCTCCGCAGAGAGGATGAGAGATCCGGGGTTGACCTTGTTTTGACCTGCGTATTTTGGTGCCGTACCGTGGGTTGCTTCAAAGATTGAAATCCCAGTATCGTAGTTGATGTTAGCACCTGGTGCGATACCAATACCACCAACCTGAGCTGCGAGGGCATCAGAAATGTAATCGCCGTTGAGGTTCATGGTCGTCAAGACACTGTATTCAGCGGGACGAGTGATGATTTGCTGAAGCATGGCATCAGCGATGACGTCCTTGATGAGGATGGTATTTCCTGTCACTGGATTGGTCATGGTGCACCACGGCCCCCCGTCAAGTTCTGTGGCTCCAAATTCGTCCTTGGCAAGGGCGTAGCCCCAATCTCGGAAACCACCTTCTGTGAATTTCATGATGTTGCCTTTGTGAACAATCGTTACGCTGGGTTTATCGTTGTCAATCGCGTATTGGATGGCAGCACGAACGATACGGGCGGTGCCTTCACTTGAGATGGGCTTGATGCCAATACCCGATGTATTTGGAAATCGAATCTTATCGACGCCCATTTCGTTTTGAAGGAAGTCGATGACTTTCTTGACGTCGTCGCTACCCGCTTCCCATTCAATACCGGCATAGACGTCTTCGCTGTTTTCACGGAAGATGATCATGTCAACATCTCCAGGCGCTTTGACTGGAGAGGGGGTGCCATCATACCAGCGAACGGGACGAACACAGGCATAGAGATCGAGTTTTTGTCGAAGTGCAACATTGAGGGAACGAATACCGCCGCCGACGGGTGTCGTCAACGGGCCTTTGATAGAGACGAGTCCGGACTTCATAGCGTCCAAGGTTGCTTGAGGCAACCATTCGCCAGTAGCGTTGAAGGCTTTCTCTCCAGCGAGAACTTCGCTCCACTGAATCGCCTTTTCACCACCGTAGGCTTTCTCAACAGAGGCGTTGACTACTTTCATCATCACGGGTGTGATATCAACCCCGATGCCATCACCCTCAATGTAGTGGATGATGGGGTCGTTTGGAATGTTGAGTTGTCCATTTTCCATTGTAACGGGTGTGCCTGACATGTGTCTCATTTGAGCCCACAAGCGTCCACTTCAAGAATGAACCGCTCCTCGCCTGTCCATGCAGGGGCGTGTAGAATGGACAGGCGGGCACAACATGACGTGCACCAATGACGCTGGACAATCGGTTGAAATTGATTTTGAAGATGGACCGACTCCCATGCAACTTGCGCTTCAAATGGCCGGTGCTTGTTCACTTGCTGACGTCGTCGTTGGCCTCAAGGACCGTACCTTCTCCAAAGCATGGGTTGAATTGGATTCGACTCGTGCAAGCACGGCACCACGCGTGTTCAAAACCATCACCATGGTCTACCATGTCGTGGGTGATGTGCCGCTGAAACTGTTGGAGCGAATCGTATCAAAGAGTCATGAAAAGTACTGTAGTGTTTCACATTCGATGGATTCCTCCATCGTGTTCGACTGGCGTGTTGAATTGACGACGTCAGATGCTTGAAGGCTGACCTTGCTGAGACAGCGCATCGGTCAATGCTTTGCATAAGGACTCGTAGATGGGCTTCCAGCGTGCGTGAAGACCCTTTGGTGGATTCAATGGTTTCCATTCGTCTTCAACTGCAATCACGGTAGCAAAGGGCTTGATGTGTTCGCCTCCCATGTCAATGATCAAGGAGAGGTGGTATGCGTCACGGTCTCTGTGGACTCGCATGGAATTCATGTCCGCAGTGATGTTCGGGAGGACCTTCTGAAGCATTTCATCATCGAAGAGGTCCCGTGCGAGGGTCGCAAGAAGTTCTTCCACTGGCACAGAGGTCGTTTCCATCTGCCCGAAGGTCAGCCCTTCCTCTTCATCATCGTCGTCCATGAAGGCGGCGAGCGGGTCGTGGATTTGTTGCGGTGCGACGGATGTTTCAACCACCGCATCATCTCCAACGGGAGTGTTCAGGCCGAGGGCGGCGTAGACGTCCATATCGTCATCATCGTCCACTTCGGGAAGTTGAAATTGGTCAATCATGTTCAACCCTCCGCGTCTTATCCTACTTAATGGATGGTTTTTCTTGAACGCGCAATGCATCATTTCTGGCGCGACGGGAAGAATCATACGAGGCGGCGGAGACAAAGGCGTGTGAACACCCGCATAGGAGGCCTTGCTTTGGTTGGAGCCCTCTGCTTTTTGCTGTTGTTACCCGCTGTTAATGGCTCACCTTACGGACTTGGAAGGGAGGCGAATGAAGGATGCCTGTGTCACACACCAGTCGACTCAACGGGCGTGCAACTTACGGGACTTCCCGACGCTTACGAAGCGAATACCAGCTATCCGTTGACGCTCACCATCGTCAGCGAGGTTGTAAGCGTTGAAAACGAATCACAAGGTGGATTTCGAATGACAGTCAGTAACGGAACCTTGGTCCATGATGAATCGGAGGTTCAGTTTCTGGATGGCGGATGGACCCATCGCCTCAATGGAACATACCAGCGTGTTTGGAATGTGAACTGGATCTCTCCCCCGGACACAACGAGTCGAACTGATTTCGTCGTTAATGGAAATGCAGTGAATGGAAACGGTGACACGAGCGGAGACGCTTGGGCAACTTCATCATATGCAATTGGAGGCGTAGATTTTGATGGTGAGTTGACACCGAGTGAGAGCATTGACGGACTTGATTCAAGCGAACGAATCCTTCTTTTGGTCGTCCTTGTGGGAATTGTAGCCCTTCTTTGGACCACATCAAGAACATAATCAATTGACGAATTCAATGTGCCGATTGCGCAACGCACGAAGTTGTCTGTTTTCGCTTGAGCCGTGTATCTGAGCACTCTTGACTCCAGTCAAAACCAGCATCACACGAATGTCGTCGCCCAGCGATTCATCGACGGCAGCACCCCAGATGATCTTGGCATTCGGTGAAATTTGCTCTTGAATAAGTTGAGCGCAGCGTTCGGCTTCACCGAGGGTAAGATTGTTGCCGCCTACAACATTGATGAGGGCACCGCGAGCATCGCTCATGTCAAGTTCCAACAGTGGTGAATGGAGCGCCTCCATTGTCGCCGCTTCTGCTCGCCCTGGTCCTCTGGCAGCACCTAATCCAATCATCGCAACGCCGCCACCTGAATTAATGACGGCCCGCAAATCCTCAAAGTCAAGATTGACCATGCCGTCGGTCGTGAGTAATTCAGTGACGCCAGTAATGGAACGTACAAGGAGTTCATCACCGACACGAAACGCGCTGGCAATGGGCAAATCTTTGACGCCCTCAATCTCCAAGAGGCGTTCGTTGGGGATAACCAAAATGGTATCACAGTGTTCCCGTAAACGTTCGAGACCCCATTCAGCGTTTTGTTTGCGAAGAGAACCCTCCGATTTGAACGGATAGGTCACAACTGCGATGGTCATGGCGCCTTGTGCTTTAGCCAAACGAGCAATGTGTCCGGCCGCTCCCGTGCCTGAACCGCCACCCATACCTGCGGTGATGATGGCAAGCTGTGTATCGTTGGTAATGCGCCTCAAGACCATTTCAGATTCGAGCGCTGCTGCTTCCCCTTTGGTAGGATCCCCTCCAGCCCCACGTCCACGCGCTGTACGTCCAATGAGCACCTTTTCTTCAATGGGTGATTGAAGTAATGCCTGCGCATCGGTATTGATTGCATACCCTGTGACGTACGATGAATTGAATAATTTCTCATCAAAGAGACGATTGACGGCATTGCAACCTGCACCGCCGACGCCGTAGACTCGTATTCTTGGCTGAAGGGATTCAAGAAGGGCTTTCAGTTCTTCTTCCGAGCCTTGGTCAGGTGCCTGCTCGTGGGGAACAATTCGTTGTTCGTCATCAGACAGTTCGAGAACACGCTCAATGAGATGTCGCATAAGCAACATTTTGCTTACCGACAATTTGAATGTGCCGCCATAGCGAAGGGTCGTGAGGGCTGTTTAGGCCCCTTGGTTCTCTCGCCGCTTCAGTCGCGCAATCCGTCTTCTGTGACTTGGTAAACGCATTCACCGTCTGGAAGGTTCGGAGAGTCGACCAAACGAGCAATTCTGCGACCTCCTTTGGCCTTTCGCAGGTAGAGGCGGAAGGTGCTTGCGTGTGCGAGAATGTGACCACCGATTGGCTTGGTTGGGTCGCCCCACATGGCGTCTGGCTTCGAGTGGACTTGATTGGTCACGAGCACGAGGGCGTTGTTGATGTCTGCCAGTTGCTTGAGGTCTTTCAGGTGGCTGTTGAGCTTTTGTTGTCGTCGAGCGAGCATGCCACGTCCAATGAATTCAGCCCGGAAGTGGCTGGTCAAGGAATCGACGATGATCATCTTGACATTCAAGCCTTTGCTCATCCGCTTGATTTCGTCAGCGAGAAGCATCTGGTGAGCGGAGTTGTAGGCTCGGGCCACGTGGATTCGAGAGAGCACATATTCGGGGTCAAGTCCGTGTCCGCGTGCCATTTGGGTGATTCGTTCTGGGCGAAAGGTGTCTTCAGTATCGATGTAGAAGATATCACCGTCAAGGCCACCTTGTTCAACGGGCAGGCTGCAGTTCACGGCGAGTTGATGGCCAATCTGGGTTTTTCCGCTGCCGAATTCACCGTAGACTTCAACGAGGGCCTGTGTTTCAAACCCACCTCCGAGCAGGTCGTCAATGGATTGGACCTTGGAGGAGAGCTTCTGTACTTCACGGCGGCGTTCAAGGAGCGCATCACCAGAAACGAATCCGCCGATGTTGGCCATCTTCTTCGCTGCTGCGATGATCTTAGCTGAGACCGCCTCTCCGAGTTCTGCTTCTTCAGCAAGGTCGGCCGGTGACATAACAGCGAGGGCAAGGAGTTCTTCGAATCCTGCTTCTCGTAGTTTTTCTGCGGTTGCGGGTCCAACACCAGGCAAATCTTCAATGGTCACTTTGACCTCTTCATCCTCTGCCATCAGGAGGTCCTCTTCCTCCTCAGGTGCTTCATTCTTTTCAACTTCAATCTTGACTTTTTTCTTGCTTTTCGTTGCCATTTTGCATCACGTCTTGGGCTAACCTGTGCAGGCTTCCCTATATGAAGAAAGGAAAGAGGGCGCGACATCACAATTGCAAATTGGAAGCGATACCAGGAGAGGGCATAGGCGAGCAGTGCCTTGAAAATTTCAGTTTAACTTTTAGTTTTCTTTTGCTGAAAGTGAAGTCTCTTCCTCGTCTGCGACGGGTGGATTGAATGGATTGGGCGCAGATTCCTCCTCGGCGTAAAGCACCCGAACTCGGTGGTTGATATCGATTGAATCATTGCCAGAGTCAATGGTCACCTCAAGACTCCAATCTCCCATTCCCACATTGTATTCAGTATGTGACCATGATGCTTCCTGGCCGTTGCCGATTTGTTCAGTATGGGTGGCTTCTTCGACACTGTCGGGATTGACGAGATGCCAAGACACCGTGACTTGAGCGCCGATGAGTTCATTGGTATTGGCAATCGTTGATTCAAGACTGATTTTTTCGGGCGCTGGACATTCACAATCAGGCATTGTAGAAACGGGCATGTTCGCGGGTGTTTCGGTATTGGTTTGCGTCCAAATTATTTCCTTGTCAATGCGAATTTGAAGGTCCATTGAGCGCTCGTTATCACTCTCGTCAACGGCCGTAAGTCGGGCCGTGAAGAAGCCGTGTGTGAGGTAGGTGTAGGTGATTTCTGCTTGGTCGTTGGCGTTGACGGTCACCGTATTTGAGCCGTCATCGTCATCACCGGGGTCGTAGGTGAAGGTCTTCATCGTTCCAGCCTTTGAGGTCACGCGAGCAAAATCAAAGGACAGTTCTACACCCGTTGTAGACAGGGTTGTCCCGTCTTGGATTCGCTGCCCAATCATGCCTGCGGTAGCATCGTAGTGAACGTTCATGGTGATCGGATTTTCATCACCTGCTCCATCTTCACCTCCGAGGCAGCCAACGAGGGTGGCACTCAACAAAACGACGAGCAACAACCACGCCTTCTGTGTCCTCCCTCGCATGGTGAAGGGTAGCCCCTTCTGCTTCATGAATTAACTGCCGCCACCGTTCTTTCGTCCTGCGGCCTGTGGCGGTGGATTCAAAACGGTGAACCGTGGCGCTTGGGGTAGCGAGGTGGGGTAGTCTGGATATCCCGTCGGGCTCATAACCCGGAGATCGATGGTTCAAATCCATCCCTCGCTACCATTATCCGTACTGGTAGTAATCATGCTTGGGCTGTAAGTTGTCCAATGCGGATTGAAGCCGAGCATTGGCTGCCTGTTCACCCTGGAGGATCGCTTGCTGTTGCCCTTCAAGGCGCTCTTTCTCCTGCTGGCACAAAGCGGCCAGGGCCGGCATTGCTCGAGCGCACTCGTCGAGGGTCGCCAACACCTCATCGAGCATGACCATCGGTGAGTTTTCGGGTTGAAGTTGGAATTGGCCGTTTGCAAGAATCACATCGCCCGCCGTCTGTATGGCTCCCATAAAGCGTTCAATATGTGGCTTTGAAGGGGCAGAACGGGCGCCATGAAGCGCAGCCAAAAGGTGGCCCGGAGAGAGCCGTTCACACTTTGAAAAGGCCTTTTTGGCTGCTTTGTTTTTTCCAGCAGCGGCGTACAACCGTCCCGCCCGCAGGTGGTCTTCTTCCTCGGGTTGCATGGACGCCAGCATGTTGGGTGCGTGTTTCTGGAGAAGTCTGACGAGAGCCTTTCGTTCACGATGCATCCGTTTGATGGTGCCGAGACTCTGGTCTGCTTTGTTGCGCATGAGGTAAATATCACACATCAAACGCAAGCCCTTGAGCAGGAAGACTTGGTCTTGTGGTTCACGCTTTTTCTTTGAGAGCATAAGGTCACAAAACTGCGTCGCCATGACTTCAGAAAGTTCCAACCGACCCCCGTCCATGTAGCGCTCGATTTGAACGAGCGTTTGTGAGGGGTCTTGCATACCGAACATGGCACCATGCTGAGGCAGGGACTCCTTGCCTATCATGCCTTTCCTACATCGGACGCATTCCGTCGCTGAGCCATTTACATAGTGGCAGGGACCGGCAAGCAGCATGACCGAGCGTCGCATCATCGCGTTATCCGGCACACCATGCGTTGGCAAGTCAAGCCTCGCTGCGCTGATGGCAGAAAGAGGGTGGCATCTTCTCTCGCTTCGTGATCTCGCTGAAGAATACGGTTGCTTGGGCGAGGAAGATACACATGACGGCGCTGCCCCCGTCGACATCCATGCTCTGGATGAGGCATGGGAACAACCCTCCGAAGGGAAGTACATCATCGACGGTCATCTTGCCCATTTGTTGCACGTTGATGCCGTTGTTTTACTGCGGTGCCGCCCCTCAATTCTTCGTCAGCGGCTCGAAGCGAGAGGATACGCTTCTGAGAAGGTTCGTGCCAATGCTGAATGGGAGATGACGGCTGGACACTGGTCTGAACTCATCGAATTTGAAATCGATGTGCCCGTACTTGAAATGGACAGCAGCGACACTGCCGCCAATGGATTGGCCGACGAGTTGGAAGCGTGGTTGGCCAAGGATTGCCCCTTTGAGGGCATGGAAGCGGCAGCACTTGGTGCACTTGATTGGCTTGCAGAATCGGGGCGTTGAGGTAAAAAGACTCCACAAACCATAACAGGGAATCGGAAGTCGTCGCTCTATGGCACTTGAAAAAATGCGTCGACGATGGGAAGCTGTTCTCCAGCCCGTTTTGCGGACCTTCTCATCCTTTTCACCGATCACCATCACTTGGCTTGCCCTCCCCTTTGGTCTTGCAGGCGGCCTGTTGGCGATGTATGCTCCTGATGAAGCAGCAGGTGGCTTGTGGATGCTTGGTGGTGCAGCAATGATTGGTTTGGCCATGCTCTTTGACGGTCTCGATGGTTCCTTAGCGCGAGCCAAAGGTGAAGTGACTCGGTGGGGTGATTATCTCGACCATACCATCGATCGTATTCTCGATGCAGCATGGGTGGTTTGCATCAGTGCTTCGGTTTTTGTCAACGATTTGGTCTTGGGTTTTGCTGCTGCCTTTTTCACACTCTTGGGCTCATACATGGGCACCCAAGCTCAAGCCGTTGCAGGTTCACGAAATTATCGCGGATTCTCACGAGCCGACCGCACCGTATTGACCCTGCTCGCTTTGGTTTCCATGGGCGTGATGTTGTTGGCCGGCTGGTCCATTGATGCGTCCTATGGTGGTTGGTTCGACCACATCAAGGTCAATCCCTTGAGTTTGATCGTCTTCATCTCGGCCCTTGGCGGCTTGTGGACCTTCTTCGTTCGTTTCCTTCAGGCACAACAAGAAATCAGGGCCATCGACGCTGCTGACCCGCTTCCTCAACCCAATGCTGTTACCGAGGAAGATTCTTCCGATTAACGGATGCACACATCCGGTCGGTTGATGACCGTTTTTGACCTCTATGAAGCGACATAGTGATAACGGACGAAGGGCACATAAGGATTGATGGGTAGTCCACCGACTGAACGAAACGGAAGTTCTCGCGCACTTTTTTTGGTCTTGTGCATGCTATTTGCACTTGTTCCTGTGAGTCACGCACAAGCTGTAGACCTGGGCGACCCCTACAACCTACAGGCTCAAAATATTCAGGCCGTTTTTAACAACGTGACTGAGACGACGGTCATCACTTGGGAGAATATCGACTCTCAAGGGGCCGAACTCAACGGGTTGTTCAGTGCCACCTACAACGTCTACCGCCATACCATGCCCATCGACCCAACAAATCTTGCATCGATGACGCCCTTTGCCTCAGTCGATGCCTGCGATTCATCGGTGGCTGTTGGTAATCCTTTCAACTGCCGAGCGACCGCTCATCCCGGTCATAGCTTCTCATATCTGGTGCCACCTGGTACAAACGGTTCGTTTTTCTACGCGATCACAACCACTCTTTCCAACGGAACAGAAGCCGCTGAACTTTTGACCAACGGGTCTCATATCTACGACCCCGTCCAAGAATTGACCACACCCGTTTACACCCCTTACATCATCTCAGCGGACTTTGATGCTACTGCCAGCGAGACCACGCTTCGATGGCTCAACTACAACACTATCTCGCCTGTTCTGCCCGACACGGGACCGAATGCTCTCAAGATTCATGTTTGGCGCACGGACTACCAGATGAGCCGTGCGTTGGGCCCAGCCCTTCTTGCTACTGAGACTCCGCTTGCTCAACTCAACGCTTCAGAAACAGAATATGTGGTCCAAATTCTACCCAATACACAACGAGAAAGTTACTACTCCATCACATATCTTCTACCGAATTTCACCGAATCAGGAGATGACTACGAAGACGTGCGCTTCCTCGGGCAAAACACACTCACTGCACCGGTTATTGAGGACAATCAACCACCGAACCAACCGATTTTACTTGGTGCTGAATTCATTGCAGAGCCGAGTACTGGTGCGGGTTATACCAACATCTCTTGGGGCGACGTCGCTTCTGAAGAGGGTGAAACATATCGCGTTTACCGCTCGGACCAACCCTTTACGACCATTTTGCGTAATGACGTAGAGCTCATCGTCAAGGACGTCCTTGAGGGCATTGGCTCCTACCAGGTCACCGTCCCCCAAGGCTTCCTTGGTTACTCATACTATTGTGTCGTTACCGTTGATGCCACTGGCGTCATCAACACCAACACTGACGGAGATTCCTGCACCAATGCCATCGAAGAGAATGCCTTCTACGGCTGGGTGGCCGAACCAACCAACGTCCAAGCAACTTTCATGGGTGACCAAACGACTCGTGTCACATGGAATGACCAGTTGGGTGTTGAAGGAGAAATATACCACCTATGGTACAGCACTTACAGGGTGATTGGTGCCCAATTTGTAGAGAATCAAACGTTGATGTATCTCGGCACGGTAGCCGATGGCGTCGGTTACTTTGACATCGCAGTACCCGAAGACGAGTACCGTACGAATTCCTTCTACTACGTCACTTCAGAGGCGCTTTACGGCAACGTCAACGGCACCTACCACTACACTGGCTTGGTGCAAAATTACGCCCAAGTTGAATTTGAAGACACACGCGCTCCCAACCCCGCTCGAATCAAGAATGCCTTTTCGATTGGTGCAATGAAATTGGTGAGCCTTGAATGGTTCAATGAAGACGAAGTAGACGAATCCTATGCTATTTGGCGCCATTATGGTGAACCCTTCGGGGCAGATGAGAACGACGTTTCAACGATCGGTAGCGAGGGTTGGGAATTGGTCCTCCCCGACATCACCACCTCATCTTTCACCGGCAATACCATCACTCGCGAATTTGACATCCCTTCCGAAGTTGACCGCAACGTTTGGTACGCTGTCACCATCACCGACCAATTTGGTAATTTCAACGATGAGATTTTCGCTGGTTTCGGCGGTAACGCATTCAAGGTCGCCGAAGATACGCTGTTGCCCGAAGGTGTCATGACCGTCGTGGATAGCGACGGCGCACCTTACGACAGCACCACTTTGGTTGCTGGAGAGTACAGCATTCGCATTCAGGTGAACGAGGATTTAGGCACCACCCCGACCATTAACATCACCACTTCAAACGGCGGCATGCTGACCAACGATGGTGAACCACTTGCTATGTTGAACAACAACATCAACAACCCCGACCTCGGACCCCTGTTCTCGTACGACTTCAGCGTCTCTTCTCAAATGGAAGCAGGTGATATGGTCATCAACGTGACGATGGAAGACGAATCTGGAAACGAAGTGACTCAAACATGGACCCTCCTCTCCATTGACGCTCAATTGCCTCAAGTGACCATCTTCTCCCCGACACCGGCCGGAGATGGCTCAAAGTATCTCTACGGTAACCGTATCAACCTTCTCGCAGGTGCTGAAGACGATGTGGTCATCACTTCATTCCAATACCGTTTCACCTACCACTTTGGCGGTACCACTGGAAGTTCCCTCTCAACTCCTTGGGCTGACCTGAGCGGCGTGACCGACATTGGCAACAACAACCGTACGCTCACCGCTGACATGGAAATCACCACGGGCAACTTTGAGGCAGGCTATCACGCAGTGACCGTCCGAGCCACTGACGGAGCAGGCAATGAAGTACAGAAGCGCGTTGAATTCATCGTAGACTTCTGCCGAAACCGACTTGATGGAACGACCTTTTGTACCTATGAAGAACAGTTGAAACCTCCCATCGAACCAGAGGTCATCACCCCTTCCTATTCCGACCCACCTTACGTCATGGTGTGGATTATCGGTGCTGTGAACTTGGTTGCAATTATCGTGTCCTTGCTCGTCGTTCGGGCGGGTATGGCCGGTCCAAAGAAGAAGAAGCGCGGTGATGAAGAAGGCGATGACGATTGGATGGCTGAATTCATGGGCACGTCTCAAGACCTTGACATGGACGCTGTAACGGGTACGGGCAGTGGTACGCCTGAGGAAGAAAAGAAGGAAGAATCGTCAGAAAGCGAGACTACAGAACCTGTGGAGGACGACGATCCCTTCGCCATCAACATCACTCAACGTAAAGAGCGTCGCCGAAAGAAGAAGCCTGAACCCGAGGACGACGATGACGACGATGACGACGACGATGACG
>DACE01000005.1:0-5664 GCA_002494645.1 Euryarchaeota archaeon UBA256 | reverse complement strand
GATGACGATGACGATGACGACCGCCCCAAGAAAAAGGCAGTCCGTCGGGCTGTCGGTCGCCGCGCAGCACCACGTAAAGCTCCACCAAAGCGTCGCGCAGTGAAGAAACGTACATCGGACGACGATTGATGTGACTGCGATGCCTGAGGAGGTCTAAGTATGAGTGAACAAACCCATACATCTGCAGACCAGCATGGTGAATCAGAGCCCGACTTTCACTCTCTGGTTGATGCGTTCAATCCGATGAAGAATAAGTTGAATTGGCTTCTGCTTGCCGTCCCTATCACGTTGTTTTACGAATTCAGCGGGTCGTTAGAAATGGCTTTCTTCTTCTCGATGGTCGCCATTGCTCCACTCGCCTTTTTGATGGGGAAAGCCACAGAAGAAATCGCTCTTCGGACCGGTGAAGCCGTCGGAGGGTTACTCAATGCAACCTTCGGAAACGCTGTGGAAATGATCATTGCGGGGATGGCACTCTATGCAGCATCAAAGAATCCAGACGTGCTTGAAACCATGGTGACGGTTACCCAAGCATCCCTCATCGGATCCATTCTTGGCAACCTTCTGCTCGTTCTTGGAATTGCGATGCTCTATGGAGGGTTGAAGCATCGAGAGCAAAGTTTTGCATCCCAAAGTGGACAAATGAACGGGGCCCTTCTGGTCATGGCTGTGGTTGCTCTCATCATTCCATCAGCCTTCCATTTGTCGGGTGGTTCTGACGGCGATGTACTTCGCCTCTCCTATGCTACTGCCATCATTTTGCTGGCCATTTATGGCTGCTCGCTTCTGTTCCAACTCAAAACACATTCTGCCGATTTTGAATCGGGTGGTCATGGCGGCCATGAGCACCCAGAGATGAGCATCAAAGATGCTTGGACGCTGCTTCTTCTCGCAACCTTATTGGTCGGATGGATGGCTCACGTCCTCGTTCATAGCCTCGAGGTCACCGTTGAAAAGTGGCACATGCCTGAACTTTTCATTGGCGTCATCCTCGTTCCCTTCTTTGGTAATGCTGCTGAGCATTTCACCGCAGTCCTTGTCGCTGGAAAGGACAAGATGGACCTCTCTATCGCCATCGCCATCGGTAGCAGCGTACAGATTGCTCTTTTTGTTGCACCTGTCATGGTTCTCTTGGGATGGGCCTTGGGCGTTGGCCTTCCTCTTCAGTTCGGATTGCTTGAAACCGCAGCGACCTTCGTTTCGGTCTTCATCGCGATCGCCATTCTCGCCGACGGCAAAACCAACTGGCTCGAAGGCGTGATGTTGCTTGCATGTTATGCCATCCTAGCCCTTGCTTTCTTCTTCCTTTGAGGTGAACGTGATGAAGCGACAAGAGGCCATCGGATACGGCGCGATTGTCGTCTCTATTTTGCTCGTGATTCTTGGCTACAATGGAATGACGTTCGAGGGTGAAATTCAGGACATCCCAACTCCAAATACTCCCAATCGTTCCTATTTCGCCGATGAACCTCTTCCAGAGAAAGGCTTCGGCCCTTTCCTTGCCGTGACTCTTGACCTTGTATGGGACCGCGATGATGTCTATGCGGTCATCGTTGACCAAGACGAGAAAAATACCTGTGAATCCACGCCTCCAGGGCTGCAAGACTTTGGTGACGCAGCAAAATGTGGACCCTATGACTCGGACGTCATTGCCGGAAGCACAGACGGTTCAAGCGGGCTGACATGGCAAGTTGAACCCGGGACATACCATGTTGGCATCGGCACCTTCGAGCCGGTTCCCGATGGCTTTGAAGTCAATATGCAGTATGCGGTTCACCTTCAAGCAGGCTTTGCACTTTACTTCGTGTTCATCCTTGTCGGCATTTTCGGACTGGCCTATACTCGTGTGGAATGATCACTCAACTCCGTCGTAGTAGGTGGCGACTGCGGCGTCAATTTCGTCCAATATGGCATGTTCATCCAACGTTAATGTCACACCGTCTCTGCGAAGCGCCTGCCCGTTGACCCAAAGGTCAAGGCATTCTGCTCCGTTGAACACCAGATTTGCAAGATGACGGTTGTCGCTACGGCCTCGTGGGCGCATCCGAACGTCCTCAAGATTCCAAACAGCCCAGTCGTTGCTTCCTTTGGTGGCCAAATCCATAGCATCTACGGCTGGCAGGAGCGTTGAATCCCAGTGGTCGTGGCGTTGCACCAAGGAGGCAAGGCGGGCCTCAGCTTGCATGTTCAGACCGTTTCCGGATGAAGCAGCCCCGTCGGTTCCTAAACGAACATCCACGCCCGCTTCGAGGTAGGCGGGTAGCGAGAGCGTTCCTCCACAGGCCAGTTTCATGTTGGAGGAAGGGCAATGAACAGCCGTTGCCTCATGCTTTTTGAGCATACGAATTTCATTTTTCTTTACCCACGAAGCGTGAGCGCACACGGTCCCCGGCTGGAAGAAGTCGATGCTGTCGAGATACTCAACTGGATACAGGCCGTTGTCACGATGGCAATCAGCGACTTCTTTGCGTGTTTCACTGACGTGAATGTGCAGGCGAGCATTACGACGCTGCGCCAGTTCCGAAGCGCTGCGTAAGGTTTCCTCACTGCACAAATACACCGAATGCGTTGCGATGGCGTATTGCACCAAATCCTCTTCAGAATTTGAAGCGAGAAGGCCGTCCAATTCCTCCAAGGCAGAAGCAGCGTCTGTGTGACTGGGTAACGCAGCGTCACTAACAGGTCCACCAATCAACCCACGCAAGCCTGCCTTCGTGAGAACATCACCTGTAACGGCTGGATAGAAGTACATGTCAGCGGCGAAGGAACTCCCTGTTCGGATCATTTCAGCCGCAGCACACCGTGAACCCATGCGAACGTATTCGGGCGTGATTCGGGCTTCGGTTGGAAAGATAGCTTCATTCAGCCAGCGGTGCAAGGGAAAGCCATCACTGAAATCTCTTGCATTGAGTTGCATTGCTAAGTGCGTATGCCAGTTTTGGAAACTACGCGTAATCAGTCGCTTTGAACCATCGATGTCCTCAAGAACATCTTCATCGCCCTTTGATTCAGACCACGAACCGTCCTTGTGAAGCAGGACATCGCCCACGGTTTTCTGACCGCCACGGTCGTAGAGGACCGTGTTGCGATAGCGGACCGCTGTGTCATCGGTCATGGTTGAGCCTGTTCGCCATGATTCATGAACGCTGAGGTTGAGACCGACTTCCTTATGTTTGATTGGGTCAGCGGGGAAATCACCGCCACTGTGGCTTAGTTGGTAGAGCATCTGATTCGTAATCAGAAGGTCGGGAGTTCGAATCTCCCCAGTGGCTCCTTCTCACTCGTTATGTGCCGCCGCCGTGATGTCGACGCCAAAGGCGACCGCGCTTTGCTCAAGACTGACTACACCGGGGAGGGGACGGCCTGCGATATAATCCAAGCAAGCACCTCCACCCGTAGAGACGTGCCCCATTTTCTGCGTAAGGCCACGCTTGGTGACCAAGGTCGCTGTGTGGCCTCCGCCCATGACGGTGTAGCCTGGAGATTCAGCACATGCGTTGAGAATCTCTATGGTTCCAAGTGCGAAATCAGTGATCTCAAAGACGCCTGCAGGACCGTTGAGGATGATGGTTCCTGCTTGTTTGATGGCGGCAGAAAGGTATCGAATGGAGCCCAGGCCGAGGTCGTGAAGCGGTGCTTCAAGTGGCAGGTCTGCGAGAGGTAAATCCACACGATTGCCTTCGATGTTGGCGGCGACATCAACCGGGAGGTGAATCTTTGATCCGTGCTGGTTGAGAAGGTCACGAGCACGCTGAATCGTGGGCGCCCATGCCTCCTTCAATTCGTTTTTGAGGAATTCACGGTTGACTTCTCCGATGTCAAAACCAGCCAGGTCAAGCAGAATATTTGCCACGCCGCCAGTCGGCCAAACTTCGTCAGCAATTCCATTTCGCAGCATGTTTTCAGCCACCTGAATGGAATCGTCGACCTTGACGCCTCCAAGCACAGCCAAACAAGGTCGCTTGGGCGTTTCGAGCGCCATATCCAATTTCTTCAATTCATTGCCCATGAGTTCACCGGCAACGCATGGAAGCATGCTGGCAAAACCAACGATGGAAGGCGTGGAACGATGGGCACAGGCGAAGGCATCGTTGACG
This sequence comes from Euryarchaeota archaeon UBA256, assembly GCA_002494645.1. Classification (GTDB taxonomy): domain Archaea; phylum Thermoplasmatota; class Poseidoniia; order Poseidoniales; family Poseidoniaceae; genus Poseidonia. The sequence goes on along the minus strand of DACE01000005.1, from coordinate 1,567 downwards.
AAGAGGTCCGCTACACTGGCGAGTTTTTGCACGAGTTGAGTCTCAGCCATTGCGTTCATGTCACCATCCACCGTCATTTCCTCCTCATCCATGCGGACATTGTTGAGCATGAGCAGTTGACCCGCTTCCAAGCCCTCAATCGCTTCCATCGCCTTGGCTCCGTGTATGTCGTTCACCCATTTCACTTGACGGCCAAGGAGACGGCCAAGTTCACGGGCGTGACCCAAGGTGCTGGTGAAGTCGTCTTTTCCAGGACGTGATTGGTGCGCCATGATGATGACTTTTGCTTTGACCAAACGCTGAATAGTGGGCAGAATAGCACGGATTCTGGTATCGTCAAGAAAGGATTTGGTTGAGGGGTCCATCGGGCTGTTGATGTCCACCCTAAGCAGGACCGTCTTGCCGTCAACATTGACGTCGTCCAAAGCGAGGACCTTTGCCATTGCGTCAATCCAAGCGCTTTCGGTTTTTCATCCCTCGCCTCACGGAGGAGGTGTCGGATGGGAGGTAAGGGTGGCAAGACGCGCGTCTGACCGGGCACTTGGGCGCGAAAGGTGATAAGTCCAGCGAGAACCTTGACCTTCATGGCTGATGAGCCGACGGGGAACGATGCGCCTTTGGAGGGTGCACGACGCCGCGCCAGCACGGCTACCTCTGCCTTTGGGGTCTCTCGTCGAGAGGGTCACGACGCCACGACCTACTACACCAGTCGCCTGAATGAAGGCTTGGTTGCTTCACGAGAAGTCGGTGAGGCACAAAGCGTTCCATTAGAACATCTTGACACCGTTCTCTGCGGAGATTCAAGGACCTTGCCTCTACCCAATAATTGCGTGCATCTCGTCGTGACTTCGCCACCCTACAATGCTTCAAAAGAGTATGATGAAGACCTTTCACTGCCCGAATACCTCACGTTACTTCACGAAGTCTTTGCTGAATGTTATCGGGTGCTCACACCCGGCGGTCGCATGGTCATCAACGTGGCCAATTTGGGTCGCAAGCCCTACATCCCTCTCTCATCGCACATCAACATCATGATGCATGAAATTGGCTTCTTGATGCGCGGAGAAATCATTTGGGATAAATCAGCAAGCGCAGGGTCATCCTGTGCTTGGGGCTCCTTCCAATCGGCTTCAAACCCCTGCTTGCGTGACGTGCACGAATACCTTCTCGTCTTCTCAAAAGGTGATTACAAACTCCCGAGAACGAAAAACGAGCGGGCCGAAGGTCGCTTGGACACCATCCCCAAGGAGGCCTTCATCCAACATACCAAATCCATCTGGTCCTTTGCCACCGAACGGGCCTCAAGGGTGAACCACCCCGCCCCGTTCCCCGTTGAATTGCCGAAGCGTTGCATTGAGATGTATTCCTTCACGGGCGATGTCATCCTCGATCCGTTCAACGGTTCGGGTACGACATGCGTTGCGGCGAAACAGCACGGACGGCATTACATCGGCGTGGACCTTTCTCCCGAATACTGCGCCATCGCTGAAGAGCGATTGGCCACAACATCTTCGCCTCAACTGGACGAACTCATGAATTAATCCTGAGCGATGTCGCCCCAGAAGCC
>DACE01000042.1:249-7400 GCA_002494645.1 Euryarchaeota archaeon UBA256 | reverse complement strand
GGAATGGGGGAATGCAGCTATGAATTTTCAACAACAGGTGCAACCCTTTCGGTTGGGGAATCCATCGTTGTATCCGAGGATGGTACGGATCTATGCAATGAAGGCCATGACCCTTGCGAAATTTCCATTACGATTATCAACTCCGACACCAATGATGTTTTGGATAACATCACCGTTGAGGTTGAATAGAATTCGTACCTTCAATCACCGGCGTGATGTTGGTTCAAACCCTGCGACTGCGAAGAGATGCGGGGGGCAGGATTCGAACCTGCGAACCGATAAGGAATGGGACCTAAACCCACCGCCGTTGACCAAGCTGGGCGACCCCCGCGCAAGTTGTGGGCCGTGACTCGCGGATTTCAAACCGTCGCTTAGGAACTTACGTCAAAACCAGTGCTCGTGACGATACCCATGACGTCTTGCGTGCTCAAAGCATCGGTGGTCACAACAACTCCGGAGTTCGTTGCGTGAGAGATGGTTGCACTGATGACGCCGGGTGTTTGAGTGAGGACCTTTGTGACGCGTCCAGAACAACCCCCACAGGTCATTCCCATGATGGTGAGGTTGTGCGTCCTTTCGCTCATGAATTTCCCAGCCTCCATCGGAATTTCAAAGTTCGCCAGAGCGCAACATGGCAGAGGGTTGCCACCAACGCAACAGCAGTGAATTACTCACCACGCTCACTGAAGACAACGACATCGCAGCAGCCGCAAAGGCTGGAGGGAGCAACCAACCCGTCCAAGGGAAGAGCAGCCCCATTGCCAAAGGCAAGCCAATGAGGTTGTAGACGAAGGCCCAAGCGAGGTTGGTACGGATCCGCGTCATGGTGGCTCGACCCAATTCCATGGCGGCCACGGCATCGGCCAAATCGTTGCGCACCAGCACGATGTCGGCACTCTCCAACGCAATTTGACTGCCCGCCCCCATGGCGATACCGACATCGGCCAAAGCGAGAGCAGCAGCATCGTTGATGCCGTCCCCAATCATCGCCACCACGTCCGTTTCCTGCAGCCTTCGGATGTGTTCGGCTTTCTGGTCCGGTTTTACGCCTGAGATGATGTGTGAGATGCCGACGGCCTCTCCGACCGATTGTGCGACCTCTTCTCGGTCTCCTGTCAGCATGATGACTTCAATGCCGGATTGCTTGAGCCGCTTGACTGCTGCAGCCGATGTTTCACGAATCCGGTCTGCGATTTCTACCCACCCCAATACGCGTTGACCGCGAACAAGAAGGACAACGGTGACACCTCGCTTGGCGCGTAGAGCAACGCGGCTTTCGAGATCTTCGGGTAATTCAGCGATCATTTCGGCGACCAATTCGAGGTTGCCAATGGCCACGGGGTCTCCGTCGCATTCACCGACCAACCCCATGCCTGGGAGGGTGCGGATTCCCTTGACAGCAGGACGCGTATAACCGATGTTCTTCCATGAGGCGTGAATGGCAGTGGCGATGGGATGTGTGGCGTCTGCTTCCAATGCTGAGGCGAGACAGAGCAATTCCTCCACGTCGCTATCAAGCAATTCAATATGGCTCACTCGTGGCGTGCCTGCTGTGATAGTGCCTGTTTTGTCAAGTACGACCACGGAAGTTGCATGGGCTTGTTCGAGAGCCTCAATGCCCTTGATGAGCATGCCAAAACGAGCGCCCCGTCCAGTACCGACAACCAGGGCGGTTGGTGTTGCTAATCCAAGAGCACACGGACAGGCGATGACCAGCGTACTCACGAGCACCATGACCGAGATTTCACTCGAACTCATCGTGCTAGAGGGGGCCAGTGTTTCGGCCATGAACCACCAAACGGCCGCAGCAAGAAGGGCTGTGAAGGCCACAACGGGCACAAAGACAGCGGCAATACGGTCGACGAGTCGCTGAATGGGCGCCTTTCCGCTTTGGGCCTCATCGACCAGTTCAATGACTCTTGAGAGCATGGTATCACCCACAAGTGAAGTGGTTCGAATCAACAACACGGCATCGTGTACGATGGTGCCCGCTACCACTTCATCGCCCTGTGATTTACGTACGGGAAAGGATTCACCCGTCATCATGGACTCGTCGATAAGAGCGGTGCCTTCCTCAACACGCCCGTCGAGGGGAATGGTTTCACCGACACGAACTTTGAGCAATGTGCCACGTGGGATGTCTTCAACAGGCGTGGCTTTTGTTCCTTCATCCACGACCACCCACGCTTCTCTGGGCTGTAAACGCATGAGGCTGTGAACGGCATCTGTTGCACGCAATTTCGCTCTTGCTTCGAGGTAATTACCCAAGAGAACGAAGGCGATGATGAAGGCCGCACCGTCAAAGAAGACGTGCTCAGCACTCCCAACATATGCGGGCAGGAAGGTCAGTACTGGTGCGAGTGTGACCAAGCAGGACCAGAGCATGGCAACGGTCGTACCGAGATGAACGAGGACGTCCATATTGGCCTGTTTTCGAGCCAGGGCGCGCCAGGCGCCACGATGAAAGGGGGCTCCGGAATAAAAGTAAACGGGAAGCGCTGCAAACATGGCCAGCGTGAGTCGCAGGTTGAGTGGACCGATTTGGCCGAGGTCATCGATCAGCATTGAGAATGCAAAGACTGGAAGTGCAAGGACAAAGGCGAGAGCGACGCTGAGACTTTGACGACGGACATCTTCTTCATTTTGCTGACGAATTTGTAGCGCCGGCACGAGGTCCGTAGCCCCGAACCCTGCCCGCTCAACGGCCTCAATGCAGCGTTCTCGGTGATGGCCTCCAAGGGGCACATCAAGCATGATGACCGCCTTTTCCAGCGGGAGGTTGACACTGACCTCACCGACATGATCCACGGCAGAAAGCACCCGCTCAACCGAAGCGACACAGGCGCTGCAGGTCATGCCAGTAATGCTCAGCGAGAGGCGGTTGTCCATTTACTCCGCTCCGTTGGTACAGCATTCCATGAGTTGCCACTGGCCTTCGTCAAGGGTCACGCACCCGCATCCACACGTGCACATCCACCCGACGCTGTCCCATCCTTTACCACCCTCTGAACGGATGTAGAGGCGTTTCATCTTGCAGTCGCATTCGCAGCGTTCAGCGGTGACGCGGGGCATACAAATTGGTATAAAGTAGTCAATATAAAACCTCGTATTGACTACAAAAGTGGAGAAGGAGCCTTTGTTGGTAGCGTATCGTTCATCATGGCCTTCGTTTGGTTTATTTTTGGCCTCATCAACTTCCTCTAGGATCTTGCAGAATATATTTTCCTCCCTATGGGACTTATCGTGTTATTCTTTGGTACTAAGCGCCTGATGGCGGGGCCGAATACGGAAACCGAAGCTGAATAGGTGCGGTCCTAAACGGGCGTAAGGTCCAGTGACCCCGACCACACGTCCAGTCCGCGCAAGCGGCAGGGGAAGCGCTGACCAAGCCGCAGTACTGTAGGATACTCGCCACTGTTATTAGGCTCGCCATGAGTGACAGCGAGGCCGAAGTCATCGACTACCAAGCGTTGTTTCCCACCAAGTTGGCGTAGATGCATTCGTCCCGATACGGCACCGTCATCGGCGAGGTCAAGAAAAATCCACGGGGTACGCAGACCGGTCACACGGGCATTGTAACTGGTGGGGATGGGGCTTTCGTCCTCCCCAATACGTCCGCCACGCAGCAGATGCACGTGGTAGGTATTCGCTACCAATTCCCATTCCAGCCGTTTGGCTGTCATACCCTGTTCGCTGCAATGAGCCGCAAGGCGAGCCGTTTCGCTTTCGTCATGCACCCATTCTCGCTGGTGGATGAAGGCCTTGAGTTGCCGATGCGTCATCAGGTCAGGATAGCGTCGAATGGGTGAAGTGAAGTGGACATATGCGTCCAAATTCAAACCGAAATGCCCCTCATTCGTTTCGCTGTACTTGGCGCGCGTCATCAATTGGAAGAGGCCTTGGTCAACAATGCGACGTGTGGTCTCGGCGAGCGAACTGGCACTGGCTTGGGCGGCTTGAAGCGAGGTAAGAATCCCGTCACGTGCCTCGGGGTCAATCACCTCTCTGAGGTAGAGGGGCACGTCGCTTTCAGGCTCTTCTTCCTCCAATTCGGAGAGGTCGATACCGCCGCCACCAAGATTGGCCCAATCACCCAAAAGATTGGACAGTTCCTGCGTTTCACTCTCACCGTGCTTGCGCAGGCTCGGCATCGGTAGTTGAATGCCGACACCAAGGGCCTCAAGTTTCGCATTCAATCCTTGAACTTCAGGTCGGTCCGGTGGGGCGTGACATCGCCACGGCAATGGAGCACCCGCCTCGCCCAAGAGATGTCCTACGGCTGAATTGGTAGCGACCATGAAGGATTCGATCATTCGCGTAGCATCGTTGGGCCATTTGACCTCAACACGAAGTTCATTCTCACCGTGCAGACGTGGGCGTAATTCTGGATTGTTCAAGTTGAGGCGAATCTCACGTTCCTGCCATGTGCGAGCCAGTTCTAACATCTCGTCGTAGGCATCGGTGTTCAGAACATCGCCGTAAGCGATGTTGGCCTTGACGTGAATGACGGCTTCGTAGGCGTGGGTGTGAACGATGGTATTGTCGCTGTCCAGGTCCATGCCAACGACCATCGCCAAGCGGTCCACATCGGCCCTCAAAGAACACAATTCATCAGCCAGTTTTGGAGGCAACATCGGCAAAACAGCATGGGGTAAATACACCGAAGTGGCTCGTGCCGCCGCCGCTCTGTCAAGGCTCGTACCGGCTTGGACATAATGTGCCACATCGGCAATTGCCACCCACAGCGTGCGCGTCCCTTCCACTTCGACCAAACACACTGCATCGTCGAAATCCTTTGCATCGGGCGGGTCGATGGTGACAAATGGAAGGTGGCGTAAATCGCTTCGTCCTTTGGCGACTTCCCCATCCCCGTCGACTTCTCCCAAGGCGTCAGCATGGGCGACCAGACTTGCTTCGTAGGTGCGTGGAAAGGGGTTATGCCCCGCTTTACGGCGAGAAGAGAGCCGCGCATCGAGCAGTTCTCGTGCCGTCCAACGCTGGGCGGTCATCAACAAGAGGGCCATGGCGGGCTCGTCATCTCGGAACCTCAATCCTGAACGCTTGACTGCACACTGACGTGCCTCGTTGACCAGGTCAAAACCCTTCCAACGTCGGGTGCCCTGTTCGTCCAAAGCAAAGGGTTGAGGGAGCGGTTCTCCAAGGAGCAAGGCCTCCCAAGTTTCCTCGAGCAGTGTGTAGTAATCACGGTCGTCTTCGGTTGCTTCATCGTTCAGCGGTGGCCGTCCAGCCAGCGGCGTCTCGCCCTTGCCCCCGTGGCGACTGAAGAAATTCTTCCATCCGTTGGCTGCACTGTCCAGCGCATTGATGCTTTCTTGGCTGCGGAAACGAATGGACTTGCCTTCATCGGGCAGAATGTAGCCCTGTTGTTTTCGCCCTAAGGCCAAGGCTTCGTTGACCTTGCTCAGCAGGCTTCGCTCGGCTTTTTCATCACCGCGAAATTGTGATTTCAAACCTTCTTTTTCAGCGATATGAGCAACCAATTCCTCGGGTGTCCATGCTCGCTGCCATGGAGTTTCATCAGAGAAATGCTGGGTCACGCGTCGCCAAAGGCGCTCGTCATCGGGCGTTTGAGGCCCTTTGTTGGAGGTGCGCTGTCGGTTTGGCCGCTTCTTGCGCCCCCGATGCTGCCGTCCCGCCATGTTCCTGCCTTGGCTCCACCTGTGATGAAGTCAGCGTTTCACAAATCCTCGTCACCTAGCGCCTTCAAGGCTGCGCGTTGGGCATCGGTGAGGGCCTCGTGCTCTGCCAGCGTGAATTCGAGTGTGAGGTCGCCACCGTTGTAGCCAGCCTTGGCCATTCGGCGACGGTCGCCAACCTGCGTGAGTGGGTCTACGGCCAAACGGCCGACCTTGCCTGACAACAAACGGACGGAGACCTTTCCTCCGAGCATGAGCACCGAATAGGGGACGGGGACTTCTTGGACCAGCGCATTGCCCTCCCATCGGAACGCTTCGCCAGCATCGATACGAACGGTGACCACCACGTCGCCTCGCTCTCCCTCGGGGTGATCGTGGCCTTGTCCTTTGATGGTCTTGGTCGTACCGTGTGTGGCGCCAGCATCAAGCCGCAATTTCATCGTTGTACGTTTGGTTTCCATGTTCGTTCCTTGTTTTTTGAAACGCTTGAATGAGAACTCGAACTGACCGCCCTCGGCTGCCTGTTCAAGGCTGATATCGAGGCCGACATTGATGGGTGCTGCTTTGGCTTGAGGCCGTGCTTGCCGTTGGGGTTGACGGGGCATTCCGCCCATACCTCCGCCACCGAACATTTGTCCGATGATGTCGTCAAAACCTCCACCACCTCCGAAGTTCATGGAGGGGCCGCCTCGGCCTCGCCCTGCGCCACCAAACATGTTACGCATCTGTTCTTGTTGGTCATGTTCTCTGCGAGCCTCTGAGGTGCCGATGGCATCGTAGGCCGCTTGAACTTCCTTGAATTTGGACTCTGCTCCAGCATCGCCTTGGTTGCGGTCGGGATGGTATTGACGAGCAAGTTTTCGGAAGGCGCGTTTGATTTCACCATCACTCGCATTGCGGTTGACACCCAAGACCTCGTAGGGGTTCCGCTCCGCCATCGGCTTCACGACTGTCTGCCGCCCCACATCAATCCTCGCATCGGAGGTTTCGGCTGGTCTGCTTCTACCAGAGGGCCGAGAGGAGGTGGTTTGAGAGGTGGTAAAGTTATGCGGAGTCGTTATAATGAGTGGGTTGGTGGCTCGGAAGGCTGAGGTTAGACCATGCCTGATGAATCCAATGCTTCCAAGTCCTTTGAGATGAAGGTGCAAGAGCAACAGGATAAGATTGAGGCGCAGTTCCGTAAGATTACCCGTGGCTCCTGGGCACGTATCATCCGCATGGCTCGCAAGCCATCAAAGCAAGAGTTCCGCCAAACCGCCATCATTTGCGGCATCGGCCTCTTTGTTCTTGGCGCCATTGGCTTCGCTATCTTGGTGGTTATGGACAATTTCCTTCCTTGGTTAATCCACGATGTCTTCGGCATCGGCAATTGAGAGCGTGATGATGATGTCTGAAGCATTCGTAGCCTTTGTTCGCCATGAAGAAAAATTGCTCTTGCTCAAGCGCAACGGTTCCACTGAACACTTTCCCGACCTATGGGACGGCGTATGGGGT
>DACE01000042.1:0-188 GCA_002494645.1 Euryarchaeota archaeon UBA256 | reverse complement strand
GGCTCAGGCCCTGAGCGTGGTATCGACATGGGGCGAACACTGGTTGATGTGATTCCCGTTCTCGTCGTCTCCAAGAGTGAAGCCATTGAACCCTCAGGCATTTACACCCGTGGAGAATGGATCGACCCGGGAACCATCAAGGAATACAATTGTATCTTCTCTGACCTGGACATGGAGAACGCTCACGG
>DACE01000015.1 GCA_002494645.1 Euryarchaeota archaeon UBA256 | reverse complement strand
ATCTTCTCGTAGGTGGGGGCGGTTCCATTGGCCATCACATCAGCCACGTTGGTGATGGAATAGCCGTAGAAATCACGAGAGGATGTGGACACGGCCCAATCTTCTTCAGCAGTGGTACAATCACTGTCATCGCAGGCGCTCTCTTTGGAGAACTCCTCGAAGTTTTCTTCAACAGCGTCGGGGACTGCACCTGTTGACATTGGAGCCAAGAGGGCGACGTTCAGGAGTACCATGATGATACCCGCAATCAGCATATTTCTAGAGGAACTAATACTTTCCATAATTACCGGAGTCGTCGTGGAGATTATAAGGTTACATCCTCGTCTATTGTTTATAACACCTAAACTGAATGGTAAACGCACGAGCCGTTGATTCGTGACCGATATTGTGTAATGTATCAATCATGATTGACTCATGTTCGTAAAAAAAGGAACTTGTATAAACACTTAACCAAAGATTTTATATAGTCGGTGCAATACTTACACTTTACCTGAGAGGGAAACAACATGAGGGGCAACACAATTCTAATCCGAAATGTGGCCAAACAGCCCCTCTGTAAACGCCGATGATCACAGAATGATCATGAACAGCAACGTAGCGGTTGATACCTTGAGTGCAACCGCTGCCTTGCATCAATTTGGATGGAGGCATGGTGTAGTGGATAGCATCAGGGGCTTCGGATCCTTGGACCCCGGTTCGAATCCGGGTGCCTCTGCCAAATTGAGACCAATGGGGCATGGTGTAATGGAGAGCATGTTGGGTTGCGGACCCCTCGATCTGGGTTCGACTCCCAGTGCCCCAGCCATTCACAAGCACGGCGGTGTTAAAACGCAACTAAGGAGGAAAAAAATATGAACCAACCAATAACAAAAACAAGAGCATGGATACACGACGGAACCACCGAATGGTTTGCAGCCAACGGGTACGTGAATCCTGAAGACATGATTGACCACGAAGGAAATCTGGACAAGGTCCAACCGTTCATGGACATTTTTGTTGCCTACAACCAGCACAACATCGCGAACGGGAACGCCTGGGATACATGGCCATCGTGGGAATTATGTTTGACCTCAATAGACCAGGATTACGCCATCATTGACACAAGAATGGACACAGAGTCGGATTGGGTCAAAAGAAGTCAGTGGCTTGCCGTGATGCAATTTCTTTACGAATCACCCCACATCACTTGGGAGGGATACACCCTTTCGGTTCAGGGTAGATACGGGACAACGTTCAGCTTTGACCTAAGCCTCGACCTCAATTCCTTCGTGCCTCCGGGCGATATGGACGAGCACGACAGGCTGGTGTTGGAGGGCAAGCACAGCCCTTCGTGGAAGAAAAAGAACGGGGGCGGGAGAATGGTCTACGCCGCTCTTGAGACGGTGAAACACAGCCTTGGCTCATATTGGGCCATTCCCGACCACGTTTCTGATTGGGGGGGGAAATGGAGCGACCATCTCGCTGAGGAAACCATCTCTTTTTGTCAACACGGAGGATTCCCAATCAACATCATGTCCGTCGCAGCCTTGTGTATTGACGACACGAGGATATGGCTGCAACAGGTTTCCGAGCAAATTTACGCACAGGTAAGGGCTGAATGGTGGGAGGAGCATTGGCCTCAGGGAGTGCCCGAGGACTTGGATTGTCAATACTCAAAGGTGGACTGGATTGAAATTAGATCCCAATGGCAGGAAGAGGCCAACAGAAGAAGAAATGGAGAAGTGAAAAAATGAAAACAAGCAATGATTGGAAGAAACTATGGATGCTGGTGATGGAGTTCTTTGAACTGCAAAACCAGTTTGCGAAATTGAGAATAAAAGACCTGAGCGAATGGATGGACCACGATTGTTCGTGCCCTTCTTGCCTTCAGACTGCTATCGAAGCAGCGTGGGAGGACGGGGAACCGACGTTCGATGATGCGTTCAAGGAGGAATGGGAATGATAACGAATTGGAAACCCAATCCTACTGCGCCCTTGTGGTATCAAAGTGAAGATGGCGAACCTACGGGTCCGTTTTTCCAAACTCTCAATGTCGAACATGTCAAACAAAAAGGCCCTTCCTGCGTCGCTACAACACTGTCGTTGATAGCCAATGCGAGAGGTGCTACAACCACGCCAGAGGATTTCAAAGCGGTGACCAATTCACAAGCACCGCACACGTGGTCACAGGCTCTCAAGCCTTACGGGATGCAACTTGCCTATTGCAATACAGACCTCAGAAGGCTCGAGTATTTCATTGAGGAATTGGTGGAAGAAGATGATTTATTCCTTCTTTCGTTCTATTCACATGACCCACCCAGTGACCCACAACCTTCTGGTAAACTCGTCACCGCCCACATCGTCACTTTGCACAGAGATACCGTTTACGATACCGCCAAAGATGCTGACGCTGGTGGTGTGGTGAAGGCCGTAGACTACGCTAGACTGGAAAGGCAGACGAAGAGAATCTTCAGGGTCGTGCCGCTCTATCACCCGAGGTGTATCTGATGAGCATGGCTGCGAACAGACATCCTTCCGCAAGATTCGGGAATTGTATTGCGTACGGTTCTCCTGTGGGCATCGGTTTGCCCATTGAGGTAAACCCTGACAGGCCTTTGGTTCTCGCCCACCCCGCAGCAGCGATGCACTACCACGCCAGTATGGGTTTGCTCGAGGATGCAGGTCATCCTTTCATTCACTTCATGGTGGATAGGGGTGATTACAATCCGCTCGGCTGGGGCTCTTTAGCGAGCGAAGCGGACATGCAG
>DACE01000008.1 GCA_002494645.1 Euryarchaeota archaeon UBA256 | reverse complement strand
TTCTCCTGGCCATGATGGATTGCGATCATCCCATGTCTGGTTGCCCCAGTTATCACCAAAGCCATCTTCATCAAAGTCTGACCATTGTGTTGGGTCTTCTCTGAACGCATCACCGCCATCCTCGGCAGACCACATTGAATCGGTATCTGAATAGCCGTCTCCATCGCTGTCAAGGCAGCCCATTCGGTCGAGGGTAGATGTGCCAGAAACAGAGGGACAATCATCGGGGGTGATGCCTTCGGGGTTGTCTCCATAGCCGTCCCCGTCAGAATCACTCCATTGGCTGGGCTCGTTTACAAATGCATCATCATCGTCAGCCCAACCGTCTCCGTCTTGATCGGGACATGCATTCTTGCCACCCAGTGTTGAATTACCTGCTTGATTCGGGCAATCATCGAAGTTATCCGACCATGCGTCACCGTCACTGTCAAGGCAGCCTTCCTCACCGAGGGTTGAGGTGCCTACTGTAGTCGGGCAATCATCACTGACATCAGCGAAACCGTCGCCGTCATCATCTTCATCTTCATCGGAGTCACGGCAACCGTCGCCATCAACATCTGTGACCGTGTCCGATTGCCACGTTGGACGAGGTGGTTGGTAATCAGAACGAGGGCAAGAGTCGACGTCGTTTGATATGCCGTCGTTGTCCATGTCGTCGTCTTCAGAACTGTCTTGGCAACCATCTCGGTCCCAATCGCTTGAATTGGCAGGGTCGTTGAAATCTTGAGTGGAGGCCCAATTGGCTTGCCCTCCTCTGGGACAATCATCGGGGGAATTATCGGTAATGCCATCGTTGTCATCGTCGGAGTCGCATGCATCGCCTTGATTGTCGCCATCGGTATTTCCTTGGCCGGGGTTCACCACATTGGGGCAATTATCACTCACATCAGGAATGCCATCAGCATCGCTGTCGGTCTTTTTTGACGGGTCCATCGCCCAGACGAAGACATCCCACCCACCCGTACTGGTGACGGTAGTGCTATCCTTTGTAATCGTTGCAGGACTCGGTCCAGCGAAGGACCCAATCACCGTGGCAATGTCGGAAGAATTGACCGCAAGGTCCCACCCAACTTCGAGACTTGTGCTACCAGTAACATCAAGCCAGGCCCAACTGCCAGAACTGCTGAGTCCCCCAACGAGAACGTCAGCGTTCAAATTCGCCCAACTGCTACCGGTGCCAGTCACCGATTTTGTGCCACCGCTGAATGTGCCATCGAGGAAGAAGGATGAGAGGATGATTTCACCACGGGAGGTGACTTCCATACCTGCGAGGCTGTCACCTGAACTTGAACCTCCGGTTGCAGCCCATTGATTGGATGGCGTGGCTCCTTCCTTGATGAAGAAGAGGTCAGCCCCGCCTTTGTTGGCGGTAATGGACCATCCATTTTTGGCCATGGTGCCTTCAAAGGACCCTCCCACGTAGAGATTTCCGTTACTGTCAAGGGCCAAATTTGACACGGAAACAGCTTGATTTGGGATGCCGTATCCAGTGATGCTTTGGAAGGAACCCGTGCTTGAGAGTTTGACAATAAAGGAATCTTGAGTCCCTACGAGACTGTAACTATTGGTGCCAAAGAGGACATTATTCTGGGTAAGGCCCGAGACATGGATGTCGCCGTTACCATCAATGATGACATCGGTGACAGATTGTGCACCAATTCCACCACCGCTGACTGCCCACTTGAGCGCACCATTCATACCGTCAAGTTTGGCGACGAATATTTCTTGATTTGAAACGTTGATGGTGGTTCCACCAAAATCTGTTTCACCTGAAAAGTATCCAGCGACCACTACGTCGCCAAACCCGTCAATGACAATGGCTTGTGGTATGCTTTTGTCGGTTGAAGAATTGGGAAGTGTTTGGAAGCCTTTTGCCCACATCCAGTTTCCAGTAGGATCTGCCGATGCTATGAAACCGTCAAACTGAACGGACGTTGTGAGCGTAGTTTGTCCGAAACTAATTGGGCCGTACATGTAACCAGCAACAATCGGCATACCCGCATTGGAGTCCACATCTGAGAGGAAGGAAACTCCTCCCTGTGAATGGTCGGCACCAACGAGATAATTCCAACTTCCGCTGTTGTCGGCGGATGCAAGATAAAACTCATTGCCGTTGCTAAACGGCGAAGTGGCTTGGAGTGATTGCGTTCCAAAGGTGATGGTTTGTGCTGAGGAATTGAAGTCTCCGGCCACGAAATATCCGTTATCTGCGGCTTCGATTGAGCCAGAGAATTCGTCATGCGTGCTCGAGCCTCCGCTTGCTAGGAATACCTCTGGAGAAGTTGAGCGACCAGAGGTCTGCGATGCCTCAATGTCTTCGTGTAGTACGGGTAAGCCGACGGGCTGTTGGATGGTTGCTGTCCCGATGACGCTCACGAAGAGGAGTGCGGTCAAAATCAATGCAGTCGCGTAGGAGGTGCTTCGCATGATTCGCTGCTAATCACCAAAGGCCATCAAGCCTTTGTTGATTCGTTTGAACGGGTTCACTCAATGTTTGAATCAAGGGCCAGTAAATCACTGTCCCCTGCATCCAAAACGGTGATGGTTGAAACTGAGAAGGGCTTTCCGCAGGCAATGCCCAATTCTCGGTTGACCATGCGGGCACGGTGCATCGTTACTTCGGGGTGAGCGGCTCGCAGAGCGTCCAGGTAATCTTCGGGGCAATTTGCTGCCACGATGATCATTTTTGCTCCTCCTTCTTCACAAGCATCTTTGGCTTGGCGTTGTCCAAACAACAGGTTTCCTGTTGCGATTGCATTTTTCAATTGTCGGCTTAGATCCATTTTTATTCCTCCATTCTCCACATGTGTTTCTCATGGTTGGAACATCATTCTTCAGGGATGTAATACAGTGCAACACTACCGGTTCCCAAGGAAATGGGTTGACCCACGATAATGTTCTCAGCAACACCCGTCAAGTAATCCTTCTCTCCGATAATACCTGCCTTGAGCAGGTGGTTGACGGTGACTTCGAAAGCCGCACGTGCGAGGATACTGTGCTTCGTACCCGATACACCGTGTCGTCCAATTGCACGGACTTCACCTTCAGAGGTCATCACGTCGGAAACCATGAGCAGGTGACGAACGTCAACTTCGAGACGAGCGCCATCCAACGTCAATTGGAGTTCGTTGATGATGGCTTGACGAGCAGCCTCAATACCCAAGTAATTGTAAATTTCAATGATGTTGTTGGTGTAGGTGCGAGCGCGGTCAATATTCTCCAGCTCGCTCACTCGTTGAAGGTTGCTTCCAATGGTCGAAAGGTAGTATTCACCCGTTTTATCATCAAGTTGAACGTTAGCACGCTCAATACCGGGGATACCTTTGAGACGCATGTCGCGAATCTTCTCTTCAAGTTGAAGTAGCATCGTGTATGATGGTGGGTTATCAGCAAGTTCTGCCAGATCGGTCTCGTCGTGAACACCTGGAATCAGGGTCAACGTTGACGGGTTCTTTTCCTTGTCAGGTTGTACAAAGAGACGTGTGGCTCGCTCGAGTTTGTCCTTGACTTCACCAGGCGACATGCCTTTTTGCTTCAGGTTGGTTTTGTTCAACTTCAAGACAAGTCGTCGCTGTGCTACGTCGGTATCGAGGCTGGCAATGTTGACCGTTGTGGTGACTTCGATAGCGGCTGCTAATTTCTTGGCGGCATTACCGTCAGTCTTCTGCTTGTCCAGCATACGGATGGTCATGGTTGGTGTTTGTGGGACCTTACGGGCGTCCACAATCTCAATGATACGTGGAAGACCTTGAGTGACGTTCACCGTTGCGACACCAGCATAGTGGAAGGTACGCATGGTCATCTGTGTTCCAGGTTCACCAATGGACTGAGCGGTAATGATACCTGCTGCTTCGTAGGGGTCAATACTGGCCTTGTTGAGCGCAACAATGGCTTCGTTGATGACCTTCTTCGCTTGGGGCTTGGTCAGTTTCTTCTTACCACGTTGGTGGCAAGCGATGGTCAAATCTGAAAAGATTCGGTTGGTGAATCGCTGTGAACCTGCCTCTTCTGCAGCTACAACAAGTGACTTGTAAACGGGGTCGCCTGCGAGCTCGTCTTCCATCGATTGCAACTTTGCCTCGACTTGATAGGTCTCGAGGTCAGCCACAGTCTTTGCGCGTGTTCGTCGGGCAGTGCGTCGTCCAGACATACGGACCTTGGTAACTGGTCCTCCAGTATCTCCATCTCCGTCACGACCTTTTTGGGTTGCAGCGATGATGGTGGAATGGATGTTTCCTGCAGTTTCGGAATCGGTTTCGCAAATCTTAGCGATGTCGTTCTGTGTCATGATTTTGACATCATCCCACTTTCGGTCATCCGCCAAAGCATGGGCGAAATTCTCATCAATGCCCAAATCCATGAGCTTCTTCTTGGTTGCACTCTTGACGACCATCAGTTTTCACCTCCTGCGTTCTCTTCTTCGAATTCCCAACCGCCAAGGTCTTCCTCAACAGTTTCACGTTCGAACGATTCGTTGTCCATCTCAAGACCGCCTTCGGTGCCGAGAGCGGCATCGACGATCACGTCGATGTTGAACGGAGAGCCGTGCACACCACGTGAGGGGTCAATACCGTCTTCACCGTAGCTAAACTGGATGATACGGTTTGCAGTGTTACGCACGGAGAGCATGTCGTCATCGTAGACCTTCAAGTCGTCCATAGCGTTGATGAGTCGGCGTTGCATGTATCCTGACTTTGCAGTACGGACAGCAGTATCGACCAGAGACTCACGTCCTGAAACTGAGAGCATAAAGAACTCCGTCGGTTCAAGACCACGCTTGAATGATGAGGCGATGAAACCACGGTCAAGTGCACCCCGTCCTCCACGCTTGAAGTGAGGTAGAACACGGTCGTCGTATCCACGCTCAAGACGCTTTCCACGAACCTTTGCTTGACCGATTGAAGCGGCCATCATGGTGAGGTTGTCCATTGAACCACGAGCACCGGAAATTGCCATGTTGACAGCGGCGTTGGTTGAACCCGATTCATTGAGTTCGTCCTTTGCAGCGTCACCAGCTTCTTGCTTTCCTTTGTCGAGCATTTGCATGATGTTTTCTTCGAGGGTTTCACGAGGCGTTCGTCCAGGACGTGCTTCGTAGCCCTTGCCGTTCTTACCGAACTTCTCGAGTTCTGCGTTGACTTCGTCTTGTGCACTGGAATTTGCAGCATTGATGGCTGCTACGGCTTCATCAGAGAGGTCTTCATCATCAATTCCTGTCGTGAACCCAAGGGAGGTACAGGCTGCGATTGAAAGTCGAGTGAACTCATCAAGGAACTTTGCTCCAAGTTCTGGACCGTTGGTTTGAACGATAGCGTCCAAAAGTCGTCCATCTTCTGCACCGATGGCTCGCTTGTCGAGCGTTCCGTCAACTGCACCGTCTTTGACAACCACCATGTCGTTAGAACGACTGCGGAAGCGAAGGTGGATGTTGTCTGGGACAATCAATGAAATCAAATCATGTCCTCGGAATGAGGCATTGCCGTCAGCATCCTTGACCACTTCAGGCAAGTTGCCCGTGTAGTTGATGTTACCAAGCATCTCCAATCCATGTGCTTGACGAATCAAGGTTCCAGGTCGTGAAAGCAAGTATGCGCCGGAAATGTGGTCGTGAATACCGCCGATCACCGCACCGCCGTAGCGAGGGGTGAGAATGTGTTCTTGAACACGCATCAAAATCTTGGCTTCTGCGCGGGCTTCTTCGGACTGAATCACGTGAAGGTTCATCTCGTCGCCGTCAAAGTCAGCGTTGTAGGGCGTACATACGGCCAGATTGAAACGGAAGGTATGACCTTCCATGACTCTGACTTCGTGGACCATCATCGACATCCTGTGAAGTGATGGTTGTCGGTTGAAGATGGCAACATCTCCGTCGATCAAGTGACGCTCAACCTGTAGACCTGGCTTAGGATTGCCGTATCGGTCAACGGTAGCAAGGCGGTCTTCAACGTTGGTTCGCTCTTCGGTCCATTCATCGAAGGGACTGCCACAGTGCGGGCAGGTGACTTCGAGAGCTTCTGGGAAGGGTTCCTGCTTGGGTTTATCGGCCTGAGCCAACTCATGCATCCATCGGTAGTGGAGAACGGCCCGAGGATCGTCTTCTGCAAGCATTTTTCCGTTTTCGTCGACGCCTTGCAGGTTCAGAAGTGTCGCATTGTCATTGACGGTATAGGTCACTTCTTCGAGACTTTGGTCCATGCCACTCAGCGAAATTTGCTTCTGAATGACCAAACCGGGTAGGAAGTTTGGTGCGGGCATCACTTGGTGCAGGTCAGGGCGAAGGGTTGTCTCTTCGTTGCAGTCAGGGTTGTGACAGCGGAAACCTGCGTTGATGAGGCGACTGCGTTGATTGATTTTCACACGGCGTCCATCGCCACGGATGATGTAGTTGACACCAGGGTGAACATCGGGTCCACGAAGAATCATTTGTCGCATTTGTTCTCGGTTACGTGATGTGACACGGATTGGAACGGTGAGTTCCTTGGCGATCTTTTCTGGAACACCAACTTCGTTAACGCTGAGGTATGGGTCAGGTGAAATCACTGAACGTGCACAGAAGTTAACACGCTTTCCGGAGAGGTTGCTTCGGAATCGTCCTTCCTTGCCTTTCAATCGCTGTGTCAGCGTTTTGAGGGTACGTCCTGAGCGATGTCGCGCAGGTGGAATTCCTGATGTTTGGTTGTCGAAGTAGGTCGTGATGTGGTATTGCAGCAATTCCCAGAGGTCTTCAACGATGAGTTGAGGTGCACCAGAGTCACGGTTTTCACGAAGTCGTTGATTGATACGGAGAACGTCAACCAATTTGTGCGTCAAATCGTCTTCTGAACGGTCGCCGCTGTCCAAGGTGATGGATGGTCGCACCGTAATTGGTGGAACAGGCAAGACTTTGAGAACAATCCATTCTGGGCGGTTTTGCTTGTCCATACCGATGAAAATGAGGTGCTCGGGTGGAATGCTGCTCAACCATTCGCGAACGTCACGAGGGTTGAGTTTTCGCTCAGTAGCAGGGTTTTCATGCTTCTCTTTGAAGGTCGTAGGTTTGTCGAGGATGATCTTACCTTGGGTTGCGCCACAGTGCATGCACACCTTTCGCTTGGTTCCAGAGGTGACCTTTTCAACTTCCTTGATGATCTTTGAGAACTCAGTTGAACCCACACCGTGCTTTGTGATGACATCACGAATTCGGTTGCGGTAGTAATCTTGTTCTGCTTGTTCATCGTTTCCGGTAGGGCCAGTTCCTGGCTCGCTGTGGAGCAGGATGTGGCTGCAACTGTTGCAGGTTGCCTTGAGAGCGGTCTTGATGAGGCTCACAAATCCGATGTGAATCACAGGCAGTTCAAGTTGGATGTGTCCGAAGTGACCAGGGGAGTCTTGGTACTGACAGTTATCGGTTGGGCACAGCAAACCGGGTTCGATGACACCCATGTGCGGGTCCATCAGACCTTGCTTGTAGGCGTGACCGTCGTCCTTGTAGGTGTCTGCAGTTTTGACTTCAACTGCTGACATCTTCTTAATTTCCAAGGGGTCCATCAGGCCAAAACGAATCTGTGCGATTCGCTTTGGAATCATTGTACTCTTTCTGCTCATTTTCGATCCTCCAGTTCAAGGCGCATGGCCACTCCTAAACTCTTCATTTCGTCCAGAAGGAGCTTGAATGCATATGAAGTCTGTACCTTGTAGACTTCAGCGCCATCCCCGTGTATCGGGCTGACGTAGGTACCACGCTTCGGGTCGTACCAAGCGATGTGACCGGATTGGGCACAGACATACATGTCAATACCGTCCGACTCATCCAACAATCGGTCCTTGATGACCATTGATGCACCGTGTGCGATGAGACAGTCACGTTCCATCTCACCGAATCGGAGACCACCTTGTCGGGCACGGCCTTCGGTCGGTTGGCGGGTGAGGATTTGAACACGGCCACGGGAGCGAGCGTGAATCTTCGAACTCACCAAGTGGTGCAGGCGTTGGTAGAAGATGCATCCGACGAAGATATCGGCGGGGTATGCCTCGCCAGTCTCTCCGTTAATCATCATCTCACGGCCGGTGTGATCCATGCCGTTACGAACCAATCCGTCACGCAGACTGGATTCCTTTTCACCACGGAATGCAGTACCGTCAATGCGACGTCCTTCCATAGCACCAACTTTGCCACCGATCATTTCGAGAACGTGTGCAACCGTCATTCGTGATGGAATGGCGTGAGGATTGATGATGAGGTCAGGAACTACACCGTCTTGAGTAAAGGGCATGTCTTCCTGGTTTACCAAGCGTCCAATGACACCTTTTTGTCCGTGACGTGAAGCGAATTTATCGCCGACTTCGGGAACTTTGTGGCTTCGGACCATGACACGAACAAGGCGACCGGAGTCGAGTGATTCTGTCACATAGACGTTGTCAACCCATCCCTTTTCACCGTGGCGAACAAGCATGGATGATTCACGGCGTTCCTGTGCCATCAAGAAGGCACCACCAGAGGTTTCTTCGAGGAAGCGAGGAGGGCTGGTCTTTCCAACAAGGACGTTGCCGCCTTCAAGAGAAGTTTCCGGGACGGGCAATCCGTCTGCTTCAAGGTGCATGTAGGCTTCTGGAGTCTTGAGGCCCTTGATTTCCTGCTTGGAGCTGCCGGGCTTTTCGATTTCTTCAACTTGGCCACCAGGGAAACGACGACGTTCTGCGTTGTAGGTTCGGTTGAATGTCGAACGTCCAAGTGCTCGGTCGATGGAGCCCTTGTTCATGATGACTGCGTCTTGCATGTTGTATCCGTGCAGAGACATGATGGCTACGATGAAGTTCTGACCACCGGGGCGGTCGTCGAAGTTGGTGGTTGCCATAGCTTGCGTTTTGGTGATGGAGCGTTGAGGGTAGTGCAGGATGTGCGCTCGTGTGTCGGGGCGCATTCGATAGTTTGCACTCGGTAGGCCGAGCGATTGCTTGACCATGGCCGTACCACCGGTAACACGAGGTGTTGAGTTGTGTTCTGGGTAAGGGATGAGCGAAGCACAGACACCGAGGACGAGTTGCGGGTCGATTTCGCAGTGCGTGTGTTCTGAAGAGTATTCCAACGGCACGTCAAATTCGGTGGTTTCCCAAAGACCGTTTGGCAGGCAAACATTCGCACGCAAGTGTGCGACTTCTGCTTGTGCTTCTCCAAGGTTCATCCATTCGATGTCTTCGTGCTTGATGACTCGGCCGGCTAGACCAGCGGAGTCGCCTTCCGGTACCATCTCGGGTAGGACGAAGGGTCGTGGAGCGATGTAGAGGTCTTCTTCTTCCTCAGCATCGACCCATTCAACGACCCCTTCGATGACAAGTGAACGGAAGTTCATTTCACCGTTGTTGAGGCGTGCGAGGTGGTCTTGTGTCAGGCGAGGTGCGCCATCATAGAGGATCAACAACGGTCGGAGAATTCGTCCTTTGTCAGTGTTGATGAAGATGTCCTTGTTCTCGGAGTCGTGGCGGATGGACACTTCTGAAGGAATAACACCGCGACGGCGTGCAGACTTGAAGTGGTCAACGAGTTTGACACCGCGCTTGTGAATTCCGTAAATGTCACCGTTGACGTGAATACGGTCACCATCAGTCCAATCGTCGGGCTGATAGACGTCGAGTTCGTCAAGGCGCTCGCGAATTTCAACTTCGTCGATGTTCTCAGAGATGTCAATCATCTGAGCAGCGTTCTTGACCAAACCACAGTTTTGACCCTCAGGGGTCTCGTTAGGGCACAATCGTCCCCATTGAGTAGGGTGCAGGTCACGTGCTTCAAAGTGGGGCTGGCTACGAACCAAGGGAGAGGTGACACGGCGCATGTGGGAAAGAGCAGCGAGGTAGGTTGTACGGTCGAGTAATTGGCTAACACCAGTGCGTCCACCGACCCAGTTTCCTGTGGCCAAGGCGTGCATGATCTTTGATGTGAGGACATCGGGGCGAAGACACGAGGTAATCTTGAGTTCTCGCTTGCGGTTGTGATGTCGCTCAAGTTGATACTTGAGGTCACGAGCGAGTTGTCCAGCGGAAACACGGAACAGGTCTTCGATGAGGTCACCGGCGAGGCGGACACGCTTGTTGGCGTAGTGGTCCTTGTCGTTAGGGTCACGGCCTTCAATAGCCATCTCGAGAACTTGGCGAACGATTCGGCCGAGGTAGATGGCCTTCTTTTCGCGGTCTTCGGCTTGGTCGCCAAGGTGAGGGAGCAATTCGCGGTCGAGCAATTGGTTGACACGAGCTTCTCGGTATTCCTTTTGCTGGCCAGCGGCAAATTTCTTCTCAAGCCACTGGTGGCTTTCTTCAGTGGTCACGACTTTGTATTCTTCGTTGTCGTTGACCTCGTTGATGTTGGCCACGATAAACTTGAATGAATCGGTATTTCCTGCAATGGCCTGGAAAATTTGCTGGTCGTTTTCGACTCCGAGAGCACGCATGAGCATGACGACAGGGATGGCAGTGGTTCCAGCGGTGCTGATCTTGACCATCAGCATACCGTCACGGCGCTTTTCAACAGTCAGCGGCTTTCGCATACCGTCTTTCTGAGAGAAAATCTTAGCGACTTCGGTTTGCTTTGCATAGCGCTTGTTGATTTCAACGGTGACGCGGTTTGGGGCCAAGTCTTCCATTGAGATGAGGACACGTTCGGTACCGTTGATGATGAAATAGCCACCTGGGTCAAGTGGGTCTTCGCCTTTCTTTTGCAGCATTTCGTGCCAGGTAGTTTTGTCTTCGTCCGATGTTGTTGGGTTGAGGACGCGGTCTCCAGCGATGTGTTTTGCGTGCAGGTTGCAACGCTCTGAGCGGACCATGATTGGCATGTTGCCAACAGCGACACCAGCCTCAGTAGGCGATGGTACACCGTTTCGCTTGATGGTGAAGTCAATGGTGACGGGGGACATGTAGGTTAACTTGCGCAGGCGGCACTCCATTGGAGTGGACGGGTTGAGTGCACCGTTTGCTTCCTTAACAGTGGGTTGGCCGAGTTTGACATTCTTCAATCGGATGACAATGTCTTGCTCAGCGACGTCGAGTTTGATGTATCCTCCTTCGTCGTCGTTGAAGTCTTCATCGGTTCCTACACGGATGTTGCGGATGATGCGCTCCATGCGTGAAAGCGAGGATTCTGATGCGGGGATACAGTCGTTGTATGATGCGAGTTGGTGGTTGACCAAGCTGCGTTCTTTGAAAAATGCTTGAATGATTTCCTGCATGGTATCCTCTCCTCAGTTCCCCTCCACAATGAGCCGGTACGCAATGCTTTGTCCGGCCGATGGGGAGCGGCGGATGACCTTGAGCACACGGTCGGCGATCCAACCAGCAGCCAAGGGCTTGTGGTCCGGATTTGCTTGGAGATGGGCGTTGTCTTCTGATTCACAGACTTCTTTGATGACCTGGACAACGGGGTCGGTGATGAGGATTTTGGGCAGGAGTTCCTTGGCCAAACGGTCTTCGCCGGTTTCGGGGTCGGGCTGAATCATTCGCCACGGAGCGAGTTCTTCTGTTTCGATGGCGAGTTGTTCTTCGGGAGAAACGTTGGCTGGTCCAACGAGTTCTTGATGGGGGACAAGTTCGTGGTTGAGGGCATTGAACCGAGAGGTAATCTCGGGGCGGTCCATATCGTCCACGGCTTTGGCACGAATGGTGATCTTCGTGCTCTTTTTTGCTGCTCGGCGTCGGGAGCCTTGTTCAGCGATGATCTGCATGGTGGTGATGAATTCTTCAGCGTCTTTGGAAATGCCAAGTGTTGATGCGACATCGTCGTGAGACATGTTCTTGATGTCGGTCATGTTTCGGTCGGTGGCAAGTTTGTGGGCGTATTCTTCAGAAACGCCGAGTTCCATTAACCGCTTTTTTGTTGCACTCTTTACTACCATTTCGTCACCCCGCGAATGCCCTACTGCACCGAGCCGGTAGCGTTGTCAGGCGGGCCTGACGGGGTTCGAACCCGCGACCATCGGATTAAAAGTCCGACGCTCTACCTGACTGAGCTACAGGCCCAATGTAGCAACTTGGGCTTTTTGTCCGACCGACATGGTGTTCTTATACGTTTCGGGATGCAATTGAGCCATGCGCTCCGCCCCCTTCCGATGTAGGTGATACGGATTACTTCCCTAAGAAGTGTTCTATTGAGCAAAAATCGCACATTTGCACTGATTGACACGTGCATAGAATGATGATGGGAGCACCCTTCGAGGGATTTATGAGAGGGCCTCATCACTTCGAAGAGGCCGATGCCGAGGCAGAAATCAACCGGCTTGACAGGGTGGCTCAGTCCCTCAGTTGGACCACACCTTTGGGACAGCGATTTGACTTGGACCTTCCACCAACTGTTTACCAGCCTCGAGAAGATACCAATCTTCTCGCAGAGGTCCTCAATACCTCCCGCTTGCCTTCGCAAACCAAGGCGCTTGAAATTGGGTGTGGTACAGGGGCAATCTCTCTTTTTGCCGCAAGTCTTGGGTGGTCCGTCACCTCCTGCGACATCAACCCCTA
The DNA here is from genome assembly GCA_002494645.1 of Euryarchaeota archaeon UBA256. Taxonomy (GTDB): domain Archaea; phylum Thermoplasmatota; class Poseidoniia; order Poseidoniales; family Poseidoniaceae; genus Poseidonia. The sequence goes on along the minus strand of DACE01000008.1, from coordinate 20,314 downwards.
TGCGGTTGCTTGCACCAAGGGACACGCTGAGAAATACGGTTACTCAATCCGTGTGTGTGAGGGCGGGCCAGGTCCGAAACAGGACGGCCACCCGCAACAGTGGATGGGGGACGAGCTTTACGACGTTGTCATGTGGAACATGCCATATCTCAGTCCACCCGAACCGGGGCAACCTGTCCTGGGTCCTCTTGAAGAAGCGGCCATGATCGACACGGATGATGTCGGACTGTATGCGCGTTTTCTCAACCTCATCGCAGGTGGCCAACTTCTGCGCCCGGGAGGGCGTGCCTACGTCGTCGTCTCAAACTTAGGAGTTGGCAGCAGAGCAGTCCCCCTCGCATGGCGAAAGGGTTTCGCTGCAAGGGTGGTGGGGCAATGTCAATTTGAAGAAGGTGAACTTCTGAGTGCTATCGCCTTGTGGCGTCCGTTTCCGAAGGCCAAAGTTGAGCATCATCCAACGCTTGAAAGCACGAATGCCTACCTGCTTGATGCTCATTACCCCTTAGGCTCCCGCGTAAGTGCACGTCATCAAAGCAAGGGAAGAGGGCGGCGAGGGCGTTCCTGGGTCTCACCTTCACGAGCGATTATGGCGTCATGGGTGGTCGCTATGGATGGCAGTATGACGCACTCAACAATGCATCAACTGCTCGTCGGACATCACGTACAAATGCTCCTGTGCTCTTATTCAGGTGCGGACTCAGATGCTTTTTGCCTGAAATGGCCTAACGATTTATTTGTTCGCTCTCAATATGGCTGGAACAAGTGCGGAGGTGTCCTCTTTGAGGCAAGGACTACGGGTACAAATCACCGTATCGTTCTTGGTTTGGGCCTCAATCTCGAGGGGGCAGAGCCTTTTGGTTCCCTGCACGAGGTACTTCCTGGTGTGCGTCACGATGAACTCATGAAGAGTCTTCACGCCATGGTTGCATCTCTTTTTGATACGACTGTGCCCGAGTGCTTGGCTGAAAACCGTTTTTACTTCGATGACCTTAAAATTGAGATTCAACGCGCAGAATCAAACCTTGGGCCCCTTATCTATAGAAATAAAACGAGCCATTTTTCAGACCTTGATCGTGCTGGTCGGCTGCTGGTCACCGAGTCCGAAGGCGAGGTTCTCGTTGACGACCCCGATGCTTTGATTTGGTCAGGCCTCTAACTCTGCGTCAAGAACCTCTGGTTCAGCATCAGATACATCTTCTTCCCGTTGGTAGAGTCCGTATGCAAGCAACAATGCGCCGAGGGGGAAGGGGATCATGTCGATCATGTACTTGCGTTCAATATCGACCTCAAGAGTTGCGGCGACTCCTTTTGTATCAACCTCGTAGGTGTAATAGCCTCCTTCTGAAATTGTAAATGTTTTTTCATGCTCTCCCTCACCTGCAATCTGCACGGATTCTGCACTGATGATGTTATCGCTTTCATCGTAGAGCACATATCGAACCGTCGATTCATTGGCGACAGCGATGTTGATGACAAATACGTCGCCGTTCATCATGGAGGCACCGTTCGTGTACGGAGGGTCCTCGTCGTTGAGTTGTATGGGTGTGACCCAAGCGTGCATGAATAAGGAGCCAAAGAGGATGGTCACGCCAGTGAGAATGAGTGCATCGCTCATTTTCATTTTTGGAGCCGTTCCTCCTCCTCCCATGGTGCTTGGACACATGCCCAGGCCATCAAAGTAATGTTCAGCCTTTGTGGCGTTTTGGTTTTTCAATTCCCATCCGCAGCCTCACCAAGCGAATTTTTCCGCTCGTTGTATAGGTCGTCATACCGTGACGCTCCAAAGCCGCCTCTTCACCGAGGGTCGCTCGCAAGACAGGTGTGTCTTCGTGAACAACACGAAGTATCATGACTCCGACATTCTCTTGATGCTTATCGTAGTCCGTACAGAAACGACGCGATGTCTCGGTTTCGGAATGGAAAAAATCCATGAGGCGTGGGGTTTTTGAAAGGCCAAGTTGCTGTACCAGTTGGTCCAATTTTTGCTCAATATCGTTTCGTGTCTTCAGATTTGAGGCACAGACCAAGCCGACCCATCTGCGCTTTCCCCGAAGCGCCTTTGTGAGTCGTTTGGCCATGTACGGCCCTAGAGGCAGGGCTTCATGAGTTTTCACCTCACTCATGACCATAGTATGAAAATGGTGGTCTGTCACGATAGACCGTGAGCGATGATGACGACCGCCCAAGCGGAGCACCCCCCGAGGGCTCTGGCATTGAGGCCTTGCAGAGTCAAGATGCATCTATTTGGGCATTGCTGGGCGTGCTTCTAAGCACTCGCACCCTCCCACACATTGTGATGGTTCTCGTGCTTTCATCGGTGCTTCATATCATGGCTTCAAGTGGCTTTGAAACCTTGAGTGCAATTGGTTTCATCTCGTTGTCTACTGGGTATTTTCTAACAGGTATGTTAGCTTCCAATGCCACCGTTCAACGTTGGACGACCTTGCCAGATACGACTGAAGACGATTCCAAGGGCCGTTTCAAGTCAATGATCTCATCCTTCCGAATCTGCCTCTTCCCCCTCCTTGCGAGCCTTTGTGCCGTCATCGGCCTTCAGTTATTGGTCAGTGAGAACGGAGCCTTGGGAGATTGGTCTTCATCGCTTCCACTCATCTTGAGCAGCCTCTTTGTGATTTGGGCAATCGTTCAGGGACGTAGTTTTGCAAAGTGGCTTTCTACCTTGGCTGCTCAACGCTTACCTCCTGCCGAAGAAGGAGAGGGCTCCACAACCGTGGCAACATCGGTAGCCTTGGTTGTGTTGGTTGTACTTTCCTACGTGATTTTATTCGTCTTTGAATTCTTGACGGACGGGGCGTCAACCCCCGCTGCGGTCATCGTTGAAAACATTGTATTTTACGCCTTTTTTGCAGCAATTTTTGCCGCCTCATTTTGGCTGACTCGCAACCAACGATCCGTCGCCGCTTCCCAACGTCATCTCCACCGCTTTTCCTCACGCTGGATGTTGCTTTCGCAAGCCATGGTCACCTGGCACCTACTCACCGTTTGGCGTCACTGGTCAATGACGCCCTCAAGTGCGGCGCTTTTAATCGAGGAATTATTGTTGATGATGGTCACCATTATCATGGCGATATGGAGTTTGACATCCCGTTCCTTCCGTTCATCGCTCCGATTGGTAAACACACAAAATGCCCTGCCAGTTGGCCTTGCTTTCGGTTATGCCTATGCTGGAAGTGTTGCCATGTTGACAACGGTTCTTGAGGACATAGGCAACGTCCTGATGGCGGGCCACATCATTGTCTTGTTGACCTTCATGTGGCTTCAACCCAAAGTACTCACTCAAGCCATAGGTGACCACGATGAGGGCGTCAAGATTCAACGGATTGTTGCAGAGGCGACTCCGGCACTTGAACAACCAGAAGTTGTTGCTGAGCCTTCCGTGACTCAAGAGGTCCTAAGGCAGGATCCAGATGCTCCTTCATCAACTTCAAGCGACATCGGTGACGATGTCACATGGTCCAAAAGCGAGCCTCAAACGCTTGCGGAAGGGGTTCAATGGGATGATGAAATTGAACTTTTGGACTGACTAACTGATGCCTGAAAGTAAGGTCACGACTCGGATGGTATCAACCAAGTCTTCGCTGACTCTCGCTCCGAGGATAACTTGAGCGTCGTTGTCGAGTGCGCTCGTGAAGAGGGCTGTTACTGCCTCAACTTGGCCAATGGTCATGCCCAATCCCCCCTCAACTTGAATCAAGCATCCTTTGGCGCCGCTGACATCCATGGCAGCAAGAGGCGCCTTGAGGGCTGATTCGAGGATTCCCTTCGGGTCGTCTGGACGGCCCACGCCGACCAGCATGGTAGCGCCGCCGACTTGGTCCACAATGGCTCGCAAGTCCATGAGGTCAAGATTGATGAGTCCCATGCGCATGAGGGTGCGAACCAAGCCATCGACGAGGTCTTCAATCCATTCAGCCCCCATTTGCCACATTTGTCCACGCTCCCTTGCTTGCCGTGCCAACCGTTCGAGCGAAAGGCGAACGGTGACATGGGCCACGTGCTCAAGTCGCTCAAGGCCTTCTTCTGCGATCGCAGCACGGGCGGGTTGGGACTCGAAGGGCAAGCCTGCTACTGCTAGAACAATAGCGCCAGATTGGCGTGCTTGTCGGGCGAATTCGTGCGCTGCACCGGTGCCAACCCCGCCCCCCAATCCGGTCAGGAGGATGACCAACTCGGCGGATTGGAACAATTGGTTCGTGAGGTTGGCTAAGCCTCGCATACGTTGCTCTGCGAGTGGAGGTAGGGCTGCACATCCGTTCTCGTCAAGGGCATGGCCGAGGCGCAGGACATGGATGTTCTCTCCTGTTTTGAAACTGGAATCATCGGCATCGACGAGTGCGAGGTGGGCACCCATGCCGCAGCGAAGATAGGCTTGGTGGGCCCATGAACATCCAATGCCACCGACACCTGCAACGAGGATGTTGGACGGGTCCATGCCACGCACTGAGGGTGGCATCTCAATGAACTTTGGTGTTGAAGGTCAATCGATGTAACGGAGGTAACGGCGGCGCGCATCCCTTGCCCATGCATTGTCTGGTTCAATCGCTAAGACTCTGTCATAATACTCAACAGCTGTTTCAAATTCCGAAAGATACCTTCCGTAAAGGTGGCCGAGGTTTGAGAGGACTGGGATGCATTCTTCGTCGCCCTTAAGCATGCTCAGTAGCATGGTTTCTGCAGCACCAAGCGATCCTTTGAGCATCAACTCTTCTGCTTCGTCCAATTGTTGCAATTGCTTATCGGAGAGGTCGTATGTATTCTCAAAGGCATGGTCAGACATGGCGCTCATGCTGGGCAACAGCCGATTCAACATGAACCCTTTCATGCCATCGCGGTGAGTCATTGCTGATGGGATGTTATATGCAGTTTGAAAAACATCACAAAAAACGCACTACTGCAACGCATTTTAGGTAGTGTTTTGCTGACAATGTTTAAGGAGTCTGCTCAAGTCGCAAAGCCATAAGGGTGAGGCTGTGCACAAAACTTCCCGCAAATACCGTACCACGCTGCTGGCTATGGTAGGGCTCTTGTTGCTTCTTCCTTCGCTCGCGTCATCCTATCACGGCGGCATCGGCGGCTCTCAAAGCCACCAGGGTTCCACCGGTCAAGTTGACATTGACGACGTCGCAAAATCAGGTTGTCTCTGCCACAATGAAGTCGCCGACAATTCGGTTCAAGTGATTTTGGACGATGTACCCTATGCATGGGCGCCAGGAGAAACCTACACGCTCGTCCTCCAACTCATCGGCGGACCGGATGCGACCGGCACCTACACCGCTGGCTTCTCCATGCGTGCATCGCTCGGCTCGCTCGCCAGCGACGAAGCACAGAACTGGGAAATCGATGGGTCACTCGACCCGCAATCATTGACGCACACCGAGGCCTCTGCAGCCAATGCAGACCGTTCATGGACGCTTGAATGGACTGCGCCAGCAGAGGCTGGCGCTGGTGCAGCAAACTTCTGGATTGCTGGTAACTCGGTCAACGGAGACCAAATACCCGGCGTTGAAGACCGCTGGAATCAGTTGAATTTTGCTCTCACTGAAGGCGACGAATCTTCAGCCGCGATGGGAACGAGAACACTCTTTGCCGGAGATGGTAACGTTGCCCCTCCCGAGCCCGCTCATCACGGTGTTGACCTTCACCACATGGGTGCCAAACTTCGCGCTCATTGGCTCGGACTCCTCGGCTTTGGTGCTGTCATCGGCGTCATCATCTTTGCCGGGCTTCTGCTTCGTTATGGCTTTTCCACGTCCTACCAAGGACGAAGCAATCAATTGCGATTGCGCTACAAGTTGAATCGACGAGGTGACCAATGATGGACGATACCATTACTTCCCTGCTTCGTGGTGTCGCCGACGGCTCAATCGCTGTTGATGATGCCCGCACTGCTCTCGAGGGAGCGGAACTGACCGAGGAGCAAATGTCGTCTGCTATTGACCACGGTGTGTTCAATGTCGCAGAGCCTGGAACGATTGTGAGCGCATCACTTGCTCCATCGGGCGCTTCTTACCTCACCATGTTCTTCCTCGCTTGGGGATTGTTTTGGATCTGCTACTGGAGTTTCTCCATGGTTTACGGCCTTGCCAAAGGATGGGATCAACAACAACTCTCCTTCCACTTGGCAATGACCTTTACCACCGTCATCATGATCGGTGTGATTTATCTCAAATACATTCTTCCCGATACGATCATCGTGAAACACGCCCAAAACAAATTCATTCCTGAGCACCAGAAAGACTGGCGAGAGTACAAGTGGTGATGATTTATGGCACGTGAATACGAACTCAAACCCGCACCGTCTGCAGAAGGAGATGGTCTTGCTGGAAGCACCACGAGTGTCAACCGACGCCAATTCCTTCGCTACGGTTTCAACACCGCTGCGGGTGTGTTGACTGCTTCCTTGGGTATTCTCGGCTTTGCCTCGATTCTCCTTCCCCCCGGTGCAACGGGCGGTGGTGACCTTGCCGTGCAATTTTGGGCCAAGGGGCGCGAAGACGAAGCATGGTACGGTGCAAAGCACTTGCAACCGATGACAAAATCTGACTTCAAGAACGAAGCAGCTCTCTCATCGACGGGAACCTCTGGTGCATCCGGTGTTTGGAACGGAGTTCCAGTGGTTGTGATGTACGTGGAGCACTCCAAGAATGCCGGCACGATTGAATCCAATGGAAAGGCACGTTTCCAGTTCACAGAAGGAATTGACGAGACCGGCAAATACGTCGGCCACTTCGAGGATTTAGCAGAAGCAGACCCACGCTTGATGCCGAGCGATGATCTTGTAATGGTCTTTGGCCGCTGCACGCATTTGTGCTGCATCCCTGGATGGCAACTCGTCTCCAATTCCTTTACTGAAGACTCTTGGACACCTGGCGGTGGTGATGATGGTGGTACCAAATTATTCTGTATTTGCCACTCCTCTCGGTTCGACCCGACCGTTTTGGAAATGAATACCAACAGAAACCGTTCCAACGGTGCAACCTTCCAATATGCCGGTATTCGTCGGTCGGGTGGTCCAGCGCCCGTGGGCCTGCCCATCATCCCCATCCAACTCAACGGTGATAACATCGAAGGCTTGCCAGATTACGTCGACTGGTACACATATTGTGACTGAGGTGAAGAAATGACAACAATGTTCTGGGTTTTGTGGTTCTTCATCGTCTTCCTCGTCCTTCTCGTGGCGTTTACGCTACGCAAGGAGAACGAAGAGATGCCTCGTCGTGACATCTTGCGCGCAGTGGAGTCCACCGGTAAAATGGGTGTTGCCGAGCGTTCATTCCTCTGGGTCTTCTCTTGGTTAGATACACGTTTCAGGCTTCAAGACTACTGGAACATGTCAAAGGGTGCGTATTACAACATGCATCGTCAAATGCCACTGACGCACGCTGAGAAATACAAACTCCGAATCATTTGGTATTGGTATCCTCTCTATTGCTTGGGCGGTATTTCCTTCCTTTCCTTCATCATCCTCGTCATCACGGGTACCGTGCTTGGAATCTATTACGTTCCTGGTGGTGAAGGTGACCCTTCCCCCGCCTATGCAAGCATGCAATACATCATGACCGAACTGCCCTTTGGTTACATCCTTCGTGCTGTACACCACTGGACCACTCACTTCATGGTAGCCAGTGTCTTCCTCCACATGTGCCGTGTCTACTTCACCGGTGCCTACCGCAACCCACGTGAACTCAACTGGCTCATCGGAGTGGCGCTCATGGCTCTGACCATCGTGTTCGGTTATTCCGGCTATCTTCTTCCATGGGACAGTCTTGCTTATGGTGCAGCCATCATTGGAATCAACCTCGCAAATTCGAGCCCGCTGGTTGGGAAATATGTTGCAACTCTACTGTTTTCAGGTTCAGAATTGACGCCACTTACCGTGACTCGAATGTATTTCATCCACGTGTTCATTCTACCAGTGATTGTCACAACCCTCATCATCATACATTTGTTCATCGTTTGGGTACAAGGCATTGCGGAGCCACATTGATACGGAGGAGTAATTATGGGATTAATCGACAACTTTGGCCGTGTAGCTTCGCTGTACATGGAAGAAAAAGAACAACTCCAAAAAGCGGAAGAAAAGCGTAAGCGTACCCGCACTGGACACGGGTTCTGGCCCCACGAGGTGTTGCGTGACAGCATCATCTTCGCATCCATGATCTCCATTTTGCTGTTTTATGCTTGGCTCATTCCGCCACCACTTCACGGTGCCGCCGACCCCTATGCGCAAGCAGGTTTCGTATTCCCTGATTGGTACGTTTTGTTTTCCTATGGATACCTACGCTGGGGTGAATACCTCCCACAATTCGTCGTTCCAACAGGATTTGTTGGTGAAATCGTAGGCCAACCTATGTTCCCATGGAACGCTGCATGGTGGGGCGCTGCTCTCACCGGAATCCCAGTCGGTATTCTCGCTCTTCCACCGTTCTTGGGAGGTCGTGAGAAGCGACCTGTTGAAGACCCGTGGTTTGCAGCTGCTGGAGCAGTATATCTCGCACACATTTGGTTCATTTCCGTGTTCTCAATCAACATCTTCCTCGAACTCTACGGCAAAAATCGGTCTGATTTCTGTAAGTTGGATTCACACGGCGACCTCTTATGTGGTACGAGAGAACCGTGGATTGCCGACGTATTCAATTCGATACCGTGGGTCATGACTGGTATTCTGATGTGGATTTGCGTTTACTTCATCGGTCGTGGTTTGCTCATCCGTGCATGGGGTACTGGATTTACCGTAGCCAAGAGTCGCCAGTTGATTGTCGGCGCCCTTATCATCTCCTCTGCTGCGACTGTCGCTACCTACGATACCTACGATAACGGATTCTGGGAGGCTAAGGGTCTCCTGACCATCAAGGATTACGGAGAATTGGAAGCCATGCGCACGCAACCGAGCGATGTTCATGTTCATGATGTCAATGAATTCACTGACGACCGTGGGTGGTCAGAAAGTGGTGTAGTGCCGACTGTGGCCTGGCTGGATTGGAATATCTATCAGCCCGCACGGTACATTATCACTGATTTCACTGATGCTAACGGGCACCAGGACGCTGCAAATGGCATTAACGCCGCAGCGGATAGCACCACCTTCGACGGAGGAGAAGGTTGGTCTGTTGCAGGCAGTTTCACGATCACAGAAGACGTGGATTATTTCCCAGAAGGCCACCCTGAAGAAGTTGAAAGCATCACTACTGACCTTTCCTGTGAGTTCCGTTCCTCGGAGCGCAAGATCAACGATGTATCTACGCAGACCATGGTGGCTACTACGCTTACAGTGACCAATGCTAACGGAAAAGAAGTCATTTCCTTTGCCAATTGCGAAGGCGCAACAATCGAGATGGCCGTTGGAACCTATGATTACACCTACGACGTCGTGGTTAGCGGTGCACTTGCACTCAATGAGAGTATCTCAACTGAAACAGCCTTTACCATCGCCAGTTTCCAACCCTTGTTGATTTGGGATGAGAATGCACCGGCCAGTCTAGCCGGTCACACCGTCAACCTCACCAATACCGAAGAAATGGCTCTTGGAGGAGATTCCTTTTCCTACATTGAAAACCCAACTTACCACCAGAACCCTAAGGCATTGGACGCCAAACTAACCTACGCCATGTTCATTCCTTGTGTGACCTTTGGAGCCCTGGTCTTTGTTTTGCTTCGATACATGGCACGCGGCTATGAGTTTGAAATGAACAAGTGCTATGGCTGTGACCTTTGTGATGATGCATGTCCTATCCGCCTGTTCAATGGTGGGGACAAACTCAACATCATTTACAATTCTTGGAACAATGAGGACGATGGCGTACCTCTCTACTCATGTCTCACCTGTACGGCGTGCACGAATGCATGTCCTCAACTGGTGGACTATGACTCCTATGTAGACATTCGACGCAGTTTGATTGTCGGCGGCCCTCAAGCAGAGATTCCTCACACTGTCCTCCAAGCCGTTCTTAACGCTGAGGCAGAGGAAGCAGCTGACGACGAATTCATCCCAACAGAAGACTACCCCATTACCTCCAACATCGGCTATTATCCAGGTTGTGTTGATTACTTGGACCAAGAGATGGTGTTCTCTCACGTCAATGAAGGTTCCATGAACCTCGGTGACACTACCACCGCAGCCTTCACGCTCTTTGAGGAAATGGAAACCGATGTTGCTTATCTTGGGCGTGACTTCCTCAAGTGCTGTGGTCACGACCAAAAGTGGCAAGGCTTGGATGAGGTCTTTGAGAAGTTGAAAGCATACAACCAACGCAAGATTAACGAGTCAGGTATTGACACCCTCGTCTCCTCCTGTGCAGAATGTTTCCGAACCTTTGCCCGTGATTATGAACTTGAAGACGTCAAGGTCATGCACACCACTGAATTCTTGATCGAGCAAGGCTTTGACATGAACCTTAAGTCCGAAGAAACGACGGTAACTTACCATGACCCGTGCCGACTTGGTCGACAGATGGGCATTTATGATGAACCACGTGAACTCATCAACGCGGTTGAAGGTGTTGAGATTGTCGAAATGGAACATCACGGTGAGGATGCCATGTGCTGTGGTGTCTCGAGCATGATGTCCTGCAACGAAAACGCTCGGTCGCTACGTGTGACACGAATGGAAGAAGTTCGTGCTACAGGAGCTGATACCATGCTAACATCTTGCCCCAAGTGCGTTTCTCACTTTGAGTGCTTGAAGTTTGAAGGTGATGAGGCCTACGAAGACATTGAAATCCTTGACGTCGTGTCCTTCCTCGCTCGCCAAGTCAACGAAAAGAACGCACAAGTTGCGGGCGAGACTCAAGTGCAGGAACCTGCAGAGGCTTGAATTCAATTCTCGTCTTCATCCTCGTCGTCACTCATGCCGACGATTTCGTAATTTGATGGAAACAAGGCAATTGCAACACCAACCACAAGGGAAAGAAAACCCCATGTGAAATTGTGCTGAACGAAGAGCAATTCAAGCGCGAGAACAACGAGGAGTAAACCTCCAATGTTTGATACCCACACGAGTGTTTTGAAATTTGACAGGCTTACGCCAGTGGTTCCTGGTTTGCGATAGGGGCCGAATTCGCCACCAAAGCGTTGTGCAGACGGGTCTTTTCCTTTCTTTGACATAGGGTCACCTCTTAACGGTCGATCATTGTGATGGCATCGGTTGGGCAAGCGAGGACACACAATCGACATCCAGTACATGCGTCACGGATGATCTTTGCTTTTCGATTGCTTTCCACCGACATGAGTGGGCTCTTGACATCCAAGTGGTAAAGTTCAATGGCATCATCATCGCACACGATTGTGCATTGGTCACAACCAATACATTTTCTCTCTTCTACAAAGGCGACTGTTCCTTCGCCACCCTTTGTGTTGGCCCGTTGCTCGCCTCGCTGTCGGTTAAGCGCAGTTCTGATGCGCAGTGCCTCTTCTTCGCGGCGTTTACGCAGTTCGTCAACGCCGGTCATGGTACAACCTCCAGCAGCGGTTCCCCTTGAAACTTGGCAACGCACAGGTTCACCAAAACATCACCAAAACAATAGAAGGCTCCGACAAGAAGAGGTGGATTCCAGGCTGTGAGGGATGTCCACGGTACTTCTGTAGCCCAAGTCCAATTGTTGAGGTATGTGCCAAGCAATTCCATTCCCAATGCCGCCCAAGCCATTGATGCATAGAGGCGGGGCTGAGGTCCCCACCATGTGAAGGCCAAAACCAGGACGAGCATGAAAGGAGCCGAAGTATCCCCTCCAGTCCAGACTCCATAGGCCACGAGGGGAATGAAAGGAATCAAGATGGGTAATGCCGCTTGTTTTGGTAATACTTCGGCAATTCTTCGACCTAAATCAAAGAGGAAATAATGGCCTGCGGGAACAAAAAGGGGCATGAAATCTCGTTGGTATTCATAGACGAGCCAAATTTCAGAGAAAAAAAGTTCCATGGGTGTTGCTATGGCAATGACGGTCATCATCTCAATACGTTCTTTACGATCAGTCCTGAGGTAGATGAATGCGAACAGGCCCCAGCACCACAGGTTAACAGGCCATTCAGCCCATTGGTCGGGCATCAAACCAGCGCATGCCGTAGCGGAAAACCACAATCCGATGGCAATCGTTAGGATGTACCACAGGGAACGGTTCATGGTGAGGCGAGGTGGTTCTCCCTTTCAGTCTGTGCGAGAGGAGGTCATCTGAACGTGTACTCCGTGTTCACGAAAGAGGTTCTTTGCCCTGTTCAGGAATCTCGGTGGTAATTCTTCAGGCGCATGAACACCAGCAGGAAGTAACTCGGGATTCTCAAGCACCTCTAGAGCAACGGCAGTTGTGACCAAACCCGTGGTTCGGGCCATGGAGGAATCCGTTCCCTCCCCTTCGTCTTCAACCGTCCAACGAATGGATTCATCATTGTATTCCATGAGGACCTCCATCCAGGTAAATTCACCCTTTGTTCTGTCAAGCGCCCAAGATTCAACCAACCGATCGTGGTCAATCGCTCCTTCGTTCCGCAGGTCGATATAACGTTGGATATGACCCGGCCAGCGTACGGTGTATTCTGCCATCGAACGAGCAGGAATGGTCCACAGCAATGAACGCAAGCCATCAGAAAGGAAGGCTTCCATTTCACCACGGCCTTCAACAGATATGGCGTGCCGACGGTCGAGAGCCGGCCGTACTCCAGCCAAACCATCTTCGACAATTCGCGCTGGACGCGTGTATTCAGCAATGACATCGTGGGGTGAAAAGGGAGCCATGTATGACCAGACACCGTCTGGCTTGGTTGGATTTCCTCCAACTCTTATTTCGACACGGTCAAGTCCCCCTTGTTCTCTTAGAGCTTCAGCCACCAAGAGATTCGAAAAACCAGGTGCTATGCCGACATCCCAGACCACAACCGCGCCGAACGTGACTGCCTCGTCATGAAGGACATCGGGTGTTTGTTCAGCAAAGGAGAGGTCCACCACTTGACGTCCGTCACGCACCAATTCCCGAGTGGCTTGGTGGCCGAGGTCGCCCGGTAGCATATTGATGACCAATCCTTCGGACAGGGTCTTGATTTGACTAAAAACATCACCAACGTGGAGTTTCACGCCTGGAATTGCATGCATGGCGAGGTCGTAAGCGTGAACCTCATGACCTGATTGACTCAACATACGGGCGACATAGGCTCCCACCAACCCTGAACCTAAACAGTGCACTGTAGCCATGTCATCTGCCTCGAAGGGCTGCTTCTGCTCCCATGGCCAGCATGCTCAATTCCGCGAGCAAGGCGTGCCAAGTTTGTGAATGCTCGCCGTACCTCTCTGTTGCTTTGGAGGCACTGGTAAAGAACGCACTTGGTGAATTGAGGTTTCCGCGTGCAGACTTTTTTGGATTGATTCGATAAAACCATGCGGCTGCCTCACCTCCGACGAGATAAACGACCGGTTCAACAGGAGCTCCTTCCTCTGTTTGCATGATGGTTGGGATGCCTTCTTGGATCAAGAAATTTTCAACATCGCTTCCTCCTTTGGCGTAGCGTAATTTGTTGATTTTTCTCTTTGATAGATTCAAAATCGCATCACCCGATTCGAGGATGAGGATACCCAAGCCGTAGGTGCCACTGTCATTCTTCATGACGACGAAGGGCTTGTCTTCAATTCCTAATTCATCATATTTGCTCTGAATGGATTCAAGGAATGCATCAATTTCTTCTGCGAGTTTTATTCTACATGAATCTTCAGTGAGGCATTTGTTTTCTGAAACGAACCACCGTGGCATCATATGCCACGGGTCAATGTCCAACAGTTTCGCCATTTCTTCCACATAAGGTGTGAGGCAGGCGTAATGTTCTGATTTCCTGCGAACATGCCATCCCATCTCGGTTGGTGGCGATACATTGTTGGTTTGAAGGCCAGGAATTGTTCCTCCAGTCAAGTCGTTATTGAGAAGAATCAGGTCGGGTTGCTTGCCGTCAACCGTTAAATCACCCTTCTCATCCAAATGGACCAAATCCAACTTTAGCGGACCTGAAAGGCCACGAAGTGTCCCGAATTCGTCAAGGTCAGGTGACCCTACCGTGCATAGGAAACCCGCTTGCTCGATGAGGCGTTTGATGGTGGAGATATTTTCAACATAACCTTGGTTCCGAGTATGGCTTTCGGGGAAAATATGGACCCATTTACATTCAGGGTGGTTTTGCTTGATGTGCTCTTTGAACAGATGGCCTAATTCTTCAAAATCATCCTTTGAGATATTGTTGAATCCTGCTGGGAAGTGATTGGCATCAACAACACCGACCTTCCAGCCCGTGTCACGAATGTCAACGCTTCCGTAAATGGGTATGGCGACTTCGCTGCGTTTCAATTTCATCCATTCCATGATGGACTCTCGCTGTTCTTCAAGGCGTTGATTTGCGGATGTTAAGTCAAACATTAGATCACCTCATTGAGCAAAGCTTGTACGGTTCGGTTGGTCTTTTGATGTCCACCCTCGTGAAGATGTAACGCCTCGAACAGACCAAGCCCTATGGATAGTTCTTCTTGTCCTTTCATGGCTGCAGCCCATGGTTTGTAATGCTCCAACAATTCATCGGTCTGAGCAGAATAGTCATTGAGAAAGGCGTTGAGCATCGTTGGAGATGTGGCTCGACCTGCAGGTAGTTTCGGCCTTCGGACGATGTCTTTTGGAAGGTCGGTGAGGTCTGCTGCCTTGCGTAAGGCTGCCTTTTCTTCTCGCTGCTGGCTACGACGCCAATCCATGGGTAGAGCGTAGGTTTCTTTTCGGTGTGCGGCGCCGAGGAAGGGAACACGAACTTCCAATGAGTGCGCCATAGAGTGACGGTCGACCAACCGAAGTTGGAAATTGCTTAATTGACCGTGATTTAATTCAAAATCGAGCATGGTTCCAAGATCTTTGGTGTGTTGTTCCGGCTGGTGGTGGCCAAGATACCAGCCACTCTCGGGATTGAGTGGTCCATGTTGTAATTGGTTTAGCATGGGCTCTGGTAGGGCTTGCATTCGTTGTTGGAGTTGGAGGTGGTGATTGCCGAGTTGGCCGTAGCGGGGATATCCTGCATGCAATTCATCTGCTCCTTGTCCGCATAATCCCACTTTGACTTGGCGGGACATGTGTTCAAAGAGGGGATTGAAGAAAAGGACGGTCACGTCAATATCTTCTCCATGCCAAACGAGTTGAGGCAATCGCTGTTCAAAGGCATCTGGCTCAAGGATATGCTGATGGTGGCGGAGGTTGAAATGTGAGGCAACCTGTTCGGCTGCAACCCAATCTGGATTCTCCTCACTTTCAGCGACAGTCCAGCATTCTGGTACGGGTTGACCTGCGCGCTGAGCCGCTTCATGGGAGACGGCTGCAACCAGGCTTGAGTCGAGTCCTCCAGAGAGAACGATTCCTACGGGTACGTCTGCCATGAGGCGTTGTTGAACACTTGTAATGAAGGAATCCAACAAGGGCTTCGCCTGATGCGAAGGGTCCCACGAGTTTGCAGGATTCATACCTTGATGTTCGATGACTGCTGTCCCGGTGCACGATGCATCTCCGTGTTCGTTGGTACTCCATACCTCAACGGTGCCAGGCCGAACATGGTGAACTCCTTTGAGCAGGGTTGTTGCGTCAAGTGGGTATTCCCACACCAGTCGGGCAGCGAAAGCGAGTTCATCCAATTGAGGCACATAGCGTTCATCGGCGTGAAATGCTTTGACTTCGCTGGCAAAGAGCAAGTCACCCTCAATTTGTGTTCGCACAAGTGGTTTGATTCCAAGGGGGTCGCGTGCTAAAATCAACTGTTTGTGCTTTGCATCCCAAAGTGCAAGGGCGTACATGCCATCAAGCATGTTGAGCCACTGTGCGTAATCGGAAGCAAGTGGTTTGCCGGATGAAGGGCTTGAAGCAGCATGGAGTGCGAGGATTGCCTCACTATCACCCGCAGTCTTGAACGGATAATTCGGGTGTGATTCTCGGAGAGTTTCGTGATTGTATATTTCTCCGTTGACCACTAATACGCTTCCATTTGGTCCGTTGAGGGGCTGTTGACTTCCATTGAGATCAACGATAGCCAAGCGGGTGTGGGCAAAGCCGACCTGTTGGCCCAACCAGGTCGATTGTTCATCAGGGCCTCGGTGCTTTTGGAGGTGGTTGATACGGCTAAGAACTGCAGGTTGGGGGTGTCCCAAAACACCGCCAATGCCGCACATGGAAGTTTGTTTCCCTCATCCTTTTTGAAGGGATGTTCAATTTTTTGATGAAAAAGTCACCAAAGGGGGTATTGGAACATTGTCACAATCAGTAGAATCATGGCCAATCCAAAGCCAACTTGGTACGCGATTTGAGGCGGGTCGTTGCTGCTTGTATCATCGGACATGCGTTCCACTCAACCCAACGAAGTGAAACCCCCATTTCAACATATTGAGCGAAATCATAGCCGGTCGTGACCTTCTTCAAACCATGACTTGTGCAAAGGGTTCCAAAATGAGGACTAAAGCGAGTGGAATAAGAACCATGGTTGCGTTATCGTCAATGTATCGCAGGCGAGGCCATTCTGAAATCATGCAGACCGGTGCGGCGATGATGGCCACCCAAAGAGGTGTGCCAACCTGCCACCAAGCTACCAGCCAAATGGCTAAAATGAGTGCAGTAGCGTAAACCATCACCTGCCTGTCGGCAAAATCCTTGCGGCGCAATTCACCCATGAACGGGTCGCCAAGCGCAAGGGATACGATGAGTGGCCATGCGTATGCTTTGTGTGGAACGAGGAGGAGAACCAGTCCAACTCCAATAGCACCCCAAGCCAAGGCTGAGATTTGTTTAGCCTCGTAGTCCCGCTGTCCGAAGATGGTGATTCCTAGTTTGAGACGAATGGCTTCCGCAGCCAAAGCAAAGAGAATTACGCCTGCGACAACTTGGTCCAGCGTGAGGTCAACCGTTGTTGCGACTGTTTCACCGTGACTGAAATAGAGATAGGGGATGAGCATCATCGAAAGGTGAATGGCTCTCCTTAGGATATGTCCTTTCATGCCTCCGACAGAAGTATCTACTGGATTGGTCATCTCAACCTGTTCATTCATCGGCTTCGTCCTCAAGACGAGCCAGTGCGGTTTGAATATCAAGTGTACCCTCGCAAAGAGCGTCAAGAAGCGCATTGTAGGAGGGATGTTGAATCAGCCGTCGCTCGTGCTGTCCAAGCAAGCGTTCGCGCATCCGAGCACGCAGGGCGCGTCCTGAACTCTCGAGAATCATGAGGGCTTCAGCTGCTTCTTCGACTCCATTGCCGTGGAGGGCTGAGGTAAGCAAGACCTCAGGTGCTTGTTGTTCGCCTAAGCCGAAGGATTCTCTTAGTTCACCCGCATGACGTTCCGCCCCGTCCAAGTCGGCTTTGTTCACGAGAACGATGTCTGCGAGTTCGAGTAAACCAGCTTTCTCTGCTTGGATCCCATCGCCCCTGGCAGGTCCTTCAACAACCACAATTCGGTCGGCTACTGCCGCACAACGAAGTTCAGCTTGTCCCGAGCCAACCGTTTCAATCAACACCTTTTCCCATCCGCATGCCAGTAGGAAGGCTGCCATGTCCTCAACGATGAGCGGGACACTCCCTGAGGAGGAGCGTGTTGCGATTGAACGTACATAGACGAGGTCTTTGATAGCGGGATTGTCTACTGAGGACATTCGCACGCGATCTCCAAGAAGCGCTCCACCTGTACGGGGTGAACTGGGGTCCACGGCAAGTAGAGCAACCTTGGTCCCGTTGGTTGCCCATACGGTCATCAATGCATCAACGAGGACGGATTTTCCAACTCCTGGTGCTCCCGTGATGGCCATGGTTGACCAGGAATCTGGCAGAGGTTGCGTTGGCCTTCCCGCCATAGTTTGCTCAACGCTGATGCTACCGTTTTCTAAACCACTGAGCACTCGAGCGATGGCGCGTCGGTCGCCGCTCAAGGCAAGTGGAATTTCTTCGCTCATATGGCCCGCCTCATGCCGATGATGTCCAATGCCACGTACTGTCTTGGCCGACACCTGCGTTACCTTTGTCGCTGGCTTGTTGAATGAATTCAAGAATCTCAGAGGTCGGGGTGCCCGGCCCGAAGACAGCACGAATGCCGACTTCATGAAGGGCAGAGCGGTCTTCATGGGGGATGATTCCCCCACCAAAAACGATCACATCGTTAAGTCCCGCTTCCAGAAGATGCTTGCAGACTTGGGGAAAGAGATGTGCATGTGCTCCAGAAAGCGATGAAAGGCCAAGGAAACGAGCGTCCTCGTCACGGACGGTCTCAACGATTTGTTGAGCAGTTCGTCGCAAGCCCGTGTAAATGACTTCGTGTCCCGCATCCCTGAGGGCGCGTGCCACGACCTTGGCGCCCCGGTCATGGCCGTCGAGTCCGGGCTTGGCAACCACGATACGCAGGGGTTGGTCCATGGCTACAGGAGAAGGCGCTTCCCTATCAACGCACCTATTTCTTCGTTTGAATGATGGATAAAATAAACACGCGCTTATATTCCCGGCGGATTAAATAACACTCATGCGAACCAATGTTATCGGTGTTCTTGCACTTGTTATCTGTCTATTAGCTTTCACCATGGTGAGTGTTTTGGGTTCCGGGCTTAATCCTTTTAATGCCCAAAAGGAATCATTCGAGATATCGGTAGACAATGCTATGGGGACCAACCGCTACGTGATGATCGAGGTCGATGAAGGTGATAATGACGAAGAAGAAGTCGTTACCGAAATTCTCCACCAATTTCTCTTTACTGCATCGGTGAGCGAGGGAATGATTACTTGGGATTTTGGTGACGGTGAGGTCCGAACAGGAGCCAGTGTTACCCACGATTTTGCACAACCAGGTCAGCACGAGATCACAGCAACCCTCGTGACCTCACAGACCGTTGAAACACGTGTATTATCCGTTGTCGTTGACCTTGTTTCTGAAGTTGAAGCCGACAATATGGAGTGTGTTTGCGCCCCGACTGCCAAGGATACCGTCATCGTACTCGCTACCCATCAGACGACCACGACACTGGATGGCTATGTGCAAGTTGAACATGATGGGAGCAGTGAATCCTGTAGCTTGCGAAATCCATTGCAGGAATGTCATGTCCGTGTTATTCTTCAGAAACTCGAGGAAGGCTCTGTAATCGAGCAAGAAATCCTCTTTGATGACACCTTCCGCAGCAACGAATATGTCGTAGATTTCTTGTTGGAAAACGTCGATTTAGATGAAGGTCAGACGATGCAATTGCGACTTGAAACCGATCAGGTTCGTGACTGGCACAAGCCAACGGCTTCTTGGGCAACTTCGGTTATCTAACGCTGAGAATCTTAATGAGGTCAAGATGAAAGGTCCTGCTCATGCCGAGGTCTGAACCAACATGGTTCACCATCTTCGCCGTTCTGCTTTTTTCCCTTCAAGGATGCTTGACTGCTCTTGTGAGTGACGAAGGGGACTCTACTGATTCAAGCGAGGAAAGTAGGACCTTTATTCGACCCGATCCTGCAGAATATACGTGCTTTGATTTCAATGGGTGGGAGCGTTGCTATCAAACCTACATTCCCGAGTCCGTCAACGCCACCTCAAATGTACCGGTCATTCTCGAACTTCACGGATGGGCTATGTCCGCCCCAGATACACGGGCACACAGTGACATCATGACGCTCGCTGACGAAGTGGGAGCCATCGTGGTGCACCCAGAAGGCATCCTTCTCGACAATACAACCTTACTTTTCGGTGGAAATGAAGAAGCATGGAATGCTGGCTATTGTTGTGGAGATGCCGTTAATCTTGAAATCGACGATGTAGGCTATCTGCTTGAAGTGATTGAACAGACCGTTTTGAACTACCCAGTTGACCCGGGCAGAATCTACCTTTCTGGTTGGTCAAATGGTTGTATGATGGCCCAGCGTATGGCCTTGGAGGCCAGTGATGTCATCACAGCCGTTGCTTGTACTTCGGGATATTTGAGTTTCCATGAAACTTCGACCTACCAGCCTGTACCGATTCTGGAAATACACGGTTTCATCGATGAAAATACTCCCTACACCAACACCATCACATGGGGAATCGTTGACGAAAACAGGAGAAATCTCGAATCAATGCAGACGGGTGCTGTTGAAAATATGTACGATTGGGCAGAATACAATGGTTGTGAAGGTGCTTTGCCTGACCGTAATGAACCGGGTTCACTCTACAGCATTCAAGGCTTCACGGATTGTACAAACGATGCTGAAGTCGTCTTGATCACCGTTCACGCAGGTGGTCATAATCTCTACGCCAATGACCTCTGTTCACCTGATGTCGTATGGAATTGCCTAGGAAATCAAGGCCTCT
>DACE01000004.1:42512-43397 GCA_002494645.1 Euryarchaeota archaeon UBA256 | reverse complement strand
TGTGCGACTCCCCAGCGTCCACCACCCATGTCGGCATTATTCCTTTTCCCGACATCAAGAAATTAATATTCAAACAATAATCTGAAAATGACACGGTGAGATAGTGAATCTAGAAACAGCAGCGAACTTGGGTGAGGCTTTGAGTGGTCTCGCCATTATGTTCACACTTCTTTTTGGTCTTCGCCAAGTGATGGAGGTAAATCGTAACCGACGTTTCGAGATATCTCAAACCATAGCCACATCATTGGAAAACCCCTTGGTACAACGAGGTTTCGCAACATTCGGCAGCGTCATCACCAAAGAATCGACCCTTGAAGAATTGATGAGTCTCACGAGGGAGCAAAAGGATTCAACAAACGCCGTGGTCGTTCTGATGGCAAACCATGCCTTGATGACGTTTCATCGCAATCTCTCGTTTGATATTGTCTATTCCTTCTACAAAGGATACCTCTCTCTCATTGGACCGAGCATGCGTCGTATGATGACAATGATCGAGTACGGATACGCCATGCATCAAGGCAGCAGCGTCACTGAGGAGGAGGGAATGGGGACGTGTTTGGAAAGAACCTTACCCAAGGCTTGTTGATTGGTCATCTGCCTTGATGCAGTGACCCATCGATTGTTCGGTAATCTCCAACGGAATTGATGCCAAGATGGCTTCTCAAGCCATTCCATGTCAGTTGGATTTGAAGCATACCACGCTTTCAAAGCCTCGGAATCAAACATCAAAACGAAGGGTGTTTGTCATCTTCCTCAAGGTTTCCCCCGTGGCTGCTGCTTGGAATCTCATGAACGATAAGGGTCGTGATGAATCCATCATCGGTTGCCGCGGTGGTTTCGGCGTCCTCCGGACGAACCACCCTGCTGACCACCTGAGCGTTGACC
>DACE01000004.1:0-42448 GCA_002494645.1 Euryarchaeota archaeon UBA256 | reverse complement strand
TTTCCCCCGCCACTTCGGTTTACTCCACCGCCTTGGCGAGGTCGTCTCGATTGACCGGACGCGCCTCCTCCCTTGCCTTTGGAGCGACCGTTGTTTGAACGTCGTCGTGAATTCGATGATTTCTTGGCGTTAGGGTCCTTGATTTTACCAGGCTTTTGTCCAGGTTTTGGCCTCGCATTTTCGAAATGGTATTCATGGTCTTCGATCACTGGAATCTCGTTGCCGATCAATCGTTGAATACCTACGAGGTATCCCGATTCGGAGTCATCACAAAATCCGTACGCAACTCCAGAGCGTCCAGCACGTGCCGTGCGTCCGATTCTGTGGACATAACTTTCAGGTTCATTGGGTAGATCATAGTTGAATACGTGTGTAATTCCATCAACGTCAATGCCTCGGCTTGCGATATCGGTGGCCACCAAGATGGGGATGTTTCCTCGTTTGAAGCCGTCGAGTGCCTTGGTTCTGGCACCTTGAGATTTATTGCCGTGAATTGCAGCAGCATCAATGCCAGCCTGCCCGAGTTGTTTCACCAGCCGATTTGCACCGTGTTTTGTCCTCGTGAAGACGATGCCGCACGTCACCTCTTCATCGCGAATGATGTTGGCGAGAATACGCCGTTTGTCGGCTTTTCGCGTGAATAGAATATGTTGTTCAATACGGTCAACGGTGATTTCTTCGGGACTCACATCGACGGTAACGGCGTTTCTGAGAAATGAATTTGCGAGACTTGCAATCGTCGTGGGCATGGTGGCGCTAAAGAGCAGGTTTTGCCGCTTTTTGGGCAGGAGTTTGAGTACCTTTTCGATATCACGGATAAAACCCATGTCCAGCATTCGGTCGGCTTCGTCAAGAACGAAGAATTCGACATGTGTAATGTCGATATGGCCCTGTCCGATCAAATCCAACAACCGTCCTGGTGTGGCGATTAGAACATCGAGTCCTTTCTGCAAAGCACGAACTTGAGGGCTTTGTTTCACACCGCCAAAAATAACTCGATGCCGCACGTCAAGATGCTTGCTATATGCTCCAAAGCGCTCATCGATTTGTGCTGCCAATTCACGGGTCGGTGACAACACAAGGGCTCGTATTCGACGCTTTTGTTGCGGTCGCTCTTTTGTTACTGCCTGCAGAACGGGGAGCGCAAAGGCCGCAGTTTTTCCCGTACCCGTTTGAGCAATACCAAGAACGTCCTTCCCTGCCAACAAGGGCGGTATGGATTGGAGTTGTACTGGCGTTGGAGTCACATACCCTTCTGCTTCAACGGCTTTGAGCAGCGGCGGTGAAAGTCCGAGGTCTTTGAAATTGGTCATAGCGTCGCCTTCTCGGTTTGATTGAGCATGGAATTGAACCAGAGGCAAGATTGGACCATGAGCGTCCCTCTGCCATCTCCCCTAAAACCGAATGGGGTTGATTGGCCCGAGAAGTCTGGCTTTTCCCATGCTTGAGTGTTGAGTGGGGCGAAAGGCTAAGGCGAGGTCCCTTGAGGTTCACTTTGAGGTCATTGAATTGAAAGTTCGCTTGCACCAATTTTTATCCAAAACGGGTCACTTTTCATCAAAACGGGAGGCCAAGGATGCTGTTTGGAGAGGTGAAATCACGGTCAACGGCTCCATTGTCAAGGACATTGCCTACCAGTTCAACCCTCGAACTCGTCCTGTTGAGTATAACGGCCGTCGCTTATTTTTGCCCGACAGTGACATCACCTTCGTGATGAACAAACCCTCTGGCTACCTTTGTGCTCGGATCAACGACAACGAGCGAGCCATTGGAAAACGGTCTGTATTTGATCTCTTCGAAGAACACGTTGATGCCACGGTTCACGCACGTTTGTTGACCGTAGGTCGCTTGGATGAAGCAACGACCGGTCTTCTCATCGTCACCACAAGCGGTGACCTCGTTCATCGGATTACGGCCCCTGAACATCATGTGCTCAAGCGCTACTGGGTTTCTGCAAAGCGCCCTTTGACCGAGGAAGCAGAGCAGCAATTGATTGAAGGAGTATCCATCGAACTTGAATCAGAAGGAGTCATTTCCTACTACCTCACACAACCTGCTCGCCTTGAGCGAGTCCATGAGCGAGATTTCATATTGGAGGTTTCCGAAGGCAAAAAACGCCAAGTGCGTCGCATGGTCGCTGCAGTGGGCAATGCTGTTGAACATCTGCATCGCCTCTCAATTGCCAACGCAACACTCGACCAATTTGACCTTGATGAGGGCGCACTTGTTGAAGTCAAACCCTCGGAAATTGAGTCGTGGTTTGAGCAGACATAAGCAGACAAAAGACCTTGAAGAAGAAAGGCTTGAGCCTCGTTGAGGAAGGACCATGCCCGGTGACATGTCTTGGATGAAAGCCCGTTTTGATGAGTTGAGTGAGCAGTCACTCTTGTGGGAACCACCGACCTTGGAAGGCCCCAATCAACCACGCTGTCAAATGAATGGAAAGCCCACCATCATGCTCTCTGCAAATAATTACCTCAATTTGACAACCCATCCCAAAGTCACGGCGGCGATGCAGGATGCCACTGCAAAATACGGTGCTGGAAGTGGTTCGGTCCGAGCGATTGCTGGAACGATGGACATTCATCTTGAGGCAGAACGTAAGGTAGCTGAATTCAAGGGTGTTGAAGCCTCGCTCATTTATTCAGCTGGCTACACCGTCAATGTTGGATTGATTCCGACCTTGGTGACTGGACCCAACGATGTGATCATCTCTGACGCTCTCAATCACGGCTCCATTATTGATGGTGTTCGATTGACGAAGGCCTCACGAGCAGTCTACGGCCACAACGACATGGGCGAACTTGAAGCGGTGCTCAAAGCACATGAATCATCACAGAGAAAACTCATCATCACCGACGGTGTTTTCTCAATGGACGGCGATATCGCACCCTTGGATGAAGTCACGGCACTCGCTGAGGAATACGGCGCCATGGTGTACGTCGACGACTGTCATGGTGAAGGGGTATTGGGCGAAGGTGGTGCAGGCATCGTTGACCATTTCAAACTTCAAGGCAAAGTCGACTTTGAAACCGGTTCCTTTTCGAAAGCACTTGGTGTTCAAGGTGGTATCCTCGCCGGCACGGACATGACCCGTACACATGCACTGAACCATTCTCGCTCTTGGCTGCTCTCTGGCTCTCAACCGCCGGGTGTCGCTGCAGCTCAAAAAGCCGCTATCGAAGTGCTCATGGAAGAACCCGAGCATCATGCACGACTCTGGGAGAACACGAATTATTTCCGTAAGGAGTTGCAGTCGATGGGCTTTGATACTGGTGATTCCATCACTCCTATCATTCCAGTCATGTGCGGCGAATCAAGCACTGCTAAAGCCATGACTCAAGCGCTGGGTGAAGAAGGTGTCATGGCGGGAGCCATCGTCTTCCCAATGGTCGCAAGAGACAAAGCCCGAATCCGAACACAAATGTCAGCGGGTTTGTCCCGCCAAGACCTCGATGATGTACTCGCTTGTTTTGAAAAAGTCGGCCCACGGCTAGGACTGATTTGACTTCATTCAGATTCAAACGCATCGACGACTTCGAGCAATTCGGTATCGGACCCGGCCATGACTTCAGCCTCTGGGGTTGAATCTTCCTTGGTTTCAAGTCCTTCAAAGGGATCGTTCCCGTCTTCAACCATGCACAACAAGCGCCAGCGAGGTGCCCAGGACAGATGCACATAGATGGGCCCCGGAAGGAGCAACAAGAGCCAAATCAATGCGGTAGGGATGCCCAATAATTCAGTTCGGTCAATGGAAAGGAGTGCAAGTCCAATGAAGGGCATTGGGTAGAGAATGTAGCGTGGAGGGGCCATTGGATGGCGTTTGGAGAAACTAATGAGCATGAGAGAAAGGAAACCTGTAACTGCACAGGCCACGATCAGCAAAGAGGTGTGGTAGAGCCATTCAACGCCCCAGACATCGTTATTCTTACTTCCATAGGCATAAGGGAGAAGCAGTGCAAGCGCCACTAAAAGTCCGTAGAAACCTCCGATATTAGCGGGGTGGCTCAGCCACAAGGGAAGGCGAGAGAAGCGGCGAGACAGCGATGTCCCAAGCAAGGTATCCTGCTCGTGAGGCGCCAACTCTGCGACCCTGCTCATCCAAGATTCACTGGTTGGCACGCATCCTTGGTCTGGGGGGTGGGTTTTGAAGGTAGAGGGTTGATTTCGTCAAAAAAGTTCATTCTTTCGTTCGGAAAAAGGAAACCAACGGACTTTCAACATCTAGTTCACCTTCTTCCTCTAGCCATGAACGCTCTAACAATCCCGTTTCAATGGCTTCTCGGTCCCGTGCCTCATCGATTGGGTCTGGCACGTCATTGACGGCATCTCTCAGGGCGATGGCTTGGTTGATGAGTGCCATGTGTCGGGCCAGTTCAGGAGTGCGCTCTTTGGTTGATGAGAAATGTCCGAGAACGGGAAAGTCAATGGTGTCTTGAGCTAAACTGAATCCACCGATGAGATCGTCTGGTATGATGCGTAAACGGTGCACACCAGGGTCAATCCATGTGCCATTTGACAACTGCACAAGCAACATCGCTTCGCCCAGCGGCTCGTCGTCCATGAATGGGTGGTGCATGTTGACGGCGAGAGGTGTGGAAGCATGGCTGCGAAAACGCAGCCAAACAACCGTTCCGTTGAGCGCGATAATACTCAGCATCACTGCAACTGCCACCAGTGTATTGACGGCCACAGCATTCAATATGGCGCCGATGAGGCCTCCAACGATGATACTGCCAATCCATGCAACATTTCTTCCCTTGTGGAAGGGCTGGGCAACCGGTGTGTCGATGAAGCGAACCATGTCAACAGGGAGTTGGTCCATGCTCTCTCCCATGCTGTGATTACAACGGGGCTCCACTTGAACTTCACGCATGTGGAAGTTGATGGTCGCTGGCGACCAACGACCAGTGGTCAACATCCTCAACATAGGTTTCAATAACGGTCAAATGGGTTGCAATATCCAAGCCCCATGCATTGACCCACCCCTCTAATTTGGGTTGTAATTTTGCCCATTGTTTGACGATTCCAACGCTGTTTTTTCGTTCATGGTGCAACAGCAGGGCTGCCGTTTGAATGAGCCCTTGTATCAAGAGAATGTCTTGGTTTGGAGCATCCCTGGATTTCAGCATATTCCAAAGGTCTTCCCACGATTCATGGGCGTGCCAAAATGCACCTCGATCAAACCGATTGCAGCCCTCAGCAAAGAATACTGATTCCTCATCCGACAATGAACACGCTGGTTGCTTAGCCATGTTCGGGGGGATGAGGTGATGCTTGAAACAGTTCGTGTTGGGTGCTATTCCTCCGCACTCTTCAAGAGGGGGTTCGGGCGATGTCTTGCTTAACGGTGCTTTGTCATGGTCCAAATCCCCCACGGAGACCTTATCGAACAGCGGCGAGGGGGTGTCGATGTTTTACGGGTACTTGCGGGTACTTTGGCGGCTCACGAGCAATCTGGGGCCGTCGCTCTCTGCCCTCCCGGACGCAACCTTGACCAGGCTGCATGGTTGTTATTTCGTCTCGGTCAGCCCGTGATGGCCTTTTACGAAGGAGAACCTTTGCTTGAAGGACTTGAAGCCCTTGTGGCCATTGAACACGACGCCATGGAGGTCATGACCGATGTTTTACTTCATGAATTGTCAATGAGTGATTTGCGGGCAACGATGGAGGCTTTTCCGAACAGTGTTCTTCACCTTGAACATACGCAAGAAGCAGGGGCTGGAGATGAATGGTGGTCTATGGTTCGCCTTCCCTCTTCGTCTTGGCGAAGGGCATTACGTCCTGAGGATGTTGAGTCGATGGCTCTTGAAAGTGAATTTGCTCAACGCCCATCACGTCAACGCTCGTCTGAATCGGGAAATCAACTCCTGCCGGGGTCCGTGTATTTGCTCGATGCGCCTGACCCTCATCCAATGATTCATTTGGCGATTGAAACGGCCCAACGAGGCCTGCCAATCATGGGTCTCTTCGCACTCCCGCACGCCATAACCGAACTCACAAAGCAACTTCCAGAACCGCAATGTTTCGACCTCCTTTCTTCCAATAATGGCTACACGTTGCTGACGGCTCAAGAAGAGATGAAGAACGCCGTACATAACTTTCTTTGGAGCAGTGAGCGTTCCCTCGTTCTCTTGGATGGTTTGGACCGCTTGGGTAATGCCATGGGTGACAATGCAATGCTCAATTTCTTCCGTAGCCTCGTTGATTTGATTCGCATGGAGGACCATGTCATGCTGTGTACAACAGACTTGAATCTCTTCGATACACCCGTTCAACACGGACTTCTCGGAGAGTGTACTCTCATTGAACAAAGCGAACTTGATGCATGGCTTGACCAACCGGACGACCTCTGGGAACACCCCGCACTTCTTCCTGCCGATGAGGATGAAGAGCGCTGGATTGAAGCGCAACTCAAGCATCAGCAACATGATTCTGTTTTGGGTCAAACTGTAGTCTCTTCTTTCGAGGGCGGCAGTATTGAGGTTAACGAACACGATCGTGCCGCTGCGACTCAGGCACTTGGGGCCATGGTAGAGGATTGGCCTGAACAACCTGCAGTGCATTCCCAAGAACCTCTTGATACGCCACGACCGAATCATCCAGAACCCAGCACATGGCGTCCTCAAATCCCTGCGGCATTCAATGAAGGCCGCTTCATCAGCGAAACGGTCGTGGAAGCCCCCCAGGAAGGTCCGAAGTCTCGGCCCCTTCAGCGAAAAAGGAAGTTGAAACAACAGGATGCTGAACCTCAGACTCCGCCAAAGTTGCGAACAGCCCAGCGAATGCAGCGTCGCGGCGCAGCACCTACCTTGCCTGCGATTCAACCCGGCCTTGATACCCAGCGGAGTCAAGCCGTCGCCCAATCGGGAACAGATTTGCCCGACTGGCCTACAAACCGCCGCTCATCGGGTGAATTTCGACAGGAAAACATGGATGGTTTTACTCAGCGGCAAGACCGAGCAACTCGCCGACAAAATCGTAAGACTACGCCACTTCGAAGAAAGGCTCTTGAAGCCAATGCATCGGCTTCTGCCGCAGTAGATACGGGTCAATTACCGCCGGTAGTGAGTCCGAAGACGGTTGTACTGCCGGCCGGGGATGCAAGCGTTGAACCACTTTCCGATACCTCGTTACCCATTCCGGAGTTGCCAAAAGGAAAGGCGCGAGAAGCTGCACAACGTACTCAATCCAAGGCTACCATCGAGGAACTCTATGAACGCTGGACGACCTTTGATGAGGACGAAAATATGGATTCAACTGCACTCTACAACGAGAAGGGTGAGGCTCTTGAGCGGTACAAAGGTGGGTCTTGATGAGCAGGCGAGAGACGAAGCTGCGCTCCGCTCTCGAGCAGGCGAAAGAAAAGTTGCGTGATTCAATCCATGCGAATCAAGTTTTACAATCTCCTCCCGCAGTAGAACAACCGCAACATGCAGAAGTAAAAGCCCAATCAAAACTCAACACACTCTTGGGCCGAACGACGGTCTCCAACACGCACGTTCCACTCTTTCAACGGGTTGGCGTCCCCCAGCGTCCGACTTACGACCTCATCGCCGACCGAATTCTCGGGCAGGATGTCGGAGAACCTGCGAGTATCTTCGATGATGATACCGGTTACGCCGCTCACGTCGCACAGAGATTGAAACTTTTGAGGGAGCGTCTTCAATCATCTGAGGACCTCGATGAACTTGAACTGGATGATGACGCATATGTTGGCGTTGAACATGATGGTGAACCCATTTGGAGTCACATCCTCAACGAACATCGTGGCCGTGTTTCCAATGAACTCACCGAGACATTATCTCCTCCATCGGTAGAAAGTCCCTTTCATTCCACCAAGGTACTGGGCTTGACTTCCAGTTGGCCCTCAGCCTTGTCATGGTCTGAACGCAAAACCTTCAAACAATGGTTCGTCGCTGAAGAGAATTTCAAAGCGACCCAATTGTGCGAACGGGCCATTGATTTCCCCGCCCGTGCTCTCAATCCAGTGTTCGTTCAGGCCCCAGAAGGTTCGGGAGGTTCTCACCTGCTTCATGCAACCGCCCAAGCCCTTCTTCGCCGTCAAGAGGGACAAGTACTCATGCTCAGTGCAGCAGACCTTCTGTCGGTGGATGCACTGGAGCCACAATGGCAAGAAAGCCTCGCTTCTGCAGTCGCTCTTGTCGTCGATGACGTGCATGAATTTGCACAACACGAAGCCTGGAGCCACCAATTAGGAATTCTTCTTGACCAAGCCATCAACATGGGTGTTCAGGTGGTCGCTGCTGGCCGTACCTCCCCTGCAGACATGCCTCCGTCGAGGTTGAAAGAAGTGTTGAGGATGGCAGCGCTCGCTCCGCTACAATCTCCGAGTTCTTCTACGCTCATGGACTATGGTCGCTGGCGTTGTGCGCAGCGAAATCTCCTCTTGGGCGATGTTCATCTCGCTCGTCTTGCACAAATGCAACCGACGGGGTTCAAAGCACTCGAAGCCCGCTTGGAGCAGGTATCCATTGCATTTGAGCGGGGTGAAGTTCTTCTTGAGGGCGACGATATCGCTCACCTCCTTGCCCATTACGACGATGGAGGCCGTCAACCTGAACTTGAACACGAGCATCAACGCGTTGAAGATTTGGCCAACCGTTTGATTGGGGATGCGATGGACCATGTCTATTCCACTCTCGATACGGGTGGAATTGAATTGCACAGCCCAATTGATGCCGTGCGAGAAGATGACTACCAGCCACCGCAATGGGATGAAACCGATTTCAGTGTGGAACGAGAAACGAACCTCGACCGCCGTGTCAGCGAATCCATCCAACGAGTCACCCCTGCCAAACCGTCTGTGCTCGACGTGCATGAGCGTGAAGAATTCCTGCTCAATCGTCATGAACGGCTGGGCCACGCCGATGTCAATCGTGTCGTTGACGTACTGGTTGAGTTAGACGAAGTAATCGACGGTAAAATGAATGAAACACACCGTTCGGCCGTTTCGAACTCCCTTGAATTAAACCGGCTTGAGGAACGAATGGTTGTCCTCGCTCAACGGGCAGTAGAGGCTGATATCGAGGAATTAATTGTCATTGCAGACGAATTGAGAACCCTTGAAGAACGCTTGGTTCAACTCGACCCAGAGCGTGAGGCGTTACCACCCTTTGAAGAGGATTCTCAACCCAGTCAACGCCGGCGAGTAGCGAGAAGAAAAACTGCGGTGAGCCCCTCCCAAGAGGCACTGGATTCCTATGAGCCTGAAGGGGAGTGGGATGTTGATCCCGACGAGGTCGATTCTTCTGACCTGCTTGAAGACGACGCCCCAGCATACAATGTCGTTCATCTTGCTCGGTTGCGGGAACGAACGGTCTTGCAGGGTGAAGAGGAATGAGGGCACCCTGGTGGATGAAAGGTGTCCACTTTTCATGCCAACCGGCCTGCGGTCGTTGCTGCAATCAGCCCGGTGGTATTGTCTATCTCTCACCCGACGACGCACAGCGACTTTCCAGCCACGCTTCCCTTGAAGTGGAAGATTGGCTTGAGCGTGACGCTCGCCAAACCTATGACGGTCGTTATGTCTTGAAGAGTAGAGAGGATGATGGCGTATGCATTCATCTCAATGAACAACAACAGTGTGATGTCTATGAGGTTCGGCCTCAGCAGTGTCGGGCCTTTCCTTGGTGGGGTGAAAATCTAGCCACTCAGCCGGCATGGGAGAAGGTCAAACAATCGTGCCCTGGCATTGATGCGGAGGATGCCATTCTCATCGACGGTCATACCATCCGTCTCCATATCTTTTCGGACCGAAGCTCAACAAAGGGCTTTCGAACGTGGCCTCCTCAGCAACGGAGAAGAAAACGATAGATTGCGGCGGTGTAGTTCACTACACTGCTTGAAACACAGATTTCCAACCAAGAGCCGACTTTATACGAAGAGCGGATGTCGGCCCATTGGAGGGAAGAGTTTGGGCGATGAAGAAGACTTGTTCACCGTGAGGACCTCCCACCTCAACACCGGTCTGCGTGGCGTTCCCGTAGGCACATGCCGAACATCCTTTGTGACGCCCACCGAAGGTGTCCACTATTGTGGCTATCCTATTGCCGAATTAGCCCACTACCCTCCCGAAGACATCGTCTATCTTTTGTTCAATAAAGAACTCCCAAATGACGCCCAATCTGCAGCCTTCAAAGCCGACCTCGCATCACGAGGCCACGTCCCCCCGAGTATCGCTGCTGTATTCCATACATTGCCAAAAGACGGCCATCCCATGGACTGGTTGAGCGTTGGTGTGCACACGCTCGGGATGATGGATACGACGGGCGATTGGAAGGAAGACACCATGAATCTCATCGCTCGCATGCCTCGTATGATGGGATTGTTGTTCCGCATACGTGAAGGCCGTGGAGATGACATTCCCGAAGATGATGTGTCAGCCAGTATGGTCAAGCGGTTTGTTCAGACACTCGATCTCGATGACATCGACCATGATTTGATGGAGCGTATCCTCGCTACGTATCTTGTTCTTCACATGGACCACGGTGGTGGAAACCTTTCCACCTTTACCGGAAAAGCCATCGCCTCTGGACACGCTACGGTTTATGCCTCAATTGCAGGCGCCATGAACGCTCTTTCAGGTCCACTTCACGGACGAGCAAATCAATCTTGCTTGGAATTTGTTCTTCGTATTGGCACCAGTGACGCTGAGGAAGTCGAAGCCTTCGTACGAGGTGAGTTGGAAGCGAAACGCCCCGTGTTTGGGTTTGGTCACGCAGTATTACGTGCAGAAGACCCGCGTGCTACCGTTCAGTTTGCACTGGGAGAGGAACTTTGCCCCGACGATGATAATTTCAAAATCATTCGCACACTACGAGAAGTCGCACCCCGAGTGTTGTCTGAGAATCCAAAGATTTCCAATCCCAATGCAAATGTTGACATTGCAAGTGGCGCATTGCTCCATCATGTTGGATTCAAGGACCCAACCTACTATACGACCTTCTTTGGATGGGCTCGTGTTGCTGGCATCGGTGCCCAAATCGTTGACGAGCGCACTGTGATGCGGTCTGGAAAAGGAACGCCAATTTATCGTCCCAAGTACTTCGCAGAACAGCAGAACCTTCGTCACATTGAATGATGATGTCCGAGCACCGGCCGCGACGTCTTTCCGGAACCACGGTGTCCAATCATTCGTGGTGCTGGCCATGGTGGCGTAGCCTCGGAGTAAGTATCCATGAGCGATTGTGTGCTCTCGGTCCAATTCCAACGCTTCCGCCAAGCATCGATTAACGTTCTTCGCCTTGAGGAATCCGCTTCCTTCCAAGTTGGCGTTGCGTTGGTTAACTCCTTGAGCACGTCCAGATGATGCTCTTCTCCACATTCCTCAAGGGTCCTCCATTGCTCTTCATCAAGGGGTCGTGTTGCAGGCTGAACCCAGCGTGCTTGGTTCGACGGTAGCCATGTGAGGGAAGGGTCGGCGTAATCGGTCAGGGCGGTTAGCCCTGCGCGTAGCAAGGCGTGTTCAATCGTTGGCCGAGTGGGCCACACATAGGTCGGCATACCTTGACGTGCTGAGGTCAAACGCTGAAGCCCCCTTCCTTCAAGGCTAACGTTTCGTCCGACCGGTAACCAACTTGTCGGGGATTGGAAGTACTCAATCGCACAGGGTAACATCGAACTTCCTTCTTTTTGATGGCGTTTGACCAAGCGCTTGAAGGGCATTAACATGTACTGAGGTACTGCTTGTATCCGTTGCGTAGTCCGGTTACCGTAAGGTGGAATGTAGGGGATTAAGGCGGCCCATGGTCGTTTACCCGCTGCTTGTGCTGCTGAGGCTGGCATGTGTTTGTGGAAGGCATAGAATACGGTATTTTGGAGTGGAATACCTCGCTGGTCCAACATCGCTTCGGCCTTTCGCATGGCTCGTGCCACATGTTCAATGTGGTGCTTTTTGCCTCTGTATCCCCCACCGCTTGCTGCAGTCGGGTGGGGGCGCTTGATCTCAATGCATCCCATTTTTCCGCGTGATGCCCAATGTTCGCTGATAACAGGGTCGTCCAACATGTCTTCAAATCCAAGGAAGCCGACCTCCTTCAATTCCTCAAGCGTCCACTCTTCCGCCCATTTCGGTCGTCCTTCAAGCTTCGATGCTGGTATTGAGACGTCCCTGTCGTGATGAACGACAAGTTGTTCATCGGCGGTAATTCGGATATCAAACTCAATTCCATCAAAGTGTTGAATCGCATGCCGAAGACTGGTAAGGGTGTTTTCAGGCGGTTGAGTCCACCTTCCTTGCCCACTCATGTTTGCGGGAAGTCACTCTCCCCTCAAAGGTTTACCATCATAGTGATACTTGACGAACGTTGTGATTGGTCGAGGATTCAGGCCGAAGGCATAAAACCCGCACGCCCTCGGAAGTTCATGGACCCATACAACATCATGATGGGTATGATTTTGTTCCTCACTCCAATTATTTGCTGGTATTTTACCCGCCATCAGGAACGATACCGCATACCTTGGAGGCAATGGGCCCAAGAGTTTCACAACAAGCGTTACTACCTTCACGCGATGGGTTATGTGGTCATCATTCGCTGGAAGTCCATAACGGACAAACTCAACGAGCCGATGAAGTTGAGAACAGGACATTGGACCTCATGGGTTCACGGTATCGAGGGGAATTTCACGAAGTGGGTACAAGAAGTCTTTCGTAATGAATTCCTCACAGAGTTTCTCAATTTCCACTACCTCTTCGTGTACCTCTTTTTGATTTATGTTACCACGGTTTACTTCGCATTCTCAGGTGACCGAGACATGACCGATAAGGTCACCCTCAACTACCTTCTTATCTATGCTATTGCGGTTCCTTACTATCTCTTTTTCAATGTTGAAGTGACCTCTTCATGGATTCCTGGAATGGACGCCTTGCTCTACCAAGACGGTTGGTATACCGTATTTTATGCGCTCCATGACCCATTGGATAACGCTGTGCCCAGCCTTCACGTGGCGATTCCATTTGGCATTTTGATGCTGAATTATCTTCATGTGCGCGAGCGAGGAGAAACGCTGCGAGAATGGCGTCATTGGCGCTATCATCGTTTTATTTTGCTCAACACCATTTTGTTTACATTTACGATTCTCTATCTCGGGATTCACTGGTTTATCGACATTCCACTCGGTATGCTGGTTGGCAGCATCGGCGCTCTTTTCATACATCACCTCCAACCGCGTCTACGCAACGATTACGGCCCGGTGTTCAAAGGCATTACACGGGAGAAAATACGCCGTCACATTGTTGTGGAAGGGGTCGTTATGTTGATTCTGCTCACCGTCATGATGATGGGGGTGAATTATCAGGAAGAATCGATTGATGAGCGAGTTTCCTTCCGTTTGGGAGAAGAAGATTCTACCTTTGAAATCATACAGAAATTCAAACCGGGTGAATATGTGTTGAGCAATATCTCAAATCTCAATGAAGTGGCATCGGTTGAAATTGTGGTGGTGATGGTTGAAACAAGTATTCCTGCCATGGATCAAGGTTCCATTGATTGGGACATCATGACGACCTTAGGACAACATTATGTCGTAGCACCACAAACCACACTCGCATTGAACATCACGTCGCCTCATATACATCATTTCATCGTGATGCACTACCCTGCCGTTGACGGGGGTGAAACCACAATGGAAGTGCGTATCATCAACGATTACGGGGAAGACAAGATGGGGCAGGCAATGTTCCTGAGTTTACCCTCCCTTTGGATGACTGGTTTTGTTGTTTATCGCTTGTATCGGCTGAAGAAGGAAGGGCGTAGTTGGATTGATTCTACACCCTCTTATGTGTGGGCATCTTCCCAAGGAGCAACCGAAGAGGCGTGAACGCATGAGCGGAGAATCCATTGAAGCCACAGTTCATCGCTTGGCTCAATCTCCTGGGGGACAGATCGTCGCCTCGCTTCGAGATGCTCTTCGCCGTTCGCTGAAGTATTATGTTGCTCTTTTTGTCTTCGGTTTCCTCATCGCATTTCCCTTTTCAAGCGAACTCATTACATGGCTTATCGATGCCGACCGGCTCCCTGATGGAGTTGATATTATCGTGATTTCTCCAGTTGAATTTCTCTTTTTGCAATTGAGGATTGCAGGAACGCTCGGAGCGGTTCTGGTGGGCATCGTTGCTGTCGCTCATGTCGCCTTCGCCGGAAGCCGACACCAAGCAGTGAAAGAACGAATTGAAGACCTGGAATTACGTCTTCCTCAACCCGGTATGACATTGGTCCTGAGTGTTTGCGGCAGTTTGGTCTTGGCCCTTTTTGGCATACTTTATGCTTGGGAGGGCTTGTTGCCCATCCTACTGGAGTACTTGACAAAAGACGCTCAAAGTGCCGGCCTATCCACCGAATGGAGGCTATCGAGTTATGCAGGTTTTATCGTTAATTTGGTGATGGCTTCCGCTTTGGGTTTCCAAGCTCCACTGTTGACGACCATCGTGTTGAGGACGGAACTCGTCGCTCGCGAACAATTGACGTCATCGCGTCGAGTCATATGGTTCAGCGCCTTCGTATTGGGGGCTTTTCTCTCTCCACCAGACCCGCTCTCGTTATTCTTGGTGGCCTTGCCGGTGATTCTTTTGTTTGAACTCGCTTTACTCTATGACCGTATCACTCAGTGAGCATTGGGTGGAGAGCATCGATGACCACAGGCATGCAGCCCGGGCGCTGCTGATAATCTAAGCCATGGAAATCAGAACCAACGGTGATGCCCATGTTGCGCTCCACAGCAGCCTCCATGAGTGCATGTCTGTACATGTCATCGTGACTGCGATGTACCGCTTCTACCGCATCAACCCCCAGGTTGTTCAGCGTGTTCATGAGCACTGGAACGTCGACGCCGTAATACAATGGATGAGCGAGTGATGTAAATCCACCAGCGGCCTTCACTGCCTCAACGGCTTCGGCAATCGTTGGTTTTTCGTGGGCTACGAAGGCAGGTAGACCATCACCAAGCCATCGCTCAAAGGCCTCGTGTTTTGATTCAACATAGCCGAGTTTGACCATCTCCTCAGCGAGATGAGGTCGGCCGACTGACCCATCGGCTCGAGCCAGTACATCGTCGATGTTGACGGGCATGCCCAAGGCTTCGAGCCGAGCGCACATCAGTCGCATTCTCGGTTCCCGACCGAGTTGTCGAGGCATGAGCCATTGTTTGAAGGCATCAACGGCCGTTTCGCTAACAGCAGGGTGATGCCTTGGGAAATAGGCCAGCAAATGCCATGAAGATGACGCACGTTCTTGGCCTCGGGCTTTGAGTACCTCTGGCATTGGAGGGTGAGCTGGTGTGCATGTAATCTCTACACCGGGAATAAATTGAATGCCACGTGATGCGGCAGCAATGGCTGCTTGTTTCCACCCACTGGTGGTATCGTGGTCGGTGAGTGCCCAAACGGAGACACCTTGTTCTTCCATCATTTCTGCAACGTCATCAACCTCATGCTGGCCGTCACTATTGGTCGAGTGGGAGTGCAAGTCAAAACGCTGTGTCCACATCGATTCTCACCTCACTCACGAACCTCTTTCAACCATTCCATCAAAACAGGTCATCGATATTGGGCAGTTCAGGTATGGCGATACTGGGTGCGGATGATGTAGGTTCTTCATCCAAAAATAGATCGTCTAAGTCGGGGAGTTCAAGTTCTGTAATTATCGGCGATTCTTGAGGTGGAGCCTCATGATTGGATGGGCTTTGAATGTCATCGGGCAGTTCGGGGAGGTCGATTTTTGGCGTTATTGGACTGGCAGTTGTAGCCCTTTCTGCACTTGGTGCATCCATTGATGGAAGGGCGGGGAGTGGTACGCTGTCAAGCCCCTCGGTGATGAATACCCTGTCGGGTTCAAGACCGGGGATGGTTCGTGGGTCGATCAACTCCTCGTCTTCTTTACCTGGCAAGGGCACAGGTTCGACATGAGTCCGCTGGAGTGTTTGGCCCGTAACCTCATCGGCTTGCGTTGCCTGTCTTTGATTCATGGTTGATTCGCTTTGTTCCCAACTCTCCTTCATCGTTTGATTAACAGCCTCCCCGAATTCGCCACTTGAGAGCGTATCCATGGCTGAATTGACATCAGCAGTATTGGTTTGTGCTTGCTGACCGAGAATCGACGTGAGGATATTTGCAGTAGTTGGATTGATTTCTTCAACTTGTTGGGAAGTGTGTGCAACGGATGTAAGTTGGTCCAAATCTTCTGGCCCACGGTACGCGGTCGCCCTTCCGAGTTCGGGGACCTCATGCTCCACGTTCGCAAAACGAGCAACGACCAAAAGGAGAAGTGCGGAGAAAATAGCCACAATTTCCTCAACGGTGACTCCCGAACTTCCGAGTTGTTCAAAGTATAAATTTCCGCCCGTAGCCAAGAGTAAACCTGCTGCCAACAACGTTGTGGTGGCAGCGAGACGAGGTGCGCGGGGGTCGGTGGCCACAATGTGTGGTGGTCGTTCGATGGTATATTGATTCGCCTCTATGCTTGAATGGTTAATTCCGCTGCTCGAACGGTGTTTTCCATCAGCATGGCAATGGTCATTGGACCAACACCGCCCGGGACTGGAGAGAGCCAACTTGCAACCTCTTCTACATCAGGGTGAACGTCACCCGCCAAGCGCCATCCTCGTTCCCTTGAATCATCATCAACGCGATTGATGCCAACATCGATCACCACTGCACCTGGCTTGACCCAATCGGTTCGTACCATGTCGGCTCTACCTACTGCTGCAACGATGATGTCTGCTTCTCGGCATAATTCTCTGGTCGCTTCAGTTTTGGAATGAGCGACGGTCACGGTGGCATCCGCTCCTCGAGCAGCGAGTAAGAGAGCGGCAGGCATGCCAACAATGCGGGACCGGCCCAAAACAAGAGCACGCTTTCCTCTTAGAGGGATGTTGGCCCAATTGAGCATTCGCATGACGCCGCTAGGCGTACATGGGAGCATCCCATCCAATCGTCCTTGAACAAGACGTCCTAAATTTTCAGGATGGAAACCATCAACATCTTTCGAAGGATGAATCAGGTCGGTAAGGGCCTCTTCATCCATGTGATTTGGGAGGGGGGATTGTACCAAGATGCCGTGCAAATCCTCTTGTTGATTCATGGAGAGAATGTGTTCCCGTAGGGTTGCTTCATCTGTTGATGCATCCAATTCAATGTGCGTGGATTTGATGCCGAGACGCTCGCAGGTTTTGACTTTGGATTTGACGTAGACATGGGATGCCGGGTCATTACCGACGATGATGACCGCAAGGTGAGGCCTCACTCCCTTTTCGTTCAAGGCTGCAATTCGATGACCAAGTTGGAGTTCCACTTCCTTAGCGCAGGCTTTCCCATCGAGCCGTTGTGCTGTCACAATTGGGCCAGTGCCAGTGGCTTCTTGAGCGTTGGCTTTACTACCCCGTGGCTCACAGAGGGGTTTTGATGCCCATTGCCCGAACAATGCACCAACCGGCTCGCGCTTCGTAAATTGCGAAAGCACCGCCGAGGTAAGCTCCTGCGATGGCGTACCATCCAAATCCAATGGATACGACGTCCGTAACCATTAGGAAGGCGAAAATGCTCGCTGCGACGATTGAGGCGATGCCCCCCATGAATCGAGCGGCTTTTCCACGAGCGTCAATATTGCAGTCGGGCATGAGAGGGAATTACCCTTTGAGTATATCAATGACTGTTTTCACTTCAGATACGGTCAATTGGAGCCAACGGAGGGACTCGAACCCCCGACCGTCTGATTACAAATCAGACGCACTACCAGACTGTGCTACGTTGGCCTCGGTTGTGGCGTAGCGCCACCCCTTGATGAATGAAACGGATGTTCGTGGGAAAAAAACAGATGGGCAAAGCAAAGAACACTGAGCCGTTGGCATCTCCATGCGCACTGAGGAGCCCATGCATTACCTCGCATCGCATGGTCAACAGAAAACGGGCAATGATACCATCTTCAGTTGGTTAGCACGCTATCAATCAGCAGCGGCTGCTGGGGCCAGTGCGGTGAACGGAACCATCGGTGCTTTGCTTGATGACTCGGGAGATTTAGCCATCAATCAAGTGGTTGACCAGGCTCTTCGTCAAGCACCGGCAGCTGAATTTTCAGCCTATGCACCTCTCAAAGGCCTTCCAAACTTTTTGGATTTAGCCATCACTCTTGCTTTGGGAGATTCGCGGGAAGGACTGGAGGCAATGGGCTTGAACACCATCG
Source organism: Euryarchaeota archaeon UBA256 (assembly GCA_002494645.1). Taxonomy (GTDB): domain Archaea; phylum Thermoplasmatota; class Poseidoniia; order Poseidoniales; family Poseidoniaceae; genus Poseidonia. The sequence continues at coordinate 24,251 of DACE01000004.1, read as the reverse complement.
CCACCGCAACTCCCGGGGGTTCAGGAGCACTGTACCTTGCAGCATCTAATTTCACCGAACGCGGTGAAGCCGTTCTTCTCCGTGACAGGCACTGGGGGCCATACTCAGGCTTTCTCACAGGATGCGGGCTGAACATAGCAACGTATCCATTACTTCCAACAGATGAAGACGACCAGCATCCATTCTTTGACAAGTCTTCCTTTGAACGTGAACTTGAACATCTCAGCCAAAGGCAGAGCACCGTGACGACGTGGTTGAACGACCCTGCTCACAACCCCACTGGCCTCAGCCTGCCCGCTGAAAGTCGGCATGCCCTTCTCACGAGTTTTGTTGAATCCGCCGTACGCAACGAACATGTCGGGCACACGCTCCTGATCGATGCGGCTTACCACCTGTACGCCGATGAGCCTCATGGATGGGCAGCCACCATTGGGGAGGCTCTTGACGATGGATTGCCCTGGCCTGAAAATCTCCTCATTTGTTTTGCAATCTCGCTTTCGAAATCGCATACGATTTACGGCATGAGGACTGGTGCTCTGGTTTGCCTCCATCCCGATGAAAACAGCCTCTCTCGCCTCAGGGATGTGATGGGTGTGACAGGACGCCAAACATGGTCTGCCGCACCTCGTGTTGCCCAATATGTGCTCAGTGAAATGCACGCTCAAGAAGAAGGTGGAGCCGCTTGGTCGCACGAACGAGACCGTCTTGCAGAGTTGCTCAATGTTCGCCGTAACCGTTTCTTACAGGCTTGTGAAAGCCTTGATGTTCAGGTGAATCCGAGCCATGACGGTTTTTTTGCATGGTATGAGTGTGAAGACCCCGAGAGCATCGCCAATGCATGCGCCGACCAACACGTCTACCTTGTCCCGCTCTCAGGCGGAGTACGGATTGGCTTGTGTGCCATTCCTACTGAATCCATCGAACGGGTAGCGGAGGCACTCGCTAAGGCGCAGAGGTGAGAAAAATGTCTCGATTAAGTCGTGAAAATTTTCTGATAACAGGTTTTGTATGCATCTTCTTTGGGGCTTTTCTCTCGGTTGCAAATCTCGGTTCTTTTGCCGTGACCATTGGCACCTTTGGTATTGTTTTCTTCATCACCGGGATGAGTATGAGTCGGCACGTTGGCCTCACTCCTGATGCCGTCGCGGCTTGGCAGCCCGAAGCAGAACCACTGCCTGATGCCGGGCGCTTCATGTTCCGAGTTGACGTGACCTTGGATGAACCCATCTCATCATCAATCCTTTGTGGCCCGTGCGGTCATGTCGAAGTTCGTCAGGGAAAGAAACCATCAAGTTACACCTGTACAGAATGCGACCGCCTTCTTTGGGAAGAAGAATGAACGGCCATTTCGGGTTCATTGGCAACGGTGATTTCAAAGCAGGAGCAAGGCTGGAGGGTGTATGGATGCACCAAACCTGCTGAATCCTGAGCGACGTATGTTGCTGATGATGCAGGGGGAGTCCTCCAAATCCACATGGGCGCTTGACGATGTACTCAGTGCATGTGATTGGACGGACCAAGCCGTTGCTGTAGGGGCAGGTCACGGATTAGAAAATCATGGATTCGTTGAGGTCAGCGAGACAGTGCGTAGTGAAGTGCGCCTTGATACTGAAGGAATGATGGCAGTTGAAAACAAACTTCTTGAACAACGTTTGTGGGATTGGATGACGGGACAGGAAACCCCTTCCATGCAAGCCCTTCAAAATGCCTTTGAGCGCCATGAAGCAGGCCCGGGTGTCGGTCTTCTCAAACAACTCGGTATCGTGATTCAAGGTGGAGTCTTACAGGTCAGTGACCCGTCAGTCGTTCAAGCAGAACTCAAGTCACGCTCCGACTTTCTTTCCTCGCTTCCAAGTGAAATGAGCACATTAGATCTGCCAATGCTCAATCACTTTAAGCAACGAAAAAACCTCATCACCATCGTTGAATCGATTCAACGTACATGGTCGCTAACTGCTTCGGGAAAAGAAGTTTCTCGAGACGCACTGAATGAGACCTTGGTTGTGAGCGAAATCACACCCGAATTATTGCAAACGGATGCCTGGAAGGAAGCAGAGTTCAGAGCATTCGATGTCACGCTCGATGCAAGTACGCCTCGAACCGGACGAAGTCATCCCATGCAGGCCCTCATTGAGCGAATACGTTCGGTCTTCCTCGAGATGGGTTTTTCAGAACTCGTGGACGATTACGTCCAATCAGCTGGATGGAACATGGACGCTCTGTTTATTCCCCAAGACCACCCAGCTCGGGAAATGCAGGACACGTTTTATCTCGATGAACCAGCAACTCTTCCACTCCCAACTGACCTCATGGATACATGGAAAGCAATCCACGAGCACGGTGGCGAAACAGGGTCAAGCGGATGGGGAGGGTCGTTTTCAAATGAAACAGCCCAGCGCCCACTGCTGCGGACACACACCACCGTCAACACGATTCAGTACCTCGCTCAACATCCTCATGACGCCTGCCGAGTGTTCTCAGTTGACCGTGTCTTCCGCAAGGAAGCCATTGATCGAACACATCTTCCAGAATTTCACCAGATTGAGGGCATCATCATGGAGGACGGAGCAAACTTGCAAATGCTTGTGACCACGCTCAAAACCTTCTATGCGAAAATGGGCCTTCCTGAAGTAAGGGTTCGCCCTGCCTATTTTCCCTATACCGAACCGAGTTTGGAAATTGAAGTCAAATGGCGCGGGAAGTGGCTCGAGTTGGGAGGCGCAGGAATTTTCCGGCCTGAAGTCACAGAACCGCTCGGCATCGCATCGCCCGTTCTCGCATGGGGCATGGGGCTCGAACGATTGGCCATGCTTGTTCTCGGCCTTGATGACATCCGCCAACTCTACATTTCAGACCTTGAATGGCTGAGACAGCAGCCAATCCTGTGAAGGATTCGCTTTTTGTGCTACGATAGAGTTATTTAGAACATTTACATGATTTGACTCATGCAAGGTCAAACCATCTCTCTGCTCATGTCAAATGTTGAGTCAATCCCAGGCAAAAATGTCGTCAGTTCTCTCGGACTCGTCACGGGTTCCACCGTTCGAGCCAAACACATCGGTAAGGATATTTTTGCCGGCCTCAAGAACATCGTTGGTGGCGAATTAAAAGCCTATACAGAATTATTGAATGAATCCCGTAACGAAGCCATTCAACGCATGATGATGGATGCTCATGCACGCGGGGCAAACGGAATTGTCAACATACGTTTTGCTACATCAAACGTAGCAGCCGGTGCCTCTGAATTGTTTTGCTACGGAACTGCAGTTGTCGTCGAGTGAGGCATCTTCATGTCAGAATCGACCATGATTATCCTGTATATTATTGCAAGTATAGTGGTGCCGCTATCATTCCCATTCATCTCTTGGGCTCTTGGACGTTGGTACCAAGCGGGTATTACCTCAAAACTCATGGAGAATGAGAAGATTCTCGGAAGCATTCTTGATGACAAAATGTCTGTGACAACTTCAAACAAAGTATCAATGATCGGTGCGGAATATTCGACGCTGCTTCACGTCAGCCTTTGCGTTGGTCCATCAATGGGTCAGATGTTCTTCATGTGGCTCAAGAGCATTTTTGGAGGGCGTCTTCATTCTTACGATGTCGTTCTTGATTTCGGAAGGAGAGAAGCCTTGTTGCGTCTTAAGCAACAAGCAGCGGAGCGCGGATGTACATCGATTGTCAACATTCGGATTGAAACCTCCGTCGTCTCCTTTGCTAAAACTCAGAAGAGCAAGCAAGCCTCGGTAGAGTTCCTTGCATTCGCCACGGGCATCCGTTGAAGTCATTCCCACTTTTCACGGAAATCCTCATCACGACGCTGAGCAGCCTCATCTTTCGGCTCTTCATCAGGTTGATGCTCCCCTGGGTCGATAAAGACGGTTTCATCCTCTTCTTCCTCTTCAGTATAATCAAATCGGATGCGAGAACGGAAAAAGCGTTGGAAATCTTTCATGTTCGGCCGAGGATTATTTGAGGAGTTCTCCTGTCCGATAGAATCATGTTGTTCACTTTGTCTTCGTTGTCGTATTCGCTGGCGCCAGTACATCTTGAAGGCTCGAAATGCGATGTTGAGGTCCTTGTCTAAAGGCATGCTATCGGGCCATTCAAGTTGGTCCGCAAGATGACTAAATTGATTCAATGCAACGAGAAATGTCTCAAGGTCACTTCCGAAGAGTTCCTCTTCGGTGGGAGAGGGCATGGTACCGTTCTTCTTATCTTGCTCGCTGCTTGGTTCTTTGTCTTCGTGCTCGTCTACGGTCATGTCTTTGTAATTTGATGAGTCCTTATGAACGATTGAACAGGTCGAGAACGCACCCTCAATAAGGAAGATTGTCAGGGACGGAGCATGGACCTCTCAGGAGCGGTAAGCAGTGGCCTCGGCCGCGCCCATGTTTTCATGGCTCAACCACACTACCAAGACCAATTCCAATCTGTTCTCGGCCAGAAAGCATGGCCCGGTACACTCAATATTACAATTGAGGCGGAAATGTTGAGCCAATACATAGCCCTTCGCCAAAAAGCAGGTATCGATACATTGGACGCTCCCGATGAGGCTAGGAATCTTGCAAAAGGTCACGACGTGAGCGATTATCCTCTCATCCGCATCAGAGGTTTCCTTCGCGATGGCGTGTCCTTCGGTGGAGCATCTGCCTTCAAAGGCCGTATCACATCCAAAGGGGAATCGATTGAATGCGCTCTTCTCATTCCTGATTTGACACGGCATGTTGATGTCATTGAGGTCATCTCCATTGCGTTCTTGAGAGAACACTTTGACCTCAAAGACGGCGACCTTGTGACACTCTCACTTTGAGTTGGCGTGGTAAGCGTCTTCGAGTGTGCCGATCTCAGCCCATTCATTGTAGAGCATTGTTTTCATTTCATGTTGAGCTGCCTGTTGCCATCTTCCCATCTTTGTTCGCTCGGCAGAACGACCCTGTGGAGGTGGCGAAAATACAGTAGCGTGTGTGCTTTGAGGAAGTGGGAAATCCTCCCACTCAACCCCCCACAAAATCAGCCATTGAGATGGAGCAACACCAAAATCAACCGGTATGAGTGGCTGCTCAATCGCAGATTGAATCTGTCCAGCATCCAATTCGCCCGTTGACAACTGGAATAAGGCACTGGCCACTCTTCGGACTTGATTCCAGAGAAAAGCCTCGCCAATAATTTCGAATCCAACAAGTCGTCCATTCTCGATCCAAGGCGTGGCACTGATGATGGTGCGCATGGGATTTTTCCCTTCCTCCAGTCGAGCAAAATTACGAGCATCATAGGTCCCAACGAAGAGTTTCAACCACGATGCGAATTCTTGGTGGTCAGGTTCACACCAAAATTCCATGCCTTCAAGGCGGTACCTGTAAACTCGATGAAGCGCCATTCTTGGATTGTAATCACGTTCGACTTCATCCACAGTGAGAAGGGCAATGTTTGGATCCAAACGGTCGTCAACTGCTCTGATTATCTTACGAGGAGTAAGGGCTGCCCAGAGGTCAGCCGAAATATCCACAATACCTCCGTTGACACGGACATGAACTCCTGCATCGGTACGGCTCGAGAGGACGAGATAATGCTCCCCATCTTCTTTGGAGAGCCACTTGAGCGAACGAAACACGCGAATGAGTTCTCCTTGAACGGTTTTCACATCGGGCTGAATTTGACTTCCGTGAAATCCATCTCCGAGGTAGCCAACTCGGAAAAAAAGGCGAACGGTGTCGACCACCTTCTCCTCTCCTCAGTCATCGGAATTCAAGGTGGCAACGGCCTCTTCTGAGGTGTAGCCAAGAGCGCCAACAGCCCATTCGAGTGCCTGCTTTAACCAAGGTTGAATCATTGGGTTCTTTCGGCTTGGGTCCATCACTTCAATGGCATCAACCAAGTTTCGACTTGCTGTGAACAGGACCTCATCAACCGGAATATCTTCCAATTCCAGGCGACGAGCATAGCGTTGGAATTCTTTGACTGCAACCGGAATGCGGCGACATTCAAGTGCAAAGGATGCAAAGTCTGCGATGTATTCCATGTTTTCTTCGTCGAGTTCCATGGCTTTCTTGTAGGCGTTCATGATTTTTCGACCCGGAATGACATCGTCTTGTGCTTCCATGTTCTTCATGTTTGCAAACTCTGCCCACATGTGGTGGAGTTGAGCGACATCACCGTTACTAGCGATTTTTGAGTCAAGGTCGGTCATGGCTCCGTCAAGGTCGCCGTTTCTAAACAATTCAATCGGTGTTGCAAGCAATTCTTCACTCATGATATGCATCTCCAATACGGCGTGGTGGATGGGGCTTTTCAAGCCTCCCACAGGCATTTTTCCCCGAGTAATCACTTCTCGTCAGAAGAGATGGCTTCTTTGAGGTCTTCAAGCAGGTTGGACGAGGAGTGTTTTTTATGCATTTCATTCAACAAAAGCTTGGTGCTTCCCCACTTCCTAATTTTGTAAAAGCAGTGCTTTGGGTCGGGGTCAACACGACGTGAGGTTCGCTGATAGGACAGGAATGCAAAGAAGGAACGAAGGAAGCCCTTGCGGACTTTGGTTGCGGTAGAATCTTCCGATTTATCAGATGTACCGGGCATGTTTCCGCCTGCGTTAACCCCCACAGTCTCATCGACCAAGCCGACGCCTGAATCGGTCATGATCGTGACCGTAGCATAGCCGAGCATGGTACCCATGGGTGTACGTTCAACCATGACCTCAGAGATGCGGTCAAAGAGAATCCTTCGATGCGACCTTGAAAGCAAGAAACTGTGTTGGAAAATGACAGCGTTGGTTGTCACTGCGTATGAGAAACTGCGTTGATACTTCCACGTGGCACCCCAAAAGAGCAGGGTGAATATGGCGCCAAAGATGATGTAATCATAGCCAAAGGGAATGAAGTCCCCCACTTCTCCATCACTGAAAGCGCTCATAATGTAACTCACCATATCGTCGATCTGAATGAGAACGGGCATGAATGTGATGACCAAAAGAGCGATGGTGACCCAACGGCCAGATGTTGATACATTCATCATGCGATTGGCCCATGTAATGAATCCCATCACGAGTACGAAGCCGATAGGGACCGACTCGCTACCGGTAAGAGCGATGAGGCTGCTGACAATTCTCAAGGGCATCGATGCATCATCGGAGGCATTGACGCCGTTCCCGAAGAGGAAATGCACGCCAAAAACAATCAGGCCGAGTATATACATACCGATGAAGGCCAAGGTACTGGGCTTTGCTTCTCCGTTCGGTAAGACACTTTCACCCGTGATCAAGCGGTATTTCTTCTTGAGCGACTCGGTTTGAGACGCTTGAACAGATTCTTCTGGCAAGGTTTCTTTGACTTCCGTTTCTTGGTTTTCTTCCGACATTACAAGGCCTCTTGGTGGGTGGTGGGTGATGTGAATCAAATAACTTGCCCCGTTTTTGGGCATATTTTCAATGGAGTATGCCCCAAGCGTGTTCGGCATTACCTCGTGCCCAACCATAATCTGACCGCGTTCTTAGACCATGTTCGTCTTTGATCTCGAGTTGAACGACCTCAAGGGGATATTCGTTGTAGGTGAGGTGAGACCAGAGCCCTCCACGGGTGGGTTGGTCGAAGTGCCAATGGGCACGGTCAACGGCTTCCACGACCAGTTTGATGCTCGTTCTCCCGTTCCACATGTGTACGCTAAATCTTGGAAGGGGTGCTCCGGGAGTTTGCCCGTGTTTCCCCTCGCAGCGTGATGAGGTTTCTTTGGTCACCGTGACACGAGCGAATCGTTCCGTTCGTTGATGCTTCGCATCATGAAAGAGCCCTCCCTGTGAAAGCGCAATATGCTGGATATCTCTCCGTTTCCACGGGCGAGGGTCCCGAGCGGTCATGGTTGGTGAGAGGTGCGGCAGAAACCAATCCATATAGGTGCCATCCTCGAAATGAAGCACGCCCCAATACCAAGGTGGCGAAGGTGCTTGAACGCAGACCTTTTGGAAGTAAGCAGTTCCAGTTACCTCTTTGTCATCAATGCGTCCTTTGACCTTTGTTCCATGAACGCGCAGAATATCATAGCCCATGTTTGCAGCGTAGGTTGCATTGGAGGGGCGAGCAATGGACATAGCGGGGTTCCACGGAGTCAATTCAAGTTGCATGCGTTGGGGTGCTCCAGCCTTTACTGCCTTTTCATCCCCCTGAAGGTTGAGCCAGAAATGTGACAGGTCACTGGCCAAGCCCATCGAAAGGTCATCGTCAAGCAAGGGAGTAACGGCTCCTCCGCCCTTTCCCGCTCCTTTGTTTGGCCAATGTGGATGAAGGTCGTCCATGACGACCATGTTGCTCTTCCGCTTGATGTAAGGTTCGTGCATTGTTGCTCCGTCAAACCACCATGCGCACACCATGCCGTCGAGAATCATGCCATTGTCATCATCAACACCTGGCCGCCCACGTGGAAGCCATGGTGTTCCGTTCACTTCCACACGATCGTTATCTTTGGTTGACCACAAGACCATGAGTTGTTGACCCCATGGGCGGTCATCGTCATCATCAAGCATGACCAGCCACCACCACCAATCCCATGTCATGTGCCAAAGTGGCGGACGAATGGCGAGTTTCCACATTGTTGAAAAATCGCCCTCAAAGGCTGGAGGTGTGCTTCGTTGTGGCATGAAATCACCTCACTCAATTTCTTTGGATTTGAACAAGACACCGCCAAGGAACCAACATGAAGCTGCTTGGAAGAGCAGAACGATGACGGAAACAACGATGGTAGCAAGCGCCCCGAGTCCAAGGCCGGGTGAAGATGCAAAAATCTGCAAGGCTCCTGCCCCTTCGAGAGATTCTCCGCTTGAGTTCTCAAACCACATGCCAATCTCGATGAGCAATGGTGTGTCTGTCCAGGTGAGTGCCGCTCCTGCATCAACGATGTTCATCGCCCAACCAATGACGGAAAATCTGAGAATTGAGGCATCAGGGGCGCCGAGGGTTGTGAGGATCATGCCCAGTTCCCATGCAGCAAAGGGAAGGGCGAGAATGATACCGTGCTTCCACATCACTCCCAGCAAACAAAACAACATCCCATAGACGAGGATCGCCAATAGGGATGCCAACCAAATGGATAACCAAACACCAAGGTCCTGCAGACGGAAGAAGCCCTCACTTGGGCCCGCCAGTCCGAACACGATGACCTCGAGGAGAATGAGAAGGGTGACATATGGCCAAGCAAGGGCGAGGAATCCAAGCATCCGGTAGAGGAAGACTTCCGTACGAGCAATTGGTTTAGCCAGAATAAAATGCATGGTTCCAGAGGTCATTTCGTTACGAATCAGCCCGGTGGCCATGAACAACGGAACAAAAATACCGATCAAAAAGACAAATCCGAATTTCCCCAAGGCCAAAACGGATGCTCGGTGAATGGCTTCTCTTGCATATGCCTCATCGTCAGGGTCTTCGTCAACATTGACATCTCCTTCAATTGCCATGCCCCCTCCGTAAAGGGCATTGACCATGCGCACATCACAGGGTATGCCGTTGTTATTCGAGTCTTTTTGAGAGGCCGTCCGAGCATCGGTGCGACAATCGCCATCGTCGTCATATCCGTGACTGCCCGCCACCAAGGCGTCCCAATCAATGGGGTCCTCATTGACCCATAGGCTGGGGTCATCTGGTTCGACTGGAGGGTTGAGGAGGCCAGGATGTGAATTTTCGTTGTAGATGTCGGTGCCGTAGACCAATTCTTGTCCGTTGGGATAACCATCGCCGTCAACATCGATGGAATCTCTATCGTTATCAATCGCTTCATAATCACGAACCATGCCGTCAATGTAGAACATGGTCAAGATTGCCATGGCTGCAAATCCTACGCCTAAGACGACCCATGTAGAGAGCCGTTTGCGTTGCTGCTTTAGCGTAAATTCAGCCACGGCCATTGCCTTTCTATCCACGCCTTTCCAAAGGCTGAAGGAGGTGGAATCCCGACTCATGAACTCCCTCCAGTAAGATAGTTCAAGAGGGATTCTAAATCATCATCTGGGTTGTCAATTTCGGAAACGTTGTGACCGTTGTTTACAATGAGGCCGGGAAGTTCTGAATGCAATTCTCCGAAGTGGTAAGTTTGAATCAGTAATTCATTATCATTCGGAAAACTCAAACCATATACGGCAGGATGTCCGAGAATGTCCTTGGCAAGTGCACGAGCATCCGTGCCAACCAAGCGAATGGTGTGTGGAATTTGATCGAGTCGTTCACGGATAGCATGAAGATTGCCCAAGGCCACTAACTTGCCGTGATGAAGAATGATAATTTGCTCCGTAATCCGCTCTATTTCACTCAAAATATGGCTGCTGACAAGGACGGTTCGTCCCGTTCTGCCTAGCTCACGTATGACGTTCATGATGGTGGTACGAGCCAAGGGGTCGCAACCCTGCAAGGGTTCGTCGAGGATAATCAACTCAGGGTCGTTGACCAAAGCGTGAGCAATTTTTGTCCGCTGACGCATGCCCTTTGAAAAACGGCCGATTTCTTTGTTGGCCACTTCACTCAGTCCGACGAAATCCAAGACTCTCATCGCTTCATCATGGGCTTCATCACGAGTCATCCCGTGCAGACGAGCAAAGGTGCTCACAAAGTCAAGGGCCGTCATCCAATCGTGCATTTTTTCATGTTCTGGAACGAAACCGACCCGGGCATAAGGCGCTGTGTTTTTCCATGGATTGATGCCGAAGAGTTTGACCTCACCGGACGAAGGGCGCAATTTACCCATGAGGAGGTTGAAGAGCGTGGATTTACCTGCCCCGTTCATTCCTAAGATGCCAGTCACTCCTCCAGACAATCCGAGGGTGATGTTGCTCAAAGCATGAATTCGTCCGTAGGTTTTGGAGACGCTTTGGAAGTACACGACGGGTACTTGCGGGTTGGAGGGTGGTGCTTGCACGTTCGAAGCACCTTGCTGAGTCAGGTCAGGCATCATTCACGGGTCACCTCCATCGAAGAGACTCGTGTTGCTAAAATGTAGAGGGCTGCGGCGTTCATCGCCACAAGCGAGACGAGGGAATAGGTCCACGGATACTGGTCATAGGTGGGCTGAGTTCCAATGATGGCTTGGCCAACATGGGCAACACAATCGTAAGGGGAGAGAAGATAAAGGATTTCTCGTTCAAATAAATTCTTGACGATGCTGGCAAGTGTTTTGGTTCCAAAAACGATGGCGAGCAGACCGATTCCCGGGAAAAAGCGCCCCCGAGAGACGCTTGAGAGGCTGAGTCCCAGGCTGGTGTAGGTGACGATGAGAATCATACCGGCAATGAGCCCCGCGAGGAACATTGGAAAGACATCAAGCATCCACGACCAACCGCGTCCAAAGGCTAAAATTTCAGCAAGGAAATAGATGAAGTAGGTCAATAAAACCACGAAGGATTGAATCAGAACGACGGATAAATATTTCATGCCAATATAATCAAATCGGGACACTGGTCTTGAAAAGTACAAGGCAGAGGTTCCGTGGTGACGGTCTTCAGAGATGACGCCACCCACCAAGAGTGCTGCTACAATCGGGTACCATAGGACATTGCGTGGGAAAAAACCGAGAACGTGACCGTAAAGGTTGTCTCGATTGACACCGAACCAGGAATGGACTTCTGCACTTCCAATCAAACTCGCAAGCAAGGTCATGGCGGCATCGCCCAGCGAAGCCAAGAATGCGATCAAAATGAAAATCCTCGTCGGCATGGACCATGGCCTGTGCCCTTTCTTGAAAATCCCCAATAAATGGTGACGAAGGATGGCCCAATTCCGCATCCATCTGGGATTCAATGTCCCGTTCCATTGGGTGTATTCCTGTTCGAAAATTTCTCCACTTTTTGCAGTTGAAGCAACGTTTGTTGATGCGTCGGGCTCATCACCCGTGTTAGCGCCCCACGCCACGTCCATTCGGCCTTTTCCAGTGACGGGTGCCTCAGGAGTGAGTTCTTCGGCTTCGCTCACGCTCCACTCCCTCCCAACGATTCAGGTGCGTCCACTCGACGAGATTCGGCTTTACTTCGCAGCAAGTCCTCACTTGACTTGACGGCATAACCGAGGTTGTCCATGATGGCGAGGAAGAGGTCTTCAAGCGATGCTTCGTATTCATGCATTTGACGTATCTGCGCTCCGACCTCGCTCGCCGCCTGAAGAATGAGGCGTGTTGTGTCCTGTTGCGTGTGCCCGATTCGCATCACGCGTCCTTCCCGTCGAACGGTAAGTCCGCTGTCCTTCATGCGCTGCTCGAGTGGAGTCGCCCCACCCCACACATGGATTTCGATTTCTCTATCAATCGCCTTTAGGTCCTCAATTTTACCTTGAGCAGCAAGTGTTCCCTTGTGCAGCAAAACGATGTTTTCGCACACACGCTCTACGTCGTCCATGAGGTGGCTGGCCATCAACACCGAGCGCTTCCCGTCGTCGACCATGGTGTTGAGGGTTGAGATCATAAATTCCCTCGTTTTCATGTCCAAGCCGTTTGAAGGCTCATCTGCAATCACTAAGTCAGGGTCATGAATAATCGCACAAGCCAATTTCGTAGCCTGTTTCATTCCGGTCGAAAAACTACCGATGTCACGGTAGCGTTGTTCACCAATACCAACGAATTGGAGAGCCTCGTGGGCGCGGCTCATGGCTACCACCGGGTTCATGCCGAGTAATTCGCCCGAATATCTCACCTGATGAATGGCATCCATACCGGGGTTGAGGGCGTCGTATTCGGGCATGTAGCCAATCCGCTGTCGAATCTCCACACCTTGTGTTTTGATGTCATATCCCAAAACCGTCCCCTCTCCCGACGTCGCTTGAATTAAGCCGAGTATGGTTTTGAGGAAGGTTGACTTCCCTGCCCCGTTTTGCCCCAATAATCCAGTGGCCCCGCGAGGTATGCTGAGGTTCAAATTTTCGAGTGCCATGTGAGGTCCATAGGACTTGGTGAGGGCCTTGGTTTGAATGATGAGGTCATTCTCCATAGGCACCACGATGGTCTGTGATGCACGACGACCCATGAAGGCTTTCGTCGGCTGAGCAAGAGCGAGGCTACTCTTCGGTCGGACTTCCAACCCCGCCACGGGTTTTTACAGCGATGCCCTTGGTAAATACGGCCATCTCGGTAGCAGTGCATTGTGCGAGTCCATGGCCGAGAAGTGTGCCTTTTTCATCGGTGATGAGACAGGCTTCTCCCGGGGCGAGCCATCCGTCACACGCCAAGACGAAGCCGTGGAAGACATTGCGCCCCTTGCGAACGAAGGGTTCAGCATCCTCGCTCACGACAACCACTGCGGGTCCTTTGTTGGCGCTTCCCCACCATACGGTGTCGGGAAGAGATGTGGGTAAAGCGTCCTGCCGCAAGTCAAGAATGCGTTGGGCGCCATGGTTCGTCAGCGACACGCCACCGTCTCTCAGGCGGGGACTGAGAAGATGCAACCCCTTCGCTCCGTTGACATTCTTGACTCGACCCTCACGGTTCACCACAAAGGTGCAACCATCAATCACCTGTTCTGCTTGCGACCGGCTCGTGTTCAGCAGCACCATTTGCTTGTCAACTGCTTGGTCAATCCTCAAATGATGGCGTGCGATTTCAACGTCGTCGCGTGGAATCGTAGCGTGGACGTCGAGGTTCTTGAATTCAAGTACCTCAAGCGCTTCCTCCAGTCGTGATTTCATTCCATCTCCTGCGACATTGACCGTGGCAAAGGTGCATTCTTGAAGCCCTAAGCGTTCAAGTTCACGTTGAATCCAAAGTCCTTCGGGGCGATGTTGCAGAACCCAAGGAGGAGCGTCAATATGGGCGAAAGGATTCAGGTCCTCAAGCGACATCGGAACGAGGCCGACAGGGGTGAGAATCAGGACTTGGACTTCCCTTAAGTGATGCTTGAGCCATACGAGGACTTCAGCCAATCGTTCACGGAAGGGTCCACGAATGCCGTGGAAGATGATGGCTTTACGACGTGATTCAATGGGTTGCCAGCGGTTGTGTAACAATCGCCTTGCTTTCTGAATATGAGGTCGAACAAAGGTATCATCTCCACCCCAAAGCACCCCGCCACTACGGGGTGTTTGTTGACTCCAGACAACCCAATCCCATGCGTCCTCCCACATGCCTTGGTCACCGTCAGTATCACGAGCAGCATCGCGGTCGGTGTAGAATAAATCTGGTCGCATGCCGCGCTGCATTGCAGGAGGTGTTGTTAGCCAGAGAAAAGCCTCCCGCAAGGCTGGATGCTGGTGGCTTCGTTGCTCAGCCAACTGCCAAATTTTACCATCTCGAACGGCTTGTTTGCATCGAGCCAATTCTGCCAAGGTCATTTCCAAGTTGTAATGGGCGAGAAGTTGTTCTTGCTCAAGGGTAGGGAGGGCGCGAACCTCAGCGGGGGTGTGCTGAGCGACGCATGGCATCAACATCGGCCAATCGACGAGTTCTGCAATCCGGACAGTACCCCACGGCGTGAGAAGGCGACCATCACGGGCAAAGAGTGCATAGGCTGCCGAATCAAAGAGGTCAGCGCCCAACGCAATCGACATTGGGAAGAGCATCGGATGGCCACAGCCAAACATGTGAACCGGCCGGTTTGGTGGAAGCAAGGGGAGCGTAGACATCATAATTTTCGCATAATCCTTGTATCGGTGTTGTTCCATAACGGGAACAATTCCTCCAATCGGGTGAACAGAGAACCCGTGTTGGCCCATGAGTTGGGCTGATATCTGGCGTAATGAACGATGGATTCCTCCTTGAATTGGACCGTTGAGCATGGTGTCTTGTGCCGCTTTCAAACTAGCAGGAGCACGAGCCTCAGTTTCTCGAACGGCATGTTCAACCTCTGCTTGCTTCATGTCAGGGCGTGAAAACACATCCAGCATTGTGGCAACGTCAACTCCAATGTCACGTTGGAATGCTACAATCTCTTCAACACCGACTTCAACATCTCCGTACACATAGGACTGAAAGGTCCCCGAATCCGTCATGATCATCCCAGGGTAGTCGAGGAGAGAATGCACGCCGTCGTTGGTTGCTTTTTCCTTCAGGTCCTCGTGTTTCCAAATGATGTATGAATTGGTGATGAGGGCGCCGATACCATACCTGTCCCACATAACACGAGGTTCAATGGTACGGATGTTGGGATTGACCACTGGCAAAAGTGCCGGTGTTTCCAGTATTCCGTGTTTGGTGTGAAGCCGCCCGAGTCGTGCCCGACCATCACGTTGTGTGATTTCGAACCGTCCTTGGTCTTGTTCGCGACATGCAGCGGGGTCAGTGCGATGTCCGTCCTGCCATGCGACCATGCGGAACCCTCAACACTTGGGCTTTCAAAGGCTCGGCTCATTCTCCGGACTCAGAGGATGGAATGTCTACAAATTCGACTGCTCCATGAGCGAGAATGAATTCCCGTCCGAGGTCGTCAAAGGTATCCAAAAGGGCAGATGAGAAGCGTATTCGTTCGATTTCATCATCCTTCTCGAGGTCGGTTTTGACTCCCTCAAGCGTTCCAGGTGCCGCACCACATGAGAGACAGGCCCCGGTTAAGTCCAGTACGATGTCCAAGCCTGCGTTGATGTCACATCGACTTACTGCAATCCCGCCACCGTGTCCGTCAAGAGCAGCTCGAACCGCCCCTAAGCGAGCCAGAAGAGCAGGGACGAAATGTTCGGAACCCATGAGTTCTTTCAGCGACATGTTGCGAAGGCGTTCTTCCTCTTCAGCGTCAGTCGTCTCCGAAATTCGTCGGTTTGCTTCTGCTTCCATGGCGGCTTTTGCTTCCGCAGCATAGGCAGCAACCAAGTCATCGTCCATGACCTTGCCTCGGGTTGACCGCCTTCAATCCTCGCATCGTTTCAGGCTCAATCGGGTCGCAACGCTGTGACTTGGTCAAACCTTGTGAACTACATCTATTGATAAAGGAGGGACGAGACGCAAAGACAGGGATGGCAATGGCTGAAGAAATCCTAAGGATTGAAGACCTTCACGTGAGCGTGGAAGGTACGCCAATTCTCAACGGCATGGATTTGGTCATAAATCGTGGCGAAGTCCACGTCATCATGGGTCGCAACGGTGCCGGAAAATCAACGCTTGCAAGCGTTGTTATGGGACATCCTGCATACGAAATAACACAGGGTTCGATTTATTTCAAAGGCCAAAACTTGGACGAATTAAGTGTCTTTGAACGGGCCCGAGCCGGTATCTTCCTTTCCTTTCAATATCCCGCTGTGATTCCGGGGGTACAGGTAGGAACCTTCCTCAAAAAATCGGTTCAATCGGTCCGTGATGAGCCCTTGAAAGGACGAGCCTTCCGCAAGGAATTGAACACGGCAATGGGTGCTCTCGAAATGCAAAAAGGAGTTCTTTCTCGTTATGTTAATGACGGATTCAGCGGCGGAGAAAAGAAACGCTTGGAAATTCTTCAAATGCTCTTGTTGCAACCTCAACTTGCTCTCTTAGACGAAACAGACTCTGGTTTGGATATAGACGCCCTGCGCATTGTAGCAAAGGGAATCAACCAAGTCGCACCCACCGCAGGCTGCCTCATTATCACTCACTACCAGCGACTCCTTGACCACGTCCACCCTGATTTCGTCCATGTGATGATCGACGGTACGATCGTTCGATCAGGTGGACCGGAATTAGCACATAAACTCGAAGACCAAGGCTATGATTGGCTCGAGACTTCCCCGGAGGGAACTGCATGAGCGACGACGCAAGGGAAGCGGTAGGTGACTACCAATTTGGGTTCCACGACCCAGAACATTCTACTATCCGTTTTGATAAAGGGCTTTCCGAACAAGTTGTTCGAGATATCTCAGAACTCAAAAACGAACCCGAATGGATGACCGAAATCCGAGTGAAGGCCTATCACCACTTCATGGAACGTGAAATGCCGGATTGGGGGAATTGTGGTTCTCTCCATGAAATTAATTTTGACAACGTCACGTATTTCCTGAGGTCATCCAACGCTACTGAAAACGATTGGGAAGATGTACCTGAAGACATCAAGAATACCTTCAACCGTCTTGGAATTCCTGAGGCTGAACAAAAATGGTTGGGCGGTGTCACCGCACAATACGAATCAGAAGCCGTCTACCATTCCATCCGTGAGGACTTGGAATCTCAAGGTGTCCTCTTCTTGGACATGGACAGCGGTCTGAAGACGCACCCAGAGATTGTCAAGAAGTATTTCGGCTCAGTCGTCCCACACACCGATAACAAATTCTCAGCCCTCAACACTGCCGTATGGTCGGGTGGCTCATTCATCTATGTTCCCAAAGGTGTCCACGTCACCATGCCTGTCCAAGCCTATTTCAGAATCAACGCCAAGAATATGGGGCAGTTTGAACGCACGCTCATCATCGCTGACGAAGACAGCAGTATCCACTATGTTGAAGGTTGCACTGCACCAACATATTCTACAGATTCACTTCACTCCGCGGTGGTCGAATTGATCGCCATGAAAGGTGCTAAAATCCGGTACTCAACCATCCAAAACTGGTCAGCGAACGTCTTCAATTTGGTCACCAAGCGTGGTGTTGCACACGAGAACGCCACCATCGAATGGGTTGACGGAAACATCGGTTCGAAATTGACGATGAAGTATCCAGCAGTATTACTCAAGGGTGAGGGTGCTCACGCTGAAGTGATTTCAGTGGCGTACGCTGGAAAAGGGCAACATCAGGACGCAGGAGCCAAAGTTCACCACCTTGCCCCTAACACCACCTCCAATATTCTCTCAAAATCCATCTCCAAAAACGGGGGCCGCTCCTCCTATCGCGGAATGCTTCAAGTCACACCGAAGGCCCACGGATGCCGCTCAAAAATCGTCTGTGACGCATTGATACTCGATAGCGATTCACGTTCAGACACCTATCCGACCATGGAGGTTGGCAATTCAACGGCTGACCTCGAGCACGAAGCCAGTGTCTCGAAGGTCTCGGGCGACCAACTCTTCTATCTCATGAGCCGTGGTTTCTCAGAAGAAGAAGCCATGGGGCTTATCGTCAACGGTTTCTTTGAACCCTTTACCCGCGAATTGCCCATGGAATATGCAGTGGAACTCAACAAGCTCCTGGAATTGGAAATGGAGGGTTCGATTGGATGAAGTATGCCGATATGGCCGTACCCTCTCGTGCTCAACATTTGTGGCGCTACACTCCATGGGCGCGCATCCATCCCACTTCTGTTGACAAGGTTCCTGAAGCACAACCGGTACATTGGAAACTGCTCGAGGGCGGTAGTTTTGTTCAAGGAGCGCCACGAGTTCTCATCGATGATGACATCGGTCGCGTCTTTTTGAGCGAGTTAGGAGGTTCCGCTCAAACGCTGGAGACTTCAGGACATCATGAAATCGTCCATGTCCAAGCCATGGCTTCGGGTCATGTTGCCGTTGGCCACCTTCACCTTATGATGAAGCACAATACGACGGTTTTGATCCACCTCACAGGTGAAGCCGATTGGGCCGGCCTCCACATCACTGGGGAGGTCAGTGCGAACGTGCAATGCGCAATTGGGCTGGTCAATGAATTGTCAGCCAACAGCAAATTATTGCATTGTGAAAATTGGTCGATTGGTCGAGATGCCTCCTTAGAATTGGCTTCTCTCTCCATCGGGGGTTTCCGCTGCAAGAGCGACGTTCGGACAGTCTTCACCGCCCCGGGTAGCCAATTGACGCAAGCCATCTCGGTTCACGGTCACCAACAGCGCCACGTGGATCACCACATCGAGATTCACCACCTCGTCCCCCACACTGATTCTTCCTTGCACATCCATGCGGCGTGCGACGATCAGAGTCATTCAATTTCAACAGGCCTGCTCGCCATTGCAGAAGATGCGAACCACTGTGATGCGGGTCAAGTATTCAAGAATCTCCTCCTCTCTGAAAAGGCTCGGGCAGAAGCCATTCCTGAACTGGAAGTACTCGCTGACGAGGTGGCCGCAGCCCACGGAGCAGCCAGTGCTCCCGTTGACCGAGACCAACTTCACTATCTCATGAGCCGAGGCCTCGCTCCCGATGAGGCCATCGCTCTTCTGATTGAAGGATTCATGCAAGACGGATTTTCCAACCTCAAGCAAGAAGCGCTCATCAATGAGATGAGAACCCGGCTCACTGTGCACTTAGAATGTGAATTAAGGCGGTGATTGGGTTGAACTTACGCGATCAATTTCCAATCCTTCAGCGCAAAGTCAACGGCTATCCGCTTGTCTATCTTGATAACGCAGCAACGACCCAGAAACCTCAGGTTGTTCTGGATGCTATGAACGATTATTATTCCAAATCCAACGCCAATGTCCACCGTGCCGTTCATACTCTGGCCGGAGAGGCTACAGAGGGTTACGAATCGTGTCGTGCGAAACTCAAACAGCGTTTCAATGCATCAAAAGTCATTATCACAAGTGGTACGACCGAAGCCATCAACCTCGTTGCCCATGCTTGGGGTCGAGCCAATTTGAACAAAGGCGATGCCGTCGTGTTAACCGAAATGGAACATCACTCTGACATCGTACCGTGGCAGATGTTGGCTGAAGAACGAGGCGTTGAATTGCGCTACGTTCCGGTGACGCCACATTTCACCCTTGACATGGATGCCTTTGAGCACGCCCTTGAGGGAGCAGCTCTCGTTTGCGTCGTCCATACTTCGAACGTTCTGGGAGTAAGGAATCCTCTCGAAGACATCATTCGCCTCTCCCATCAGGCAGGAGCCAAAGTTCTCATTGATGCAGCACAAGGTGTGCCTCACGCAACCATTGATTTCGAAGCCTTTGGTGCCGATTTCATGGCTTTTTCCGCACACAAGATGTGTGGCCCAACGGGTATTGGTGCGCTTCTTGTAGAATCCTCAACCTTCGAAACAATGCAGCCGTTCATGGGTGGAGGAGACATGATTGAGACGGTCACCACCGAAGGGTCAACCTACCAAACCAATGAACACAAATTCGAGGCAGGTACGCCCAGAATCGCTGAAGCTATCGGTTGGACTGCGGCCTTGGAATGGATGGAATCCTTCGATTTGGATGCGGAGCATGACCGCCTCATCGCCATTGCTTCTTGGGTAGCCCAATCGCTGCGAGACCTCGGAATGCAGGTGTATGGGCGTCATGAAGCAGATGATGCGGCCGTAGTTTCCTTCCTGCACCCAACCATCAACAGCGAAGACATAGCGCATTTACTCGATGCAAGAGGTTTCGCAGTTCGTACGGGTCATCATTGTGCTCAACCCTTGCTCACTCGATTAGGCATATCCGGCACAGTTCGTGCGTCGTTTTACGTGTACAACACCCGAGAAGAGGCAGAAGGATTTGTCGCTGAGATCGGCGAAATTGTGGAGAAATTTGCATGACCTACCCTGAGGCACTCCAAGAATTGGTCGAAGAGTTCCAAGCAGTTGATGACAAACGAGAACGTCTCGAGATGCTCTTTGAATTGGCCGATGAGGTCATCGAATTACCGGCCGATAACTGGAGCGAACACACCCGTGTTCGTGGCTGTCAATCAGAAGCTCATGTCAGCGTTGTCTTGGATGACGGCCGCATACAATTTCTTTCAGCTGCTGATGCCCGAATGGTACAGGGTCTCATGGGAATTTTGACCATTGCCCTTGACGGATTGACACCTGCCCAAGCCGTACTGATTTCACCTGCTTTCGCCGAGGAGATGGGATTGTTGAACACACTCACGCCAAGCCGTTCAAACGGCTTTCGTAACATGTACGATAAGGTCATGAATGAGATTCGACAGAGCATGGAGGGATGAGTATGGCTACGAAAGAATCAGTGATGGTGCAACTTGACGAGGTAGAGGACCCCGAACTTGAACTCTCGATCGTTGAACTCGGACTGGTCTATGACGTTCGTTTTGAAGAGAAAGATGAGGGTCTGCACGCTGAAGTTGACCTCACCCTGACGTCCCCTGGATGTCCCGCCGCTCCTGAAATTATGGCCGCTGCCCATCGTGCTGCATTGCAAACCGAGGGTCTGTCAACCGTTCATATCAATCTCGTTTGGACGCCACGGTGGGATCCGAAAATCCACGCCAGTGAAGACGCTCGCATGGACATGGGCATCTGGGATTAAGTTCCGATTGCAGATACTTGTACAACCGTGAACAATCTTGAAGGCTACTGGGCGAGCCCTCAAGATGTGCGACCTGTTCTTTTCCTTCTTCTGATGGTCGTTGTTCTTCCCCTTTCTGGGTGTCTCGGCGATGCTGCATCCGACTCCGAGGCGGTAGGCTCCTACGTTGTGGAATCAACGTGGACTACGATTGAACTTGAATCAAAATCTGCATATTACGCAGATGATGAGTCAATTTCGTGGAGTTTGGAATCAAGTTTAGTAGACCAGGCCATTGACGACGCCGGAGGAAACGTCGTTGGATTCCTGTTTGAATTGAATTATCCCGATGAAGACGAGACGGCCAACGGAGGATTGTGCACAGGTGGGGAAGACGATGTCCCAGATATCATCGGAGCAACGGCGACGAAATCTGATTGGTCGCTGAGCGCTTCAGGCGAAAATCCAGGTTCACATGATGTGAACTTGACATGGCATAATCACTCCCTGCTCAGCGGCTCAGTTGAGGGGTTGACAATCAATGAAATCGAGTCTCAGTTGGCCTTCGGTGACGCGGCTCTTGGTGAATACGAACTGAATGTCCTTGTGGACGCACGTGCTTTTGAAGGAGTCTTTTGCACGCATAGCGACGAAGGCGAAAACGTCCAAACAACCGTGAGCCTTCACGTGATCGATTTCACCATTTTGGGTGAAGATGGACAAGAATTGGTATCCATGGCCGTAGGGGATGGATCTTTGCCGGTCGTTTTGTTTGCTGGATGGATAGTTCCCGTAGCCTTCCTCGTGGGATATGTCTCAACAAAGCAGCGCAGCCGCTTCCATCTCGACCTCGATTTGAATGAACCTGAAGAAGTGATTGAAGGGGAATCAAGTTCCGATGGTGAGACGCTCGTTGACAGTTACCGTGCCCGCGTCATCACCCTCTCTGCCCTTTATGTTGCTCAGGGTGTCCCTTGGGGCTTCATCACCGTGACCATGGTGACCTTCCTCGCCGCTGAAGGAGCCGATGCTGGTGACCTCGCCTTCCTCCTCACTCTCGGTACCTTGCCATGGTCGCTCAAATTCCTATGGGGGCCGGTTATCGACCGCTTCCAAATGCCCGAATTGGGTAGGCGGCGGCCTTGGATTCTCATTGCGCAAACAGGAATGGTTACCCTTCTCATCACGATGCTGATGGTACCCGACCTGACCAACAACATCTCGCTGCTGGGCGCCCTGTTCTTCGTCTATAACGTGTTCACGGCGCTGCAGGACGTCTCCACCGATGCTCTGGCGGTGGACGTGCTTCAATCGCATGAATTTGAGCGCGTGAACAGTTACATGTTCACTGCCAAGTCGCTCGGGGGCGTCATTGGTGGCGCAGGTTTGGGAACTATCATTGGAACCGTTGGCATCAAAGGCGCGTTTTTGATTCAAATCCCGATTCTTGTCGTGATCATGCTGGTCCCCCTGTTTATGCGCGAACGGCCTGGTGAGAAACGCTTCCCGTGGGATGAGGAAGAAGCAGTTGGTGAGGTCGAACAGGCCAACGAAGAGCCAGCGGAAGTCCGAGATTTCACCGTCATTTTGGGCAATATCAAGACCGCCTTTTCGGTTCGCTCTGCGCAACTTGGAATTGTGGTCAGCCTTGTGATTTCGTTGGCCTTCATCCTCATCCCGATCCTCCCCCTGCTCTTCTTGCAAGAGTTGGGTTGGACACAAGAAGAATTCAACGCCACGAAAGGCGGTATTATTCTCATCGTGACGATGTTAGGTGCCATGGCGGGAGGCGAACTTGGTCGTCAATTCGGTGGGAAATCCATGCTGATGTTCGCCGCATTGAGTGCATCACTGGTCACCCTGACTTGGGGAATGTTTGACTCGATGTGGAGTGAAGGTTGGTTCATGATGACGGTATGGATTGTCCATACCTTCCTCTGGGCCATCGTCTCAATCTGTGCCTATTCGCTGATGATGCGGGTCACATGGGCGGAGGTGGGTGGTACGCAATTCACTGGCTACATGGCGATGATGAACCTCTCCGCCATTATCGGCTACCAATTAGCACCCATCTTCGCTTCCTTCTACAACTATCAGACCATCTTTTACATCGCTGCAGTGCTCGAGACCTTCGTAATCCTTGCTGCATTATATGTTGACCCCGAAGAAACCGACCGCACGCTCAATGTGGCGAAATAGTGCCTTCAGCGCTTGACGACGATGGTAAGAACGTCGCCGTCCTTCAGCTGGTGGTCAAGCCCTACCCGCTGGTCGTCAAACTTGGCGCTTGGTCCTCGGATTCGAGCGAAGCGGAATTTCCTTACAAAGTCACGATGCAATTTGATGCAAATGTTCTGTACGGTCGAATCGTCCTTGACAATCAAAGGCTCCTCCATGTCGGCTTCTTGTCCCTGGGGTTTGAGATAAACCCTCATGAAACCGAGGTTGTCGTAGATGAAATCCTTGAGTTCGTCCAAACCGATGTCCTTGAAGGCGGAGATGTTCATGATGGGCCAAGTCTGTGGTAGGGCGCTACGAGCACGAGCGATGTCGTGTTGCGTAGCGATGTCGATTTTATTGACCGCGATGACGGCTTTCTCATAGACGCGGTTTCCGGCTAAAGCGTCAACGATTTGTTCGGCCGTAGAATCCTCACGGAGGGTGACGAGAGCAGAAGTGAAGCCGAATGAGCGAATGATGTCTGCCATTTCTTCAGGTTCCAAATGGGTCTGTTCTACCGTACTCCTGACTTCAATACCACCGCGTTCGGTGCGCTTGATGAAAACGGGAGGTTTGACCTCGTTGAGGCGGAGGCCAGCATTGTGCAATTCTCTGTGCAGCACGTCAAAATGCCCGTCTTGGAAGGGGTCAACGATGTAAAGCACCATGTCGGCGCTGCGAATGACGTTGAGGATTTCGCGCCCTCTTCCCTTTCCTTCCGCCGCACCTTTGATGAGACCGGGTAAATCCAAAATTTGGATTTTAGCTCCGCGGTGCTCCATAACCCCGGGAATACATGTCAGCGTCGTAAAGGCGTAACCGCCGGTTTCGGAGTGTGCGTCCGTGACCTTTGATATCAGCGTGGATTTACCCACGGAAGGGAATCCGACCAATGCAACGGTTGCATCACCGGATTTCCGAATTTCGAAGCCTTTGCCTCCACCACTTGCTTTTGAGTGAGCAGCCGTCTTCTCTTCCTTGAGTTTGAGTTGGGCGATCTTCGCCTTCAACTTCCCAATGTG